>CANFGT010000005.1 GCA_947446815.1 Acidimicrobiaceae bacterium
GCTGTGAAGTTTTACTTGTGGCGCCTTGCCAGCTTCATAGGCTTCTTGCCACCGCGGTGCACACAAGCACCACTGATCACCAGCCTTGAGCCCCGCAAATCCGTACTGTGGCATCGGGGTCGACAGGTCATTTCCTGCGTTCTTTGAGAACTCAAGGAATTCTGCGGTCATGATTGCGCACACAGCGTGTACCCCAGTGTCGTCGCCACCAACTTCACAGCAACCTGTGCGGTAGTAGCCCGTCATTGGTGAGGTGCAACACGTTTGCAATGGTTCACCCAATACGTTGACTTGGTCTGTTTGCGTGAATCCGTCCATGACAGTCACGCTATCCGTCGCGCTTGACCAGCGAGGGCACAAGTAGCCTGAGGGGGCATGTCTGACGCCCCTCGCTACCGTTTCGCACCATCACCTACGGGTTTCTTCCATGTGGGTGGTGCGCGTACCGCTCTCTACAACTGGGCACTTGCACTGCGAACGGGCGGCACATTTGTTCTGCGCATCGAAGACACCGACGAATCACGCAATAGTCCTGAATGGACACAAGGAATCATCGACGCATTGTCATGGTTGGGCATCGATTCCACGCATCCACAGTTTGAAGGGCCGTACTTTCAGAGCCAGAACGCAGCGCTTCATGTTGCAGCCGCCCACAAGTTGTTTGAACAGGGAAATGCCTATTGGTGCGATTTGACCGCCGAACAGATCCAAGCTCGTTCAAAAGAAACCGGCAAGCAGGGCTACGACGGCTATTCACGCGATCGTGGTCTCGCTGGTGGACCAGGGCAAGTGCTGCGCTTCCGTGTTCCTGAAGGTCACACTGTGGTGCAGGACCTTGTGCGTGGTGCAGTGGATTTCGCGAACGAAACGATCGAAGATTTTGTTTTGTTGCGTAGCAATGGAAGCCCTATGTTCTTGCTCGCGAATGTTGTTGACGACATAGAGATGAAGGTCTCGAATGTTGTTCGCGCAGAGGAGCATTTACCAAATACGCCGAAGCAACAGATGATTTGGGACGCTCTCGGTCATACGCCTCCTGCATGGGCGCATGTGCCGGTCTTGGTGAATGAACAGCGCAAGAAGTTGTCCAAGCGTCGCGACAAAGTGGCACTTGAGCAGTATCGCGAAGAAGGCATCTTGCCTGATGCGATGATCAACTACTTGATGACGCTTGGCTGGGCACCAGCAGGGGACACAGAGATTGTTCCGTGGCAGAAAATTGTGGATGAATTCCGTTTGGAAGATGTGAACCATTCGCCCGCATTCTTCGATATCAAAAAGTTAAACAGTTTCAATGGCGACTATGTGCGTGCGATGAGCCCTGATGAGTTCATTGCAGGTTGTGCACCGCATTTGGCAGATGCGCCTTGGCCTGCAGAACGATTCAGCGCTGATATTTTTGCCAAGCTCGCTCCGCTGGTGCAGACGCGAGTTGTCACCCTCTCCGAAGTACCGGCGATGGTTGACTTCATCTTCCTCGAAGACCCTGTCATTGATGAAGATGCGTGGACAAAGACAATGGGTTCTGAATTCGCGGTCAATGTGTTGCGCGATTACGCAGATGCCATCTCTGCTGGCGAGTGGAATCACGACACGCTGAAAAATTCATTGGAATCCTGGACCGAAGCCAACGAGCTCAAGCTCGGCAAGACCCAAGCTCCGATTCGTGTAGCGATCACAGGTCGTACCGTGGGGCCACCATTGTTTGAAAGCATTGAAGTGCTTGGTCGCGATGAAACCCTTCGTCGTTTGCATGCGGCGATCACACGTATTGGCTGATTCATGTCATATGTGAAGTCGGTATTCCGCGTTACGTGTGCAGTAGCCATTGCGATGGTGCTGTATGTGGGGCTGACGTTCATCACTGTGTTCACGGTGGGCCATACCGATAAGGGACATGTTGCAGATGCAGTTGTTGTTCTGGGTGCAGCACAGTATGACGGGATACCGTCGCCACTTCTTGAATCACGGTTACAACACGCTCTTGATTTGTTCAATTCAAAGCGCGTGATGTTTATCGCAGTAACTGGCGGCAAACGTCCAGGCGACAGATTCACCGAGGCAGCAGCATCGCAACGATGGCTCACTGATCGCGGCGTTCCAGAGTCGTTGATTATTCGGGAAGATACGGGACGTACGACATGGGAATCGTTGTACAACGTGGCGCGCGTTCTGAGTTCACGTGACATCTGGATGGTGTTGGTGTCGACTGATCGATGGCACATGCAGCGCAGTGTTTTGACACTGCGCGAATTTGGAGTTCATGCAGAACCCTCAGCGACATCCACGAGTCCGCTACAAGGCTTCAAGCGTGCATGGGTGAAGTATGCGAAGGAAACCTTTGGGGTAGCAGTGGGCCGAATCATTGGTTTCGACCGTCTTCTCTCGATCACTGGCTGAGCAATTCACCGGTGGTGACCTCTAAGTCGGCTCGCTATCATGGGGGTCGCACTGGGGAATGGTGTAATTGGCAACACAGCAGTTTCTGGTACTGTTATTCAGGGTTCGAGTCCTTGTTCCCCAACAAAATCAAGCGTTTTAGCATTGAAAGGCCTCCGCAATGCGGGGGTCTTTTTCTTTCCCCGAGTGACTCTGCACAGACCGCAGGTAGATTTGATTTCGCTACAGGCTCCCATCGTCTAGTGGCCTAGGACACCACCCTCTCAAGGTGGCGGCACGGGTTCGAATCCCGTTGGGAGTGCCAATCGCCATCACGCCTATGCGTGATCGCCTTCTCCGATGCGTACCATCTTCGCCCGTTTTAATGAGCCGTGGGTGCGCACTTCTTCGTCTGTGAGATGGAGCCGCAATGTTCCAAACAGAAGATCAGCCATCGGCAAGAGGAAGTTCAAGTTGCTGCCCAATGCCACATGGTGGATGTAGTGGTGTTGGTCAATAAAGCCAAACCAAGGTTGCACCTCAACTCCTCGATGACTTCCTGGTCGATGGATCGTGTCGTGTACCACAATGAATAAGTTCGACAAGATAACCGAGCCAGTGATGATTCCGGCAAGAAAAACGCCATCACGTGTGATGAACCAACCTGGCATCATGATGAAGACAACCCCGAATAACATGTACCACGCAAAGTGCGCGAGACGGATAGAAGCATTCGTTGCGAAGTTATCGGCAGTGCCGCGAGTATCTGAGCTAATTACAAGCCGACGTGCTGAACCTCCGGTGATGTAACGCCAAGTGGGGAAGTACGCATAGTGATGCGCCGTATGAACGGAATAAATCCGAGCAAGCGGGTCAATAACTGGCTGGTGATACACAAAGCGATGAACGAACCACTCAATGGGGGAAGCGACGAAAGGAACAATGGTCACACCAACGGCGAAGACCATTAATCCTTTTGGGAGGGAATCTCGATTCACATGTGAAACCCATAAGGTCACCGCAAAAGAGATCAATGCGATTGCGAAGGTCCACAGAATGATTCGTGATGCATTCACCTTTGTTACAGGTGATGACGAAGGCCTCCCATTGTGATGGTGTGGCTCGTGAAGGAATTCTTGGATATGTGCATCGCTCATGCAGGCACGGTAAACAGCCAACTATTAACTGTCAGTGCATGAACATACTTTCCCATCTAATTGTGAAAGGCTGAGGACTTATGTTCGCAGGATTGCTCTCTATTCCCCATGCGATTCTTCTCGGCATCGTTGAGGGAATTACAGAATTTCTTCCCATCTCTTCAACTGGACATCTGCTCGTTGTTGGTGATCTCATCAATTTTGGAACTGGGTCATCCCAAACAGCAGCTGACACATATTCTGTCGCCATTCAATTCGGTGCAATTCTTGCCGTCCTCGTCTTGTATCGCAATCGAATCTTTTCAATGTTGCGGGGCATAACGGGCGCTGACCTCGAGGGTAGGTCCACACTTCTCGCATTGATTACTGCATTCCTTCCTGCCGCAATTCTTGGGGTCGTTGCTGGTGACGCAATGAAGAGCGCACTTTTTGGCCCTGTTCCCGTCACGATTGCGTGGGCCGTCGGAGGGGTTCTCTTGCTTCGTTGGGTGCCAAAGAGTGGCTCGCTAAAAATGCATCAGCTCACAACGAAGTCTGCGTTTCTCATTGGTCTCGCGCAAGGTGTTGCTTTGTGGCCAGGCGTGAGTCGCAGTTTGGCAACACTCGTTGCAGGTCTAGCGGTGGGGCTCAGCTTGTCGGCAGCAATTGAGTTCAGCTTTTTGCTTGGTCTGGTCACTCTTAGCGCTGCAACGGCGTTGGACTTGCTCAAACATGGCGGCGAACTTGTCGACAAATTTGGAATCGCTACACCGTTGATTGGCCTCGTTGTTGCCTTCGCAACGGCGATTATTGCTGTTCGTTGGATGGTGAGCTATCTCAACACCAAGTCACTAGCCATCTTCGGTTGGTATCGCATTGTCATTGCCGCAATTTGCGGTGTGCTGCTTCTCACCAACGTTTTGTAATCAAAGGTGCGGAATAACTTCTGCACCCACTAACTCAAGATGATCAAGATCAGTTAGATCCAAGAACTGTAGATACAAACGACTGACGCCAGTCGAGCCCCAGTCGGCAATCTTCTGCAACACCTCGTCCGGTGTTCCGCATAAACCGTTTTGTTTTAGCTCATCAACATCGCGTCCAATCGCTGCGGCACGTTGGGCCACTTCAGCATCGTTGCGTCCGATAGCAACAACTTGCGCTGTGGAGTACACGAGGCTTTCAGGGTCGCGTCCGATGGTTGTGCATGCTGCACGGACCCGATCGCGTTGCTCGGTGAATCGTTCCTGGCTTTGGAATGGCATGTTGAACTCTGCTGCGAAACGCGCTGCCAGCATCGGGGTGCGCTTGGGGCCACCACCACCCACGATGATCGGTGGAGGCGATTGAATGGGCTTTGGAAGTGCGGGCGAGTCGGTGATGGAGTAGTGCTTGCCGGCAAATGAGTAGGAATCTCCAAGTGGGGTGTTCCACAAACCAGTAATGACTTCAAGTTGCTCGCTCAGGATGTCGAAACGCTCACCGAGTGCAGGAAATGGAATGCCGTATGAGGTGTGCTCAACGCCGTACCATCCGGCTCCGAGACCAAGTTCAACGCGGCCGTTTGACATGTCATCAACGTTGGCAACACTGATTGCGAGTACTCCGGGGTTTCGGAAGGTCGCCGAGTTGACCAAGGTGCCAAGGCGAATGGTGCTGGTCTCGCGTGCGATGCCGGCCAGAGTTATCCAGGCATCGCTGGGGCCGGGCAGACCATTGAAGTGGGTGCCCATGACTTGGTAATGGTCGCTTCGAAAGTAGGCATTGAATCCGGCACGTTCTGCACATTGCGCTGCGGCAAGAAGTTGGCCATAGCTGGCGCCTTGTTGGGGTTCTGTAAATACGCGTAGTTCCACGCGCACAACCTAACTCGGAATGGTGGTGGCGATAACAGTCGTGGTCGTGGTTGTTGACGCCTGGATGAAGCCCATTTTGAGGTCGAGGGCCGTCTTGATGTTGCGTGCTAATTGCAGGCCACCGAACTTATTCATATGCACACGATCGCCAGTGAACCAGTGCTTGTTCTTGCGAGCAATGAATTCCCAATCAAGAAGGGTGATATGCAGTTTCTTTGATTCGGTTTTCACCACATCGTTGAATGCACGGTTCTTGAAGCGAACATTTCCATTTTCACGGTACGTGAGCCAGATGAGTGACGCGCCTTGTGATTTGACCTCAGCATTAATTTTGTGCATTGCATTGCGAACAAATTCTGCGCCTGTGTCGTTGTAGCCAGTGGCGACGATGACGATGTCGATGCCATCGTCGCGGTGCTTCACAATTTGGTCGTATGCGCTGAGTTTTGCCGATTCAATACAGCCCGGTCCAAGAAGTTTTTGACAACCCCATGTCTCCAGCGTGACGTTGTACGTGCCCGCCCACAGGGGCTTCATACTTGCTGGAGCCCACCGAAGTACTGAAGCAACGGAGTCGCCAACGATTAACACATTGATTCGTGTGGCATGGGCTGGCTGTGCCACAAAAGACGCAGTAGCGATACACAGCGAAACTATCGCTAAAGAGATTCGGCGGGCGTAAGAACGCATGCCCTGAGACTATGCGTTGGAGAGCTCACTTGTTTCGCTCGATGGTTCCATGTGTACCCAGTCATGGTGTGCGATTCGTAGGGGGTGGGGCAAACGGGCGATGTGGCGCAGAGGTAATTGCGGGAGAACCGTGCGAACCGCCAGGGTTCTGTGTGGCTGGATAGCAATCTGTTGAGCGGCCCCGAACATGGTGCAACGGCTAAGGGCGCGAGCAAATGGATTGTGTCGACCTGGTGTGTAGTTCACCCCAATGCCGCGGGCAAGATCCACCATGTCGACGGCGTAGCCCTCAGGCTCCCGCTGTAACCCGCCGGCCAATCGGCGAACAAGCCACGTTGCCGTTGGCCCAAGTACTGGGAGCCAGAACATTTCGATGTAGGGGTCATCGATGGAGTATCCGTTGTGTTCGATGAGTGGGTCTTTCCATGGAACGATGTGAATAATCGCATCTTCGGGTGTGTGACTGGGGTGCATGAAGTCCTCCTGTTGTGGTGTGCCGGAGATGTGTACTGCTGCGCAAGAATGGTGGCGATGTATAACGAAGAAGTTCCACAGGAATTGGTGTCTGAGATAGGCGAGTGGTTGCGTGCTGCTCAACGTGTCGTTGTGTTCACAGGTGCAGGTATTTCTACCGACTCGGGCATCCCTGACTTTCGGGGTCCGAACGGACTGTGGACTGTCAATCCGTTGGCAGAAAAGACATCAACTTTGAGTTACTACTTGAACGAACCAGAAGTGCGAAAAGTTGCATGGGAGGGTCGTGCGAAAAACTTCAATGGAACCGCACAACCGAATGATGGCCATCGCGCGATTGTTGCTATTCAAAATGCAGGAAAGCTTTCTGCTGTCATCACGCAGAATGTTGACGGCCTACATCAGCTCTCTGGTGTGGTGGAAGAAAACGTTGTTGAAGTGCATGGCACTATTCGGTTTGGACGTTGTTGGGACTGCAAGGACCGACGACCGATGGGCGAGTTCATCGAACGAGTCAATGCCGGTGATCCAGACCCACATTGTGAACTATGTGGGGGCATCGTGAAAAGCGATGCGATCTTGTTCGAGCAACCACTAGTTCCTGAGGTGATTGACCGCGCATTTTCAGAAGCTGAAAAATGTGATGTCCTAATTGCAGTCGGCAGCTCTCTTTCTGTGTCGCCCGCCAACGGTGTTGTGCCGCGCGCCCGTAACGGTGGAGCCAAGGTTGTCATCATCAATGGGGAGCCCACCCAAATGAATCACTACGCAGATCGTGTTCTGATGGGTTCCATAACCCCAATTCTTCAGGCGATTATCGCCAGCGCTGAATTCCCGACTTAGTCGGTAGGGTTTTGTCATGGCATCGTTCCGTGACCTCCTTTCCCAGGCAAAGTCCGAAATCATCGAGATTGATACGGCAGAAGCACAACAGCGCATTCAATCTGGTGGCGTTCTTGTCCTCGACGTTCGTGAACCAGATGAATTCGAACAGGGCGCACTGCCCAATGTGTTGCACATCCCTCGTGGACATCTTGAAGCACAGATTGAAGGGCGCGCAACAGATCGCGGCCAAGAGATTGTCGTGTATTGCGCTGGTGGTGTTCGAAGTGCATTCGCCGCCAAGACTCTGAAGGAACTCGGCTACACAAACGTGTTGTCGATGGCCGGCGGTTTTGGCAAGTGGAAAGACGAAGGACGTGAATGGCGTCAGCCCGTCACTTTGACCCCTGATCAGCGCAATCGTTATCAGCGTCACTTGCTTCTTCCTGAAGTGGGTGTTGAAGGTCAGGCCAAGTTGTTGGGCGCAAAGGTGCTCATGCTTGGTGCAGGCGGCCTTGGTTCACCTGCTGCGCTGTACTTAGCTGCTGCAGGCGTTGGCACCATTGGCATCGTGGACATGGACGATGTTGATGCTTCGAACTTGCAGCGCCAAATTCTGCACAACATGGATCGCATTGGCGAACGCAAAGTTGAATCTGCGCGTATGACCATCGAGAAGTTGAACCCTGATGTCAAGGTGAAGATGTACGACACTCGCCTTGATGCAAGCAACATCATGGAAATCATGGAGGGCTACGACGTTGTTGTTGACGGAGCAGACAACTTCCCTAGTCGTTACTTGTTAAACGATGCCAGCGTGAAATTGGGCATCCCTGTTGTTCATGGCAGCATCTTCCGTTTCGAAGGAATGGTGTCGGTGTTTCATCCGAAGCAAGGTCCGACATATCGCGACATGGTGCCTGAGCCACCTCCTGCAGAGCTTGCACCGTCATGTGCAGAAGCTGGTGTTCTCGGTGTCTTGCCCGGAATCATCGGTTCGATTCAGGCATTGGAAACAATCAAGGTCATTCTTGACCTTGGTGAACCACTCATCGGACGCATCCTCAGCGTGGATACCACCGAGATGTCCTTCCGTGTGTTCAAGCTTCGTGCCGACCCCAACAATGTGGTCACCTATGAAAATCGCGATCGCATTGAAGTACGTGACCTCGATGGTCTCTGCGCCCCCTGGCTCAGCCACTAGCGTTTCCTAGGTGCCAGCACCAATCATCATTGTCGGAGCCGGGTTTTCGGGCGCAGTAGTTGCGCGCGAACTCGCTGAAGCCGGAATCGCTTCATGGGTAGTCGACGGTCGTTCACACGTTGCTGGAAATGCCCATACCGAACGTCGTGAGAATGGCGTCATGGTGCACGTTTATGGCCCGCATATCTTCCACACGGCATTTGAAAATGTCTGGAACTACATCAACAAGTTTGGCGACATGGTTCCCTACAACCATCGCGTTAAGGCAACATCGCAAGGTGCCGTGTACTCGTTGCCGGTCAATCTGCACACCATCAACCAGTTCTTCGGAAAGACAATGTCGCCGGCTGAAGCTCAAGAGTTCATTGCAGCCCACGCTGACAGCAGCATTGAAACTCCTGTGAGTTTCGAAGATCAGGCGCTCAAGTTTGTTGGTCGCGAACTCTATGAAGCATTCTTCAAGGGCTACACGCAAAAGCAGTGGGGAGTTTCGCCTACTGAGTTGCCTGCGTCAATCCTTGCACGATTGCCAGTGCGTTTCTCATACGAAGACAGTTACTTCAACCATCCCTATCAAGCGATTCCGCGAGATGGTTATACGCCCATTGTTGAAGCGATGCTTGATCATCCACTGATTGAAGTGACGCTGAACAAGACTGTGACACCTGAAGAGCTTTCAGATGCAGAGCATGTGTTTTGGTCTGGGCCGATTGATGAGTATTTCAAAGGAAAGTTTGGCAATCTCGGATACCGAACACTTGACTTTGTTGAGAGCGAAGACTCCGGCGACTTCCAAGGTTGCCCCGTGATGAACTATTGCGATGTTGAAGTGCCCTACACGCGCATTACCGAGCACAAGCATTTTGCGCCGTGGGAATCCCATGAAGGCACAACGATTTACACCGAATACAGCCGCTTGGCAGAGCCTGGGGACATCGCGTATTACCCCATCCGTCAGGTGAAGGAAAAAGAGCAATTGCTGCAATATGTGGAGGCTGCAAAAGCTGCACGTGGAGTGACTTTTATGGGCCGTCTCGGGACGTATCGCTACCTCGATATGGATGTCACCATCAATGAAGCGCTTGAAGTGGCAGAAATGTTCCTGAATTGCCGCCGTGACAATCGTCCAATGCCACCGTTGGTGGTCGACGCCCTGTGAAACTAGGGGGGTGAGCGTGTACCCCCTTGCCCGAATTCAAATTCCGGCACCCGAGTTCTCTGAACCCACGCTCTACGTCCGTTCTCACGCGGGCACGATTGATGCCTCTGGCCTGCATCTTCCGAAGGACGATCGTGCCACTTTTGATACTGCTTTCGGGGTGTTTGCCGCGGGTCGTTGGAGTCGCTTGACGTCAATTGCGGACCTTGTCGTGACAATGAATGTGACGGGCCGTGCTCTTGTGGAACTCATTGCATATGCAAGTGGAGTTGACACGGTCATCGCATCAAGCGAGGACGCATTGGTTCTGTCGTGTGATGATATTCGTCTTGTCGGAGCTGAATCGTTCTACGTTGCGGTCACTGCGATGGAAGACAATGTTGTCATTCAAGGTGGTGAGTGGGGAACAACGACCACACCCAAACGCAATGTGCATCTTGGAGTGGCAATCACCACCTTCAATCGTCAGGAATACGTTCTTTCCACGATCGATAAGTTGGTGGCACTTGAGGCCAATGTTCCTTCAGTTCATAATCATTTGAAAGTTGTTGTTGTCGATAACGCGCGCAACTTGCAACCTGATATCCCGACGACTGCACCCATACGCGTCTTGCCAAACCCCAACCTTGGTGGTGCTGGTGGATTCGCCCGCGGGCTCATTGAGTTTCGTGAAGAGGGTTGGAGTACTCACGTTGTCTTCATGGATGACGACATCTCGCTTGAGCCAGAGTCGATTGTGCGCACGATCTCGTTGTTGTCCTATTCGAATTCTGAAGACTTGTGCATCCATGGTGCAATGATCAGCGAAGAACAGCCGTGGATGCAGTTTGAAGCCGGTTCGGCGTATGAATTCCGTTCGGTGTACCCATTGAGAGCTCACGGCCGCGATATCGACCTTCGTCATCGTTCCGAAGTGGTGCACGATCATTTGGAAGTCGATCTTGATTATTCCGCATGGTGGTTCACCGTGTTCCCCATGCATATTGGCGTGGATAACCCATTGCCTGTTTTCGTTCGAGGCGATGACGTTGCATTTGGTCTGATGCACACGGGTCGTCACACCGTGACGCTCAATGGAATTGCTGTATGGCATGCCGACTTCGCACTGAAGAACAACCCGTCATCTTTGTATTACGAGGTGCGCAACTTTGCTTTGATTGACACCTTGGTGTTTGATGATCACACGCGTTGGCATCTGGCTTGGCGCTATTTAGGTTTTGGATTCCGCAATGCGTATTCGCATCGTTACGCCAGTGCTGAATACATGATTTGGGGAATGAAAGATTTCCTTGCTGGCCCCGAAGAGTGGATGAAGATCGACCATTCGGCCAAACATGATGAAATTCGTCAAGTCAATGAAGAAAAAGCTGGGCCACTCTCGGAAGAAATGAAGAGCCTTGGTTTTACTCCGCCAAAGTCAAAGATTGTCCGATTAGGCGGATTCTTATTGTCTCCGCTTCTTGGCGGTGGACGTTGGATTCCAAAACCATTGCGTGCTAACCGTCCAGGTATTGCACAGATTGATGTGCGAGCAGTGGGTCTAGCGATTCGCCACGACAAGATTTTGTATCGTCATCCTCGTTTTGAAGAGGGGTATCTCTGCGAACGAGACACCAAGCGATTCCGCACGGTGCAACATGAAGTGTTCATCACGACATGGCAGTTGTTGCGCAACTACAAGAAGCTGAAGAAGGCATATCGCGCGAAGTACCCAGAGATGGTGAGTACTGAAGCGTGGAAGGCCCGTTGCGGTATCGACGCGTAAGCGTTACTTCATAGATGCTGCTGCCAGCATTAATGAGGCCCAGGTACTTGGGCCAACGCGCCCGCTCTGTTTGAAGCCAGCACGCTTCTGGTACAACTTCACGTCGTTTGCGAGCGACGAGGAGAAATCTCCTGTTGCAGAGATTTTCTTTCGTAACACCTTTGCGAGTGCACGTTGAATCGAGCTCACTGCTGGATGTCGTGTGCCCACCTTGAGAATTGCAAGATCAGAACGAGTGCCAAGACCCAGCGCATCCCATGTGGGGCGATCAACGGTGCCGGTTTGCGGGAGGCTCACGCTGGCTTGGAAAGTCTTCACTGCTTTCGCAGTTCCGGGACCGAAGTCCCCATCTGTAGCTAATCGTTTAACACCTTTGAGTTTCATGACTGCGTTCAGTTTCTTCTGTACGGCGACGACCATTGCACCGCGATTTTTCTTGGCAAGGGGTAATCCAGGAATCAATGTTGCATTGGGAGCGGTAGTGGGGAGAAGCCCCTGCGAGCGAAGTAGGTCAAGTTGTGTGCGAAGAAAGAGTGTGAATTCTGCTTGACCGCTCGTGGAAAGATGCACCCAGCAGCACAACGATGTGTTGTCAAACCATCGCCACTGTGGTTGTGCAGAACTTGCAGTGTTCCAGTCAAAAATAGAAACACTGGGGTTAGCGGCTGCAACCGATGCCAAAACTTGGTTAGCACGCGCATAGTTACGTGATGTTGCGCGGGTTGACATGTTGACAAAGATGATGCGCTGCACTGCTTTAGATGACAATGCCGACAACATCTGTTGCACTTCTGTGTCAAACGTGGCCGGGTCATCGTTATAACCCAATTGCACAATTGCAATTGCGGGCGCGGGGAGAGAATTTGCGATCCCAACTCCATCAAGGTCTATTTGCGGTGCGGCAACTGTGAAGAGGCAATCTGCGCCAGCCATTCCGCGCCCAGCACAGGCTTGGAAGGTCATTGCTGGATAGGCGGGAGTCACCATGTCGTTGAATTCAGGGGCGATACTCTCGCCGACGGAGTCTCCGATGTAGAGGATGGAACCCACTGGTCCTGCCGCGGGGTCTGCTGGTGCAACGGGGAATGCTTCGTACCATGGCGCGTATAAGTCAAAGTCGCCACGGAAGTTCCACCCCGTGCGAGTCACTGAACCTGCGGTTCCGGAAATGGTCACTGAAGTTGTGTACCCATTCCAGTCGCCACCGAGCCCGTCATGTGCAGTGCTGATGCTCAGGAAGACGCCGATAGTCGGATACATCTTTTGCAATTGAGCAGCGGTGATGTAGCGCGACCAATTATTCAGGGCTGCATCAGAGGTGATGTCTCCGTTATCGATTTGTGCGCGGAAAGTGCCGCTCGCTGTGCGCCCACCATTTGAAGATGTGAACTCTGTACGAGAGATGGTGTTGTTGGAATCTTTGACGACATATCCTGCGGTTTCTGCGATGGCACGGTCAGTGCGAGCATCTTCGAGAACTGTTGCAGATGTGGCTCCAACGGAGCGAAGAGCTGCGCCGCCGTAGACCTGGCAGTTTTGACTATCGCATGTTTTTGCGTATGAGTAACGCGATTCAGAGAGTGAATAGCTTCGTGCAGCGACTGCTTGTGCGCGTAGAGCGTGCATGCCGAGCCCGCCTGCGCTGTCTCCCCATCCGGCGGGGGATTCACGTGGGACGACGCCTCGTAGGTACGACTCCAACGTCACGAGATTGACGACTCGATGGTTGCTGCCATCTATGGTTGCGCGAATGCCTCCGCGGTAATAGCGAATACGAGCCTTGTACGCACTTGTTGCAGGTTCGCAGACGCCAACTAGATCTGTTGGGGCGACCGCTGCAGGGTTGGATCCGTTTGTTGTGACGAAGTCAATGGGGCCGCGGATGTTGTCACCAATGAGAGCGAAACCGCTGGGAGTGCCAGTCGTTGCTCCACATGCAATGTTCGAAGACGCATAAACGTCGTAGGTGTTGGTTGCCACTGGTCGTGCGACTAATGATCCGTACGTTCCGGCATGTCCGGCCCACGAGAGAGTTTTGTTCTCGGAAACAACAGCGGCCTGTTTGCCATCTTGTGCTTCGAGCCGCACGCTCATGACTCCGCCAGGTGTTGCACCTGCATCTGCGGCAGTCAGAGTGGTGAGTGTGCGACCGCCGCCGCCGTAATAGAAATCAATAATGCCCTGCCATGTTGCACCAAGCCGAGTGGCCCATGCGTAGGCGCCGTATTGGCTGAGACCGCGGCCATGACCATTGCCGTGTCCGCGAATGATGATTCCGAGAGGTGGAAGATTGTCGGCCGAAGCTTTGTGAACAGCTGCTTGAGTCATAGGCGCAAGAGCGCCAACAGTGGCGAGTATCGCAAAGGCAATACGGTGGCGATGACGATGAGCTCCCATTAGGAACACGCTAGGTGGTTTACACGTCCTGATGGTGGCGTTCGATGCGTTCGCGCTCTTGTGACGCAACTCCAATGAGCACAAGGGTCATCCCCAAAAGATCAATTGTGGTGGGGGTTTGGTTCAGGAAGATAAACCCCACAATTCCTGCAACAACGGGAAGCAATGCCGCCATAACAGAGAATCGACGAATAGGAATTTTGCGCATCGTGGTCTGATCAATGCCATATCCAATTGCATTGGCGAGGAGACCGACGAGTGCACATGCCAAGAGAATGTGTGGCGTACTGAAAGCAGTTGCTGCATCCTTCGCTGCGTAAGGCGTGATTGCGAGCCCGCCGATGAGTAATCCGATGCCAAGACCGGCAATGCCACGGTTTGCAAGTGCGACACGAGATCCAATCACGATGTAGCCAGCCCAAAACAGTGATGCAAGAAGAATGAATACGAGCCCCAATGGCTCACTTCCTATTTCAACACCACCAAGAACAATGACGCCGGTAGCGGCAAGGAGCAGTGCGATGGTGTTACGTAGTGATCGTGTGCGTAAGGCTGCGACAGTAATGGGGCCGATGAATTCAATCGTCACCCCTTTGCCAAGCGGCAGTCGGTCAATGGCCATATAGAAGAACATGTTCATTAATGCGGTGATCACGCCAAAGATGGCGGCCACTTGAATTTCGCGACGCGTCCATCGCGGCTTGAGGTGGTGCCACTGGAACGCCATGATGATGATGCCGGCGAAGAGAACGCGCAACCATGCGACGGTTGCAGGGTCGACGTCATCAAAGAGACGCACTGCAATGGCGGCGCCTAGATATTGCGCGACAGCAGAGAAGACAAAGAAAAGTTCAGGCGGCGCGTGATCAACAAGTTGTTCTGTGCGCGACCCCTGCGGGGAGGTCACTGGAAGTGCCGAGGACTAGTCGAACAAGTCGGGATCGGTGCGGCAAATCTCTTGCCAGAGAGGCTGGAAGTGCATCCAACCAGTGATTGCATTGCCTGCGTTCTCGCGTGTGTAAACAGCGGACTCATGCGGAATGTGCTTTGGTGTTCCTGCAGCCATGGCCGCAAGTTGCGCCTGTGCGCAACGCTCGAAACACACATACCAGAACACTGCTTCATCGACTGATGCGCCAACAGTGAAGTGACCGTGGTTCTGGTGGATAGCAGCGCGGTAGTTTCCGAATGCTTCAGCGAAATCACGACCAGCGGACTCTTCGAACACAACGGCGCCACCGTGATCTGCAATCACAACATTGTTCTCGTAGAACGCACATGAGTCTTGTGTCAGTGGATCAAGCTGAATGCCCAGAGAGCTAAATGCTTTGCCGTAGACGGAGTGTGCATGTGCTGCTGCGATGACATCAGGACGGGCATGGTGCACTGCTGCATGCAAAACGTATGCGGCGCGATTCACGCTGTGCTTGCCAATGACGACTTCACCATGGTGGTTGACCAAGATGAGATCGCTGACGCTCACGTGACGGAAAGAAAGCCCAAGTGGGTTCACCCAGAAGTGGTCAGGAAATTCAGGGTCGCGCACGGTGATGTGTCCGGCAACGCCTTCGCCGAAACCAAAGCGTCCGAAGATACGAAGTGCGCCAGCAAGGCGCTGCTTGCGATGAAGACGCTCTTCTTCGACCGTCGCCTTAGGCGCTAAGTCTTCGAAGCCGATGGTGGTGACTTCTTTTGGTGTCAACGGAATGCCGTCGATCATGCGAGTTTCTACTTTTGGTGCATCTGGCGTGATGGTCATGGACTCACCTTAGGACAGAATGGGTTGCATGGGAATCAGCGAGATCCAACCAGAACATATGGCTCCACCAGCGGCAAAATACGCTCACGCCGTCAAGGTGGACAATGCCGATTCATTCCTCTTTACCTCCGGTGTCGTTCCGATGATGTCTGATGGCACGGTTCCTCCATCCATTGAGGGGCAGGCCCGTGTTGTGTGGGCGAATCTGCTGGAAATTCTGAAGTCATCTCAGATGGGCGTGGCGAACATCGCCAGTATCACTACATATGTGGTGGCAGGGGAGCAATTGAGCGATCGCTTGTCTGCAGTGATGGGCGTCAGAGATGAGGTCCTAGGCGACCACCGCGCCGCGAGCACCCTTGTGACGGTTCCCGCTCTGGCCCGACCCGAATGGTTGATGGAAATCAGCCTTGTCGCCGCCAAATAGGGGACGAATCGAGTTTCTCACCGTGTCCCATTAGGGGGCACTGGGGGCACCCCCGTACCATTGGTACCTATGGCTGAAGATGTGAAGCGCACCGACTCGGGGATTGAAATTGCCCCCCTCTATTCAGAGGCAGACCTTGCTGGCTGGAGTGCAGAGGAGAAGTTGGGCGTCCCAGGTGGCGCCCCGTACACCCGGGGTGTGTACCCCACGATGTATCGCGGCAAGTTATGGACGATGCGTCAATACGCAGGCTTTGGTTCTGCTGAGACTACGAATCAGCGTTTCAAGTTCCTTCTCGAAGCTGGCCAGACAGGTCTCTCCTGCGCATTCGACCTTCCCACTCAGATGGGATACGACTCTGACCATGCGCGCAGTGAAGGCGAGATTGGCAAGGTGGGTGTTGCCATCGACACGCTGGAAGATATGCGTTTGTTGTTGAAGGACTTGCCGCTCGACAAAGTGTCGACGTCGATGACAATCAACTCCACCGGAGCCATCTTGCTTTTGATGTATGAATTGGTTGCAGAAGAGCAGGGCGTTCCTGCAAGTGCAATTAGCGGCACGATTCAGAACGACTTGTTGAAGGAATACATCGCACGCGGTACGTACATTTACCCGCCGCGCCCTTCGATGCGTCTCATCACCGACATCTTTGCGTACTGCTCACAGAATGTTCCGAAGTGGAACACCATCTCGATCTCGGGCTATCACATTCGTGAAGCTGGCAGTACTGCAGTCCAAGAAATCGCATTTACATTGGCGAACGCCATCGCGTACGTGCAAGCTGCCGTCGATGCGGGTCTTGACGTTGACGACTTCGCACCACGACTGTCGTTCTTCTGGAATGGACACAACAACTTCTTCGAAGAGGTGGCAAAGTTCCGCGCAAGCCGCCGTATGTGGCACAAGATCATGACCGAACGTTTTGGAGCAAAGAAGGAGAGCAGCAAGTTGTTGCGCTTCCACACGCAGACGGGCGGAAGCACGCTCACGGCTCAGCAGCCGCTGAACAACGTTGTCCGCGTTGCAGTGCAGTCTCTTGCTGCAGTGATGGGTGGCACACAAAGTTTGCACACCAATGGTTTCGACGAAGCACTTGGTTTGCCGACTGAGGAAGCTGCACGTATCGCATTGCGCACGCAGCAAATCATTGGTTACGAAAGCGGTGTCGTTGATACGCCAGACCCACTTGCTGGTTCGTACTTCGTGGAGTCACTCACTGATGAAGTTGAGCGTCTTGCATGGGAATACATCGAACGCATTGACGAAATGGGTGGCGCAGTGGATGCTATTGAAGCCGGATTCCAGATGGATGAAATCGAACAGAGCGCCTACGAATACACAAAGTCCATCGACGATGATGAGCGAGTCATTGTCGGAGTCAACAAATTTGTTGTGGACGCAGAAGCGGAACCAAATGTGTTCCCGATTGACCCAAGTCTTGCTGTCGGTCAGTTGGCCCGATTGAAGGCCTTCAAAGAAAACCGAGATCAGGCAAAGGTGACCGAGCTTCTTGAAGCCATTCGTCTTGCTGCACGTGGCACAGACAACTTGCTTCTCCCGATGAAGGAAGCACTTCGTGCACACGCCACATTGGGCGAAGTCAGTGACGCATTGCGCGACGTATTCGGCATCTATCAACCTGGGCGATAATTCCTTTTAGCAATAAGGGCTCTCTGTCATTGATTCAATTCGTGGCAGATATGTGATTGAATGCGGTGGTCTCTCAGGGGGTCACCACATGAAATCATTTTCTAAGACAACTATGTTCCGCGCATTTGTGGTTTTTGCGCTCGCCGGCGGTGTGATGTCTATGTCGTCCGTTGCGCAGGCAACATCGTGTGATGCGGTTTCTGCAGTGATTGACTCATCTGCTCTCACACCAACATCGCTCACCATTACTGGTCTGCAAGTAAGTCGCGCTGCGATGCGCACACTGTGGAATCTGACCACGAGCGATCAGGCGGAAAAGTTTGAAACACTTGGTCACGCAATTGGTGCTGCACACAACTGGATGGGGAACTGCACGTATCCCGGTTTGGGTATCGGCAATGGATCCGGTTACGACGAGGACACAAAGAATGTGACTCTGTGGATCTGGCAGGACGGCATTGATTTAGATACGGCTCGTCAGGCCGTGTATGAACTCATCGGCGAAGTAGAAGGCGACGCAATTCTGCACGTTCAACCGCGAGCATTGACGGGTGAGAGCGTTGTACTGGATGCATCAGGATCAATGACTTCTTTCCATTCGCTCTCGTTCTCATGGGACTTAGACGGTGACGGGACTTATGAATTGTCAACGGGGAATACGTCATCCGTCTCTACTTCTTGGTCAACCGCTGGATCACATGCCGTCGGGGTCAAAGTATCGCGCCCATCAGGCGTGTCGCTGACTGCAATTGCATCGGTGGAAGTGATGCTTGCGCCAAATGGGAACACGCCGGGAATTTCTATTTTGAATGGGCAATCGCGCACAACCTCTCGCGATGTCACGGTCTCGATGGTCTGGCCAGCGTATGCAACAGAGGCCTTGGTGTCGAACGATGGTGCATTCTCACCAGGTCTGACGACGAGGGTTCCCCTGTCGCCTTCTTTTGCCTGGTCGCTAGAAGATGCGGGAGTTGGTACTTATTCAAGTTTCGTGTTTATCCGATTTGTCGGACCTGGCATTGATGCAACGCGCACCTATTTCGACAGCATCGTGCTGGTTCGTGTGCCAGATGAAACGACGACAACAACAACGACAACAACAACGACTGTTCCCGCTGATGAGGGTGCATCATTAGTGGCGGCCTCGCGGGGAGTGTCATCGATGAGCGTGCGGTCGCTGTCGGCGAAAGTTGCTCGGTCTAGCCAGCGGGTCACCACATCTGTTCTTGCATCATCAGCGGGAATCTGCCGTTTGTCAGGAACCCGTGTAGTGGCACTGCGCAGCGGTCCGTGCAAAGTACGTGTCACGGTGCAAACGGTGAGTGGGCGAAAAGTGTCCCGCGTAATTACTTTTACTGCAAGTAGGTAACGCGAACGGCGGGACGTTCGACGTCGGGCGCTGGTTTCATTGGCGCTCCGATGTAGATGATTCCCATCACATGGTCTGTTGGCTCGAATCCGCATACCGTCGTAATCGCATCATTGGCGCCTTTTGCCGGAGTGCTCCATAGAGCTGCGTAACTCATGGATTCAGCCGTTAGTAGCAAGTTCTGAATTCCCGCAGCGACGGCGTATTTGTTTTCTTCAGTTTCGCTGTCACTATCACCGAGGGCAGAGGCGACCACAACAATGAGGGGAGAGCGCATGTACTTCGTACGCGTCTTCTCAACTTTCGCATCATCGTCTCCGCGCGCGGCCATGGAATCAGCGATGACTTCACCAAGTGCTCGGCGAGATTCGCCGCGAACGACGGCAGCGCGCAGAGGCCATGTGCGTTTATGGTTCGGTGCCGATTGCGCTGCGGTGAGCATTTGCGCAATGTGTTCAGATTTCACTTCTGAAGCAGGATCAATGAGAATATTGCTGCGACGAGTCGCAATGAGCGCTGCAAGTTCGTCGGGATTCATCGTTTAGTTCTTGTGAAGGTCGGCGTTGAGGCCGCCCCATGAACCAGAGCGAGCGAGAACTTCCACTGCGCCACTGAGAGAGTTACGACGGTAGAGAAGTCCAGATTGGCCCGAGAGCAAGCGAGCCTTCACTGGAGCACCCGATGGATCGATAACAATCGTTCCGCCCGTGACATAGAGACCAGCTTCCACGATGCAGTCGTCACCAAGACTGATGCCGATTCCTGCATTGGCCCCTAAGAGGCAACGCTCACCCATGGTGACCATTTCCTTGCCGCCACCAGAGAGTGTTCCCATGATGGATGCGCCACCACCAATGTCGGAGCCATCGCCCACAATGACACCCTGCGAGATACGACCTTCGACCATGGATGCACCGAGGGTGCCGGCATTGAAGTTGCAGAAACCTTCATGCATCACGGTGGTGCCAGATGAGAGATATGCACCGAGGCGAACGCGACTTGCGTCGGCGATACGCACACCAGAAGGAACGACGTAATCGGTCATACGTGGAAACTTGTCAACACCATGCACGGTGAGATGTTCGCCTTTACGTGCGAAGTTCCACATCACGGATTCAATCGCATCGGCTGCAACGGGGCCGCGTGATGTCCATGCAACGTTCTGTAAATGCCCAAAGATGCCATCAAGGTTCAGGGTGCGTGGCAAAGCAAGGCGGTGCGACAACAAGTTGAGGCGCAGATATGCATCAGCAGAGTCTGCAGGACCGGCAGTTGTATCGATGGCAACAGTGACAGGGCGAAGGGCCACGCCACGATCGCGGTCGGTATCGACAGATGTGTCGACACTTGGTGTGTCGGATGGAAGTTCACCTAAGCCGACTGCGCGAAAACGCACATCGAGTGTTGCTCCGTTTGCGTCAAGCGTTGCGATACCAACGCCCCATGCTTTTGTGCTCATTAGAAGACCTCCGGTCGAAGTGTTGGGAAGAGAATGACGTCGCGAATGGAGGCAGCGCCACCAATCAACATGACAAGGCGATCCATGCCGATACCGAGGCCGCCAGTTGGTGGCATTCCGAATTCAAGTGCACGAAGGAAGTCTTCATCAACAGTGCCAGCTTCGGCATTGCCTGCTTCCTTCTGCTTTTGCTCGTCTTCAAAACGTGCGCGTTGTACGACTGGGTCGTTCAACTCGGAATATGCGTTCGCAAGTTCGCGGCCACCTACAAACAACTCAAATCGTTCGGTGAGGTGTGGGTCGTTGCGATCCTCGCGGGCCAACGGGCTGATCTCTACTGGGTGACCCGTCACGAATGTTGGTTCACGCAGCGAAGATTCGCAGAGGTGTTCAAAGAGCTCTTCAATGATCTTGCCAGGGCCATGATGCTTCTCGACCTTGACGCCATGCTTTTCGGCGAGTGCTACGAGGTCTTCGCGGGGTTGTGATGGATGGACCGTGACTCCAGTTGCCTCAGTCACAAGGTCGACCATGCGTACACGGCGCCATGGCTTGGAGAGATCAACGGGGAGATCGTCAATGGTGACAACGGAGGATCCTGTGGCGTCAACTGCAGCGTTGACGAATAGCAACTCAGTGAGATCCATGATGTCGGTGTAGTCGGCGAATGCTTGGTAGAGCTCCATCATTGTGAACTCAGGGTTGTGGCGTGTGGAGATTCCTTCGTTGCGAAAGACGCGACCAATTTCGAAGACGCGCTCCATACCGCCGACGATGAGTCGCTTGAGATGCAGCTCAAGTGCAATGCGGAGATACAACTGCATGTCGAGTGCGTTGTGATGCGTGAGGAACGGTCGCGCATGCGCACCGCCAGCTTCCATGTGCAGAACAGGCGTCTCAACCTCAATGAATCCACGGTCATGCAAAGTGCGACGGAAACTGGCGATCACTGCATGACGAACAGCAAACATGCGGCGTGACTCTTCGTTGCCGATGAGATCTGCGTACCGCTGGCGATAACGAGTATCCGTGTCGGTGAGTCCGTGCCACTTGTCGGGCAATGGACGAACAGCCTTAGAGAGCAACTGCAGCGACGACACCTTGATGGAGAGCTCACCCTTGCGAGTGGTCATGACGGTGCCGGAAACTCCAACCCAGTCACCAAGGTCAAGAGCATTGATTGCATCAAACGCATCATCTCCGACGACAGCTTTCGAAACAAAGAGTTGAATGTTGTCGGAGCGATCTTGCAATGTTGCAAAAATGAGCTTGCCTTGGTCGCGCTTCAACATGATTCGACCCGCAACATCGACGTTGACCTCGGTCTCAGTGCCTGGCTCAATATCTCCATGTGCAGTACGAATGTCGCCCAGCGTGTGGCTGCGATCGAAGCGATAGGGGTACGGGTTTGTGCCTGATTCACGAAGGGCTTCAACCGCGCTCAGCCGACGAGCCTTCTCTTGCTCTAATCCACCAGCGTTTTGGTCCACATTTTCGTCACTCACAGGAGTACCACGGTAGTTCCTACGCCCGCCCGCTGGGGAAGCCATTCTTCAACTACGGTCGATAAGTGCGTTGGAACAAACTCCTTGTAGTGATTGCGATGCTTTCGTGCTGGCTAATCATGGTGCCTTCGGGGGCTGATGCCACCTCAGATGCTCCTGCCACTTATTTGCAGCCGGTGATGTCCATCTCGCGAGCGCGGTCATTAAAGCTGGCTGAGGCAAATCGCATGATTGCTGCAATCGCCACGACTGGTGCGGTTGGTCATCTCGTGAAGTTCCCGACCGTCGGGCTGACTGCTCAGGTGCGCGATGGGGTTGATGTCTTGCGACTAGGCAGCGGGTGGCGCATTCCGATGGCAACGATGGTCGCTCCGATGGAGTACCTCAGGGCAGTGGGGGGAGAAACACTCGCGGAAGCAGCAGGCCCTGGCAAAGTTCTGATGGGGGAACGTTCTGCTGAAGTACGCGGAGCACGGGTCGGTGATGTCTTGACTCTGCGTGATGTGAAGTTCCGTAAGCGCACCTTTGTTATCGGTGCGATTGTTCCGAATGATTTTGTTGATTGGGGCGATTTATTTATCACGAGTGAATCAGCAGTTGTCCTTGGCGCTATCAACATCTCGCGTGTCTCTATCACCAACATTCCATCTGAAAGAAGTGTGCTAAAGGCGCTGGCATCTCACGGCTTCACAATCAATAACTCACTGCGGTTGCGTACGACGTGGGATAGAGAGAGCCCCGACGGAACATTGGGAACTTCAACCGTAAAGAAACTCCTTGGTGAATTTGCTTTTCGTCCCACTGGTGGGCAAGGAATTCAGATAGAGACCTCGTGGCTGTCAGAGAATATTTTGTTTGCTCACCAATTCACGTCGATCGGCCTTCACAACAACTGCCACAAAATTGTCGTGGCCGCGATTCAAAACGCTTTAAATGATGTCAAGGTGTTGGGTCTTTCTTCAAAAATTAACTTGCGCAACAGCAATCGTTATGGGGGATGTTATGTTGCCCGATTCAATCGACAAGCTGGAACCTTTGGTGCACCATCTCGTCACGCATATGGCATGGCGCTTGATCTCAATACAACGACAAATGTGCAAGGTGGAATACCGCACATGGACTGTCGTATCGTGCACATCTTCCGTAAGTGGGGATTCGCATGGGGCGGTAATTTCTGGCCCTCGGATGGCATGCACTTTGAATATGTTGGAGAGCCCCGCGACAAAATTGGTTTTCACTCGGAATATTGCCCCAATGCGGCCAGCGTGCCCACCACCACGCTCCCCAGATTTGGCACAACGACCACGACCACAACCACGACGAGCACGACCACCACTACTGCGCCTTCGTCTACAACGACCTCTAGCACCACAACGACAGTGCCAGTAACCTCGTCGACGTGAACTCAAAGAAGAAACTGGTCATCATCGGCGGTGGGCCTGCCGGACATGCTGCGGCGAGTTCTGCGGCTCGCAAAGGTGTCGATGTTGTGTTGATTGAACGCGAAGTCATTGGCGGTGCGGCCCATCTTTTGGACTGCGTCCCTTCCAAGACAATGATCGCAACCGGCGGTGCGATGAGTTTCACCGAAAGCCTGAGTGGCATGGGTCTTGAAAACCGATCCGCAGAGATCGATGTTGCGGCGCTCACTCTTCGTATTGAAGACATTAAGAACCAGCTCTCCAGCGATGTGAGTCGTTTGCTGAACAGCCAAGGCGTGACGCTTGTGAATGGCACTGCGCGTTTGGTGGATAAGAACACAGTTCATGTTGATGCAGCTGATGGAACAACTCATACCTTCGAAGCCGATGACGTTCTGATTTCCACGGGCACTCGGCCTCGTGTTCCAAATTTTGTAACGCCCGATGGTGATCGCGTCTTAACAACACGTGATTGCTATCCACCACGCACTTTCCCGGAGAGCATTACCGTCATCGGCTCTGGTGTTACCGGTGTGGAATTTGCTCACATGTTTGCTTCCTTTGGCGCAAAGGTCACGCTTGTTGTCAGTCGCCAACAGGTACTTCCCGGCAAAGACCCCGAAGTTGCAGCTGTTCTCGAAGATACGTTCCTCGCGCGTGGCGTGCGTCTATTTAAAGGTGCTCGCGCAGTGGGTCTTGAGCGCACAGAAACTGGTGTCCGAGTTATTTGTGATGATGGCCGTATCTCTGAAACCACGCACGCAGTATTTGCGATTGGGTCCATCCCTAATACCGAAGGTCTTGGCTTAGAAGAAATTGGCGTGGAGATGGATGGTGGCTACATCAACATCAACCGTCATTGCCAGAGCAACATCGAAAATATTTATGCTGCCGGCGACGTGAGCGGCAAGCTGCCGCTGTCATCGGTTGCGTCAATGCAAGGTCGCAAAGTTGCTGAACAAATTGTTGGTGGGCCTCGTGGACCACATCGTCATCTTGACTACGACAAGGCAGCGTCCGCCATCTTCACTGAGCCAGAAATTGCAGATGTTGGTCTTGCAGAAGCAGAGGCATTCGCATCTGGTCGCAAAATTCGCGTCACAAAGGTGCCGTTCTCGTCAACGGCAAAGGCGCTGATCAATAACGACTCGCGCGGATTCGTCAAGATCATCAGCGACCCTGCGACAGGTGAAGTTCTTGGTGGTTCCATCGTTGGACGCCATGCAGCAGAGCTCATCAGCGTGATCGCGCTTGCGGTGACGGCCAACCTCAAGGTGACTGATATTGAAGAGAGCCTGATGGTGCATCCAGCTCTCGCTGAAGCACTCGCCGAAGCCGCCGAATAGTTATTCGATTACGACAACAACGTCGCCAGCACCAACGGTGTCGCCTGGCTTGACGTTGACAGCCTTCACTGTGCCGCTCTTGTCGGCTTCGATCTGGTTTTCCATCTTCATGGCTTCAAGAACAACAACGCTCTGTCCGGCTTCAACGGTCTGACCCACTTCAACGAGAACCTTGACGATTGTTCCTTGCATCGGAACAGCAATCTTGCCGCTACCGCCACCAGCTGCGCCACCGGCCGCAGATGCTGAACGTGCAGCCTTCTTCTTTGCAGGGCCAGCTGCAGCAACGCCAGCAGACTCTGGAACCCAGAGCTTCACATCGAAGCGACGTCCGTTGACTTCCACTGTTGTTTGACGCTGTACAAGAGGTGCATCGTCATCGTTGGCGGGCATGACTGGTGCTGCATCAACGTTCGAGAGATCCAGAACTTCTTCCACCCACTTTGTGGAGTGCGTGACCGCAGCAAAGTCGGGGTGTTCAAGAATTGCAATGTCGGCAGGAATTGTTGTGGCGATGCCTTCAACAACCATTTCTTTCAATGCACGAATGGTGCGAGCAATCGCTGTGGGGCGATCTTTGCCCCACACGATGACCTTGCCGACCAAGTTGTCGTAGTACTGGCTGATTTCGTCACCTGTTTCGTAGCCAGCATCGAAGCGAACACCGAATCCGTCCGGAGCAACAAGCTTTGTGATGGGACCAGGGGAGGGAAGGAACTTTCCACCTGCTGGGTTTTCTGCGTTGATGCGAATTTCAATTGCCGCTCCGCGTTGTGCTGCACGAACCTCTTCTTGGGTCATTGGCAAGGATTCGCCTGATGCAACACGAATCTGCCATTCAACAAGATCAATGCCGGTGATGACTTCAGAGACGGGGTGTTCTACCTGAAGGCGAGTGTTCATCTCAAGGAAGAAGAAGTCGCCATCTTGATAGATGAATTCAACAGTGCCGGCGTTGTAGTAACCAACGGCCTTTGCAGCCTTGACTGCTGCGGCGCCCATTGCCTCTTCGACACCGTCGGGCAAGCCTGGTGCTGGTGCTTCTTCAACCAACTTTTGGTGACGACGTTGAGCAGAGCAGTCGCGTGTAGAGATCCAGACCACATTGCCTTGCTTGTCTCCAACCAACTGCACTTCGATATGGCGTGGCCACGTGAGGTAGCGCTCGACATAGATCTCATCGCGACCGAAGAAGTTCTTCGCTTCGCGTTGTGCTGACTCCATTGCCTCTTGCACTTCTGCCTCAGATTGCACAACCTTCATGCCACGTCCGCCGCCACCGAAGGCAGCCTTAATGGCAATCGGCCATCCGAAATCTCTACCGAAGTCTTTGATCTCTTGTGCAGAGGTACAGAACTCTGTGGTGCCAGGAACGATGGGTGCTCCACCGCGCAACGCTGCCTTACGGCTCGAGACCTTGTCGCCCATCTCGTCGATTGCTTCTGGTGGAGGTCCGATGAATGCAACACCCATTGCAGTGATGGCGCGGGCAAAGTCGGGGTTCTCACTGAAGAAGCCATATCCGGGGTGTACGCCATCGGCGCCACTGTCCTTGATGGCCTTCAGGATGGCCTCGGTATTGAGGTAGCTGTCGGCCGCTGTTTGACCGCCGAGGGCATAGGCCTCATCGGCAAGACGCACGTGGAGGGCGTTTCGATCGAGCTCGGAATACACCGCCACAGTGGCGATGCCCATCTCTCGAGCGGCACGGATAACTCGGACGGCAATTTCGCCGCGGTTGGCAATCAGGATTTTCTTCAACACAGGGCACTAGTTTGCCTTGATGGACCACCTCATGGCGAACCAATCCGGACATTGGCATGTCACAGCAGTTGAAGAGACCGGAAGCACCAATGCCGACCTCATGGCTCAGGGGGCTGCGGGAGCCCCTGATAGGTCTGTTTTGCGGGCAGAATACCAATCAGCGGGTCGCGGACGCTTAGATCGGACCTGGGAGGCCCCTCGCGGGGCCAACCTCCTTGTTTCCCTGCTATTTCGTGAAGTTCCTGCCCGTTTGCACGTCCTAACCCAGGTGGTGGCACTGGCAGCCACATCGGTGGCGCGCGACTGTGGGGTAGCGGCTGTTCTGAAGTGGCCGAATGACATTTTGGTGGGCACACAAAAATTGGCGGGCATCTTGGCCCAGGCAGCCCCCATTGGCGCCGATGGGAAGATTCCATTTGTTGTGGTCGGGATTGGCTGCAATCTGGGTTGGGCGCCACCCGAAGCAGTTTCATTGGAGTCAAGTGGGTGGACGCGTGTAGTGACGCCCGATGAGTTCTTACAGGCGATGTTGCCTGAGATTGATCGACTCTTGTCGCTGAGCGACGAGGCAATGAATGCGGAATACGTTGCGAACCTCTCGACAGTTGGTTCACGAGTGCGTGTGGAGATGCCAACTGGTAACGACATTATTGGTCGTGCAATGAGTGTGGAACTTGATGGTCGACTTGTTGTATTGGATGATTGCGCAGTGACTCATCGCATTGACACTGCCGATGTGGTGCATCTTCGTCCTGCATCGGACTGAG
Organism: Acidimicrobiaceae bacterium; assembly: GCA_947446815.1. Lineage (GTDB taxonomy): Bacteria > Actinomycetota > Acidimicrobiia > Acidimicrobiales > Ilumatobacteraceae > UBA2093. The sequence continues at coordinate 27,353 of CANFGT010000005.1, forward strand.
TACCGTAGGAACGTGCCAACTGACCATGGAATTTCACGAGTCACGGGTGCGCCTCGATGGATGCTCGTTGTCTCCATCGCATTGGTGACAAGCCTTGCTGGTGCGCTGGGCATTGTTCGTGCCACTAATGCACAGATGGGCAAAGTGGGTCGCGTACCGGAAGTGACTCCTGTTTTGTCTCCTGCATCAGACGGTTTTGAAAATTATCTGTTGGTTGGTTCTGATTCACGCGCTTCGGCTCAGCCAGGCGATGCGGATTATGCGGTTGTCGGTAATGAAGCGGCAAATCCTGGTCAGCGTTCTGACACGATGATCGTTGTTCACGTGAATACCAAAGACGGCAGTGTTGCAACGATGTCAATTCCGCGTGACTTGTGGGCGCGTATGGGTGATGCCGGTCGATACAACAAGATCAATTCTGCATATCAAAAGGGACCTGACGTTTTGGTGCGCACGGTGCAGCGCGCTCTGAACATTCCGATTCACCACTATGTCGAAGTGAACTTCGCTGGATTCAAAGAGATCATTGATGCAGTGGGCGGAGTCCACATCTGTGTCGCACATGCTTCTCGTGACAAAGCGACTGGTTTCTTGATTGATAGGAAATCTTGCAAGCTGCAATCCGGTGCTGATGCATTGCGGTATGTGCGCTCACGCCACTTCGAACAACGGATTGATGGTGAATGGCAACTGGAAGGAACCGGTGACGTTGGCAGAGGAAACCGTCAACGTGCATTTATGTCGATGCTCGCCAAAGATGTTGCGAAGTATCTGGCAGGCCACCCACTGAATACCAACAAGGTGCTGGTGTCATTTGCACATGCAGTCACGGTGGATGATGGACTTGACTTGATTGATCTTGGACGCAAGCTACGTCCATTGGGTACGGGCGGGTCAAAGTCTTATGCGCTCCCCGTGAATAGTGATATGTCGCACGGAACTTTCACGTTCAGTCTCGACATCAATAAAGCGCAACCAGTGCTTGCGTACTTCGCCGGCCTATCTGGGGTGCCCCAAGAACAGCGTTAATCGACGTATGACCCATGTTGCAGTGATTCACTACTTGATGTAGTACTTTTCTACCTGTGGCCCATCTGTGGGGGTCTAATAGGAAAGCGAGTCTGTTCATGTCGAAGAGAATGAAGTCGATCGTTATTGCTCTGTCGGTCTGCGCGACTGCCTTTCTGGCAAGTAGCCCAGCGTTAGGAGTTGGATCTGAACTCCACCTGGTGAAGGACATCAACGCCGGGGCGAGTTGCACCGTCATGATGGTCACCGGTCCGTGCGGTGGTGTCGCTGATCAATTCAGGGCGACTGCAGTTGGGAGCACTTTGTTCTTTACTGCCAATGACGGATTAAGCGGTCTTGAATTGTGGAAGACAGATGGTTCTCAGTCCGGCACTGTTCTGGTGAAGGACATCAACCCTGGAACTAACTGCGACAACTTTGGAGTCAATGGCCCCTGTGGTTCAGGCATTACGAATCTGACCGCTGTTGGTAGCGTTTTGTACTTCGCTGCAGACAACGGTACAAACGGCTCTGAATTGTGGAAGTCCGACGGAACCACCTCAGGCACAGTGATGGTGGCAGATGTTTACCCAGGCTCATGCACCATAAATGGGGCTTCAGGACCATGTAGCAGTCGTCCGTCCAAGTTGACCGCTGTTGGCAGTAATTTATTTTTCGGAGCAGTTGATGCAACCCATGGCAATGAGTTGTGGAAGTCGGATGGAACAAATTCAGGCACTGTGTTAGTCAAAGAGATCAACACTGCTACTGGGTGTACCGACTCAGGGTCGGTTGGACCGTGTTATGGCCTTGATAGCACGACTTTTCCGTTTAAAGCTGTGGGGAACACGATGTACTTCCCGGCAAATAACGGAACCGATGGCTTTGAGTTGTGGAAGTCGGATGGGACAACTTCGGGCACTGTGATGGTGAAAGACATCAACACTTCAACTTCATGTAACAACAGTGGCTGTTCTGGTTTTACCGGGGAATTAGAAGCCGTAGGGAACACGTTGTACTTCAGCGCGGACGACGGAGTGAATGGTTCTGAGTTGTGGAAGTCCGATGGAACAAACTCAGGCACTGTGATGATCAAAGATGTTGATCCAAGTCAGGCGTGTGATTTCGGTGGTCGACCTGGACCATGTGGAGGCGTAAGCGGAAACGTATTCATCTTGGGAACCACGGTGCTCTTTAAGGGGAGCGACGGCGTGAACGGATATGAGTTGTGGAAGTCCGATGGAACGAGTTCTGGCACTGTGATGGTCAAAAACATCAACACGGGCGCTTCGTGTACCAGCTTCGGGAGAACAAGCCCATGTGGAGGTTTTTCAATGATGAATGCTGGCAATGCAATAGTCGCAGGAAGCTATTTCTTTTTCCTGGGCGACGATGGCGCGAACGGTACTGAGTTGTGGAAGTCCGATGGGACAACTGCGGGCACTGTGATGGTCAAAGACATCAACACGGGCGCTTCGTGTACCAGTTTCGGGGTAACAGGTCCATGCGGCGGAGTGACCGCAGGTCCAGGATCTGCCGTTGTCGCTGGAAACACCTACTACTTCACAGCAAATGATGGAACGTACGGAAACGAGTTATGGATGTCCGATGGAACATCTGCGGGCACTGTGATGATCAAAGACATCAATACTGGGCTTGCGTGCACCAGTTTTGGGACAACAGGACCATGTGGTGGTATCACTACGATAAGAGACGCAAAGTTTGCAGTTGGTAATTCTGTGTACTTCCAAGCTGATGACGGCACCACTGGTACCGAATTGTGGGCTTTTAACGGCAACGGAAATGGTTCATCGCCATCGTCATCGTCATCTTCGACTTCGCCGACAACAACAACGATTGCCTCGAACTCTTCAAGCGCAACGACAGTTCCGGCGGTCACCACAACGACGACAACTATCCCATCGATTACGAAGAGTTCAATCACCTCTTCGTCCATCGCAAAGATTGCAAATATTGCAGTTCCGGCAGGAGCAAAAGTTGCATTGAAGGTGTCGTCGAGTTCTTCAAAGATTTGCAAGGTTTCCGGTGGAACGGTGAAGAAATTGAAGCCAGGCAATTGCGTAGTGACTGTGACAGTCACGCCCAAGAAGGGCAAGTCGAAGTCTGCTACCGCAAAAATGGCATTTAAATAACTCAGTGATCAGGGAAGTAGTTGGAGTCGAGTCTCCAACTACTTCCGGTTCTAACTATTGGAATTGTTCGCTGCAGCCTTGCGGCGAAGTTTTTCAGCGAATTCATCGGCACTAATTGGTTGACCGATTCGGTTTCCCTGCAAAAAGTCGCATCCAAGAACCTTGAGGCGCTGAACATGATCTTCAGTGGTGACCCATTCTGCACAGACCAGCAAGTTGAGTGAGTGCGCCAACTGAATGAGTGATCGCACCATTGGGTCGTCTCCGCCGTCTGTGCGACCAACATCGCGTACGAGCGTGCCATCCAGTTTGAGTAGGTCCGCAGGAAAGGTGCGAAGTGATGCAAGCGATGAGTAGCCAGAGCCGAAATCATCCACTGCAATTCGTACGCCCTGACGCTTCAGCGCAGTCACGGTACGAAGAACCGATGGATTGTTTTCAACAAGGTTTGACTCGGAAGTTTCAAATACCAGTTGTGGGCCTTCGAGTCCGTTGTTGCGCAAAATAGTCAGTGCGCGATCCACAAACGTGATGTCAGAAAGTTGACGACGCGAAGCGTTCACATGGATGGATGTAGAGCGATCAACGATCCCATCGTTGATCCACTGCGCCATCGTGCGTGCGCCTTGTTCCAATACCCAGTCGCCAATGGGTGCAATGAGGCCAGATTCATCAGCAAGATCAAGGAAAGCACCAGGGGCAAGAAGTCCGCGCGTCGGATGATTCCAGCGCAACAAGGCTTCTGCAGCAACAACCCGTCCTGTATGTGCCGACTCAATGGGCTGATACAGAACAGTGAACTGTTCGGACGCCAGCGCCTGTTCGAGCTCTGACGCAAGTTGCAAACGCTCACGCGCCGCCGAACGCATTTCTTCGCTATAAAGCTCGGAGCGACCGCGTCCACGTTGTTTTGCGCGGTACATCGCAGTGTCAGCGGATCGCAGAAGAGTCACTGCTGCATCGGCCGCAGATTCTGTTGCAAGCAAATCAGGAGTTGACATTGCTACGCCAACGCTTGCGCCTGCTTCAATCTCCACTCCTTGCAAAACTAAGGGTCCGGTGATGGATGTGCGAATGCGTTCGGCAACATCAAGCGCAACTTGCTCGTCCAGTAATCCTTCGCACAAAACAACGAATTCGTCACCGCTAATGCGCGCCACAAGATCACTCGGGCGAGTGGCAGCTGCAAGACGGCGCGACACGGTCACAATGAGTTGGTCGCCGACAGCGTGTCCGATGGTGTCGTTGACGTGCTTCAACTTGTCGAGGTCGATGAATAACACTGCAACTGTTGCATGTGTGGTGCGACTGCGTTCAAGCGCTTCGGTGGTCTTACGAATAAACAACACCCGATTAGGAAGACCGGTGAGAGCATCGTGTGTTGCTTGACGTGCAAGTTCTGCCTGCGTCTGACGTTCTTCAGTGATGTCGCGAGTGATGGTTGCCCAGTGGTGCACACTGCCGTCTGCATCGCGTACAACTTGCACTACGACTTCGAGAATGCGCGCCATGCCATCGGGTGATCGGAAACCAATCTCACCTTCCCAGCGATTGGGTGAACCAGATGGAGGAGCGGCATCAAGGAGAACCCGTGGTAATTGATCCCGAACCGCTTGCATAAATGCGCGTGCTGCAACATCACCATGTCCTGCGCCGGGGTCGGTCACGCCGATAAGAGTGCGCGCAGTGTCGTTAGCAAATGCAAGATCACCCACGCGGTCAAACACAATGACCGCATCGCCCGAAACATCGAGAAGGCCGACGAGTTGATCGGAGAGCTGACGTTGCGTGACGAGCGAGGTGCAGTCGATTGCGGTGCCGACGTATCCGGTCACAACATTGTCGATGATGACTGGTTGCGTAGCAATTTGAATCCACACGGCTTCACCTGTTGCGCGACCAACGCGAAACTCAACTGCAAAACTTGCACCGCTGTTACGCGATTCCACCCAACGCCGTTCACACTCTGTGCGCTCATGCGGCAATGCATTGGTCCATGGTGCAGTGCCAACGACAAGTGGTGCACCATCAAGGACGAGCGAGCGGAATGCATCGTTGCCCGCGACGAGACGACAATTGACGTCAGTCTCGAAAACGCCGATTGGCAGGGCAGCAGTGGTGGGGTCGATAGTCCTATTCTCACAGACTGAACGCCCTCTGCGGTGGACTGACCCCTCAGTGTGGTGGCCGACTACCGAGAGTAACGGCTACCTCGAGTAGACGAAATCGGTGGTCGCTACTTCGAGGACAGATGCTTCCATGTCGGCGATGACATGTTCAGCCGATGACGTCGGCGTGACGGCAATAGCGGAGCGAAGTGCGTAGACCATCAATGTGTACGAGTGGGTGGAGCCCTTCGGAGGGCACGGAGGTGCGTATAACGGCTTGCCGGAACCGTTGATAGCAAGAAATGTGCCGTTCGGAAGTGAGCCTTCGCCAATAGAAGTAGTGCTGGGGTTGATGTTGGTTGCCACCCAATGAACGAAGTTCGGTGCATCGTTATCGCGCAGCACGATTCCGTAGGCCTTGGTTTTGTCTGATCCGCTCGTCCACGCCAAAGGCGGTGCAACGCCCGTTCCATCGCAGGTGTAACGAGCATCGATTGCTGTTCCGTTCACCCACGGGCCAGTGACCAACATCGCCGTGCCTTCATCGCCACCTTCGCCTATTGCGGGGGGAAGGGTTGTGACCGTGACGAAAGCAGATTCCTGTTCAGGGGTTGGTGGCTTCATTGTCTGCCCATCGGAGAGGCAGGACGTGAGGAGAAGTGTGGCGCCGACGGCTGAGAAGGCGAGGGTGCGAAGAGAGGTCATCGATGTGACTCTATTCGTGCATCAGGTGTCAATGCGTTGGTTTCACTATCCTGAAACAGATGTCGACACAGCCGCTTTCGTCTACTGGGCAACCGTTGTGTTTGATGACGATTCACGCACACCCAGACGATGAAGCGTCAAAGGGTGCTCCTACGGTCGCGCGGTATTACGAAGAAGGTGTGCGCACCGTTCTTGTCTGCTGTACGGGTGGGGAAGAAGGCGATCTGCAGAATCCTGCACTGCGTGAACCAGGGCAGCCATTCCATGGTGCGACTCCAGAAGAAGAGCGCGAGATTATTGCCCGCTTACGACCTGATGAGTTAAAGAAGTCAATTGAGGCAATCGGATTCTCTGCTCTACATATGTTGGGTTATCGCGACTCGGGCATGGCAGGGTCTGAACCCAATAATCATCCTGAGTGTTTTCACATGGCAGACATTGATGAGGCAACGGGGCGACTTGTTGCATTGATTCGGGCAGAGAAGCCTCAAGTCATTCTCACCTATAACGATGATCAAGCCGGATATCCGCATCCCGATCACTTGCGCGTACACGACATCAGCCTCCTTGCTTTTGACCGTGCTGGAGACCCCGCGTGGTACCCCGAACTTGGTGCTCCATGGCAAGTATCGAAGATGTATTACACGTTGTGGGCAAAAGAACGTGTTCTGGCTGTGCATGAGGCACTGTTGCTGAAGTTTGGTGAGTCGCCATTTGATGAGAAGTGGTTGGCTCGTCCTTCGCAAGACCACCGCATCACAACGCGACTTGATATTGGCCGTTACCTACGTGCACGCACGGAATCGTTGTTGGCCCATGCGACACAAATTGATCCGTCATCAAAGTGGTGGTTCGGTCTTGATGATGACGAACTTGCAAAGGTGTATCCGTGGGAGGACTGGATTCTTGCGGCGAGTGTCTTTGGTGAAATTCCTGAAGGAATGCAAGAGACAGATTTATTCTTTGGCGTACGAGAGCACGTCTCCGTTACGTCCTAATGGGCTTTGGTAATTAGCCAGCGCGCATGGCATCACGAAGTTCGCGATAGCCAATAAGAACTGCGCCGCTGTTGGTAATCGCCTGACGAAGTTCTTGATTTGTTGTAACGAGTTCGAGATCATCAATCCAGCCCTCAGTGATGCCACCAAGCGCTCGCACTTCGGGGGTATCGATGGCAGGTTGCACATGAATTTCTGTGACGCCCGGCTGCAAGTTGGCGATTGCAGCGAACACACGCTCACGGCTGCCTGTGCGCCAGTCATGATCGAAATGGTCGGGGAAGACGACGCCCTCTTCGCTTGCTAATTGGCGAAAGGGGAAACCGGCTGCTTCTGCAGAGATGGTCGACGGCAAGCGAATTGGCAACTTGAATTCAAAAGCGAGCTCTAAGTAGACATCAAAAAATTCAGGGCGCAACGTAATCGATGTGAGATGCGGTGCCAAGTGAGTGACATCGATGCCCCATGCGATGGCTCGTTCAATTTGGGCACGACATTCGCGCAATACCTCGGTGGAGTCTGCGTGTTCCCACAAGTCATCAACCGAACGTGGAAAGCCACCTTCGCCAGAGAGAAGCGTGGGTGCGTGCGTGAGTGGACCCCAGCGATACAGCGGATGTTCTGCATTGAGGGTGAGGTGCACTCCGATGTCTTCATTGCGATATTCATCAGCGGCGTAGCGAGCCCACGGTGCGGGCATCATGATGGACGCACAAGTTGCGATGCCTTCACGAATGGCTTGATACACGCCAACGGTTGCACCGTGGCAAGAGCCCAAATCATCACAAGAGATAATGACTAACCGCGCATCATCTGAGTGTCCTAAGCGCGAAGCAAGCGAGCGGGTATCGGCCATAAAAGAACCCTACCCCTGACAATGTGCCCAGAGCCCGAGTTGTTCTTGTTGAGCCATGTTTGCAGCCTGAGCAAAATCTGTCGCCAACGATGTATTGGGCTCAAAGGGGTATGGCCGTGCCCAGCCATCGGCAACGAGTTCTAAATTGAGAAACAGGTTGTCGGTTGCGCGATAGACGTATCCCAAGAAGCGACCGTATTTGTCTCTTGCTTCGACGTCGCGCGCAACAAATACTTTTGTTCCTGGCGGGAAAGTGCTTTTTGTATGTGCTGATGCTTCAGGCCCCCAACATTGCACGGGCTTACGCGGATGGACGGTTTCAGGAGTGTCGACCCCAATAAGGCGAATCGTCTCTGTGCGACCAGAGAAGGAAACAGACAATGTGTCACCGTCGGACACGTGCGTCACGGTGGCAAGAATGCGACCACCCGCATCCGATTGGATGCGGGTGGCTGAGCACGATACGAGAGTGAGACACAAGCTCACGATGATCGGAATAGTTCTGCGCGACGTAGCGCGCTCCTTTGCTTAGATGCGCTCGATGAGAGTGCCGGTACCGAGACCACCGCCACAGCACATGGAGATGATGCCGTAGCGACCGCCGGTGCGCTCCAACTCATTCAGTGCCTTGGTGATGAGGAAGGCGCCTGTTGCGCCGAGTGGGTGACCGAGTGCAATTGCACCACCGTTCGGGTTGGTGCGCTCGAGATCGGCGCCCACTTCCTTGGCCCATGCAAGAACCACTGATGCGAATGCCTCGTTGATCTCGAAGACATCGATGTCATCAATCTTGAGGTTGTTGCGCTCGAGCAAACGCTGTGTCGCGTCGATCGGGCCCGTGAGCATGAGTACGGGATCAACGCCAACAAGGCAGGAATCCACGATGCGAGCACGAGCCTTGAGACCGAGAGACTTTGCCTTCTCCTCAGTCATCATGAGAACTGCAGCCGCACCATCAGAAATCTGTGATGAGTTACCAGCGGTGTGAACACCTTCTGGGCGAGCCACTGGCTTCAAGGTAGAGAGCTTCTCGAGTGTGGTCTCGCGAAGGCCTTCGTCCTTGGTGATGCGACGTGTGCCGACGACTTCGCCTGCCTCGTTGACTTCTGGCGCATCCACTTCGATGTACTGGCCGGAGAAACGATCTTCGTTCCATGCACGTGCAGCACGAGCCTGTGATTCAGCACCCCAGTTGTCGGTGTCTGCGCGTGTGACGCCCCACTTGTCTGCGATGCGCTCTGCACCTTCGAACTGCGAGGTCATTTCATATTCTTCAAAGTAGGTCTTTGGAATGGGGACGCCCAGGCCAATTTCCTTTTTGCTGTTGCTGCCGATGGGGACGCGACTCATGACTTCAACGCCACATGCGATTGCAACATCAACGACACCAGAACCGATGAGTGACGCAGCAAGGCTGGTTGCCTGCTGTGAGGAACCGCACTGTGTGTCGACAGTTGTTGCAGCGGTGGTTAGTGGAAGTCCTGCTGCCAACCATGCAGTACGAGTCACGTTGAATGACTGTTCACCGATTTGGCTGACGCAACCGCCAACAACTTGCTCCACGACGGAGGGGTCGATGCCGGAGCGCTCGATGATTGCCTTCTGAGCAAGACCGAGAAGTTCTGCGGGGTGAAGGGTGGATAAACCGCCGTTACGACGCCCGATAGGGGTGCGTACTGCATCGACGATTACGACTGGATTTTGATTACGTGCCATTGGCTCATCCTAGGCAAGCCCCTGCCAACTACCGTCAATGGAGATGAACCCGCATGAGTCCTCCTTTCGCCCATCTCTGACCCCCGCTGAGCATGCTCTCGAACACCGCTTCATTCATGTGGTGGGAAGCAAAGTCTTTATTGACAACCAGCCGGCAGAAGAAGAATGGGATCAGCACTTCCTCGGCATGCATGGAGATGTTGCCTGTTGGGGAATTGATGTTCCGCATGGACAAGATCCTGGCTATGGCGCCGAGATGGATTTGCGAGCTTTATTTGGACGGGTAAGCGAAACTGAATGGGCCGTCGCCGGTCGTGCTGTGCAATTGGTGGAGTGGGGTCGCACTCATCGATTCTGTGGTCGATGTGGAGAGCCGACGCAGATGGCGCCAAACGAGCGTGCCTATGTGTGTCCTGCTTGTTCATTGATGGCATTCCCACGGCTCGCTCCCGCGATCATCACGTTGGTCACTCGTGGTGAAGGAGATCACCAAGAGGCTCTGCTCGCACGAGGCGCAAACTTCCCCGTTCCGATGTATTCCACACTTGCTGGGTTTGTGGAAGCGGGGGAGAACCTCGAACAAGCTGTTGCGCGCGAAGTGGAAGAAGAAGTGGGTGTGAAGGTCGGCAATGTTCGATACGTCGCTAGTCAGCCATGGCCTTTCCCACATTCATTGATGCTGGGCTTCACTGCGATTTGGGAGTCGGGAGACATTGTGTGTGACCCAGTCGAAATTCATGATGCGAATTGGTACAAGCGTGATGAATTGCCAATGATTCCGCCAGCAATGTCCATTGCTCGTCGACTGATTGATGACTGGGTATATCAGCGCTAGTGATTTCACGTCGCTGAACGCCTAGCGTCTCAGGGATGAGCAACATGAATCTCGGACGTATCGGTTTGTGGGCTGCGGACTTTGATCTGCAACCAATGACGAAGGCACAAGAAGCCATCGCCCAGGTCGAAGAGATGGGCTACGGAGCTGTATGGGTTCCCGAAGCTGTCATCCGCGAACCTTTCGCATCGACTGCGTTGTTACTTTCTGCAACAAAGAAGATGGTGCTCGCAACTGGCATTGCAAGTTTGCATGCACGTACTGCACAAACAATGCAGGCGGGGTGGAAGACGTTGACCGAGGCATTTCCTGATCGATTCTTGTTGGGTATCGGCGTGAGTCATGCTCCGATGGTGCAGGGAGTACACAAGGGCACCTACGACAAGCCATACACCACGATGGTGGAATATCTCGATGCAATGGACAATGGAATCTTCTTTGGCGCCGCACCAACCACAGCACCACAGCGCGTATTGGCCGCTCTGGGACCAAAGATGTTGAAGTTGTCGGCAGAACGTGGTGCAGGTGCTCATCCGTATTTCACACCAGTGGAACACACGGCCTTTGCGCGAGAGACCATGGGTGCTGATGCATTGCTGGCTCCCGAGCTTGCAGTGGTGTTGGAGACTGACTCATCAAAAGCGCGCGAGATTGCTCGTAAGTACATGACGACGTACACACGCTTGCCGAACTACACAAACAACTTGAAGCGTTTTGGTTTTACTGAAGAAGAAATCGTGCATCAAGAAGACCGACTTGTGGACGCGATTGTGGCGTGGGGTTCCATTGATTCGGTAGTCGCCGCAGTAAAGGGTCATCTGGATGCAGGTGCAGACCACGTGTGTATTCAGGTACTCACGGACAAGCCTGGTTCCTTGCCAATGCGTGAATGGCAAGAACTAGCTGACGCCACGCGCAGTCTCTAATGAACAACGAAAAGTATCTGGAGCACATCGCTGCTTCTGGTCATGCAATCGCTATTGCCGCACGTACCTCGCTTGATGCCCCAGTCTTGGCGTGTGCGCCGTGGCGCGTTGCGGACTTGTTGTGGCACGTCGGTGAAGTGCATTTGTTTTGGGAGAGCATGGCGGCAAGTGGCGCACTGGACCCTTCGCAGGTCATCCGAGCTAGTCGTCCAGCAAACGCAGACATGATTCGCTGGTATGACAATGGCGTTGATGCACTGGTAGAAACTCTGACGCGATTGGACCCTGATCAGCCAGTGTGGACATGGACGGGCCCTCAAACGGTGTCATGGATCATCCGCCGCATGGCGCATGAAACGGCGATTCATGCATGGGATGCCCAATGGGCTGCAGGAATGCGTCCGGTCATTGATGCAGAGCTGGCCAGCGATGGCATCGATGAGTTTGTCTATGTGATGACACCGCACATGCGTGAGGGACAACCCATAGTGGGCGGCTCAGTGCATATCCATTGCACAGACGTTGAAGGTGAGTGGTTGCTCACCCCGGGCGATGGGCTTGAGATGATTGCAACGCGGGAGCATGCCAAAGGATCTGTTGCTCTGCGTGGTTCTGCAGAGGACCTTCTACTTGTGCTCTGGCGACGTTCGCCATTGGAAGTAGTGGAAGTCATCGGCAATGAAGGTGTCGCTGAGCGATTCCTCTTGCGCAGCGACCTCGACTAGTGAGAACTACTTCTTTGCCTTGACGGTGATCCACTTGGATTTATTGCCCGCTTTGTCGATAACTCGTATTTGCATCGTGCGCTGACCCTTTGGAAACGCAACGACGTAGGTACCACGTCGCGCGGCAGAGACGCGAAGAGAAGAAGTGCGATTTTGTGCTTTGATCTCAATTCGCACGACTCCTGACATCTTGTCGCGTGCCGAAATTGTCACGGTAGGTGTTGATGTTTTCTTCACCGTGCCCACCGATGAAACAAGTGTCTTTGCCGCGCTCATCGCTCTAACGACAGGTGCTTCATCATCTGGCGAGACAATGTCAGTTACGAGAGTGATGTCATCTTCATAAGTGGCAGATGTTCCATTGCGGAAATAGAACTGTACATAGACAGTGCGATCAGCGAATTCCTCATCCGAAGCTATAAGTTCCCATGACATAGTCGAAGTGATTGGTAAGACTGTTGCTCCCTTGAATGTCTTGAGATTCGATATACGCATTGCGACAGCGCCACTCGGAGGAGTGATGGTGAGGTCGACCGTTGCTGACTCAGTTGAGTAGTCATCATTATTGATCATGACTCCGAGTGGCGCAGTAGTTGTGAAGCTAACTGTTGCCGATGTTGATTTGCCGGCTTCATTGCGAGCAATTAACGCGACCTCATATGTCATTCCTGGGCGAAGTTCTTCGAGGGTGTAATAAACATCTTGTAGGCCAAATGTGTCGGACTGTCGAATAAACAGTTCATATGGATCGTCGGTTCCGTTGCGGGTCGTGAAGAGAAGTGTGACTTCCGTATCAAGCCCATTGGCATCAAACTGCAATTGAAATGAAGCACCATGTGAAGATGGTTGAACAGTCGGGGTGGACACCGATGGTGCGCCTCCCATCGTGCGAACAGTTTCTGCAGCAGACGTATGTGTCCCGACTTGGTTTGTTGCGATAACACGTACGAAATAATCCGTCCGGGCTTGCATTCCAGTAATGGTGAGTTGGTGATTGGTGGGCTCAGTGCTGGTGAACGTAGATGTATTGGATGTGAGAACTGTTGCAAAGTTTGAAGTTGTGGAAGCTTCCGCACGCACTGAGCCAGAACTGGCACCTGTTGCAACTGTGACGTCTAGAGAGATCGAACGGACCGATGCCGAGGTGGTAAAAGACACAACTGATGGCGAAGAGCCGATGGTGAGGAAGGAACTGACATTGCCCACGGTGGTGCCGAGCCGATTGGTTGCTATTGCGCGTGAGTAATAGCGGGTGCGCGGCTGCAATCCAGTGAGATTGATTGAACGTGTGACATCCAATGTGCCTGATGCGCCCGTCAGCGGATACGACTGCAGATCGCTCTGGAAATTCAGGTCAGAAGAAAATTCGGCACTAATAGTGGTGCGAAGTCGGCTTGGGTTCACTCTGAATGTGGCAGTTGCCTCATTTCCAGTGATGTTGGAAGCGGTGACGTCCGAAACGACAGGCTCTGTTCCCAATGTGGTGAACATTGAAACTGAACTGGTCATCGAACCGAAAGTATTGGTGGCGATGACACGTGCATAGTGCAATGTGCGAGGAGCAAGGTTGGCAAGGTCAACGGATTCACTGATGGATGTGTATGAGCCGTCATATTCGGAGACAGTGATCGAGCGACGAATGGAATTAGAGAAGTCTGTATTTGTCGAAACCTCCAGAACGGCAGATGTTGCGTACCCATTGGAATTCACATTTAGTGACACGGTGGCGGTCTCGGCATCGACGGAAGATGCAGTGGGATCGCTGACATCTGGTGTGCCAATCAAGGGAATTTGACGTGGGTACAAGTTCGTTGTATCGGTCTGACTGTAAACAGCGCCACCAGAGATCATTCCCCAACACCACACACGACTGACATCATCAAGAACACATGTGCCAGATCCGGAGAGCGACAATTGGTTGACAACAACTTGAGAATCGAGGAGAGGAACTCGATATGTCTTTCCGTCAAGAGTGGTGCCCGTTCCGAGTTGTCCTGTTGAACCATCGCCGAAGCAGTACAGCTTGCTGGTAACAGTGATGGCACATGAGTTGTATGGCGCCATCAAAATCTTTGATAGTCCTTCGCCGCCAGGAACAGTCATCTGGACAAATTGCATGCTCTTGTCGTATGTGTTATTTCCTGAAGAGCCCCGATAGTTATCACCAGCGCAATATCCGGTTCTGTCATCGGCAATTGCACAAACTCGACCACCAGATGACATAACTGAAGTCCAGTATTTCCCGGTGGGTGTGGGAAGTAGCCGTGGAACCCAAGAGTATGTGTAGGAGAAGGACTCGCTAAATCCTGACCCCAGTTGGCCTTCACGATTGTCGCCCCAGCAATATGCCTTAAGTGAGTCGGTTGTGACACATGTGTTCCCGCGCATGTCGAGCGACGTCACCTTGCTTCCATCGGGCATCGGTACACGAACCGGAATACGCATCGATTCAAAATCCCCATTTCCGATGAAGGCGGCGTCACCCCAGCACCACAAGTCGTTGTTGAGGTCAATTGCACATGCGGTGGCATATCCAGTCCGCACCAGTTTCACTCTGAAGTCATTGGGAAATTCAACACGAACCGGTGTGCGTGATGAAGTTGTGAAATAACTTCCGATGTGATGTTCGCCCCAACAATAGGCACGCCCTGAAACGGCAAGCCCACAGCGAGTGTTCGAGCCACCTGCATCGATCGTTGCCCACTGCTCACCATTCGGAAGCAGAACAGGCATGAACTGCGTGACGTTACGGTTATTTGAGTTGGGTACGAGAAACCCGTTGTAGTTGTCGCCTCGGCACAACACCAAATGGTCTGTCGTAAGAACACAGAGCGCGCCCTCTCCGAGCGACACTTGCGTATAGGTAAATGGATTTGCTGAAGCAACTGTTGCAGTGACCGCCACTGTGGCAACAGGAGTGCCAACGAGAAGAAGTGCAAGGACGAAACGTGGGATGCGCATAGGCGCACAGTAGGCGTCTTCTGTGTCGCGGTTTCGTTGTGAAATGCCACTCGTATGTGGCAGAACGCTTATTCGGCGATGCCGACAGGCGACTCGTCAATGATCTGATCAAGATATTCCGACATGCCAAAACCAGTGGCACCTTCATGTTCGCCCGATGTGATGCGCCACTTTGTCATGCCCTCGCTAATGCGAGTCATTAGCCAATTGCCGTCGGGATCTTGGCGACGATTCCGCAACGGAATAAGACTTTCGACTTCACCTTCAAAGTTCCACTCTTTACCTGACTTGGTGGAACGGATGACGCCAGTGACTTTGTCGTGGTAATTCTCTTCGCCGGTGGTCACCGTTGAAATCTGCACGTCATCGCAAAGATGAATCTGTCCGTTGTCCCATACAAAACCACCACGAGAACCAGGGCCATCTTTCTTTGCAACACGGCTGGCCATAAAGCCAAGATTCTCGCCAAAGTTTGCAGTGAGCCATCGGTAGTACCACGGTGCTTGCCAATATCGCGGACCCCACGAGTGATCGCGTAAACCAAAACCGTCAATGGCCCACTCTTCTTCGCCCACGCGAAGAGAGCCTGTGGCACTCACTAGTTGTTCATAGTGGCCCTTTGCGAATTCTTCTCCGGGAGTTTCGTGCGGCGTATCGGGCTCGCCGCCAAACATGCTGTTGCGGCCCTGGCCGGTAAACGTGATGTGTGCTTCGCACTCGCTAAATGGATTATTCGCAAATGCAGTTTTTGGGTCTGCCATTTCATGTGGGTTGTCAAGCACGACAACTTTGCCGACAAAGTCAATGCGCAGTTCTTCAAATGGCTTCACCATGGTCCACGTGAGTCCGCCCGCATCAAGAGCATCGTTGTTCTCGATATTGGGGCGTTTGAACATGAAGCCCACGCGACCATTCGGCAAGTACAGACACACGGTCATTTCTGCATAGCCTTCGTTCGCACGATTACCCATGCGGAACCATCCACCCACTTGTGATGTTGGATCAAAGCAGTTGATGTACATGCTCTCGTTGAAATTGGTCTCTGGACCAAGTTCGTGCATGTACTCGTCTGATGGTTCGAGTCTGACGCCCATGATGTTCCCCCCGGAAAAGTGATTGGTGTGCGGCTGTGGTCAGCCGTTAAAGATGCGGTTCTGCAACTTGCGCATACCTGCGAGCCAACGATCGCGGTCGGCAACTTTGCGTTGTTCGTACGTGTGTACTTCTGTGTGCGGCATCACGAGAAACTTCTCTTCAACAATCGTGTTGTACACAATGTCGGCTACTTCGCTTGGCTCAAGGACTGCACCCGAGGCCTTCACAACATCGCCTCCACGCTTATCGATGCCATCATCTGCGCCTGGAGGGTTCAACATATTGGTGTTGACACCTTGTGGGCATAGGCATGTCACGCGTACACCGCGATCGCCATACGTAATGGACATCCACTCGGCGAATGCAACTGCCGCATGCTTGCTCACGCTGTACGTAGCGCTACCAATTTGCGACAAAAGACCAGCAGCTGATGCGGTGCTACAGAAATAGCCTTCGCCGGCAGCGAGCCAATCACCAATGAGGTGCTTTGCTGCCCAACGGTGCGCGTGGGTGTTGATGTTCATCACCATGTTCCACGTGTCTTCATCCGTGTTCTCAAGAAATTGTCCTTGTGCGACACCAGCATTGGCGAAGAAAAGGTGGATAAAACCAAACTTGTTTCGCGCAGCATCGATGAGAGCGATGTTGCCCGCTTCGGTTCCAATGTCTGCTACGACTGCAAATGCGGAGTCAGGACGAATCGCATTCAACGATGCAGCAACTGCTTCAAGACGACGTGCATCTCTATCGGCGACAACGACTTGTGCTCCGGCCTTATGGAAGCGGCGAGCTAATGCTTCTCCGATTCCTCCTGCGGCACCTGTGACGACTGTGGTTTTGCCCTCAAAATTCATATTTGGAACCTTATGGCACCCGTCACGGGCGTCTTTCATCCAAGGTTTGGAAGTATCCACCTATCGGCACGCCCCATCTGTACGATGTGCTCAGCGGGCGGAACCGGTACCTCTGGTCTTCCGTACCCGTACCCGAGAGGAGCTCACCATGATGGATACACGCGAACCGGTCATTACCGAAGCGCTCGCCGTCATTGACAAGGCGTTGGCAGAAATGCTGCGTCGCGAACTTGTCTCTGCAGTCGAAGTAGGAGACCTTCTCCTCGACCTTCGCACTTTGCTCAGCGCAAGCGCTGCCACCACCGACGCCTGATCGGTGTGGCACTTGCATCGCCTGTAGTAGGCGATGCGTCAAAGGTTTCCGTGCGCGTCGGCGCATATGTTGCCAACTCTTGAAATGACTCCACGAGAGAGTCGCGCAGGAGCGCTGGGCTCTCAACGGCTGCTTCGTCAATGTTGATGCCAACGTCCAAGCTGCCCATGTACGACATGAGCGTGAGATTAAATGCCACGCCGCCCAATGGTCCGACGGGGTAATTCTCCAGCATTTTGGCACCTGCAACGTAGAGCGGGATTCCCGCCCCGCGAACATTGGAGGTGGCAAAGTCAACGGTTTCGGCTTGGCCACGAGCCAGACGCGTCACCACAGACGTAGGGATCATGGTGGACACTGTGGCGATTGCTTCCAACGACCCCGACGCAGACCCTGCACGTGCTGCCGCAAGAATTTCATTCACTGCTGAAAAACGTTCAGGCAGAGACATCTCTGCGGTGGGCACCAACATGCGTGCAAGTGTGAATGCGTTACTTCCACTTTCTTCGGTACGGGTGCTGATTGCCATAGATGCCCGAAGTGATTCCACTGGTGCACCGAGCCGCTCATGATATTTGCTTGCTGCATGAGCTGCCGCAGTGACGAAGGCAGTATTCAAAGTGCCATTCATCGCTTTTGCTGCACCACGCATGTCGTGATAACTCACACGAGTAGTTTCCAGTCGACGACGCAATGAACGAGATGTCCATAATGGAGATCGTGCAGCATCGGCTTCATTGAGTTGTGCCAACAGTCCTTTTATGGTTGCCGATGTTGATGAAGTAATTGTTCCGATGAGAGATGGGTCGGCAAGAACATCGCGCACTTGACGTAAAAGTGACAGCGGAAGACGAAGGCTGTCACTCATTGCGCCACGTAATGCTTCCGTGGCATCTGGTGAGGAAATTTCCGTTGCTGCATTGGCGATCGCAGGGTCAAGAGCAGGAAGCGGACCGGGTTCACGCTGCAAGTCCAAGTAGTGCATGGAAAGTTCGACGCCACCTTGACCATCGGTCACTGTGTGATGAAGCTTTTGAATCAACGCACTGCGACCACCGACGAGTCCATCGACGATGACGAAGTGCCACAGCGGGCGTGATCGATCAAAGGGGTCCGCAACAAGAAGTGTTGCGAGGTCAAGAAGTTGGCGCATATCGCCAGGCTCGGCAAGAGAAATTTTGCGAACGTGATATCGAATATCAAACGTTGGATCATCGACCCACGTGGGGTTACCAAGGTTGCCTGGTGCAGGAAGTACACGTCGACGTAAGCGAGGAAAGAGCAACGATGTCCGCTCCATGCGGGCATAGAGCAAATCCATATTGGGTGAGCGATCAAGAATGGTGATGTTGGCAAACGTTGATGCCAAATGAGGGTCTTTTTCTAAACGCCACATCAGCGATTCAGTGTCGCTCATTCTTTTTTCGTGGTCGGACATGCGCCCTAACCTACAGCCACTACATGGGGACGCTGGTGTGCTTGAACTCGTTCAAAATTGGCCAGTCGATGTCATCAAGAATGCGGTCAATTGTTCGCGTTGCCGCTGCGGTGTCGCCATGAGCGTGGTCAAGGAGACGGACAAAGACGGCCTTGTCATTGATGATGAAAGTAGGGGTGCCCCACACTTGATGAGACTTCACGTACTTCGTGTGCTCTTCACGAACTACTGCCAGGGTGCGCCCAGACTCAACATCGGCAAAGGCCTGTTCGGCGTTGCCACCAGCGGCTTCAATGATTGCAGTGATTTTTGCGCGGTCGTTTAAGTTGCCGCCGTTGACATGGCGATAGTTGAACATTGCCTGGTGATAATCGAGAAGTGCATCGGGTTGCTGATCGCGCAAGGAAATGGCTAATTGCAATGTCAGAAGTCCACTGTCGCGTTCGGGTGAATCCCAGATGTCTTGTTGACCTTCTTCAACATGTGCTTGTCCGAGGCAGAAAGGGAGAAAAGTGACATCCCAGTCGGCGCCGGCACGAAGACCTTCAACAACATGGTCGTGTACAAGGCGAGCGAAGGGGCAGCGGTAATCAAAAGTCAGTCCGAAGGAACGAGTCATAGAAAATTCAACCTACGGAGCGCTAGGGGTATTCCCTTACAACGAGATCAACTCAGAATGCTGTTGATGATGGGGACGGCAATACTGCCGAGGAATGCACCCGTCACAATGCCACCGACGATGTCGGAGAGGTGATGGATACGCACAACAACACGACTGAGTGCAACGACAAGAGCAATACCGCACCAGAGAAGCGCCATTGGCCATCCGGTGAATGACGTGAGAATAATTGCGGCAAATGTTGCAGACGATGCATGGCCACTTGGAAAACTAGAGGTGCTGGGTGTGCGCACGTCAAATCGTTCGTCACCAGATGTTGTTGGACGCTGGCGGCGGAAGAGTCGCTTGATGCCTTGATTGACAATGATGCTTTCCACGCCGAGTGCGAAAGAGAGCGCGAACGCTTGGTGAAGTCGTTGTGCTGAGCCGATGGCGCGTATGAAACCAACGATGTGCCACACCACACTGAAGTCGCCGACCGTACTGGCGAATCCGAAGAGCGCGATAAGAGCATTGTGATTACGCAATGGTTCGAGAATGCGGTCGCCCGCGCGGTCAAAAGCAGTCATCAGAATGTTGCGATGGTGTTCTCAATGAGAGATGCAATTTGGGCAGGGTGTTCCAATGGCCCAAAGTGGCCCATCTCGTCATATTGCACGTAAGTGGAATTCTGAATGTTCTCTGCGACTTTGATTGCGAATGAAGAAGGTTGATAAGGCGCAGGTGCGCCTGAGATGACCCAGACACGATTTGTAATTTTTGCTAGATCGCTCCACGTGCCGTGGGTGCCGCCTGTTTCGTATGTGCGTGCTTCGTGTTCGGGCAAACATTTGAGTTCCACTTCGCCATGTTCGTTTGGCTTGAATCCGTGACGAACGTATGCCTCGCGTGCAACAGGATGGAATGAAGCCATCGGTGGCTTGGCAGTGAAATTTTCGAGTGCAGCCTCGAAACTTGTAAACGTTGAACGACGCTTGCGAGCTCCGCCAGCAAGGGGATTAGCGGGACGCTCCTCGTTCTCTGGCGTCGGTGGGAACACAATTGGCTCGAAGACAAAGAGTGCGGAGAACAGTTCTGGCTCGATGAGTGATGCCATGAGCAGCGATGCGCCTCCCATGGAATGACCAACACCAACAATTGGCTTACCACCGTGTTGTGCTGAGAGGTACCGAGCAGCAGCTAGGGCGTCATGTCCGTATTGCAGCCACTCAATATTTGTGGGGTCCACAGTTTCTGCGTCGCCATAACCGCGGTGATCGAAACCCATCACGTGGTGATGATTGGAGAGAATTTCAGCCATCGGCTCCCAGCAATGCGCATGGAAGCCCGTGGCATGCGACAGGAGAATTGGAGAGCCGGTTCCTCTGAAGTCATGCATTGCGACGATGACCCCATCAAGTGATGGAATCAAGGTTGCGTCGGTACATGCAATGTTTTGCGTCATCTGATGGTCCTCACTTGGGTTCTCTCGGAAGGCCGAGAAGTCGTTCACCAATGATGTTGCGTTGCACTTGGCTGCTGCCACCTGCAATACGTCCACCGGGAGCACTTTCCATTCCCATTGCATCTGCGCCTTCCAGCATTGCATCTGCGCCAGAAATGTTTCCTCGCAACATTGCGACACCAAACATCATTTCAGTAATGCCCAGTTTCATCAGTGACGAAGCGGTGGATGCAACAGGGCCTTGTGTTTGAGCCATTGCTTTGTAGGCAGTGCCCTTGGACAGCAATGTCAGCAATTCGTCGCGTTGCGATGAATTGAGTCCGTTTCCACGCCCCAGAGCAGACATTGATTCCAGTCGACGTTCTAACGAAATAACGCTTGCACCAATATGGCCGCGTTCATTGGTGAGCACAGCCATGCCTACACCCCAACCGCCGTGCAAAGGTCCAATGAGGTACTCAGCTGGCAACTCAACGTCAGTGAAGAACACTTCATCAAATTCGGATTCACCGGTCATCTGGCGAAGTGGACGCACCTCGACACCTGAGAGGTTCATCGGAATTAAAAAGAAAGAAATTCCCTCGTGCTTTGGTGCATCGGGGTTGGTCCGCGCCATGAGGATGCCCCAGTTACTGCATCGACCTCCGCTGCACCACACTTTTTGACCGTTGATGATGAACCGGTCGCCATCTCGCTCGGCTTTGGTGCTCAGTGATCCAAGATCACTTCCTGCTCCCGGTTCAGAGAACAACTGACACCACACGTGGTCTGCGCTGAGAGTTGTCAGGAGGTGCTGGGCTTTTTGTTCTTCGGTACCGAATGCCATAACGGCGCCACCAGCAAGAACGAGTCCCACCATGTTGAGCAGCGGTGGAACCCCAGCTCTGGCGCATTCCTCGACCCATGCTCCATGATGTGCGGGGGAGAGTCCTTGGCCGCCGTACTCAGTGGGCCAATGAATGCCAGCAAAACCGGCATCAAAAATGTGGCGTTGCCATGCAGCGCCTTCTTCAATCAAGTCGGGGGGACAAATTGCTCCGTAGTCGCGAGGGGCATGTTGACGATTGCTCGCCAACCATGCCGCCGCGCGCACTCGGAAAGAGTCAACCGACTCGATACTCACGACTACTTGAGTGCGTTGAAGAACATGGCCGTTTCCTCTGGGAGATTGGCCGGAATGACGTAACCGTCGGTGTTGCGAATCTGCGTCCAGTTGTCACGGATGTCTTCAAGGCTGAGGTCTGGCTTGTAGAAGCCTTGTGTCTCTCCGATGAAAACGCGCGCTACACGACCGCCACCAACTGAGTAGATCTCGCCGCTGACGTCACAGTCTTCGTGAGAAAGCCACGCAACAATCGGCGTCACAAGTGAAGGGTCAAGCTTGTCGCCAATCGCCCCCATGAGGTTCTCTGTCATACGTGTGAGAGCCAAAGGAGCAATGGTGTTTGCCTTGATGTTGTACTTTGCGCCTTCTGCTGCGAGAACGCGAGAGAAACCAACGAGGCCCATCTTTGCTGCGCCGTAGTTAGCTTGGCCGAAGTTGCCAAAAATGCCAGCTGCAGATGATGTGGAAACAATGCGACCGTAACCCTGCTCACGCATGCGGATCCATGCGGGGCGAGTGACATTGAATGCGCCCTTGAGGTGAACGTCGATGACGGGATCAACCAGTTCTGGGGTCATGTTGTGGAATGTTTTGTCGCGAAGGATGCCTGCATTGTTGATGACGATGTCAACACGGCCGTATGCGTCGATGGCTGTCTGGATGATTCCTTCGCCACCTTCTGGTGTGGAAACGCTGTCGTGGTTAGCAACTGCTTCGCCCCCTGCGGCACGAATTTCATCAACAACCTTCTGGGCAGCACTTGCGTCTGCTCCGGCACCGTCAATGGAGCCACCGAGGTCGTTCACGACCACGAGTGCGCCACGTGAGGCGAGAAGGAGTGCATGCTGTCGGCCAAGACCGCCACCTGCACCCGTGATTACTGCAACTTTTCCGTCGTATGTCAACTTAGTCATGGCTTTTACCGTAGCCCCGAGCGCCTACTCTGACCACATGGACGAACTTCTCCCTCCCGATGATGACCCGCGTCGTCAACCAGTGAGGGAGTGGATTGCGAATCATTCGAATCCCACGCCACGGGAATTTGCAGAATCAGGGTATGTCGCCCCTCACTGGCCAGCGCCATACGGCCTAGGTGCTGACCCCGTGCAACAGATCATCATTGATGATGAATTCAGTCGTGCCGGGATGAAGCGTCCATCAAATCAAATCGGAATTGGGTGGGCTGCACCCACCATCATTTTTGCTGGGACACAAGAGCAAAAAGATCGTTACGTTCTGCCGGCTTTGGCAGCGGAAGAAATTTGGTGCCAATTGTTCTCGGAACCTGGTGCAGGTAGCGATTTGGCGGGCCTCTCAACACGAGCTGTGCGTGATGGCGATGAATGGGTAGTGAATGGGCAAAAGGTTTGGACGACCGGTGCGCATTATTCGAAGTTCGGCATTCTGATTGCTCGTACAGACCCCGATGCACCGAAGCACAAGGGCATTACGTATTTCATTTGTCCAATGGATTCACCAGGCATTGAGATTCGAACTATCAAGAACATTGCAGGTGCTGAGAGTTTCAATGAAGTGTTCTTCACAGATGTTCGAATTCCAGATGCGAATGTCGTCGGAGATGTGAATGAGGGTTGGCGGCTCGCCAAAGTGACGTTGGGTAATGAACGCGTGTCACTGTCCACCGGAGGGGTGTTATGGGGCGCAGGTTCAACAGCGTTGGACATCATTGAAGAAGCAAAGAAACTGGGCCCCCATAGTGCAGCCATGCGACAACGCCTCGCACACCTCTATATAGAGCACACCGTCATCGAAATTATTCGTATGCGAACACTGACAGCGCGCCTTCGTGGCGAGCAACCTGGACCAGAGGCCAGCATTCGCAAAATCATGGCGGACGAGCATGGTCAGCGTGCGATGGAAGTGGCGCGAGACATTACTGGTGCCGACGCAATGATTATCGGTGAGCCTGATGCAAAGACGGGGAAAACGATTCGTTCCAAGAGTTGGTACAGCGGGTACATGTTTTCAAAGGCACTCACCATTGGTGGCGGCACGGGCGAAGTGCAGCGCAACATACTTGGTGAACGTGTTTTGGGTTTACCGCCAGAGCCCGACCCTGAAAAGGGTTTATCGTGGGCTGACACTCGAAGGGGAGGGTGAATCATGAGCATTGCTTCAGAGCGTCTTGTCGTTGATCTATTGGATCCAACGCTGTATCAATCAAACCCGCATGATGTGTGGACGTGGATGCGCGCGAACGAACCGTTGTATCGCGACGAGAAGAACGGTTTATGGGGAGTCACTCGCCATGCCGATGTGATGGACGTCGAACGACGCTCTTCTGTGTTCTCTTCGAAAGGTGTCTATCGCGCCAATATCTCGACTGATGAGAAGAACATGATCGCGCAAGACGATCCGCGCCATCGCCAACAACGGATGTTGGTGCAGCCGCAACTCACGCGTTCTGCAGTCGCTGAGCGAACACAAGAGATTGAAACACTTGTTGCTGAACTTGTATTCGAAGCTATTGAGAAGGGTGAGTTTGAAGTCATCGACATGCTCGCTGGACAATTGCCAGCGCGTTTGACCTCGCGACTTCTTGGATTCCCCGAAGAGATGTGGCCACAGATTAAGTCGTGGAGCGAACGCCTCATGCGTACTGACATGCGCGAACGTGATGAGACCACTTTGTTGGAGCTCATTCAGGCGAATCAAGAATTCGTTGGCGCCATGATTCCAATCATGGGCGAAGTGAAAGGTTGCCCGCGAGACGATTTCATGTCCATTTGGGTGAATAGCGAGATCGATGGCGAGCATTTGCCGCCAGAGGCCATCGTTCATGAGGTTGGTCTCTTTATTGCGGGTGGCGCAGAGACAACACGCACTGCAATTTCACATGGCCTTCGAGAGTTCTGTCGTCATCCAGAACAATGGGAACTTCTCGCATCCGATCCGACATTGTTGGAGAGTGCCGTGGAAGAAGTGTTGCGGTGGGTCACGCCATTGAACAACATGTTCCGGATGGCACTGACGGATGATGTGGTGGGCGGCCAGCCAATCAAAGCGGGTGATCGCTTCATGCTGTTGTATCCATCCGCCAACAGAGACGAATCTGTATTTACAGATCCTTTCACTTTCGATATTCGCCGCAGTCCGAACCCGCATCTCTCGTTTGGATTTGGCACACATTTGTGCATCGGTGCAAACCTTGCGCGTCTTGTGTTGACCACTGTGTTCCGAGAGTTTTCTCAGAAAGCAACCCACCTTGAGGTCGTGTCAGAGCCAGATGTCGAAGCCAATATCTTTGCGCGTGCCGTGAAGTCCTTCACCCTGAGGGTGACTGCGCGTTAGCCCTGACCGAGGGACATCTGTTTGCCCCACTAGCCTGATGGAATGCGTCGTCGTCTGATTGCCCCCGCCATCGTCCTTCTTACCGTTTCACTTGTGGGCTGCGGTAAAGCTCAACAAGCGTCCGACAAAGTCACTCAGCCAAAAGATGACCTGAGTTCTGACAATTTGAATAACCCGTCAGACTCGGATGCTGGTCAACTGAAAGCTGCTGATGCGTGCAAGTCAGGCAAGAAAATTTCTGGCCATCCTGTTCAAATCGTGACCACAGTGGCACCGCTCACAAACCTCATCGGCCTGATGGTGGCTGGCACCAATATCCAAGTC
The DNA here is from genome assembly GCA_947446815.1 of Acidimicrobiaceae bacterium. Taxonomy (GTDB): domain Bacteria; phylum Actinomycetota; class Acidimicrobiia; order Acidimicrobiales; family Ilumatobacteraceae; genus UBA2093. Next base: position 52,848 of record CANFGT010000005.1, read on the forward strand.
AGTGGCATCGTTCCCGAAGGAACAAATTCGCACACCTTTGAACCTCCGCCCAGTGCAGCTTCAGTGGTGGAGAAAGCAGACATCGTTTTTGTCAATGGTCTTGGTCTTGAGGACCCGACGCTTGATCTTGCAAAAGCCAACGCCAAGAGTGCAGTGATCTGTGAAATCGGAACCGCTGTGTTGCCGAAGGGTGGCTGGTTATTTGATGATTCATTCCCGATTGCGGCAGGTAAGCCCAACCCTCATCTGTGGACAAGCCCGTTTCAGGTTTTGAACTATCTCAATGTGATTCGCGATGCGCTCGTGGTTGCAGATCCAGCAGATATGTCCAAGTTCGACGACAATTACGTCAAGATCTCTGGCGTTGCAATGCAACTTGACCAAGCAATCAAGACTGATACAGACACCGTGCCAAAGTCGAACCGCAAGTTGCTGACCTACCACGATGCCTATGCCTACTTCGCAGAGCGATATGGCTACACAATCGTTGGCGCCATTCAGCCACAGTCTTTCGAAGAGCCATCTCCCAAAGACATTGCCAAGATTATTGATCAGGTCAAGAAGGAACATGTCGTCGCCATCTTTGGTAGCGAAGTATTTCCTTCTCCGGTACTTGAGCAAATCGGCAAAGATACCGGGGCCCGTTATGTCGACACGCTTCGAGATGATGACCTGTTAGGTAAGCCAGGAGATGCCGACCATTCTTGGGCAGCTCTTATGCGTTCGAATTACATCACGCTGGTGAAAGCACTTGGTGGCGATGCGACCGCATTGACGGCTGTCAAGACAAACATTGGGATCACTGATAAGGCGTACTACCCACAGTGACAGCTGACATTCTGGTGGAATGCGCACACATCACTTGTGCGTATGACTCCACCGTGGCAGTGCATGATGCGCATGTCACGATTCATCGCGGTGATTTTGTAGGCATTGTCGGGCCATCGGGCTCTGGGAAAACGACTCTTCTCAAGGCGATTCTTGGCGCAGTGAAGCCAGTTGAGGGACATGTCACGAAGAAGCCTGGACTTCGCATGGGGTATGTGCCTCAAGTGGAATCCGTCGACTGGAATTTTCCGGTGACAGTGCTGGAAGTGATGGCAATGACTCGAACCACCGGCCGTTTCTTTCCACGCGTCAGCGTTGGGGAAAGAACAGAGGCTTTGGAAGTTCTGGAACGTTTAGGTCTTGGTGGACTAGAGAATCGTCACATTCGTGAACTCTCGGGCGGCCAACAGCAGCGCGTATTCGTTGCACGTGCGCTTTTTCATAAGCCTGAACTTCTTGTCTTGGATGAGCCGACCTCTGGAGTCGACGTGCGGACACGCCATGAGGTGTTGCACCTACTTGCAGACCTGCACGATGACGGCGTATCGATAGTTCTAACTACGCACGATCTCAATGGTCTCGCTGCTCACTTGCCGCGACTTGTCTGTATGAATACATCTGTAGTGGCCGATGGTGCACCTATTGACATCTTGAACTCTGATGTTCTTGAAAAAACATATGGCGCGCCGATGGAAGTTTTAATTCATGGCGGAATGCCGATTGTGGTGGACAACGGTGGCGACACAATCGCTCGTCGCCTCGGTGAACTCGGGGAAGTAGACCAATGATGATTTCCGGAATTCTTGATCCGTATCACTATCAATTTTTTACCAACGGAATTTTTGTTGCAACGATTGCCGGAGCCCTCTGTGGACTTCTTGGAGTTTTTGTCGTGCTCCGTGGAATGAGCTACATCGGTCACGGTTTGTCTCACGCCGTCTTTGGTGGTGCAGCAGCATCTGCAGTGATGGGTCTCAACTACTTTGTCGGTGCCGGAATCTGGGGAGTGTCATCTGGTGTCATCATCGGGCGAATTGCTCGGAGACGGTTAATCGGAGCTGATGCCGCAATCGGTGTTGTCACAACTGCGTCATTCGCAATGGGCTTGGCATTGTTGAATCGTTATGGGCAAGCAAAGAAGAGTATCGAAGCAGTCCTGTTCGGCAGTGTGCTTGGCGTGCAGACGGCAGACATCGTCGCAGTGCTTTTGGTGGCAATTGTTACTGCGCTCATTGTGTTTGGTTTGTACCGGCACCTGTTGTTTGCAACCTTTGATCCTGAAGTTGCACAGGTCTCAGGCGTGCGAGTCGCATGGATGGAAGCACTCCTGATGGGAATGTTGTCTCTCACCATTTTGGTGACAATGCGCGTGATCGGAACCCTCTTGATTTCAGCGCTGTTGGTGATTCCGGCTTCTGTTGCACGTATGTTGACCAACTCGTTCTCGAGAATGCTCTGGATCTCTCCATTGATCGGTGCTGTATCGGCCTTTGTGGGTATGAACCTTTCGTATCACCTGGATACATCTGCAAGCGCCACCATCATTCTGGTAGGAACACTGCAATTCATCGTGGTGTATGCAGTCTCGGGCTTACGCGGACGCTCACGCATCGCTCATCTTCACCACGTGTAAGAATTTTTAGAGGTTCCACTCCACGCCATCGGCGGTGTCGCGAACTTCAATTCCGATGTTCACAAATGCATCACGAATGACATCAGAGAGGTCGTAGCGCTTCTCCGCACGAACTGTGGCGCGAATCGCGAGCATGGCTTCGACATATGGCGAGACAACATCGCGAGGATTGCGGACACCGCTGACAGCAGCATCGCCCAATCGACTAATCATTGAACGAATGGCAGCACGAGCACGGTCGGCAACGTCGCTTGTGAGTGTGTCGGTGGACCAATCTTGAACGGCTTGTTCTAATGCCAAACATGCACGCACGGCGGAGTCCGCATCGCGATTCGCAATCGCGTCATCGAATTCCTGTTGATGAATTTCTAGGGCATCTCCAAGGCTTCCAGGATGCTCACCACTTCGCGATGCGCTCTGCGAGCGAACATCGCTCGTGGCGACATCCTGCGCCTTTGACATTCCCGCAAGATTCGTCGAGGCATTGCCGAGCGAATCCGATTGCGATGCGGAATTCAATAACTGCCAGGGATTCTGGAGAGTCGCCAAGGGGATGGTCGTGCCAGATTCGAAGTTGAAAGAGGTGCCGCGCAGGCGAAGCGTGACTGTGCCATTGCCCACCACGGCAGCTGACTCGGCATCAATGTCAATGACAAGTCCTGTGTGCTCGTCCACTCCGAGGACATAGGTCTCGTCGTCGAGCAACTTCTCGAACATGAGAAGTCGCGCTTCGCCGAGGTAGCAATAGCGCGTGTCGTGATTGGCGCCTTCTGCATTGTCATAGTGGGGGATCACAGCAGCGTTAATGCCGATAGCGGACAAGATGTCAAGTCCATCGAGAAGTTGCACGTCCTGTCCAACTTTGTAGACCTCGTATACCGGGACTGTCGCTTTGCCTAATGTGAGCGCAGCTGCAGAGGCGAAGGTGACGATTCCGCCATTCAGCAATTTGTCGGTGATGTTGTGCGCAACAGTGGAACCACTCCATTGGCGTAATGCATATGTGGGTGAGCCTGGACCTGCAAAGACATAATCAGCGTCGATGATTGAACGAAGGCCTCGTTCGACTTGAACAGGGTCTGCTGCGATGTGAGTGTCATGGAGACGGACGAGCCCTGCAACGTTGATGTCGACATTGACTGAATTTCGGAAGTATTCGACGGCTCGTGATGCGAGCTCTGGCGCGTTCTCCTGAAATCCGTAGGGCGTATCCAGTAGCACTGCATTGACAGGCTTTGGCAGCAAGGCTGTCAACTTGCGATGTGTTGAAACCATTGTGGGGGCTGTTTCGCCCGAGCCCATGATGGTGAGAATGCGAGGAAGGCTCATGAGAAGAATCCTGTTGTGATTGCATCGTCAACGACGGCAGCAAAGCGTTCGGGGAATTGCGCGTGTAAATCGTGGTCGGCGGGCTCAAACCATTCGACTCGCGCGCGTGGCAGTACCCGCAGAGCAAATGATATTTGTTCACGCTTGGAGCGAGTGAAGTCGTCTTCTTGCTTTGCGGCAGGGGTGAAAAGAACGGGAACATTTATGTTCTCCCACAGAGTGGAAGGGATGTGTTGCCATAATCCGTGGAGCACTTTGAGATGGCGTTCCATTGTGAGGTGAGGGCGAATGGTGCCATCGGCAAGAAGTTCCATGTTGTGCATCTGGCCATCGATTGCTTCTTCTGACCAATCGGTATGGGCACCGCGAATGTATGAACGCAAACGCTCATATTGCATGCCGGCGAGGGCGGGTGGTCGAAGTGTGCGTTCACACTCATCCCAGTTAGGAAATGATTTGGACAATTCGATGGTGCCACCATCAACTGCAACGATTCCGCGAATGAGGTCGCCGTGGCGATGAGCAAGTTCAACGACGAGGTTTCCGCCCCATGATTGACCAATCACAAGGGGCTTTTGAGAAGCAGATTGGTGTGGCTGCAACAAGGTGATGACTTCAGCAATGTCGTCAGCAACGGCGGTCAATTCGTATCCAGTGTCAGGCTTGTCACTTAACCCGTGACCGCGTAAATCAATTGCGATGACTGCGTGACCGAGCGTTGCAAGATGGCGAGCAGGCCCATCCCACAGGCGGGCATTGGAGGCAAGGCCATGAACGAGAAGGATGGGAATGCCAGGGGAGTCCTCTGGCCGAGACCATTCCAAGATACGTAGTTGGGTGCCATCGCTCAGGCCGATGAAGCTCGAGGTGGGAGTCAATTCCATGGAGTCAGTGTCGCACCTGAAAGCGACTTTGGCACTCGAATCGCACGGCTCGCCCTGGGAGTCGTAGGGTTGGCGAAACGATTCAAGGGGGAATCCATGAAGCTGTCAATGGGAATTAACTACTCCGGTGGTTTTAAAGAAGCAGTCGACCGTGTTGTTGAACTGGAAAAGGCTGGTCTCGACCAGGTGTGGATTGCAGAGGCATACAGCTTCGATGCGATCTCGCAGGTTGGTTACCTTGCTGCAAAGACCAGTCGGGTTGAAATCGGAACTGGCATTGTCAATGTGTACTCGCGTACTGCTGCTCTGATGGCAATGACCGCTGCCGGTTGTGACTATGTCAGCGATGGTCGTTTCATTCTCGGACTTGGCGCATCTGGTGCACAGGTCATTGAAGGTTTCCATGGCGTTCCCTATGACAAGCCAATGCAGCGCATCAAGGAATACATCGAAGTGTGTCGCAAAGTGTGGGCGCGCGAAGAGCCACTTCGTTATGACGGCAAGACTGTGCAGATTCCATTGCCAGAGGGTCAGGGAACTGGTCTCGGTAAAGCGTTGAAGCTCATTAATCATCCCGTGCGTAAGGACATCCCTATCTGGTGGGCATCCTTGAAGGACAAGAGCGTTGAAGCTACTGCTGAAATGGCTGATGGTTGGTTGCCCATCATGTTCTACCCAGAGCGTTATCACAATGTGTGGGGCGATCAGTTGAAGGCAGGTCTTGCAAAGCGCGATCCAAGTCGTCCACGTCTCGATATCTCTGCTGGCGGCATGTTGGCGATTGATGAGTCACTGACGGGTGAAGCACAGGCAAAGGTTCTTGATTCAGCTCGTCCACACATGGCCTTGTACGTCGGTGGCATGGGTGCACGTGGCAAGAACTTCTACAACGATGTTTGCCGCGACTATGGCTTTGAAAAAGAAGCTGTAGAGATTCAGGATCTCTATCTTGATGGCAAGAAGGACGAAGCAGCTTCGAAAATTCCTGCTGAGTGGATCATGAACGCGAACCTCGTGGGAAGCGCAGGATTCATTAAGGAGCGTGTCGCTGCCTATAAGGAAGCCGGAGTCACCGTGTTGTCGGTGAACCCAGTCGGACCAGACCCTGTTGGTCAGATTGAAAAGCTCCGCTCCATCATTGACGGCTGATCATGTCGTTGCTCACCGTTGACAATGTCGCGTCAGGGTGGGAACCCGTACGCGCGGCCTTCCTTGAAGGTTTTGAAAAAGGCGAAGAACATGGCGCAGGAGTTTCGGTGTATCACCGTGGCGAATGTGTTGTTGACGTCATGGGCGGATGGCGCGATAAGGACCACTCGGTTCCTTATGACGCTGATGCGCTTCAGGTTGTCTTCTCCACCACAAAGGGCATTACTTCTATTGCAGTAGCAATGTGCGTAGAACGTGGTCTTATCGATTACAGCGAAACGGTTTCGACTTATTGGCCTGAATTCGCTGCACAGGGGAAGGGCGACGTCACCGTTGCGCAACTTCTCTCGCACCGTGCCGGCTTGTACACCGTTGATGGCGACATCACGTTGGAAGAAGCTCTCGATTGGAACACCGTTACCTCGCGTCTCGCTGCGACAGCTCCGCGTTTTCCAGTGGGCTCAACACACGGCTACCACGCCATCACTTTCGGATGGTTGGCAGGAGAACTTGTTCGTCGTGTAACGGGTAAGAGCATCGGTGATTTCGTACGCGAAGAAATTGTGTCGCCCTTGGGTGCTGAATTCCACATTGGCTTGCCTGAGGAATTAGAGCCACGTGTTGCTCGCCTCATGGCGCATCCGATTCCAAAGTTCACTCCTGAAGTGGCAAAGTTGATGATGGAACGCAGTGCACCGGGAACAAAGGGTGCAGAAGCTCTTGGACTTAATGGCGCATTTGGAAATGGCGTCTTCAACAAGCCTGAAGTTCATCGCGCGATGATTCCGGGAGCGAATGGCATTGGGAACGCTCGGTCCCTTGCGCGAATTTATGCCGCAACCGTGGGCACCGTTGAAGGTGTGAGGCTTCTTGGCGATGAAACTCGGGCTCGCGCGACGACAAGTAATACGCCAAAGGGCGAGATGGATGAGGTGCTGCTCTCGGAAACAGATTTCGCCATGGGATTCATGGTGCATTCACCTCGTACACCGTTCGCTGGCCCCACAAGTTTTGGTCACGATGGTGCGGGCGGTTCGTGCGCATTTGCATCACCGGCACGAGAGATGGGTTTCTCTTACGTGATGAACACCATGATGACAGTGGCCGATGGCGACCCCCGTCGTGAGCGTCTTATCGCTGCTGCTGTGCAGTGTGCAGACGCTTCCTGACTCCTGCTGTGGCAAAGATATAAACGACTGACGCACACGCTGCAGCCGTTGCGAATACCAAGATTGCTGGTCGTACGCCGATGAACTGCGAGGTGAGACCAGCAAGGATGCTGGTTAAGCCAATCATTGTGTTCACTAATGCCATGTCGCCTGCCATGACGCGTCCGCGTACATGATCAGGTGCTTGGATTTGTAGACCCAAGGTGGAAAGTGTCCACTGCGCGCCACCGCTGAGGTGTGCGAGTGCAATGAAGACCGCTGCCATTCCAATGAAGGGGCTGAGCGCTGCACCGAAATAACAGACGGCGAAAATCAGACCTGCGTAACCACAGACTTTGAGAAGTTTTGCCATGTCACGACCGGCGATTCGAGCACCGATGATGGGGCCAAGCCCTGAACCGATTCCACGGACACCGATGAGTAGTCCACGTCCTGAGTCACCAACGTGGAAAACATTGGAGGCGAGAACAGCAAGTTGGCTCACGATGCCAGCGCCCACAGCAAACGTCATCTTGGAACACAACAGCGCAAGGATGACTGGGTCTTTCTTGGCAACTTGAATTGCTTCCTTCATATCTTCAAGTGGTCGAACGCGACGTGAATTGCTGTGTTGCGTGCGTTCGCTCTGCATTGGGCGTCGCACGCTTGCGAACAACAGGCCCGCAATCACAAAAGAAATGGCGTCAGCAATAAATGCCGCATTACGACCAAAAGCTCCAGCAAAGATTCCACCAAGTGCAGCGCCAACGGCGAGCATGATGCCCCAAGTGCTTCCAAAAAGTGCGTTGGTTTTACGCAGGTCGTCTTCGTTGTCCGTCAAGTTAGGAACTGCCGCACTGGTTGATGGCCCAACAAATGCGGCAAGTGCCGCAATGATGCATTGTGCGACAAAAGTGATCCAGATACCCGCTGCGGAATGGAGCAACAGCAAGAGGGCTGCGACTGCTTGGAAGGCAGAAACTGTGACGAGAATCTTGCGGCGATCAAAACGATCAGCGAATGAGCCAGCAACAGGAGACATGAAGAGTCCAGGAATCGTCATGGAGACAAGCACAAGTGAAACAAGGAAGCGCGAATGCGTGATGTCTTCGACGAGGCCAGCTAACGCAACAAAGCAGAACCAGTCACCAAGGTAGGAGACGACTTGTGCGCCGAAAACAAATCGGACATCACGATTACGGCGAAGGAGAGAAAACATGAGACTCTGACCTTATGCCGTGTTCACGCCGATGAACGGCGTTGGGTGAATTAGCGAAACGCAGCGAGGCGTTCGAGTGTCTCGCGAGCCTGCGACATGATTTCGTCGACCACTTGCTTGGCGGGAACGATCTCGTCGATAGCCCCCACTGCTTGGCCGATGGCCATGAAAGCTTTGTTGACGTCGAGATTCGTTTCAGGGCCAACGCCGAGGTGATCGATGCCAGCCTGAATGGTGGCGATTGCCTGGCCAGGGAAGCCCTGTAGCTCTTCGGGGTGCTCATCGAAATGCTGTGTCCATTCGGTACGGGCAACGCGACATGTTTTGCCGGTGTATGCCTTGCTGATGACAGTGTCATCTTCGGCCATGGTGAGCATCTTCTCTTTGTAGCCGTTGCCAGTGTGGGCTTCATGAGTGGCGATGAACTTGGTGCCAATCCACACAGCCTCAGCACCGAGCGCGAGTGATGCAATGAGTCCGCGACCATCAAAGATGCCGCCTGCTGCAACAACAGGAACTTTGCCGTTGACTGCGTCAACTACTTGTGGCACCAATGCCATGGTCGCAACCGTTCCCGTATGTCCGCCTGCCTCAGTGCCTTGGGCAACAACAAAGTCGCATCCGCTCGCAACGGCAGCAACTGCGTGGCGCACTTTGCCGCACATCGAACCAACAAGGATGTTGTTCTTGTGCAGCTCGTCAATGATCTCGCGAGGAACGCCGAGCCCTGCAACATAAATGCTCGCACCGCCTTCGATGATTGCTTTCAAGTTGCGTTCAATGGAGTCGGGAGATGCTGTGAGCAAGTCAACACCGAATGGCTTCTTTGTCATCTCGCGCACACGAGCCATCTCAGAAATGAGAAGTTCGGTGCTCATGGGGGCTGCACCGAAAGTTCCGATTCCGCCAGCTTCGGAGACGGCTGCGACAAGGTCGCTGTATGAAACACCGCCCATGCCCGCAAGCATGACGGGGAGTTCAATGCCAAACATTTCGGTGATGCGTGTCTTCATGGCTCAACCGTACAACGGGGACTACTGCTGATAGGCACCTGGACGCTTGAGAAACTTGCGATGCCAGCGTCGCGGTGTGAAAATCACAGCCCGAGGCTCATCTTCGAACATCCAGCGGGCGAAATTTGTACGCGTCCAGTTGTTGGTGTTGATCAGTGCAAGGACACAACGAGCGACAAGTGTCGAGGACATCATGAATGCGAGTGCGGCGGCCATGCGGTGATCAGCAAGCAAGGTCTTTTCGAGCGAGTGTGAATACGCAGCGCGAACATCTGCTGGGGTTTCACCTTGATGAATTGCATGAGCAGCCGCGATGCCAGTTTCTAATGCTTGGCCAATTCCTTCGCCCGTGAGTATGTCGCATGCACCCACTGCATCTCCGATGAACAGCACACGGCCGGATGATCGAACAGCGGAATCAATGCGTGCAGGAATTGGCCAAGCGGTGTGTCGGCCCTCAGGTGTGAATCCTTCGCCCAGTGCTTCAACGATGTGTGGGCGAGCAAGAAGATCAGACCACGTCTTGTTCATGAACTGAACACTGTGGTCGTTGCTTCGTTGAATGCAGAATCCAAAATTGGCACGATTGTTGGGTAGCGGGAAACTCCACGCGTACCCGGGAAGCAAGTCTTTGTCGAACCAGATGTGCAGATTGTTTCTTGCAGATCCTGTGACATCCCCGATGTATTGACGGAACGAATGCAATTCGCCGAGATAACCCGGTGTTGATAGTCCGAGTGCTTTGCGAACGGGTGACCACATGCCATCTGCCGCCACGACATAATCAACTTCAAGAAGTCCATGACCTTCAATGGTGATGGAAACTCCAGTGGCGTTGTTTTGTGGCATGTCGACAAAAGCGGCACCTTCATGAATGGTGATGCCAAGGTCGCGGCAGTGCTGCACGAGTGCGAAATCGAGTTGTGCCCGCGGAGCGATGGCAGCAAAGGTGCCACCAATATCGGGCAATGTGGTCTCAATGAGAGCGCCCATTGGTGAACGCAACTGAATCGTGTCGCACTCCTGCCAGTCAGCAACTCTGCTTCGGTCAAATCCGAGATGATCGAGGATGCGAAGGGCATTCGTCGTGAGGCCATCTCCACAGCATTTGTCGCGAGGGAAGGTCGCTTTGTCCACTACGACGACGTCATGTCCAAGGGCTTGAAGCGTGGCCGCGCAGGCGGTTCCTGAAGGGCCAGCCCCAATGACGAGAACCCTGTGAGGCGTGGACTTCAGCACAGAACCGAGGCTAGGGGCGGTCGGGCTATGTCGGCTGTGACACCAGTTCGTAGTATCGGGAGAGGCACCAAGGGGTGTCGTTACCTATTGAAGGAGCCATCATGGCGAAGTTGTGTGAAGGCCGCGTCGCGGTAGTAACCGGAGCAGGTCGCGGTATTGGTCGCGAGCATGCATTGAGCCTGGCAAGCCAAGGCGCCAAAGTTGTTGTCAACGACTTGGGTGCAGGTGTCGATGGAAGTGGTGGCGATGTCAGCCCCGCACAGTCCGTCGTTGATGAAATCAAGGGCATGGGTGGCGAAGCTGTTGCAAACGGCGACGACATCTCTTCTTGGGAAGGTGCACAACGCCTCATCAACACCGCAGTCGAAACATTTGGTGACATCAACATCGTGGTGAACAACGCAGGCATCCTTCGTGACCGCATGCTCACCAACATGACTGAAGAAGAATGGGATGCAGTTATCAAGGTGCACCTCAAGGGCACCTTCGGTCCAGCACGGTGGGCAGCTGCGTACTGGCGCGAGCAGGCAAAGGCCGGCAAAGAGGTCTACGGCCGCATCATCAACACCACATCGGTGTCAGGTATCTACGGCAACATTGGCCAAACGAACTACGGCGCAGCAAAGGCTGGCATCGCATCGTTCACCGTTATCGCCGCACTTGAACTCGCACGTTTCGGCGTCACTGTGAATGCAGTGGCACCAGTTGCTCTCACTCGTATGACCGAAGGACTTGGCAATGCGCCAGAGACCGACGAAGAGCGCGAGATGCGTTCACCACGTTGGATCGCTCCCATCGTCACCTGGCTTGCAGGTAGCGAAGCTGGTGATGTCACTGGTCGCATCTTCGAAGCAAGTGGTCAGACACTCGCAATCGCAGAAGGCTGGCACCGCGGACCAAGCGTGAAGCCAATCGACGATCCAACAAAGATTGGCGCTGCGGTCACAGAAATGTTGAAGACAGCACGTCCAAACGCCGGCATGGACGGTAAAGACGGCTCATACCCACAGAACACCATCGGTAAGAAGTAGGTCGCAACATGGCATTGAATCCAGCAGCAGTCGGCTCGGTTGGCGAGCCATATCAAATCTCTTGGACATCGAAGGATTCATTGCTTTATGCAGTGAGTCTGAACGTAAGTTCTGATCAGTTGCAGTACGTCACTGAGAACTCCACAGGTGTGGCTCAAAAGGCTTTGCCAACAATGCCCGTAGTTCTTGGCTACGGACAAGGCACCGCAGAATCCAATCCAATGCGCAATGTTGGTGAATTCAACTTTGCAAACTTGGTGCACGCATCTCAGGCCATCACATTGCATCAGCCTCTTCCTGTTGAAGGAACTGCCACTGTGCAGAGCAAGCTCGTTGCGATGTATGACAAGGTGAAAGCTGCCGTCATCGTGACTGAAGCCGAAGCTACTGATGCTGCAGGCAAGCCGTTGTACTCCACACGTTCATCTGTTTTCATTCGTGAAGCAGGTGGATTCGGTGGCGAGCGCGGCCCAAGTGGTGCAGTGAACGAACCACCTGCAACTGCTCCAGACTTCGAAGAGACCTTCCAGACATCACCAGACCAAGCGCTGTTGTACCGCCTGAATGGTGACCGCAACCCGTTGCATTCAGACCCGAATCACCCCGCTGTTGCGGCTGGCGTATTCCCTCGTCCAATCTTGCATGGTTTGTGCACCTACGGTTTCACCGGCCGTGGCTTGTTGAACTCGTTGTGTGACGGCGATGCTGATCGCTTCAAGCACATTGAAGGCCGATTCGCCTCGCCAGTGTTCCCCGGTGAAGCACTCACAGTGAAGATCTGGAATACCGCTCCTGGTGAAGCAGTGTTTGAAACCTATGTTGGTGACCGTAAGGTCATTGACCAAGGACTTGTTCGCTTTAGCTAAGCGAATTTCATTGCATCGATGTGATGCTCAGGTTGGGCCACCCTTCGGGGTGGCCTCTTCTGTTTGTTGCTTCCAACGTGGGCATACGCTGATGCCGTGACGAAACAGACTGTGTGGGTTTTTGGTGATCAGCTGAATCGCCACATTGGTGCACTTCGCGACGCGGCCCCTGAATCGCATCAAGTACTCATCGTTGAATCCCGAGGGAAGATTGCATCGAAGCGCTGGCATATTCAGCGTGCCCACTTCCTTGTCGCTTCAATGAGGCGATTCGCAGAAGAATTGCGAGCCGAAGGCTTTGACGTTGACTATCGGTTCGCAGAAACAATGAGTTTGGGTCTAGCGGCACACCGTACGGAGTATTCGCCGTCTGGTGTCATCATCACCGAACCGAATAGCTATACGGCTCGCACTCTCGTTGCTTCGTTAGAAGTGGAAGTTGTCCGTTCGAATCAGTTCCTCTGTCATCCCGATGAGTATGCAGAATTCATGGGAACCCGTAAGACAATCAAGATGGAAGATTTCTATCGCTGGCAACGACGACGTCTGAACATCATGATGGACGGCAATGAGCCTGCTGAAGGGCAGTGGAACTTTGATGCTGAGAATCGCTTGCCGCCACCGAAGACGGGGCATGATCGCTGGCCAACGCCGCATGTGTATGAATTAGATGAACTTGACCGACAAGTGATTGCAGGTGTTGCTGGCAATACTTGGGGCGATGTGCCGACTGGTGGGTGGGCCACAACTCGCACTGAAGCTTTAGAACGAATGAACTTCTTCATCGCTGAGATTCTTCCGATGTTCGGTGAACATGAAGATGCAATGTTGAAGTCGAACTGGCATCTCGCACACTCTTTGCTATCGCCGTATCTAAACAATGGCTTGTTGTTGCCCGGTGAAGTCGTTGCGGCAGCAGAGGTTGCGTATCGGCGCGGGGCAGTGCCGATCAACAGCGCAGAAGGATTTATTCGTCAGATCATTGGATGGCGCGAATACATCTGGAATTGCTATTGGCGGTGGATGCCTGATTATGCGGAACTGAACTCGTTGGAAGCACAGGTGGAGATTCCACCGATGTTCATGGATTCAGCATCAACTCAGATGGCTTGCATGAAGTCCGTGGTCGGTCATGTGGAGGAACGTTCATACGCGCATCACATTGAGCGGTTGATGGTGCTGGGCAACTTCTCGCTCATCGCTGGCATTAATCCACAACAATTCACACAATGGATGTGGCACAGCTTCATTGATGCTGCCGAGTGGGTGATGGTTCCCAATGTGATTGGGATGTCGCAATATGCCGATGGCGGAATGTTGGCAACGAAGCCATATGCCAGTGGTGGTGCATACATCGACCGGATGAGTGACCATTGCAAAGGCTGTTTCTACGACCGCAAGAAGCGAGTGGGGGAGGATGCCTGCCCCTTCACTGTTCTGTATTGGGACTTCTTCCTTCGGCATGAACAGCGATTTATCAAGAATCCGCGAGTCGCTCGCCAAGTGAGAGCAGCGCAACAGCTGGCCGATAAGAATGAATTGCAAGTCACCGCAGTCTCGATTATCAAGCGCCTCCACTCAGGCGATCTTTAGTTGAAAAGCGTCCATTCGTCGGACTTCTTGCCACGTAGTTCGTCGTAATTCACTTCGACGCACACAATGCCACGGGATTCGGCGAGTGTGCGGGCTTGTGGCTTGATGCTTTGCGCAACGAACATGCCTCGTAGGTTGCCGAGAGACAAGTCATTTGCGAGGTCGGCCAGATAACGCGTGAGTTGCTCAACGCCGTCAATCTCTCCGCGACGTTTCACTTCGATCACCACGGTGTTGCCCTCGGTGTCTTTGCAGAGAAGGTCTACCGGGCCTAATGCGGTGTAGTGCTCACGACGAATGAGAATTAGGCCCGGCTCCATCACTTCAGGAGATGCAGCAAGAAGCTCTTGTAACTGCTTTTCCACGCCATCTTTTTCAAGACCGGGGTCTTCACCCAGTTCGTGTGCACTGTCGTGAAGGATCTCGTGGAACGTGATGGTCATGGCTTCGCCCTTGGGATTGCGAACGATCCAATGGTCCGTATTGTCTTCAATCACGTTCGGAGAGTTCATCCAGTTGAGCGGCTTGTATGCACCGCCATCGGAATGGATGGCCACACAACCATCGGCCTTCACCATGACAAGTCGCAGGGCTTCAGGGAGACGTGTCTCTAGGCGACCGGCATATTCCACTGTGCAACGCGCTACGAGAAGTCTCACGTCTCTATTCTCGCCGATGAGATGGTCGGCGACGAAAGCGTCAGTTGACGATGTGGTCTTTCATGCGCTTTTGGATTAATTCCCGACGCTGTTGCAACTGGCGATATGTCATGGACTCGGTGTTCTCGTCTACGCCCAGACCAGCCTTGAGGCTGCCCATATCGATTTCGATGGTGCTGGTGTCGACGCCGAGTTCCTGCGCCAAGCGGGCACCGTGGCGTTGCATGAAGGTCATGGAGATATGTGTGAGTTCCCCGATGATGTCGAGGTCGGGTGCGAGGCGTGAGATAGCGCCATCGAGGAACACCATGTTCTTGACGTAGAGCATTAGTTCTTTTGGCAACTTTGCCCCGTACGCGAGAAGAGCCTTCACAATGCGCTGTACTTCGGCAACCAGCTCTTCACCGTTGAGGGACGTGGGGTCAATCGTTGGTTGATCAAGTCCAAGATCGCGAATCACCGCGTCAATGTCTGTGTCCATTGGAAGAGCACCCAAGTCACGCAATGCAGCAACTTGACCTTTGAGGTCATTAGTCGTTGCACCCAACATGAGGCGCATGAATGCCAAGCGACGCTTATTGCTGAGTCGTCCGACGATGCCAAAGTCCAGGAGCGCCGTGCGTCCATCTTGAAGGACAAAGAGATTGCCGCCATGGAGGTCGCCATGGAAGATTCCGTGAATGAGGGCGCCCTCCATAAAGGAAATCATTCCTGTCTTGATGACGGCTTCAGTGTCGATGCCAGCGGCCTGCATTCCGTCAACATCATCAAAGTTGAAACCTTGCAAACGTTCCATCACAAGAATTCGACGAGCTGCCAGGGAAGGGTGAGGGCGAGGGACGATGTACGCCTCTTGGTTGAGGTCGTGCAGCATGACGGACACGTCAATCATGTTCGAAGCTTCCATACGGAAGTCGAGTTCTTCAACAATGGTTTCTGCAAACAGCTCCACCAACGCTGGTGGGTTGGCAAGTGCTGCCACCTTGATTCGACCAATCATGAAGGGTGCAATCCACGACATGACTTGAAGATCTTTCTTCACCATTTCAGAAACGTTGGGTCTCTGCACTTTGACAACGACGTCTTCACCTGTCAGCAAAGTGGCACGGTGTACTTGTGCGATAGATGCTGCAGCAAGTGCAGTCTTTTCAAAAGATGCGAAGACGTCTTCAATGCGAGCACCAAGGTCTTGTTCCACAGTGGTGCGCACACTGTCCCAAGGTTCTGCAGGCACCTGGTCGCGGCAGCGTTTGAACTCGTCGACAAGTTCAGTGGGGAAGAGACCTTCACCACTGGAAATGATTTGAGCCAGCTTGATGTAGGTGGCACCCAATTTTTCAATGGCATGACGAAGACGGAGAGAAACGTATGCGCGTGATTCTTCAGGAGTGGAGAACTTGTTTCGCTTCTTTTTATAGAACCAGGGAAGCAATGCCCAACCGAGATGAGTCACCACCGTGACGAGACGACCGAGTGGGGGAATGCGACGCGAGCGGATCAGGGTTGGTACTTCTTTTTGAGCTTCTGCCCGAAGCACAATGGCGATGCGAGACCATGCGATGGTGTCGCGGTCAAGTGCCCAAGGCCCCTGCTCTGAGAAGTTGCCCCATTCAAGGTCTGCTGAAGTCATGAGGCACTCACGGTCAAAGTCACCGCGTCAGTCTGCCGTCACTGATTCCTTGCACACGCAGTCAGCGAGGGAAATAGGACACAATGGGCAAGGGAATAAATGCGGGAGGTCGCGATGTCTGGTCCATTGCACGGTGTGAAGGTCATTGAGATGGGCGTATGGGTTGCTGGCCCAGCCGCCACTGGTCTGATGGCTGACTGGGGCGCCGACGTCATCAAAGTGGAACCTCCCGCCGGAGACCCACAACGTTTTGTGTTTGGTGCGCTTGGTGTGGCGGACCAAAAAGGTGTTCCGCCATTTGAGATTGACAATCGCGGCAAGCGATCGGTGGTGTTGGACCTGCGTAATGAAAATGAGTTGCAAAAGATGTTTGCGCTCTTAGAAGAGGCCGATGTATTTGTCTCCAACGTGCGACCTGCAGGGTTGGCGCGAATGGGGCTGGACCCTGATTCGCTGACGAAGCGATTCCCTCGATTGATTTATGGACAGCTCACCGGGTACGGAACAACAGGACCTGATGTTGATAAGGCGGGCTATGACATCGGCGCGTTCTGGTCTCGCACTGGGCTTGCGCACACCACGGTGGCGCCTGATGAATTGCCACCAGCGATTCGCAGCGGTCAAGGCGATCACACCACAGGTCTTTCGATGGCAGCCGGAGTAATGGCGGCATTGTTTGACAGGGAACGCACCGGAAAGGGTCGTGTGGTGTCGACCAGTTTGTTGCGCACCGGCATCTACACATTGGGTTGGGACGTTGGTGTTTATCTGCGATTCGGAAAGCGTCAGAGCACAAAGTCCTCGCGCAAGAACCCTGCTCCGCAGATGAACTGTTATCGCTGTTCCGATGGTCGTGCGTTTTGGTTGTTGGGAATGGAAGCAGATCGTCATTTCCCGGGATTGTTAAAAGCAATCGGGCGTGAAGAACTTGCAAGTGTTGAGAACTTTAAGAATGCACGTGCGCGTTCGATTAACGCAGGTGAGTTCATTGCGGTACTGGATGAACATTTTGCAACGCAGGACTATGCGTACTGGACAACAAAGTTTGATGAGAACGATGTGTGGTGGGCGCCGCTGAACTCCATCGCAGATGCGGTTGCTGATCCACAAGTGATCGCGTCGGGTGCATTTGTTGACATGACTCCGCAGCCAGATGAAGCGCCGTATCGTGCGGTGAACTCGCCCGTTGATTTCAGCGGCTTCACGCCTACCTATGGCCCCGTGCCAAATCTCGGCGAACACGAACCCAAGTGGTAATGAACATGGCTCTTAGTCGGCTCGACGTCGTTACTTTGGATTCACCCAACACAAACTCGTTATCGCAATTCTGGGCAGAACTCCTGAACCTTCATGAGATTGAGCGCGAAGATGGCGACCGATGGATTTTGCTGGGAGACAGCGAAAGTCGTCGAGTCATGGGTTTTCAACGCGGTGAACATGTGAGCGGGTCAATCCATCTTGACTTGTCTTGCTCTGTTGAGGATTTTGATACAGAACGTGAACGAATGTTGCAGGCGGGGGCGAGCGAAACACGCGCGATGCGAAACGAGTCGTACGGACGTATCGCAAACTTTGCTGACCCTGATGGCAACTTGTTTGATCTCTGCGCTTACGTCAAATAATTAGAACTGAGGTGGGCGCTTCTCGCGCAATGCTGCGACACCTTCGCGATATTCCGCAGTCTGTGTTGCATCGTTGATCAGTGCAATTGATTCGTCAATCGATGCACCCAAGGAATGGCGTACATAGTCACGGTAGATCTGAGCCTTTGTCGTCGTAACAGCATGGGGGCCGGTAGAAACCGACACTTTGTGTGCCCACTCCTGAGCCATGCGCAATGCACCGGCGCCATCCTCAGCAACTCCATTCCACAAACCCCAGTCGCGAGTTTCTTCGCCTGTGAACACTCGGCCAGACAACAGCAAATCATTTGCCCGTGTCATTCCGATGAGTCGAGGCAATGTCCAGCTCATGCCGTATTCCGCAGGAAGACCCAACTTTGGGGCAGCTGTCGTGCACTTCGCTGTTGCGCTAATAAAGCGAAGATCGCAGAACAATGGCAATGCAAGTCCGATGCCAGCACACGCGCCATTGATGGCAGCAATGACTGGCACACGTAGTCCGAAGTGCCACGCAAGGTCATGATCAAACTCGGACGGAAGATTCGTGCCCGGGTTTGCAACGCTCACACTTTCGCCTGGGTCGTATCCGCCGCGCTCGGCATGCCCCGCAAGTGCTTCAGAATCTCCGCCAACACAGAACGTCTTTCCTTCACCGGTGACGATGATGGCGCGAATATTCATATCGGCATCAAGCGAAGCCATTGCCTTTTTATATTCAGCGTGCATGCGCCCTGTCCACGCGTTGGCGCGATGAGGGCGATTCAAAGAAACTGTGGCGACATGTCCTTCAATAGCGACGAGGACTGTTTCGCTCATCGTGGGTCACGTCCCCAGATGGCATGGAGGATTGCATCGGTGTACTCAGGGCGACAGACAAAGAAGTCGGGCAACCATGTATCGGCATCGTTGTAGATGAGAGGGGAGCCATCAATACGACTTGCATGCAACCCTGCGGCCATTGCAACTCCTGCTGGCGCAGCAGAGTCCCATTGGTGCATGCCGCCATCGTGCACATAGATATCTGCTTCACCCATGACAATCGACATTGCTTTGGCGCCTGCACTGCCCAAACGATATGCATCACAGTCAAGGCCTTCCGACACCAATACTGCGGCATATGGTGCGCGATTGCGTGAGGTCACAAGGCGAGGCTTCAGGCCTTCTTTTGGCGGCACAACTGGTGCGGGTGAAGTAGAGAACACGGTGTCGATGCTGGGCAATGAAACCGCTGCGGCTGTCAATGCTGTTTCTTCCCACAATGCAATGTGCACTGCCCAGTCGGCGCGTCCTTCGCCGTATTCGTTGGTGCCATCTAGAGGGTCCACAATCCACACACGTGGTGCACCGACTCTCTTGCGATTGTCGAAACCTTCTTCGGATAACACAGCATCGGCGGGACGTAAAGCACCGAAGGCCTTCATTAGAAACTCGTGGGCCACCATGTCGCCAGAATCTTTGAGTTGCCACACGGTGGTGCCGCGCTCGATTTGTTCTTCACGATGACGATCAAGCAACACGCCTGTATGGCGTGCTAACTCAGTTGCAAGATCGGAATCGGACAAGCCCTCCCAGGATGCGAAGAGCTTGTCGTCGTTCATTCTTGACCGCGTACCAAACTCATTGATTCGCGTACCAAATTGCGTACATCTGTTTCATCAGCTCCGGCTTCCACCAACATGCGGATGCGTTGCTCCACACGTTCCGCGACAACATCGTCGAACACATCCAGGCGTCGTGTCGAAGTTGCGGCCGATACAGCCATGAAAATGATTGCTGCTACTGCAGAAATCATTCCGAACGTGAGCACCCAACCCTCGTTGTTCCCCGCAATCGAAGAAATGATGAGCGCGGGGATGCCCGCAATCATCAATGTGATGCAGGAAACACGAATGAGCTTGAGTGACGTATGCATTAGCGGGCGAGCGGCTTGTACTTAATGCGGTGTGGCTGTTCAGCTGCGGAACCAAGTTCCTTGCGACGCCATAATTCGTACTCAGAGAAGTTGCCTTCAAACCAACGCACTTGACTGTCACCTTCGAATGCAAGCACGTGCGTTGCAATGCGGTCAAGGAACCAGCGGTCGTGGCTGATGACTACTGCGCATCCAGGGAACTGTTCAAGAGCATCTTCCAATGCGCGCAATGTGTCAACGTCGAGGTCGTTCGTTGGTTCGTCCAAGAGCAAGACGTTGCCACCGCGCTTCAAAACTTTTGCAAGGTGAACACGGTTGCGTTCGCCACCAGAGAGATCGCCAACAAGTTTCTGTTGATCAGCACCCTTGAAGTTGAAGCTTGCAACGTAGGCACGACCATGAATTTCACGTCCACCTACTTTCATGTGTTCAACACCTTCAGTGATCTCTTCGTACACGGTCTTTGCAGGGTCGAGTGAGTCGCGGTTCTGGTCGACATAGCTGAGCTGGACTGTGTCTCCAACGGTGACGGTGCCCGAGTCGGGTGCTTGTTGACCCGTGAGCATTGCAAACAATGTTGACTTACCTGCGCCGTTGGGGCCGATGATGCCAACGATGCCTGCAGGGGGCAATGAGAACGACAAGTTCTCAATCAAGAGTCGATCGCCGAATCCTTTTGACAGGTTCTCCACATTGATGACGTTGTCACCAAGACGTGGTCCAGCAGGAATATTGATTTCTAACTTGTCAGGTCCACGCTCGGATGCCATTGCCTCTGCATGCAACTTGTCGTAGGCGGCAAGACGAGCCTTACCTTTTGCCTGACGCGCCTTGGGAGACATCTTGACCCACTCAAGTTCGCGCTGCAGTGTGCGTTGACGATTGTCGCTCTGTTTGTCTTCGGCATCAAGTCGTGCTTGTTTCTGTTCCAACCATGAGGTGTAGTTGCCCTCGAAGGGGAAACCACGACCGCGGTCAAGCTCGAGAATCCAGCTGGCAACGTTGTCGAGGAAGTAACGGTCGTGCGTAATCGCCACGACGGTGCCAGGGTATTCCTTGAGGAAGCGCTCCAGCCAGTCGACGGACTCCGCGTCCAAGTGGTTAGTGGGTTCGTCCAAGAGAAGAAGATCGGGGCGAGAAAGAAGCAAGCGACACAGCGCAACACGGCGGCGCTCACCGCCAGACAACTTGGTGACGTCGGCGTCGTTCGGAGGGCAACGCAGTGCGTCCATGGCAATTTCCACGTTGCGGTCGAGGCTCCAAGCATCGGCAGCGGCGATCTTGTCTTCAAGCTCGGCCTGCATCGCACCGACTTTTTCGTAATCGGCATCGGGGTCTGCCCACATGGCCATGACCTCGTCGTATCGAGCAAGCATGTCGCGGATGGGTGCAACGCCATCCATGACATTGCCGAGAACATCCTTGGTGGGGTCGAGCTGTGGTTCCTGCTCGAGAAGGCCCACTGTGAACCCTGGGGTGAGACGAGCCTCGCCGGTATATCCGTCGTCGATTCCAGCCATAATCCGCAACAGGCTGGACTTACCGCTGCCGTTCGAGCCGATAACGCCGATTTTGGCGCCCGGATAGAAGGAGAGCGAGATGTTCTCAAGAATTGTGCGGTCAGGCGGATAGAACCGCGCCAGCTTGTAACAGGTGTAAATGAACTCGTGCGCCATGGTGATTGAAGGTTAGTTCGGGGAGGTTGATTCCACCCTTCCCATGCTCTGTCGGGGTAACTTGATGCGTGTGCCCGCCTCGGGCGCTGACACAAGGGGATTTTCTAATGACCGCAACCAATTGGCTGACTGCAGACCTATTGCATGAATTCTGGTTCCGTTACCTGCATGTTCTTGCAGGTATTACGTGGATCGGTTTTCTCTACTACTTCAACTTGGTGCAGGTTCCTGGCTTGGCCGCATATGGCGACGAAGGCAAGGCACGCAACATCACCATCACGCAGATCGCTACTCGCGCATTGTGGTGGTTCCGTTGGGCAGCAGTGGCAACACTTGGCTCGGGTCTCCTTCTTGCAGGTGTCCCAAGCGGATACATGAAGAACTTCATGAACCACACCGGTGATGACCTTGGTCTCAATGGTGGAAATGCAGCGATTGCATTGGGAATGATCCTGGGAACAACCATGGCTGCAAACGTGTGGATGGTCATCTGGAAAAACCAGAAGGTCGTCATTGCAAATGCAACCAATGTGCTTGCCGGCGGCGAAGCAAATCCTGATGCTGCAACTTCAGGTCGTCGCGCAATGCTCGCATCGCGCCAGAACATGATTTTTTCTGTGTCAATGCTCTTCATGATGGTGGGCGCAGCTCACTTCTTTGAGCAAGTCACAATGGCTTCTTCAGGAAATGCATCAACATACGTAGCAATCACAGTCGTGATTGCAGCACTCTTCCAGTTGAACGCTCTCGGTAAGTTCGGTGGCATCAAGGCTGGCAACAAGATGTTGTTGCCATACGAAAGCCACAAGAATGCGATCATCACATCGTTCATTCTCTTGGCTGTGAACTTGATTCTCGCCATCGTTCTTCTCGGATAAATCACGAATTAAAAGTGAAAGGGCCGCCCCAATGGGGCGGCCCTTTTGCGTTCCTTGGAACTAATTCGAGTTACTCAACAGTGAGCGTTGCCTTCATGTTGCTGTGGCCAGGCACGTCGCAGAGCACCGTGTACACGCCGGGTTCCAGGGTGACCGATGCAGAATCGACGGTGCCCTTTTGAGCGACTACCAATTTGAAGTTGGCCACTTTGATGTTGTCCTTCGCGAGGATCAACGTGTGTCGAACCGAATCAGAATTGGAATATCCGATGACAACCTCGCCAGCTTTCACGGGGCCGTATTCCTTTGCATCAAATCGCAGTGATGGAACAGCCTTAATCACGAAAGCACCGGCTGGAAGGGTCTCGGCTGGGGCACTAGAGCCACCACCGCACGAGGCAAGGAGGCCGATAGCTGCAATGAGGGGGAGTACGCGCTTCATGAGACCGAATTTACTGCCCGAAGTGTGGATAAAGGACGACTGAGGGAGACCTGAGAAGTACCATCGGTCACGCGGACAATGGCGTCCGTGGTGCCTTGCCCAGGCGCCCCACCGCCCATGAGGGCAAGGAACTAAGGCATCAACATGGCTGATCTCGCTGACCGCACGCAAGACTTCGGAGCTAATTCATGGCTCGTTGAAGAGATGTATGAACAATTCCGTGCAGATCCCACATCCGTGAGCGAGGCATGGCGCGAGTTTTTCAGCGACTATCGCAGTGCGAATAATGGTGCACCTGCAGCAGCACCAGCACCGGCAGTTGCAGTACCCGCTGCCATCCCGGCATCTTCTGCTCCTGTTGCAACCACTCCAGCTGCAGCGCCCGCTGCGCCTGCCGCAAGTGGTGCAGTCGCAGTTCCTATTCCTGAAGGCGTCACGCCAGAACCGATTCGAGGAGTTGGTGCAGCCATTGTCACCAACATGGAAAAGAGCCTCACAGTTCCGACCGCTACTTCGTTCCGTAATGTTCCTGCTCGCTTGTTGGAAGTGAACCGTAAGCAAATCAACGATTACCGCTCACGCCATGGAATGAGCAAGGTCTCGTTTACGCACATCATTGCGCACGCCATTGTGCGTGCTATCGCCGACACCGTTCCCAACATGCGCAATGCGTTCACTGTTGATGCAGCGGGCAAGCCCATGATCATTCGTAACCCGCACGTCAATGTTGGCCTCGCTGTCGACGTTGATAAGGGTGACGGCACGCGCAACTTGGTGGTGCCTGTTCTTCGTGACGCAGACACACTTGATTTCGCGGGATTCCTCGTTGCGTATGACGAGATCATTCGCAAAGTGAAGAACAACAAACTCACGATTGCTGATTTCCAGGGCGCAAACGTGTCCATCACTAACCCGGGCACCATTGGCACGGTGCAGTCCGTGCCACGCCTCATGCCTGGTCAGGGCGTCATTGTGGGAGTGGGCAGCATTGATTACCCCGCAGAGTTCCAAGGTGCAGACGAAACCAACTTGAACGCTCTCGGTGTGTCCAAGGTTGTGACAATCACGAGCACATATGACCACCGCATCATTCAAGGTGCAGAGAGTGGCATGTTCTTGAAGCGCGTGCACGAGTTGTTGCTCGGCGAGAGCGGGTTCTACGACAACATTTTCCGCAGCCTTGAGATTCCATACCAAGCAGTGCAGTGGTCTTCTGACGTTTCGCCAATGAATCGTGAAGAAACGATGATGCACAAGCAGATGCAGGTCAGCTTGCTCGTTCGTTCACACCGCGTGCGTGGTCACCTCATTGCAGACCTCGACCCCTTGCGCTGGAAGGAACCAAAGCTTCCTCGCGATCTTGACCCGCAGCATTACGGCCTCACTATTTGGGATCTTGAACGCGAGTTCCTGACCGGTGGAGTCGCTGGCAGTAGCAAGATGAAGCTTGATGAACTTCTCGGAGTTCTTCGCGATGCGTACTGCCGGACTATTGGTGTTGAGTACATGCACATCCAGGACACGGAGGAGCAGCGTTGGCTTCAGTCAAAGATGGAAGGCGTTACATATACGCCGACCCTCGACAAGAAGTTGCGCATTCTTGAGCGTTTGAATGCTGCAGAAGCGTTCGAGAAGTTCTTGGCAACAAAGTACGTCGGCACCAAGCGTTTCGGTCTTGAAGGTGCAGAGTCAATGATTCCAATCATTGATGAACTGCTGTGTTCTTCAGCGGATGATGGCATGGACAGCATGGTCTTTGGTATGCCGCACCGTGGACGCCTCAACATGCTCGTCAATGTGATGGGCAAGGATTACAAACAACTCTTCAAAGAATTTGAAGGTCATCTGAGCGCCGATTCTGTGCAGGGAAGTGGCGACGTGAAGTACCACCTTGGTGCACACGGCACATACACGGCTGCATCGGGTAACACCATCGACATTGAACTTGCTGCAAACCCAAGCCACCTCGAGACCGTCAATGGTGTTGTGTTGGGCATGGTGCGTGCAAAGCAAGACAGCATTCAGCCTGCGATGGCGTACAGCGTTGTCCCTGTTCTTATGCATGGTGACGCGGCCTTCGCTGGCCAAGGCATCGTGTACGAAGGCCTTGCGATGAGCGACATCAACGGTTATCGCGTTGGTGGCACGATCCACCTCGTCGTGAATAACCAAATTGGTTTCACGACCGCGCCACAGTTTGCACGTTCCTCCATCTATGCAACAGATGTTGCGAAGACAGTGCAGGCGCCAATCTTCCATGTCAATGGTGATGATCCAGAGGCATGTGTGCGTGTTGCGCGTCTTGCATACGAGTACCGCCAGAAGTTCCACAAGGACGTCGTCATCGACATGGTGTGTTACCGCTTGCATGGTCACAATGAAGGTGACGATCCGAGCTACACGCAGCCACTGATGTACAAGGCGATTGCCGAGAAGCGCAGTGTCCGCAAGTTGTATGTCGAACATCTCGTGAAGCGTGGCGATATCAGTCTTGAAGTTGCTGAACAAACATTGCAGGACTACCAAGGCAAGCTGCAGTCAGCTCTTGATGACACACGTCAGAATCCCCCTGCAAAGGTGAAAGCCGCAAAGCCTCCTGTGCCTGTTGGTGTGTTGCCGCCGGCAAATACCGCAATCAGCAAGGAATTGCTGGAGCGGATCTTCTACCAACTCACCAACTATCCAGAGGGCTTTCACCCTCATCCAAAGTTGGTGCGTCAGTTTGAAGCTCGTGAAAAGGCCTATCAAGCAGACGGTGATTTTGAGTGGGCAGTCGGCGAAGCACTTGCAATCGGTTCATTGCTCTCCGAAGGTTTCGATGTTCGTTTGTCCGGTGAGGACTCACGCCGCGGAACTTTCAGTCATCGTCATGCGTCACTTGTGGATGTGGAGACCGAAGAGACCTTCCTTCCGCTGAAGCATGTTCCTGGCGCAACTGGTCATTTCTGGGTCTACGACTCATTGTTGTCGGAATATGCAGTTCTCGGATTCGAATACGGATACTCCTACGCCAACCGCAATTCGCTCGTGATGTGGGAAGGCCAGTTCGGCGACTTCGTCAACGGCGCACAGATTGTGATTGACCAGTATTTGGTCGCTGCAGAAGACAAGTGGAAGCAAGAGAACGGTCTCGTATTGTTGTTGCCACACGGCTTTGAAGGCCAAGGTCCGGAACACTCCAGCGCCCGCATCGAGCGTTTCTTGCAGATGTGTGCGGAAGACAATATTCAAGTTGTCAACGCAACGACATCTGCGCAGTACTTCCACGTATTACGCCGCCAACTTCATCGCGAAATTCGTAAGCCATTGGTGATCTTTACACCGAAGGCTCCATTGCGTATGAAGGAAAGCCGCTCTCACGTCAGCGAGTTCACTTCAGGGTCATTCCAGGAAGTACTGGATGATCCACGCGTGACAGACAAGAACGCTGTGAAGCGGATTGTGCTGTGCAGTGGCAAGGTGGCCCATGATGCAATGTCAGAGCGCGACAAGCGCAATGCAGCTGCAGCAGTGGTGCGCGTTGAGCAGTTGTATCCGTTCCCGATTGACCAGATCAACGAAGTCATCTCGCGTTATCCAAATGCGAAGGAAATCGTGTGGTTGCAAGAAGAGCCAGAGAATATGGGTCCATGGCACTTCGTGGAACACCTCATCTGGCGCGTGAAGGAACGCGGTTTTGATCTTCGTCATGTTGCTCGTGTGCCTTCAGGCAGCCCTGCAACTGGCTCAAAGGCGATTCACGACCAGGAACTCGCAGACCTCATGGATGAAACGTTCGCCGGCCTCTAAGACCGCGACGTTTCGTTACACAAATAGTTAGAACTGCAGGCCTAGATGGCCTGACAATTCTTTCAGTGCGATTGTTGGGTCGCCCACTTTGATCGTGCGCATTCCCATGGCTGCTGCGGTCTTCAAGTTGATGCCAAGGTCATCGAGGAACACACATTCGGTGGGCTGCACTTCAAGAAGTTCGCATGCAATCTCGTAGAAGCGTGGCTCTGGTTTGCGGCAACCCACTTTGCTGCTTTCCACAACATGATGAAACTTGTGCATAATGTCGGCGACCTCGGCTTGACGAGGGGTTGGCTCGGGTGAAACCACGACAACATTGTTGGTGAGGCACGCCATGAGAAAGCCCGCCTCTTTCACCATGTCGAGTGCGCGCACCATTGCAGGACGTACATCGCCAGAGAGAAGTGCGAGCACATCGGCGCCGGGGATGCGGTGTCCGAGCGATTCGCTCTCAGCGGCAAACAGCGCATCAAATTCAGTTGGGGTGACATCGTTGCGCTCCAAAAGGGCCCAGGCATTGCTGTCAGGGTTTTGGGCATTCACGGTGCGAATGATGTCTTGAGGGAGACCTCGGTCAGCCTCGTAGCGGTTGAAGGCTTCGAAGGGGCTGGAGAGGATCACCCCGCCAAAGTCCCAGAGAACGGCGCGAATGGGCTGATGTGTCACGCACAGCAGATTAGGCGGGCCAGGGACCGCCCAACAGGCTCGGATTGCCCCGTTCCAGCGGGTGGGGGGTGGTTCAATGAATGGGTGACCAAACACATCATCGTTGACGGCTCGAATATCGCCACAGAGGGTCGAACCGAGCCCAGCCTCGCCCAACTGGATGAGGCCGTCCAGGCACTCATGGACGAGTACAAGAGCGCCAAGATCTCAGTCATTGTGGATGCGACATTTGGTCATCGCATCGCAAAAAAAGAGCGTGCCGAATTTGAAACTGCAATCGCAAACAATGAGCTAGTCGCACCTCCTGCCGGCGCAGTGGGTCGTGGTGATGCCTTCATCCTCGCGATTGCAGACAAGGCGAATGCATCGATTCTCTCGAATGACAGTTATCAAGAATTCCACGGCAAGTACAAGTGGTTGTTTGATGAGGGTCGTCTGATTGGTGGCAAGCCAGTGCCGCTTGTTGGTTGGGTGTTTGTTGAACGTCTTCCTGTGCGCGGCCCCACGAGTCGTCGCTCCGTTCGCACCGGCAAAGTAGTGCAGAAGGAATCGCCAATGGCGAGCCCGGAAGCGAGCAAGCCAATGCCGATTCCAAAGACGCCACCTCCGAACGCACGTGGTACGCGTTCACAAAAGGTAGCGCCAACTCGCAAGAGCGCAGCACCTATGAAGGCCGCTCAGCCTCAAAAGGCTGCAAAAGCTCCTGTCGAGATGGCCAATGACCTTGGTCCATTCCTCGAATTTGTGGAGAAGCATCCTGCGGGCACAAAAGTGAAAGCTGTTGTGCATTCATATGCAGCAAATGGAATCACAGTTCGGATGGGTGACATCGCTGGTTATGTCCCTTTGCGAAACATGGCAAGCCCAATGCCACGAAGCGCCCGTGATCTTTTCAAGATTGGCGACGCTGTGACGCTCATGGTCTCTGGTTATACACCAGCGCGACGCAGTGTCGATCTTGGTGTCCCTGAAGTTGTGGCTGAGTTGATTAAGGCACCTGCACCGAAGAAGACTGCAAAGAAGTCAGTGGCTAAAGCGACGTCAGAGAAGGTGGTTGCTGCGAAGGCTGCACCAGCGAAAAAGACTGCAGTTGCGAAGACAACCACAGCGAAGAAGGTTGCGCCTGCAAAGAAGGTGGTTGCTGCAAAGGCTGCACCAGCGAAGAAGGTTGCACCTGCGAAAGCTTCAGTCGTGAAGAAATCTGTCGCAAAGAAAGTTCTTGCAAAGAAGGCTGTTCCTGCCAAGAAGGCACCAGCAAAAAACGCTGTTTCTAAAAAGAAATAAGGCTCAGTTCCGTTACGGGAACCGAAGCGAACTACCGTCGGGGCGTGCTTATCGCTACCTGGAACGTCAACTCTCTGAAGGCTCGATTGCCGCGTGTGGAAGCGTGGTTGCAGGAAGTTCAGCCCGATGTCCTGTGCATGCAGGAGACAAAACTAAAGCAGGATCTTTTCCCTACCGAGGCCATTGCTGCTTTGGGATACGAGAGTGCACATTTTGGACAGGGTCAATGGAACGGTGTGGCCATCATCTCCAAAGTGGGGCTCGAGAATGTGATGCAGAACTTTGCGCCCGGTATCGAACAGGACACAGAAGCGCGCATCATTACAGCGACATGTGGGGGCATTCAGATCAGCAGTTGCTATGTGCCGAATGGTCGTGAGCTCGATCATGACCATTACAAGTACAAGCTGTCATGGCTCGGTCGATTGCGTGAACACCTTGATGCAACAACATCGCCTGAAAAGGATGTCGTTGTCTGCGGTGACTTCAACATTGCGCCCGAAGATCGCGACGTGTGGGATGTCAAGCAATTTGAAGGTGCAACACATGTGAGTGCACCAGAGCGTGCGGCTCTTGCGAATGTTGTGGATTTCGGACTCACCGATTCCTTCCGACGTTTCTTTGACGATGCAGGTCTGTATTCGTGGTGGGATTATCGCGGTGGCAGTTTCCATAAGGGGCACGGAATGCGTATTGACTACCACTTGGTCTCTCACTCAGTGGACGAACGCACCACGTGGACAGCAATTGACCGCAATGCGCGAAAAGGTGAGTCGCCAAGCGATCATGCGCCTGTTCTGATCAGGGTGGATGACTGATGAGTAACGATTCAGTTTCCTTCCCTTCATTTCATGAACGAAATGCCGAGCTCAGCGAAGCCGACCTTGCCCGCATCCGGCTCGCAGGTCGAATGCGTGAATTGATCTACACATCGTTCATGTCGACTGCTGAAGTAACCGATATTGATGCAGCGATTGCAGAAGTTGAGCGCGCTATCGATCGATTGTCGGTCGATGCTGTCCCTGGCAGTGCTGCATCAGAATCTCATTTCTCTGACCGCAGTCCCTTTTACGGAATGATGAATCCGCTCTCGATGCCAATGGAAATGGGTCGCGATGAATCATTCGGCGAGTTTGGTGCCATCACTGGCGCAGTGAATTTCACAGAACCCTATGAAGGTCCACCGGGGCATTGCCATGGTGGTTTCATTGCTGCAGCATTTGACGAAGTGCTAGGGATGGCGCAGTCACTGACCGGTCGTCCTGGCATGACAGGAAAATTGTCAGTGACATATCGTTCGCCGATGCCCCTGCACACCACTATTGATTTCCGTGGTTGGGTGGAGCGTGTTGACGGTCGCAAGATTTTCACTAAGGGAACTGCCTACAACGGCGAAATTCTCTGTGCCGAAGCAGAAGTGCTGTTCTTGTCAATGCCACCTGAGATGATGGATCTTCTACGCAAAGGCAGAGATCTCAGTGCGAATCAGCCTGAGTAATTACTTCGAGTAGTGCTTCGCCGTGACGGCCTGCAAACACCATGTCAGACATCCGGGCAATGTCTTCAACGCTTGCCGGAACATCGCGAACCATCATGCGAATGCTGCGAGTGGAAAGAATTGCGTGGGGCTCAACACGAGCATGTCGTGCCGTTGTGCGACGCCATTCTTCGATGGCGTTCTGTACTGGATTGCCAATGCTGCGTGCGCGACTAATGCGTCGTAGTTCTTCAGGTGGTGGGTCAAACGTCGGCGTTTCGGTAGTGACGGTGGGTAGCAACGGCGATGGTCCTGTGGATTTACCATTTCGGGAATCGGTCCATGTGACTACAAGTTCATCTGCTGCGCGAGTGAGAGCAACGTATGCGAGCCTGGCTTCTTCGCTGCGCGCAATCGGACCCCGAGCACCGCGATGGGGAAGCATGCCTTTTTCGGCACCCGCCACGATGACGTATGACCATTCGCGGCCCTTGGCCGCATGGAATGTCAGCACCTCGACGCCATCGGACTCTGCGATATCGGCAGATGTTGCGAGCCACGAGCCGAATGTTCGCCCGTCGACAGAGCCGACACGGTTGTCATCAAGGAACTGACGAACAAGTCCAGCAACGATGAAGTCAACGTCTTCTGGTTGGTATTCACCGGTATCAAGAATGTCAGCAGCCCATGCTGCAAGAGATTCGCGGCCAGTGAGATCTGTCGCTGCTGCAACTGCACGAGCCCACGCACCGCCGCGTCGGGAGGAGCGAATAGGCACTCCAACCTTTGTGAGCGCTTCACGGACTTGATCCGCAACGGCATTTACACGAACGAGAACTGCGATGTCATTCCATGACCGACCGCTCTTTGCTCGTAGGACACTCTTCGTGATGAATGCATTTTCATCTGATTCGTTTGCGCATCGCTGCAAGAGAACGGGTGCTCCGATGGAACGTTGTGAGATTGCATCAGCTGTCTGACCGTCCGTCGCCAAAGTGTTCACGGCCATGCGAACAATCTCTGGTGTACAGCGATAGTTCGATGGGAGAGACACGACATGCGCTGCACCATTCATTGTGGGCAATGTGTCAAACAAGGTTTTGTCGGCGCCATTGAATCCGTAGATGGCCTGATTTGGGTCACCAACAAGAAAGACATCTGGTTGTACAGACGTCACCACTTTAAGAAATGCATACTGAAGCGGATTCATGTCTTGGGCTTCATCGACGGAGATGTGGCGATATTGGAAACGAATGGATTCGGCGAAGCGTGGATCACGGACAGATTCATTCACCACATATGTGAGGAAATCGTTGAGGTCGACAGCTCCGCGCTTCTTCTTTGCTTTTTCGTACGCATCAAACACTTCTGTGAATCGCTTGTCACCGAGCGGAACATTTTGTCCTGCAGCGGCGAGTGCTTTCGCTGCTTCTGCAGGCCCGAGCATTCGGGAGTGCGCCCAATCGATTGCAGTGAGCACATCATTGACTCCGCCACGACGTGCATCATCTCCCATGCACATTGACATCACCGAAGATCGATTGTTGATAATGACTGGGGCTCGACGGCTCTTGTCCTCATAATGCTGCAACATGATGCGACGAGCAACGGCGTGGAATGTTCCGATGGTAGGACGGCCTTCAAGATCAAATTGGGCGAGGCGAGCACGCATCTCGGTCGCGGCTTGTCGAGTGAATGTGATGGCAAGAGTGCGTTCAATATCTGCAGTGCCGCTCAATGCTCGCCATGCAATACGGCGTGTGAGCACTGTTGTCTTGCCAGACCCAGCGCCAGCGCGCACGACCACAATTCCCACAGGGGCAGTGACGGCAGTTCGCTGGTCTGCGTCAAGGCCCGCCAACACAGAGTCGGGCGTCGGAGCCTGATTCGGTAGTTCGGAGCCAGAGAAACGCACCCCTTGAAACTAGGCGGTTGCTACGGTTCTTCCCATGCCCTTCCCCACGAAGAATCTGAATGACGGCGAACAACTGATGTTGGACGTCCATCCGCACTGGTGGTACTACGGGCCTGCTGCTCTTTTTCTTGCTGGGTCAATGGTCCTGACGACGTTCCTGTTGGGAAAGACCACTGGTTTTCTTGATACCGCTGTGACGTATCTCGGGGTCGCCACCATCATCGTCGCGGCAGCGATGTGTTTGGTTCAGGTAGTGAAATGGCGCACGACCTACTTTGTTGTCACCAATCAGCGCCTGATTGACCGACAAGGGGTGTTGGCACGTAGCGGTGTGGAAATTCCGGTGCGCAGCGTTGACAATGTGAACTTCACACAATCGATCTTTGAGCGTCTTATTGGCGTGGGCAAGATTGTGATTGAGTCCGGTGGTGCCGACAGCAAGCAAGTCATCCCGTACGTGAGTCGTCCCGAGGAAGTGCAAAAGGTGATTCACGATTCCATCCACAAGTTCCGCGAGATGGGTGATTTTTCAGGTGCCCCATCATTCTCTGGAGTTGCCCGAGAACTGGAACGTCTGGAGGCCCTGCGGGACCGCGGGACCATTACGGATGAGGAATTTGAAGCACAAAAGCGACGTCTACTGGACTAAAACGCCCACTTGGCTCAGGGCCCCTCATACCTGAGAGAATGACCAAATGGCTCAAGTGATCTTGCCGAATGGCATCAATATCGAATACGACACCCGTGGTGATGCGAAGAACCCCACACTCTTGTGGATCATGGGTTTCACTGCACAGATGACCGCATGGAACGAAGACTTCATGAATCTCTTCGCTGATGCAGGATTCCACGTTGTTCGTTTTGACAACCGTGACTGTGGCCTGTCCTTCAAACATGACGGAGTCATGGTGGACACTGGCAAAGTCACGATGGAAGCAATGATGGGCGACACTGTCACCGTTGAAGTGCCCTACACATTGCACGACATGGCAAACGATGCCATCGGTGTTCTTGATCATCTCGGAATTGAGAAGGCGCACATTATTGGCGCATCAATGGGCGGCATGATTGCTCAGACCTTTGCGATTGATCATCCGCATCGCACTCAGAGCCTCACGTCCATCATGTCTGTACCTGGCGATCTTGCATATGGTGCGCCCACAGAAGAAGCAATGGCCGCATTGCTCGCCGAGCCATCGGCCGACCGCGCGCAATACATCGAGAGCGCATCGACGTGGGCTGTGTGGTGTTCGAAGAAGTACTTCGACCTGCAAGAAGCAAGAGAACGTGCCGCACGCGAATTTGATCGCAGCTTCTATCCCGAAGGTTCACATCGTCAACTCGCAGCGATCTACGCATCAGGAGATCGCAGCGAGGCTCTTCGTCAGTTGAAGGTTCCAACGCTTGTGATGCATGGTCGTGATGACACTTTGCTCACTCCATCGGGTGGAGAGCGCACGGCAGAGCTCGTGCCAGGTTCCACTTTCATGTATGTCGCAGATATGGGGCACGACGTGCCAAAGCCACTCTGGCCGCTATTTGTTGACAGCATCACCTCGCACGCACGCCGCGCGCATCAGTAATTCAACTCTTCACTCTCAAACAAAGGAAACGTCATGGCTGGTCCACTGAGCGGATACAAAATCATCGAGATCGCAGGAATCGGACCTGGTCCTTTTGCTGCAATGTTGCTTGCCGATATGGGTGCTGAAGTCATCCGTGTTGATCGCGCACAAGCAGTACGTGGCCCAGTGCCAGAGACGCCTGCAGGTGACCTCATGTTGCGTGGTCGTAAGAACATCGCACTTGATCTCAAGAGCC
The DNA here is from genome assembly GCA_947446815.1 of Acidimicrobiaceae bacterium. Lineage (GTDB taxonomy): Bacteria > Actinomycetota > Acidimicrobiia > Acidimicrobiales > Ilumatobacteraceae > UBA2093. Next base: position 86,554 of record CANFGT010000005.1, read on the forward strand.
CCGAGGGTGTCGAGGCACTTCTGCAATTAGTAGAGAAAGCCGACGCACTCATCGAAGGTTTCCGTCCTGGCGTCATGGAGCGTCTCGGTGTCGGACCTGACGTGTGTCAGGCACGCAATCCTCGTTTGGTCTTTGGCCGCATGACTGGTTGGGGTCAAGAAGGTATGTACGCACAGGCTGCCGGCCACGACATCAACTACATCTCGTTGTCTGGTTCGCTTGCGCACTTCGCCCGTAAGGATGAAATGCCGTTGCCTCCACTCAACATGGTGGGCGACTTCGGTGGTGGCGGAATGTTCCTTGCCTATGGCGTGGTGTGTGCACTTCTTGAAGCATCGAAGAGCGGCAAGGGTCAAGTCGTTGACACAGCAATGGTTGATGGCGCTGCAGTTCTCATGACAATGTTCTGGTCGTTCAAGGCGATGGGCATCTTCAATGAGAATGCTCCTGGTACAAACCTTCTTGATACGGGCGCGCATTTCTACGACGTATTCGAGTGCAAGGACGGCAAGTACGTCTCACTTGGCTCCATCGAACCGCAGTTCTATGCACTGCTTCTCGAACTCACTGGCTTGAAGGATGATCCTGAATTCGCCAAGCAGATGGACCAATCACAGTGGCCGCACCTCAAAGAGCGTTTGCGTGATGTGATGAAGCAGAAGACACGTGATGAGTGGTGCGAAATTATGGAAGCAACAGATGTCTGCTTTGCTCCAGTTCTCACGATGAGCGAAGCAGCTGCGCACCCACACAATGTTGAGCGCCAGACGTTCATCAACATCAACGGCCACATGCAACCAGCGCCAGCACCGCGATTCTCTCGAACAACTCCAACGGTTGATCGTCCGTCGGCGCATGCTGGTCAGCACACTGCAGAAGTTCTACGTGATTGGGGCATTACAAACGTTGATGCGCTTCTCGCCAATGGCGCAGCGAAGCAGGCATAAGTGTCAACTCTTGTTTGTTTTCATGCTCACCCCGACGATGAATGCATCGGTACCGGTGGCACCATCGCACGTGCATCTGCAGAAGGTCATCGCGTTGTTCTTGTCGTAGCGACAAACGGCGACCATGGTGAAATTCCAGCTGACATGCCTGCGGGGGAGACTCTTATGAGTGTTCGTCATCGTGAAACACTCGCTTCCGCAGAGACATTGGGTGTTCATCGCGTGGTGTTCCTCGGATACGAAGACAGCGGTATGACGGGCTGGGAACAGAACGAGAATGCGGGTGCATTCTGTAACGCATCCCTCGATGAGGCAGGGCACAAACTCGCTGATGTTCTTCGTGAAGAAAACGCGGATGTTCTCACGACGTATGACTGGCATGGCGGCTATGGCCATCCCGACCACATCATGGTGCACAAGGTAGGGCATCGTGCTGCAGAGTTGTTCCCCAGTGTTCGTGTGCTCGAAGGAACAATGAACCGCGATCAATTGCGTCGTGGCTTAGACGCAGCGCGTGCGGCTGGCATGTTGCCTCCTGAACGTGAAGCATTCAATCCTGATGGTCCGATGGATGACGGCAACCCAATGGGTTCATTGGAATCGGAAATCAATCTCAAGGTGGATGTCGTGTCATACGCGGCGAAGAAGCGTGCTGCAATGAAGTGTCATGCCAGCCAATTGGGTGACTCGAGTTTCTTTCTTTCAATGGATGAAGAACGTTTCGCTCATCAGTTCGGATTTGAATGGTTCATCGATCCAAAAGACGACAGTCCCATTCGTGATGGCTGGATCTTCGAATGACACGTGTCTACATGGTGCGCCACGGGCGCGCAGCCGCTGGTTGGAATGTTGATCCTGACCCCGCGCTCGACGAATTGGGTCGCAGCCAAGCATTGGCTGTTGCAACACGTTTGTCGTCGTTAGGTCCACTTCCTGTGTTGTCAAGTCCACTGCTGCGTTGCCAGCAAACTGCGTTCCCATTGGCGACTGCATGGAAGAAGGATCTCATCGTCGAGCCATTGGTGGGAGAGATTCCATCGCCAGAGGGATACGCCGTTGAAGAGCGCGGCGAATGGTTGCGCGAAGCTATGTCAGGTTCGTGGACGCAGGTTGCTGAGCGATCCGGTGCGCACTATGCGCAGTACCGCAACGACATTGCTGCGCGTGTTGCATCGGTTCAGGAAGACACCGTCATCTTCAGCCACTTTGTTGCGATCAATGCGGTCATTGGCAAAGCCACTTCGAATGATGCCGTCATGATTGCAAGCTTGGACAATTGTTCGGTGACGACGTTTGATGTCACGGGTGGAGTGCTCACGCTGGTGGAAACTGGCGGCGAAGCCGACACCCTCATCCGATAATTCGCTCCAACGCCGACTAGATTCATTCCGTGCTCGCAACCTTGCTTCAAATCCACCAGTCTTGGGCCTGGGTCGCCATTATCAGTAACGGCCTTGCCGGTATCTGGGCGTTGGCTGCGCACAAGCTCACTCCGTTACGCACGCGTGCGTTGTGGTGGTACACCGGTGTCGCGCAATTCACCATTTTCATCCAGGTGGCGCTCGGCGTCACCATGGTGAACAAGCAGAAGCTCGAGTTTCCCGCCTTCCATGCGTTCTACGGATTCGTTGCAATCATCTCGGTGGCGATTATCTACAGCTATCGCTTGCAACTAAAGAGCCGCGTGTATTTGCTGTACGGCTTTGGTGGACTCTTCCTGATGGGTCTTGGCATTCGCGCCATGCTCGTCGGCAAGGCATAAAACTTCATTCGAGAATTAAAAAAGCCCCTCGCCGAAGCGAGGGGCTTTTTTAATTAGTGCAATCAGCCAAGTGATGCTGCGAGATCGTCAAGCGACTTCGCAAGCTTGGCGGGCAATGCTGCGCCGAACTGTGCGTAGTGCTCACGAATCTGCGGCACTGCTGCCTTCCATCCGTCGGTGTCAACAGCCAAGAGTTCATCGAGATCTGCATCAGCAATGTTGAGGCCCTGGGTGTCGATGTCGGATGGTGTTGGCAAGTAACCAATGCTGGTCTTGTTTGCAGCACCCTTGCCGTCAACGCGGTCGAAGATCCACTTGAGCACGCGGCTGTTCTCGCCGTAGCCCGGCCAGAGGAAGCGACCATCTTCGTCGCGACGGAACCAGTTCACGAAGAAGATCTTTGGAAGGTTCTCGCTCTTGGTGGCTGCGCCGACCTTCAGCCAGTGACCGAAATAGTCAGCCATGTTGTAACCGCAGAACGGAAGCATGGCCATTGGGTCGAAGCGAAGGTTGCCAACAGCACCGGCTGCAGCAGCGGTGGTTTCGGAAGCCATGATGCTGCCGAGGAACACGCCGTGATCCCAATCGAATGCCTCTGTCACCAATGGAACAGTTGTGCGACGACGTCCACCGAAGAGGATTGCCGAGATGGGCACGCCTGCTGGGTCTTCCCATTCAGGTGCGATGCAAGGGCACTGCGATGCAGGAGCGGTGAAGCGTGCGTTCGGGTGAGCAGCTGCGCCTTCGGACTCTGGAGTCCACACATTGCCCTTCCAGTCGGTTGCACGTGCAGGAGGTGTCTCGCTCATGCCTTCCCACCACACATCACCATCGGGGGTGAGTGCAGTGTTTGTATAGATGCTGTTGCCCCAGAGCGTTTCCATTGCATTGGCGTTGGTGTCGTAACCGGTGCCAGGTGCAACGCCGAAGAATCCGGCTTCAGGGTTGATCGCGTAGAGACGTCCGTCTTCGCCAAACTTCATCCAGCAGATGTCGTCACCGATTGTTTCGGCTTTCCAGCCTGGAATCGTTGGAACAAGCATGGCGAGGTTTGTCTTGCCACATGCCGATGGGAATGCAGCAGCGATGTACTTCGATGCGCCTTCTGGGTTGGTGAGCTTCAGGATGAGCATGTGCTCTGCAAGCCAGCCTGCATCGCGCGCCATCACAGAAGCGATACGAAGTGCGAAACACTTCTTGCCCAACAATGCGTTGCCGCCGTAGCCAGAACCATACGACCAGATTTCACGGGTCTCAGGGAAGTGCACGATGTACTTGTTGTCGGGGTTGCATGGCCATGAAGAAGATGTCTGACCTGCTGCGAGTGGATCGCCCACGGAGTGAACGCAAGGAACCCATTCGTTGTCACCAAGAACATCGAGTGCTTGTTGACCCATGCGGGTCATGATGCGCATGCTGACTGCAACGTATGCGCTGTCGGTGAGCTGCACGCCAATGTGTGCGATGGGGGAGCCGAGAGGTCCCATGGAGAATGGCACGACGTACATCGTGCGGCCCTTCATGGCGCCCTTGTACAACGAGTTCATCTCTGCGCGCATCTCTGATGGTTCGCGCCAGTTGTTATTCGGACCTGCGTCTGCTTCTTTTGTTGAGCAGATGTATGTGCGGTCTTCAACACGAGCGACGTCGCCTGGATCAGAGTGTGCCCAATAGCTGTTCGGGCGCTTTGCCTCGTCAAGCTTCTTGAAGGTTCCTGCGTCAACGAGCGACTGACAAAGTGTCTCGTATTCTTCAGCAGTTCCGTCGCACCAATAGATGGAGTCTGGTTGCAGAATCTCTGCCCAGTCATTGACCCATTGCTTCAATCGGGTATTGCCTGTGGTTGCAGCCATGTGCGGACCTCTTCGTTGGGGAGGATGAATGTGGAATGTTCCTTAGGTGACCCTAGGTGAACTGCCTACATCCTAAAAATTAAACCCTGGGGGTACCCATGTCTGACTCAGACCCAAGGCTGAGACTTGTGGCACGACCAGCCTCGTCGAGGACGAAGACAACGCGCTGACCCTGGCGAAGCATGCGGAAAATGCTGCCTTCGAGGGCATTGGGGGCGAGGTTGAACTCGGAAAGATCTGTATCGCTGATGACGACGCCGTCACCGCTGGTGGGGTCGTAAGCCTTGATGACGCCCTGCATGGGTGCCTTTAGCGGCCGGCCTTGACGACTTTGCCCGACTTGATGCATGCGGTGCATACATAGAGGCGACGGGGTGCGCCCTTGACGATGGCGCGAACGCGCTGGATATTCGGGCTCCAACGGCGCTTGGTGCGCACGTGAGAGTGAGAAACTGACATACCCCAGGACGGGCCCTTGCCACACACTTCGCAAACTGCAGCCATTTTGGAAACCTCTTCGTATTCGCGAAAGGCGAGGGCCTTTCGAACGCAGAGGTAAAAACTACCAGCGAGAGCAAACAGACCCCAACCGTGGAGGGGGAGGAATCACAGGGTACTTCTCATTGTTTCGGGCGAGGACCCGTGGGTAAGTAGCCTCAGGGACGTGGCTGGGGCGCAAACACTTGGGGCAAATGAGTTCAGAGGCACAGTTGTCGCCTTCCGTGATGCCATGAAGGCTCATGGGCCTGCCATCAACCGCTTGAACGTCTACCCAGTGCCCGATGGGGACACGGGCACCAATATGGGCCGCACCCTTGACGCAGTGGTTGCGGAGCTCGAAAGCGCTCCCGCTGATCTTGCCTCTACATGTAAGGCAGTCAGCCATGGGTCTCTGATGGGAGCCCGCGGTAATAGCGGAGTCATCCTTAGCCAGATTCTTCGTGGGTTGTCGTCCACCTTTGACTCTTTAGGGGAAGGTGTCGACGGAGCTGGCGTTGCGCAGGCTTTGGCAAAAGCTGCTGCTGCTGCATATGAAGCCGTGCTGAAGCCCATCGAAGGAACCATCCTTACCGTTGTTCGCGAAACGTCAGAGGGTGCCGTCGCAGCTGCGCAAGCCGGCGCTGATCTCGTGGGCACATTGCAAGCGGCACGCGCTCAGGGTCGTGATGCTCTGGCCCGCACACCCGACATGTTGCCTGTGTTGAAAGACGCTGGTGTTGTCGATGCGGGCGGCGCAGGATTCTTGTTGTTGCTTGATGCCTTCCTTCATGTGATTGCGGGCGAGGAGATGCCGGTACCGGATGAGTCAGCCGGTCCTTCGGCGGAGGCTCTCGAAGCAGTCGCGAAACGTCATCATGACGATGGCACGGTGGATGTCAGTGAACTGCGTTACGAAGTGATGTTCTTGCTCGACCTAGACGATGCTCGTGCACTTGAGTTCAAAGCTGCGTGGGGTTCCATCGGTGATTCCATTGTCGTGGTCGGTGGCGATGGCATTTATAACTGCCACATTCACACCAACGATATTGGTGCTGCGATTGAAGCACCGTTGCTTCTTAGTGGCCGGCCAAAACAAATTCGCGTCACTGACTTGTTTGAAGAAGTTGCCGAAGAGCACGCAGCACGAGAAGCAGAAATGGGTGGGCACATGCAGTCGCGCACTCAAACGTCTTCGTTGCCTCCAGTGACTTGTGCTGTTGTCGCGGTTGCCAGTGGAGAAGGCCTTGCTGAATTGTTTGGTCAGCTCGGCGTGCACGGAGTGATCTCGGGTGGACAAACTCTAAATCCGTCAACGGCTGAACTTCTCGCTGCAGTAGAGCGGATGAATGCTCGTCAAGTCGTCATCTTGCCCAACAACAAGAACATCATTCCTGTTGCTCAACAAGTGGATGCACTCACAACAAAGGAAGTGCGAGTCGTTCCTACGTGCTCAATGCCAGAAGCACTTGCCTCACTTGTGTCCTACGATCCAGAGGCGTCAGCAGAATCAAACGCGCGAGCAATGTCTGTCGCTGCTGAAGCAGTAGCAACGGGTGAAGTAACGCAAGCGGTTCGTGACACGAACACTGATGCAGGCAAAGTCACAGAAGGTGACTGGATCGGCATCGTACGCGGAGACGGCATCGTTTCTATCGCCGGCACCTTGGTGGGTTCAGCAACGCAATTGCTTGACCATCTCATTGATGAGTCGCGCGAGTTGCTCACCATCGTCACCGGAAGCGATGCATCGGTGGCGCACACTGATCAGATCACCGCATGGGTGGCAGAGAATCATCCTGATGTCGCGGTGGAAGTGCACGCTGGCGGACAACCTCTCTACCCGTATCTCTTTGGCGTTGAGTAGCGAACCACTTACGCTTCGCGAACTGGACCAACTGAGTCTGGAACGCGTTCATGGAATTGGTCCCAAGACTCGACCTGCTCTTGAAGAGTTCGGTATTCACAGTGTTCTTGATTTATTAGAAACGTATCCGCGTCGTTACGTTGATCGCACCAACATGTCGACGTTGCAGGATTTGCAATTGGGCGTTGACACGATGGTCATGGTGAAGGTGGTGTCGTGCAAATCGATTCGCACGAAGAACAATCGCGTGATGGTGACCGCAGTTGTTGGTGATGACACTGGCAAGTTGTCGTTGACTTTCTTTAATCAGCAATGGCGTGAAAAACAATTGACGCCAGGATTTGAAGTCGCTGTATTTGGTAAAGCCGAGCTGTACAACGGCTATCGACAAATGACGAACCCAATTGTTGATCTGATTGGAAACCGCACGGGACGAATTGTGCCGATCTATCCCCAGAGCGGAAAGTCGAGTATTTCCTCAGAAGGGCTGGCGAAGTGGGTTGCTGATGCATTGGGCAAGTGTTTGCCGCGCACCATTGGCGATCCAGTGCCGGCGAAGATAATCAAAGCACGCAAACTTGTTGGCCGTGACGAAGCAATGCGCAGCATCCATCTTCCTGAGACTGCAGAAATGCATCAGGCCGCACGTCGACGTTTGGCGTTCGATGAAGTTCTCCGTGTTCAGTTGATGTTGGTTGGGAAGAAGGCGCAGTGGGAAAGGGATTCTGCTGGCTTCGCGCATGAAACGACTGGGCATCTCATTGATGGCTTTATGAAGGCGTTGCCGTTTCCACTGACTGGTGCGCAGACTCGCACTATCGCCGAGATCTACAAAGATCTTGCATCGCCGAAACCGATGCATCGTCTTCTGCAAGGTGATGTGGGTGCAGGTAAGACACTTGTCGCAGTGGCGATGATGCTGGCAGCAGTGCAAGGTGGACATCAGGCAGCTCTCATGGCTCCCACTGAGGTGTTAGCCGACCAACACGCCATCGGAATTCGTGCATTGCTTGATTCGTTGCGACTGACTGACGACGGCAATCTCTTTGGTGATCGTCAGTTACGTATTGAACTGCTGACAAACAAGGTGAAGGGTGCTGAACGAAAAGCAATCATCGCCGGCATTGCTGATGGCAGTGTGGACATCGCAATCGGTACGCACGCACTCATTCAGGACAAGATCTCGTTCAAGAGCCTTGGTGCTGTTGTTGTTGACGAGCAACATCGCTTCGGCGTGGAACAACGCTCTCGGCTGCGCGACAAGGCACAAGAGTCTGAACATGGTCTTGTTCCCGATGTGCTGGTCATGACGGCTACTCCGATTCCACGTACTGCGGCCATGACGGTGTACGGAGATCTGGATGTCAGCATTCTCGACGAGTTGCCACCGGGACGTACACCGATCGTGACGACGCGTGTCTCTGATGAAGGTGAACGCAGCGCAATGTGGGCCGACGTGCGAGAGCGTTTGGCGATAGGGCAACAGGCATATGTTGTGTGCCCTCTCATCGAAGAGAGCGAAAAGTTGGAAGTCGCGTCTGCGGAAGAAACGTATGAAGAGCTACAACATGGAGAGCTCTCCGGGTTCCGGATTGGTTTGCTGCACGGGCGTATGTCTTCGGTAGAAAAAGCAGAAGTGATGGGTGCGTTCCGTCGTGGCGATGTCAATGTTTTGGTGGCCACAACAGTGATTGAAGTTGGTGTCGACGTTCCAAATTCGACCAGCATGGTCATTCTTGATGCCGGTCGATTCGGTATTGCTCAACTGCACCAGTTGCGTGGGCGAGTAGGCCGTGGTGCGTTGGAATCTCACTGTTATCTCGTGACGCAGGACAATGAACCGTCACCCCGAGTGGAAGCACTTGTTGCAAGTACCGATGGGTTCGTGCTTGCAGAGGAGGACCTCAACCTTCGCGGCGAAGGAACCATCATGGGCCGCCGCCAGAAAGGTCAGAGCGACCTCACGTTGGCATCGCTTCAACGCGACCTCGATCTCATTATGTGGGCCCGTGAAGATGCGGTGAGCATTATTGAAGCTGACCCGATGTTGAAGAAACTGCAGCCATTGCGCGATGAACTTGATCTTCTCTTTAATGAAGAAGAGGAAGAGTTCTTGTTCAAGTCCTAATGCTGTACGCACTACGGTGGCGGTAACACAAGGGGGTCTGTTGTGGAATTACAAGGCAAGCATGTTGTTGTGACGGGCGGGTCACGCGGTATCGGCGAGAACATGGCGAGAGAATTTTCTCGTCGCGGAGCAAAAGTCACGATTGTCGCGCGCAACGTTGATGCATTGAATCGTGTCGCTGCAGAAATTGGTGGCACAGCTGTAGTGGCAGACCTCACCGATGATTCGGTTGTTGACGCCCTGATTGAGAACATCGAACGGAACCAAGGCCCCATCGATGTATTAGTGAATAACGCCGGTCTTGAAACATCCACTGCATTTGCAGTCGAGGATGAACGTGAGATCCGCACAGTGTCACGCGTCAATCTTGAAGTGCCATTGATGTTGACCCGTCACGTACTGCCCGGGATGTTGGCGCGCAAGAGCGGTCACATTGTCTTTGTGTCGTCGCTTGCGGGTACAGCTGGGTTTCCAGGAATGAGCGTGTATGGCGCAACAAAGGCGGGCATTCTTAATTTCGTGAATGGCCTCAGCCGGGAACTCAAAGCAACCAACGTCAACATCACAGTCCTCTCGCCAGGGCCAGTGAACACTGACATGTGGGACGCAATTGAAGAGCGGACCACCTCAGTGCACGATGTGGTGAAGCGTTTCCAGAAACTACAACTCATCCCGACGGCTGACCCTGTGAAGATTGCACGTCGCACTGTCGATGCAGTTGTGAAGAACAAGCCATTTGTTCGCGATCCAAAACGCCTGAGCATCAACTTCTGGCTCAATCACTTGCCCACAAAGATCTCGAATCTTGCGGCTATTGGCATCAAATTCGATCCACTCGAAAAAGGCTGAGCTCTATTCGGGTTGCAGGTCATTGTCGTCCTCGGTGAGTTCGAGATACCAAATATCTCGGCAATCCCGGCAGCGGTAGCTCACCACATCATTGACCATCCATGATCCATCTTCGCGTGGTGAAGTCAAGAGGTGGCAAGGGCCACCGCAGTCGACACAGACAATGGACTCGCTCGGTGTAATCACCGCCGTAGTCTGCCTGTTATGAGAGTGGTAGCAGGTGACCTTCGCGGGAGGCGCATAGAAGCGCCCACATCGGACGCCACGCGTCCCACCACGGACAAGGTTCGAGAAGCAGTGTTTAATGCGTTGGGAAGCCTCGACGTTGTCGACGGCGCCCGAGTCCTCGATTTGTTTGCCGGTACGGGGGCGATGGGCATCGAGGCATTGTCCCGAGGGGCTTCGCACTGCATTTTTGTAGAGCGCGACCGAGATGCTCTTGCCGTATTGAAGAAGAACATTGAGACATTGGGTCTTACCGCGCGCACCACGGTGTTGGCGGTGGATGCAACCTCTGTGGCCTCACACCAGCCCAATATCGACCTTCTCATTGCAGACCCTCCCTACGGATTTGACCAATGGCGCGAGCTCATCGCCGATGCCGATGCCACGTTTGTCATCCTTGAATCCGACCGAGAGATTGATGAAATTGAAGGGTGGGAGACCATTCGGGCAAAGAAATACGGGCGTACCCACGTGGCATTTCTCCAACCCACTGATTCCTCAGGCGATACGGTGGAGGGCGAATGAGCACCGTTCTGTATCCAGGCAGTTTCGACCCCATCCATAACGGACATGTCGACGTAGTGGCCCAAGCCGCCGAGTTGTTCGGCAATGTGGTGGTCGCTGTCATGCACAACCCCGACAAACCCTCAGGATTGTTATCAACATCAGAGCGTGTCCGTATTGCGCGCGAATCACTGGCTCACATTCCCGGAGTCACAGTGGAAGCGTTTACTGGTCTTGCTGTTGATGCGGCCTCGTCTGTCAACGCACTCTGCATCGTGAAGGGCTTGCGCACCCCTGGTGATTTCGAGATTGAACAACAGATGGCTCACACGAACTTCTCGGTCTCTGGTATTCGTACCGTGTACGTGCCATGTCAACCAGGCCTCAGTCATGTGAGCAGTCGTTTTATTCGCGACATTGCTCAACACGGCGGCGATATTTCTTCCATGGTGCCAGCACCAGTTGCTGCAGCGCTTGCTGCAGCTTTCAAATAACGGAGCAAACAAAATGTCCTTCGACGACTTCGATGACACAACAGACGATTCCTATCCGCAGCCTGCGCCAGTGCAAGCCCGTTTAGGCGAAAGCGAAATGATTCTTCGCCGAACAATCGACATCATTGCGACTGCACCCAGTGTTCCGCTCTCCAGCACGCCACGTATCGATCGTGATGAAGTGATTGAACTTCTTGAAGATGCAATGATGCGTTTGCCTGAAGAAATCCGCCAAGCACGTTGGATGCTGAAAGAGCGCCAAGAGTTCTTGGAAAAGACAAAGCGTGAAGCCGATGAAATTCTCGGTGCGGCTCGCCAACAGGCAGAACGACTCGTCCAACGCACTGAAGTCGTGCGTGCAGCAGAAACCCGAGCACGCCAAGTCATCGATACAGCTGATGAAGAAACGCGCCGATTGAAAAACGAAACGGAAGATTTCCTTGACCAACGTCTTGGAAGTTTTGAAATTCTCCTCGACCGTTTGTCGAAGACAGTTGCCAATGGTCGCAATCGATTGTCGATTGGCTCACAGCCACCACCGCCCGAGGCTGAAGAGCCCATCGAAGAACAACAGCGTGCTGGCTTCTTCGACCAAGACTTCTGATAGTTCGGTCTTATGGCAACGCCCCTCATTGTCAACGTTGTTGAGCTACTGCGGTGGCCAGGCACAACCAAAGATGTAGTCCTGTCGGTTGCCTCCGATGATTTGCAGTTCGGTGAATCCCGCATCACTGATGCGCCGGTCGACATCGCTGTGCATCTTGAATCGCTATCGAATGGTGTCATGGTCAACGGGACCACATCGGCGACCTGGGCAGGGGAGTGTCGGCGCTGCCTTGCTTCCATGACTGAGCGCATGACGATTGACGTATCCGAGCTCTACCAGCAGATCCCCGATGGGTCCGAGGCCTATTCCATTGAGAATGACCAGATCAATTTGTTGCCCATGGTGCGAGAGAATCTGTTGCTGGCAATTCCACTCGGACCTTTATGCCGTGAGGACTGCCCCGGTTTTTGCCCACATTGCGGCCAAGACCTCTCAGAATCCAGCTGTTCGTGCGATAACACGGTGGCTGACCCGCGCTGGTCAGCCCTTGAATCTCTCAAAGGTTCTCTCGAAGACCCGACCTTGTGAGTTTTCGCCCGAATGGGGGCTATCGTGTCAGAGCCCTCAAATAGAGGGTTTTGCCGCTAACACAGGGAGACCACGGTGGCCGTTCCCAAGAAAAAGAAGTCGAAGTCGAAGACACGTATGCGTCGCGCCTCTAACTGGCGCCTCACTGCGCCTTCACGCAGCACATGCCCACGCTGCGCCGCTGCAAAGATCCCACACACTGTGTGCGGTACTTGCGGTTGGTACAAGGGCCGCGTTGCTGTCTCTGTCGACTGATTCACGGTTCATAGAACATGTTGCCAATCGCCGTTGACGCGATGGGTGGCGACCGCGCACCTGGTGAGATTCTCGCTGGTGCGTTGCAAGCTGCCGAATTAGGTATCCCCATTCTCCTCGTCGGGCCAGAAGGTCTCGAAGGAACTGAGGAACTTGAACTGATGCATGCATCAGAAGTCATCGAGATGGACGACGATCCTGCTCAGTCCGTCCGAAAGAAGCGTGACTCCACTTTGGTGCGAGCCGCCGAAGCAGTTCGTGACGGCAAAGCAAGCGCCATGATTTCTGCTGGCAACACCGGAGCCACGATGGCCAGTGCGTTGTTGCGCATGGGCCGCATTTCTGGCGTTGCTCGTCCTGCAATCGCAACTCCCGTTCCCGTTCCTGGCGGAACACACACAGTCCTCATCGACGCTGGTGCAAACGCCGAAGTGCAGCCGGAGTGGCTCGTGCAGTTCGCCATTATGGGCGCTGTGTATTCCTCCAAGCGTTTCGGCGTGCAAAATCCTCGTGTTGGTTTGCTCTCCATCGGTGAGGAGCCCGGCAAGGGTGACACTCTTCGCAAAGAGGCGTATGAGTTGTTGAAGGCATCGCCTCATATCAATTTCATCGGCAATGTGGAAGGTCGCGATCTCATGACCGACGACGTTGATGTTGTCGTCACCGACGGCTTCACCGGCAACGTAGTTCTCAAGACTCTTGAAGGCACATTGAAGACGGTGATTGGCGCTTTGTTCAGTGCCTTCGCTCAGCCGGAATATAAGGAAGCAGCCAAAGCAATTCTTCCCGCAATCATGCCTTTGTACGACACGTTTGATCCTGATTCCGTGGGTGGGGCAATCCTTCTTGGTGTTGATGGCGTGTGCATCATTTCGCATGGCTCGAGTAGTGCTCGCGCAATGTTGAATGGCATCAAAGTTGCCAAGGAAATGGTGGATTCTGAAATGGTGGAAGCAATCCGCCAGGCCATCTCCACTAGCCTGCCTTCCTGAACCACCGTCAGGAGCTCAACATGGCCGCAGATCGCAACGCAGTTCTCAATACTGTTCGTACACACCTCGCAGAAATCCTTGAGATTGAAGCATCTGTCATCTCGGAAGCCAGCTCTTTCGCCGATGATTTAGGTGCTGATTCCATCGCACTCATCGAACTCGTTGATTCGTTAGAACAAGAGTTCTCGAAGACAATTCCTGACTTCGCATTTGACGATGATGATCTGGCTGAACTGCGCACTGTTGCAGATGCAGTTGATTACATCGTTCGCGCGCACGGCTGAGTCCCGCTGTGACGCTCGAAAACGAAGTCCGATTGGCGCAATGTTCTGCTGCAATCGGTTATTCGTTTATTGACGCGGACCTCCTGTATCAGGCGTTGGTGCATCGTTCCTGGCAGGCAGAAAACGATGAGGCATTATCAAACGAACGCCTGGAGTTTTTAGGCGATGCCGTACTCGGATGGGCCGTGGCAGATATTGCATTCCATCGTCTCGCAGATTTACCTGAAGGAAAATTGTCGGACCTTCGAATCAGCGTGGTGAACATGCATGCACTTGCAGACATTGCCCGCGAGATCGGTATTGGCGAGTTCATCCTTCTCGGAAAAGGTGAAGATGCAGCAGGTGGACGCGATAAGTCATCAATTTTGGCGGACGCGTTAGAGGCTTTGATTGGCGCTGTGTATCTCGATGGTGGGCCTGAGAACGCATTTGCATTAGTGGAACGTTTATTGACGGGGTCCATTGAAACTGCAATTCCGAATTTGGAGATGTTGGATTCAAAAACACGTTTACAAGAGATCTGCACTCGACTTAATTTGGGCGCTCCGGTCTACAACACGGACGGCATTGGTCCAGATCATGAACGCATTTTCACCGCCTATGCAATCGTGAGCGGCAAAGAACTTGGTTCGGGCGTTGGTCGAACCAAGAAGGCAGCAGAACAAGTCGCAGCGCGCATAGCGTGCGAGTCGCTCGCCGATAATGCCTGAGTTGCCTGAAGTCGAAACAGTTCGACGAGGTATTGAAGAACGGGTTGTCGGGCGAAAGATCCTTTCGGTTGAAGTGGGACGTGAGCGTTCCGTTCGTCGAGTGGGCAAGGAAGCCGTCATCCAAGGTCTGACCAACACAACGATGGTTGCCGCGCGTCGTCGCGGAAAGTACATCTTGTGTGAGCTCGACTCGGGAGATGCAGTGATGATTCATCTGCGAATGAGTGGGCGAGTGTTGGTGGAGCCTGTCGGTACGAAACGCCCGCCTCATACTCACGTTGTATTGCATCTTGCGCCGCGCGATGGACAAGCCGACGAGATGTGGTTTGTCGACCCTCGCACCTTTGGCGAAGTGGTGGTTTATGACCCCGAATATGAAGGTGCGGTGCTTCCCGAACTTGCCAAATTGGGCCCAGACCCGATAGCGGACCCCTTCGATGGGGCGATTTTGGCGCGGCGCCTTGCGGGGCGGCGGGGTGCAATCAAGCCTCTTTTGCTCAATCAACATGTGGTCGCTGGCGTCGGCAATATCTACGCAGATGAAGTTCTCCACAGGGTGGGCCTGCGATGGAGCCGAACGGTCGACACCTTGTCTCAGAAGAAAATCGACCAACTTGCGCTCGTAATCAAAGAAATTTTGGCCGAAGCGATCGAATCAGGCGGTTCCACATTGGAAGATACGCAATATGTGGATGTTGAAGGCAACGTCGGCAGTTTCCAAGAGAACCATCGGGTCTATGGCCGAGAGGGCCTCGGATGCCTGACCTGTGGAAAAACTTTTATTCGCCGGGTGATGGTCGCTGGACGCTCCACTGCGTATTGCCCTCGCTGTCAGCGATAGCGCCATGGGGCGACTCTGAGTCGTCTCTATTACTGTTGATTTCGCTGTGTTTCTGAAATCTCTCACCCTCAAAGGCTTTAAGTCCTTCGCTGATTCCACCGTTATGGAAATGGAACCTGGCGTCACTGTTGTTGTCGGCCCTAACGGTTCGGGTAAGTCGAACGTTGTTGACGCAATTGCGTGGGTGTTAGGTGCTCAGGCGCCAAGTTCCGTGCGAAGCCAGAAGATGGAAGATGTCATCTTTAACGGAACATCAAAGCGTTCAGCACTTGGCCGCGCTGAAGTGATGCTCACTCTTGACAACTCCGCCGGACTACTTCCGCTTGACTTCACAGAAATCACTGTCTCGCGCACCCTCTTCCGCAATGGCGATAGCGAGTACGCCATCAACGGTGTGGAGTGTCGTTTGCTAGACGTGCAAGAACTCTTATCTGATGCCGGTGTCGGACGTCAGCAGCACGTCATCATCAGCCAGGGTCAGATCGATGCTGTGTTGACTGCTCGTGCAGAAGATCGTCGCGCCATCATCGAAGAAGCGGCGGGCATTCTCAAATACCGCAAGCGCAAAGAAAAAGCTGAGCGTCGTCTTGAAGCTACGGAAGCCAACTTGTTGCGCGTGCAGGACCTCATCCGTGAAGTGCGCCGCCAATTGCGTCCGCTTGAACGTCAAGCAGAAGCAGCTCGTCGCTACGAGGAAGTGGTGGGCGAGTTACGTGCTCTGCGCCTGTATCTCTCGGGTCGAGAAGTTGCTGGCTTGCGCGAGAAACTTGCACTGCTCGAAGCAGAAAAGGCTGGCAGCGACACCTCAGAGCGTGAACTTCGCGAATTGATGGCATCGCTTGAGGTTGATGTTCGTACCGCAGAAGAAGAACTTGCGGCACGCGGTGCTTCTGGCCTGAATGACGAGCTCATGAAAGTGGAGCAGTTGCGTGAGCGTGCACGCGGACTTGTTGCCGTGATCGCAGAACGCCGCCGTTCCATGGAACGCGACCAGGGTCAACTCATCGCTGAAGATGTTGTTGCTGCACTTGAAGCCGATGCCGCCGAAATGCGCGAGGATCTTTCAGAAGTAGAGCGCGGACTAACTATCGCCATTGGCGAGAGCGATTCATTGCAGGTCGAAGAAGATGCGTTCGAGCGTGAGCGCAATGAACAAGGTCTTTTCCACACGGTGCAAGGCAATGAAGCCTCCACTGCGGCTGCTGAAGTCCGCGGTGAACTTCGCACATTGCGCAACACCGTTGAGCAAGCAGCAGGCGAAATTCAAAAACTACAGGCACGTATTGAACAAATCGAGACTCGCGACAACGCGTTTGTCGGAACAATCGATGGTCTGCAGGCTGAACTAACTCAGGCTGAATCAGCCGTAGGTGTTTTGCGCGCTGAGTTGGCAGAAGCCGAACGTGATCGTGATAGCGCAGAGTCCGCCGGTGATGTGGCCCAGCAAGGACGCGCCACTGCCGAGCGCCGTGCCGCTCGCGCATCTGCTCGCCTCGAAGCACTCGAGGCTGCAATGGCTTCCACACGCGCGCGCACTGGTGCCGAGCATCTTGCGCAAGTGGAAGGTGTTGTTGGAGCGTTAGTCGACCTACTTGATATCGACCAGGGTTGGGATGCAGCGGTGAAGGCTGCGCTGGGCGACACATTGGCCAGCATCGTGGTGTCAAGTCCAGCGACTGCGCGTCGCGCCATTGATCAGCTGCGCAATGTTGATCACAATGGTGCAGTTATCGCGCTTGGGCTCAATCGAGTCGCAACTGGGTCATTGCCAGCAGGTGTTGAATCAGTTCGCTCACATGTGCGACCTGCACAAGGTGCGCCCGATCAGCTGGGTGTACTGCTTGACTCTCTCTTGTCCGCCGTTGGTTGTTCAAATGACATCGCTGGTGCCATCGATATTGTTGAAGCTAATTCCAATGCGATTGTTGTGACACGTCGCGGCGACAAGTTGGCTCCATCGGGGTGGCGCTTGGGCGCAGCCGATGAAGTTGGTTCTATCGAAGTTATTGAAGAGACGCGTGCAGAAGTAGAAGCAGCAACGACAGAACTGCAGGCATTGGATGCCGAAGCAGAAAACCAACGCAAGCTGTTGGTGGCTGCTCGCTCGCGTATCAATGAAACGCAGACAAAGCTTGACCGCCAGGTACGCGCTGTCGAAGCCGCTAATGAGCGTCTTGCAAAGACAATGAACGATCGTCGTTCAAACGGTGCAGAACGTGAAATGACGCTGGGTTCGCTGGATGACATTCGCGGTCGTAGTGATGGTTATCAACAGCGAGTGTCAGAGCTTGAAAATATTCTGCCCGCGTTAGAAGAATCTGAGGCTGCAGAAATTGCGGCTGCAAAGGCACAGGGCGAGGCTCGTGCGGCGATTGATTCAAAATCTGCGCACATGGCAATGCGTCGTAAAGATCTTGAGGTACGCCTCGCTGGTTTGCGCGAGCGCGATCAGTTTTTGAAGCAGCGCTTGGAAGAAACCGACCGTCGACTGGAAGTCGACACTGCTGCACGTGCAGAGGCTGGTGTGCGTCGTCAACGAATCGAAGCATCGTTGCTTGCCATCACTCGCTTGGGTGAATTGGTGGAAGGACATCGAGTCGCCGCTGAGTCACGTCTGGCTGAGCTGTATGAAATGCGTCGTCGTCAAAGCGATGAGGTACGAGAAATCACCACTCGCCTCGATGTGGCGCGTCGTGGGCGTACCGAGTCCGAGCAGCAGTTGGAAGCGTTGCGCGAGCGCGGACGTCGTGTTGATGTCGAAGAAGCAGAGACGCGCATGCGTCTTGAAGCCGCTGTCGAACTCATTCGACGCGAACTTGAAGTAGAGCCCGAAGTAGCGGAAGCCTCGCCCATGCCCGAAGTAGCAGAGGGTGTTGACCATGCGGACCGCGCTCGTGCACTTGAGCGTGATATTCGCCTCATGGGCCCGATTAACCCATTGGCACTACAAGAGTTCACCGAACTACAAGAGCGTCATACTTTCCTTGAAGAGCAACTCACTGACGTTCGTAACTCGCGCCGCGAACTTGCGCAAGTCATTGCAGCCATCGACGAAGAGATTCAGTCTGTGTTTGCAACCGCATTTGAGGATGTCAGCAAGAACTTCACCGATTTGTTTCAGTTGTTGTTCCCTGGAGGCAAGGGCAAGCTTGCTCTCACCAGCCCTGGCGACATGTTGAACACTGGTATCGAAGTAGAGGCGACGCCGCCAGGAAAGACTTTCAAGAAGTTGTCGCTTCTCTCCGGTGGTGAGCGTTCGTTGACTGCGCTTGCGTATCTGTTCGCTGTGTTCCGTAGCCGTCCTTCTCCGTTCTATGTCATGGACGAAGTGGAAGCCGCTCTTGACGATGTCAACTTGCATCGTTTCCTTGGACTGGTGCAAGAGTTCCGTCGCGATGCGCAGCTCATCATCGTGAGTCACCAGAAGCGCACCATGGAAGCAGCGGACTGCTTATTGGGTGTCTCGATGCAACCGGGCGGTTCATCCAAGGTTGTGTCCGAGCGCGCTAGCAACACTGCAGGGAACTAGTCGTGCTCGCGTCGTCGGCGATCAACATCGGAATACCTGCAGCGGTCCTCTTGGTCGTCATCGCCGGCGCCATCTTCGCCCAACGCCGTTCACGTTCGGCAAAGAATGGACCAGCTGTAGCGCCGGCTTCCGTCGACGAAACCCTCGCAAGCTCGAAGGTTTCGCCAACAGAACCGTCACACGCTGGTCCTGGCCCTGACAATGCAAATCGCGTGTTGGACGGAGGGGCCGATTCCGAAACCTTCGCACCTGTGCGGGTTTCGGATGAGGAGCCCGCCGGCGAAGACACGCTTGTTGCAGGTGCAGACGAAGAACCAGAAGTCCCGTCTGTTCGGGGGAAGGCGGGACGCACGCGCAGTTTGTTCGCGAGCGCCTTCCAATCAATTCGTGGCCGAGGCGCGCTCGACGCGACTGCATGGGAAGAACTCGAAGAGACTCTGTTGCGGGCGGACATTGGTATTGGTCTCACAACCCGTCTTCTTGATCCCATGCGCGCTGCTGCCAAGGCCGGCACAATCCGCACGCCCGATGATGCGATTAACGCATTACGTGATGCGATGACTGCGCAACTTGCAACAACCGACCGCTCGTTGCATCTTGATGCAGAACAGAAGCCAAATGTATGGCTCTTTGTTGGAGTCAACGGCGTGGGTAAGACGACCACCATCGGCAAGATTGGTACCGCACAAACTGCTCTCGGCACAACAGTGCTGATGGCGGCGGGAGACACTTTCCGTGCCGCAGCAGCCGAACAACTTCTTGTATGGGCGCAACGTTGCGGCGCATCCTATGTGCGTGGCGCTGAAGGCGGCGATCCTGCATCAGTCATCTTTGATGGCATCCAGAGTGCGTCAGCCAAAGGCATTGATCTTGTTTTGGGCGACACTGCAGGTCGTTTGCAGAACAAATCGAACCTGATGGAAGAACTGAAAAAAGTTCGTCGCGTGGCCGCTAAAGCAGAAGGCACGGTCAATGAAGTGTTGCTTGTCATTGATGCAACGACGGGGCAGAACGGTTTGTCACAGGCGCGAGAATTCGCTGCGGCCACTGATGTAACTGGTGTGGTGCTCACCAAACTTGATGGCTCGGCCAAGGGAGGCATTGTCTTTGCCATCGAGACAGAACTCGGAATTCCGGTCAAATTGGTCGGTTTGGGTGAAGGCGCCCACGATTTAGTGGCTTTTGACCCTGCGGAATACGTCTCCGCACTCTTCGAATAGACCTACGCTTCCATTCGCATGAAGCGAACGTCTTTTCTCTCTGCAGTTGTTGTCTGCGCAGTCGCGCTCACATCGTGCTTCCATGAGGGTCCAGTCAAGATTCTTCTTGCATCGTCGCAAACACAATCCGGTCAGGTGCGCATGGCATTGGAAGAAGCAGGTGCGCCGGTTGACTCCATACCCAATACGGTCACGTTTGATATCCGCGGCGAATTGCCCGACCTCGGAGACCGCCTTCTCGCATGGTCTATCTCTCGCCGCCGCAAACCAGCTGGTGAACTCACCAAGATTGCTTTTGCAATGGACATTCAGGGCGCGGTTGAGAAAATTGACGACAACTCCTATGTGGTGAAAGACATCACGGGCAAAACAAGTTTTGCCAATTTGTTTGTTGATGAAGCAGGCGGCTGGTGGACATACAGCAGTGGCGCTCAACAAGGATCGACTGGTCCATCGGCAGGTGCATGCGCATCGAGCGACCCCTCATGTTCATCGCGGGTGACTACACCCATCAATTTGTTGACGCCTGGCGAAGCGATTCGTCGTGCAAATCAAATTCTTGCGCGTGCCGACATGGTGCCAACCAACTACCCATTGACGGCAGAACAAGTAGGAAACTCCACGGTTGTCACGGGGTTGTTGACATTGGGTGGTGTGAGGACCAATCTCGCAACGCAATTTATCTTTGGAAACAATGGCCAACTGATGTCAGCTTCGGGGCCCATGATCGCAATTGCGATGGCCGGACGTTTTCCCATCCTCACTCCCACCGAAGCTGTCAAGCGATTGAACAATCCGATCTACGCAACGATTGGTTCCGTCACGCGGCTCGCAGCCACATCATCGATATCAACATCGCCTCCATCATCTGATGGAACATCCAGTTCGCACACTGTTGTGCCGATCACTGGTGTTCGTTTCACCCTGATGGAGACAAAACTTGCGAACTTGACGCACATGTTGCTGCCCGCCTACACATATTTCAATATTGATGGCGAAGTCGGCACGGTGCTTGCCATCACTAATGACCATCTCGTGGTTCCACGTGACGCAGTAGTGACAACGGAAACGGTTCCTGTTAGCGGGGGAGTCGCTCCGCCGACGCCATCGCAGCCTCTTGACGACAACACCTCGCAACAACTCCTCGGGCTTCCGGAAGCTGAAGCCACAAAAGTGGCAATGGCAAATGGCTGGGTCGTACGTATTGCTGCTCGGGATGGCGAATTCTTTATGTTGACGCAGGATTACTCAAAAAATCGGGTCAATCTCAGCGTGAAACATGGAACCGTTATCGCCATTACTGTTGGCTAATCAGGCTCAGGAATGAGTCGGTAACCTGAATAACGATGTTTGATTCACTCGGCGACCGTTTACAAGGAATAGTCAAGCGACTCAAAGGCAAGGGCCGTCTCACGGAGGCCGATGTCGATGAAGTCATGGGCGAGATTCGCACTGCACTTCTCGAAGCTGACGTCAACATTGGTGTTGTTCGCGATGTTGTTGCGCGTATTCGCGAACAAGCCATCGGTGCCACAGTTTCCGACGCTCTTGATCCCAGCCAGCAGATCGTCAAGATTGTTAATGCTGAACTCGTTGCGATGTTGGGTGGCGAAACACTCAAGATCACGTATGCAAGCCAACCTCCAACAGTTGTTCTCATGGCTGGTTTACAAGGTTCGGGTAAAACCACAAGCGCTGCAAAACTTGCGCGTTGGTTTAAGTCGCAAGGTCGACAACCACTGTTGGTCGGCGCAGACCTTCAACGCCCTGCCGCTGTTGAACAGTTGCGCACATTGGGTAACCAGATCAGTGTTCCTGTTTTCTCGGAACCAGGCGATCCTGTTGCAACAGCACGCCGTGGTTTAGACGAAGCGAAGCGCCTCGGTAAAGACGTGGTCATCGTGGACACCGCTGGTCGTCTTGCCATTGATGAAGAAATGATGCGTCAAGTCGCAGACATCTCTTCGACCGTGAAGCCGAACTACACATTCCTTGTCGTCGATGCGATGACGGGCCAAGATGCGGTCAGCGTCGCTGACGCATTCCATCAACGACTCTCCATTGATGGCGTGATTCTCTCGAAGCTTGATGGTGATGCTCGCGGTGGTGCAGCACTTTCCGTGAAAACAGTGATTGGTCGTCCGATTGCATTTGCCGCCACTGGTGAAAAGATCGATGCGTTCGAACAATTCCACCCCGACCGTATGGCGGGGCGCATCTTGGGCATGGGCGACATGCTCACACTCATCGAGCAGGCCGAGAAGGTTTTCGAACAGGACAAAGCTGAAGAAGCTGCCCAGCGCATGCTCGAGGGTCAATTCACGCTTGAAGATTTCCTTGAGCAGCTTCAGCAACTAAAAAAGATGGGGCCGCTTTCCGGAATCATGGGAATGCTCCCGGGTATGCCGAAGGAAATGAAAGACGCTCAGATTGGCGATGATCAGGTGAAGGTCACCGAAGCCATCATCCGCTCAATGACCCTCGAAGAGCGTCGCGACCCAGGCATCATCAACGGCAGCCGCCGTACCCGCATCGCCAAGGGCAGCGGTACAGAGGTTGCTGATATCAACCGTTTGGTCAAGCAATTCACCGAAATGCAAAAGATGATGAAGCGCATGGGTGGTCTCGCCAAGCCTCAGGGCAAGGGCGGCAAAGGCAAGCCGGGCAAGATCAATAAGCGCCAAGCCATGCAGCAATTGGGCGACATGATGGGGGGCCAAGGCGGTTTCCCCGGTTTCCCTGGCCCTGGCGGCCTGGGCGCTCCTGGTGCCCCGGGCGGCATGCCACCATTTTTCAAGTAAATCGCTGGCCGAAACCCTGTCTTTCCCGTTGGGGTCTTGGGTTTTCCACCGCTAGCCTTACCTAGTCCCCGAAAAGGGCCCTTTCAGGAGAATTCGCAACATGGCAGTCAAAATCCGCCTCACACGCGTCGGCAAGACCAAGCAACCTCAGTACCGCGTTATCGCAGCCGATTCACGTCGTGCACGCGACGGTCGCTTCATCGAGATCCTCGGTCAGTACAACCCACGCACCGAGCCATCGACAATCACAATCGATAACGACAAGGCCGTGAAGTGGCTCATGCAGGGTGCACAGCCCACTGAGCGCGTTCGCAAGCTTCTCGAAATCAGCGGAGCCTGGGAACAGTTCACCGCAGCCAAGTCCAAGTAGTCCCGTGTCAGAGATCGACGCGAACACACTTGAAGCACCCATCGCTATAGCGGTGCTTACGCACATCGTGCGCAGCATTGTTGACGATGCAGATGCAGTCAATGTCACTTCTGGTCCCGGCAAGGGCGACAAGATCCTTCTCGAAGTTCGAGTAGGTCCTGGCGATCTTGGTCGTGTCATCGGCCGCCGTGGTCGTACTGCACAAAGCATTCGTACAGTCGTGCGTGCTGCTGCAACAAATGACGATGTCGATGTCGACGTCGACTTTGTTGACGCGTAATCATTTTTGAGCGCACACACACCTCCTGAAGGCCTTCTTGAAGTCGGCCGAATCGGAAAGCCTCATGGCGTCCGTGGAGATCTTTTTATTTCTCTTACTTCTGACGTTCCGTCGCGCCATGCCGTCGGTGCATCATTCACGATTCTTGATTCCACTGGTCAGCGAACGATCACCATTGCAACGGTGCGTCCACAACAAGATCGCTTTGTTGTTCACTTCGAAGGATGCGATGACCGCAACGATGCAGAGAAGTTGACGAACAAATTTCTCTACGCAGAACCTGTCGAGAGCGATGAGGGTCTGTGGGTGCATCAACTCATTGGTTCGAAAGTTGTTGATGCGGCAGGAGAGCCCTGGGGAACCTGCACAGGTGTTCTTCAGAACCCCGCACACGACATCTTGGAAATCGAAGGCGGCATTCTTGTTCCGGCTCCTTTCATCGTGTCAACCGATGGTGACACCACGGTTATTAACCCACCAGCGGGATTGCGCGAAGCGCTCTCTGGCGAATAGGTAGCGTCACATCGTGCGCATCGATGTCTTCACCTTGTTCCCTGAGATGGTCGATGGGTTCTGCTCACACAGTCTTTTGGGTCGTGCACGTTCGTCGGGTGCCATCGATCTGCGTAACCACAACATTCGCGATCACGCCACCGATGTGCATCGCACGGTGGATGACACTCCCTTTGGTGGTGGGGCAGGAATGCTCATGCGCCCCGAGCCAATTTTTGCTGCCGTTGAAGCAGTTAACCCGCCACGACCACTGATCCTTCTCGGCCCAGGCGGCCAAAAGTTCGACCAGGACATGGCCCACGCCCTTGCTGCCAGCTCTGGCTTCAGTTTGTTATGCGGCCGCTATGAAGGCGTCGACCAGCGCGTCCGTGAGCACCTGGTCGACCACGAGGTGTCGGTGGGCGATGTGGTTCTTGCTGGTGGGGAAGTGGCTGCCTGTCTCATGATCGAAGCCGTCACCCGTCTGATCCCTGGTGTGATGGGCAACGCGGAATCTCCGGTGACGGAGAGTTTTGGGGCTGCTGGCCTCCTCGAAGAGCCCCAGTACACGCGCCCCGCCGAGTTCAGAGGATGGGAAGTGCCCGAGGTGCTCCGAGGCGGAGATCATGCCAAAGTGGCCCGCTGGCGCCATGCTCAAGCCCTCTGGCGCACCCTGCAGCAGCGCCCCGACCTCATCGAAGCCCGTGGGGGATTAACAGAAGCTGAGAAAGCACTGTTGGAAGGGGTGCCCTTCGCCTCGTATCCTTCTATCTTCGCTTCGGAACAGCCCGAACAGGCCTAGTGCCGTCCACATCTCAGTCGCCAAGGAATCATCATGAAGAGCACAGACATCGTTGACAATCAGAACATGCGCGACGACATCCCAAATTTCTTCCCTGGTGATGAAGTCAAGGTGCACGTACGCGTTGTTGAATCCGGCAAAGAGCGCATCCAGATTTTCCAGGGCAACATCATGGCCATCCAAGGTTCTGGCATTGCAGAGACCTACACAGTTCGCAAGCTCTCCTACGGCGTAGGCGTCGAGCGCACCTTCCCTAAGCACAGCCCATCTGTTGCAAAGATCGAGGTTCTCCGTCGTGGCGACGTTCGTCGTGCGAAGTTGTACTACCTCCGCGATCGCGTTGGTAAGGCTGCCAAGATTCGCGAAAAGCGCGAAGCGTAAGCCACTCACTTCTGGTCACTGGTTGCACTGGTGAACTCAGACGACCTCGAAGATTTCGAGGCTGACCGCGAGTACAAACTCGCTCAGGAGTATCAAGACGTCGTCGGCATGTTCCGATACGCCGTCGAAACCGAACGCCGGTTTTATTTGGCGAACGCCGTCACGGTCAATGTTGTCGGTGACAGCGCGCGGCCTCTCATCACAGTGGAGATGACAGACGCATGGGTATGGGACATGTACCGCAAGACCCGATTCATCCCATCGGTGAAGGTACTCAGCTTCAAAGACGTCAACGTGGAAGAACTCCCGTCGGACGACATCATCGGCCCCGAAGCCCTTTAGCCGAACAACGGCTTGCCCGCGCTCGCTGGGCAGAAGAACGAGCAGCGCAGTGGTACATCGCGAATGGTTACTCCGTCATTGCCCGCAACTGGACAATGCGCGGTGGCGAACTTGATGTAGTTGCGCGCCGAGGAAATCTCATCGTGGTGTGTGAAGTGAAGGCACGTGCAACGTTGGAATATGGATCACCTTTAGAAGCAATGACGCCATTGAAAGTGGAACGCGTGCAACGAGCAGGGTTTGCATTTGTGCGTTCCTTAGACGAGCGTGGACTTCGCGTTCGATTCGATGTGGCTGCAGTTCTTGGAACGCAATTCGAAATGCATGAGAACGCGTTCTAGCGTGACTTGCCGGTGGTGCGGCGTTCCCAGCACGCTTTGTGCCAGTGACGACGCAAGTCAGGTGCATCGCGCGGTACCGCAACAACGTGTCCCATACCGACAGGAATGTCGCGATCACAGCCAGGGCAGATGTATTGCTTCAATGCTTCGTATGGCTGCACGCGGCGAACATCAATCTCGCCGTGTAAGTCGCCATCCCAAATGTTGCGTGCCATGGTTACCCGAGAAATGCCCAGGCAACCAATGCAAATGCCACGGTGACGGCAGCAACGACAAACCAGATGTCAGTTTTGCGTGCGACTTGTTTGCGTGTCGGGTTGAATCCCATGGCTCCAGTATCGCTGTTGAAGCGCCCAATCATGCACGTCCTTGGTGAGTAGCGTGTGAAAGATGCGTCGTTTAGTGAGTGCCCTGCCCCTTGCGGCAATTGCATTCTTGTCGTTGTCTCCGTTGGCAGCCTCGGGTGCCACAACGACAACATCCACGACGACAACTGTGCCGGTGCTTGTAACGACAACGACAACGACCACGACCACGACAACATCGACTCTGCCGAGCGCAGTAACAACCGTGCCCGAAGGTTGCGCGTTGCCGCCAACAGCACAAGCAGTGTTTGTGGGCAAGGTGTTATCGAAAGACCCCGTCAGCGTTGTCTATGAAGTGTGGCAGATGCGAGCTGGGTCGTTAGAGGGTTATCTCGCAAACAACCAAGTGGAAGTGCGCTACGGCTCTGATGTGAAGTATCTGAAGAAGGGCAGTTCCTACATTGTGGGTGCAAACCCCGATGCGGTGTCATTGAAGTTGTCCTCAACAGTGCGTGACTCGGCCGAATTGTTTGGCGGTGCCGAGGTGGCTGGTTCAAACAAGAAGTGCCCAGTGTTCGAAGCAGCTGCGCGCACGTTGCATACGGATGGATCCGTCATCAGCACGAGCATCTTGGGCAAGTTATTTGAACAGCCATGGCGGATTGCGGTGGCGTTGGTGTTGCCACCTGTATTGGTATTGATGGGCCTTGTTGGTCTCGTGTGGTTGCGTCGTGGCACAAAGCCAGCGAAGCCAAAGGCGCGTCCACAGCGCCCTACGCCGAAGAAGTAATTACCTAGTCTGCAAATGCAGCAGTTGCCAGTGCACGCAACTCAGTGACTGCATGGCCAAGACCCTGTGGGTCTTTGTACAACGCACTACCAGCGATGAGCACGTTTGCTCCGGCCTTTGCTGCGCCCGCAATTGTTGTTGGCGAGATGCCACCATCAACTTCAAGGTGCACGGTGTCGCCGAGGCCGCGCGCGGTAATCATGTCGCGCACTTGACGAATCTTTGGCTCCATGGTCTTGATGTAGCTCTGCCCACCGAAGCCTGGGTTGACTGTCATCACTAACACCATGTCGACGAGATCGAGAATGTTCTCGACGGTGCTCGCCGGCGTGTGCGGGTTGAGAGCAACAGCTGCAGTGGCGCCCATGTTGCGAATGTTTTCGAGTGTGCGATGCAAGTGAGTACATGCTTCGGCGTGCACGATGAGGCGCTGGCAGCCTGCTTCGATGTAGCGCTGTGCCATGACATCTGGTGTATAGACCATCAGGTGTGCTTCGAAAGGCTTCGTGGTGTACGGACGAACTGCTGCAATCACATCGGGTCCGAAAGTGAGGTTTGGCACGAACTGGCCATCCATCACGTCGAACTGGATGATGTCGACGCCGGCCTCATCAAGGGCATGAATCTCTTCACCAAACTTGGAGAAATCAGCAGGTAATACAGAAGGGGCGATTTGAATGGGCAACGTCACGCAATTCACCCTAGTCAATGGGCTGCGAGGAGTCCCGAGGGGATAGCTGTACGCCCCCTACGCTGATGCAGTGACATCTACACATTCCGTTCGTATTGAGAAGCTCGTAGCCGGCGGTGATGGCCTCACCCGCATGGATGATGGTCGCGTGGTGTTTGTTCCCAATGTCCTTGAAGGCGAATTGGTCGAGATTGAACTCTCCGAGAAAAAGACTGATTTTGGTCGCGGTCAGTTGTTATCCATCATCGAGCCCAGCAAGAACCGCCGCACACCACCGTGCGAATACGTGGCTCACGGCTGTGGCGGATGCGACTGGCAGCACATTGAGCGCCGTATTCAGGGCCAGGCCAAGCTGGCCATCGTTGCAGAGGCGTATGCCCGCACCGCTCGTTTGGAAGTTGATCCGCAACTGCGTCGTCTCACCGAAGATGCACGTCGCACCACGGTGCGCATGGTGAGTGATAGCTCCGGCAATCTCGGTTTCCGCGCACACGATTCACACGACATCGTTCCGGTGTCATCATGCATGGTGTCGCATTCGTTGTTAAACGATTTCATTTCGCGCCCTGTTCTTGAAGGTGCTGGTGAAGTCACGATTCGCGTGGGCGCTCGCACCGGTGATGTTGGTGTGTGGGCGCATGAAGGCAAGTTGGCCAATGGGCTTCCCGCTGGTTTGAAGACAGGGGAGCGCGCCACAATCACCGAGAAGGTGGGCGAGCACCTGTTCAAAGTCTCGATGGGTTCGTTCTTCCAGTCATCACCCGAAGCTGCAGAACTCATCGTTGACTCTGTGTCACGTCGTCTCGACAACTTGGGTATCGAGGGCGGCATGTTGCTTGATGCATATGGCGGCGTTGGCCTCTTCAGCCTTGCGTTTTCTGATCGATTTGACGAGTTGTTGTTGGTGGAGTCTTCAGAGTCCGCATGTCGCGATGCTGTTCGCAACTTGGCCGAATGTGCGGCAGTGATTGAGCAGGCAAATGTTGATACGTGGGAAGCCGCCGAAGTGGACGTAGTGATTGCGGATCCTGCACGCCAAGGACTTGGCAAGCACGGTTCACAAGCAATTATCGAAACTGGCGCACAGACCATCATCTTGGTGAGTTGTGACCCTGTTGCCGGCGCACGTGACGCAAGGTTGCTCACTGATGCTGGATACAAGATTGGTGAAGTTGAAGTACTCGACATCTTCCCCGAAACGCATCACGTCGAAGTTGTTGCCGCCTTTAGTTTGTAGGAGAACCTCATGGAAAAAGATTGGGCACGTCCCGTTGTTTATTTTGAGATCGAAGCATTAGATGCAGATCTTCTTGAAGCGTTTTACCGCGAGATGTTCAACTGGAACATTGGCGAAGGAATCATTCGGCAAATTCCAACTGGCATCGGTGGTCCAGAAAATGGCATCGGCGGACACATGCGACAGAGCGACCGCAGTGGAGTCACACTGTTTATTCAGGTGAAAGATGTTGAAGCATCACGTACGATGGCGGTGTCGCTTGGTGGCTCGTTGACTTCCGATCCGTTTCAAATCCCTGGTCGTGCTTTGATTGCAGGAATTAAAGATCCTGAAGGCAACCCGATCACGCTGGTGCAGCAGTAATCAGAGAAGCGAATACGTCGCAAGTGAGCGACTTGATTCATCGATGGCAGAACTCCACGCCACCACTACTTGATCGCGCGACTTGTAATAGTCGGCAACCGATTGAGATTCTTCGCCAAACAGGGTGATGACAACGTAGGTGCCATCGTCATTTCGGGCAGTGGTGCGACGGGCAAGTCCGGTGCGGTTGAGGTAGCACCATTCCTGCATCTGTTCATCCAAGGCTCGAAACGCCGCGGCGTCGATTCCATTGGTCAGAGAGAACGTCTCAATTTCGAGAACTGCCATAAGTGACTCCGATGTTTTGGTGCGCCCTCTGGGGATCGAACCCAGGACCTGCGGATTAAGAGTCCGTTGCTCTACCGGCTGAGCTAAAGGCGCGTTATGAAGTTCTCACCTTAGACGGTGCTCCACGGCGTTACCCAAACATTCATTTCGCTGGCACCGATTTCTCGGTGCCAGCGAGCGAATGGGGTGGACGAGGGGTCTCGAACCCCCGGCCTCCAGGACCACAACCTGGCGCTCTAACCAACTGAGCTACGCCCACCATGGAGACCCACAGTGTGCCACCTTCGCATGAAACTCCCAACTGTGAACGCGTTCGAAGATTTGACGACACTCACCATGCCGCTGGCAAGTGTCACTAATGCCCAAAACTCATACCTGTGGGCGATGTCGTAACGTAGAGTTTCAGGAAAGCAAGAGGCGCTTTGTTCGTTTGCTTCTCGGAGGCCCCCGTTGACACATCAACTTCATGATCACAAGCGCCCTGCTCTGCCACACATGATTCTTCGTGGTGTTCTTCGTCGCTGCGCATGGTGCGGGGGGAAGGGTTCGTTCTTCACGTCCTGGTACAAAAAGGCGTCGCAATGCCAAACCTGTGGCATCAATTGGGAGCGCGGATACGAGGGTTATGAACTCGGGGCAGCCACCATGGGCGTGTTCATGACCTTTGGCAGCATCATTGTGTGGATGATTATCTCTGTGGCCGTCGGTGTTGATTTGGTGCCACTTCTGATTGTCGCCGGAGCATTGGCCATCAGCATTCCGATCATCACGTACCCGCTCACGTACTGCGTCTGGCAGGGAGTTGACCTGTTCATTCGTGCCCCATCCGATGAAGACATCGCCGCAGCCGAAGAATGGCTGAAATCCAAGCCCTGATTGGCTAAGGTCCTGAAAGCACGGCCCGAATAATTGGGTTGCCGCCTGGCGGGGACGACGGTGCACATGGTGCCGACAACAAATGCTTGACCGAACACCTGTTCGTAGTTACAGTGTTGTTGTTCGAACACACCCATTGCATACAGTCCGCAATTCCACAGCAACCGCTGGGGATGCACCCGAAAGGCACACAACATGAGCACACCAAGCCCAGAACGCGATAAGGCACTAGACGCCGCACTCGCCCAAATTGACAAGCAATATGGAAAAGGTTCCATCATGCGAATGGGCGAGAAGGGTTCTATGGCTATCGAAGCCATCCCTACCGGCGCCCTTCCCCTCGACCTTGCTCTCGGAGTAGGTGGCCTCCCACGCGGTCGCGTCGTCGAAATCTTCGGACCAGAGTCCTCTGGTAAGTCCACCCTCGCAATGCACGTTGTGGCAGAAGCGCAGCGCAACGGCGGCATCTGTGCCTACGTCGACGCTGAGCACGCGATGGACCCTGTGTACGCCAAGGCAATCGGAGTTGACATTGATCAGCTCCTCATCTCACAGCCAGACACTGGTGAGCAGGCGCTTGAAATCGCCGACATGCTCATTCGTTCCGGTGCGATCGACGTTCTTGTTATCGACTCGGTTGCTGCACTGACGCCACGCGCAGAAATCGAAGGCGACATGGGCGATAGCCACATGGGCTTGCAGGCTCGTCTGATGAGTCAGGCATTGCGCAAGCTCACTGCCAACCTCAACAAGTCGAACACCATCTGTATCTTCATTAACCAGTTGCGCGAAAAGATCGGCGTCATGTTCGGCTCTCCAGAAACAACTCCTGGTGGTCGTGCACTGAAGTTCTATTCCTCCGTTCGTCTTGACATTCGTCGTATCGAAGCCATCAAGGACGGAGCAGAAGTCACTGGTGCACGTACTCGTGTGAAGGTTGTGAAGAACAAGGTTGCTCCACCATTCCGTCAAGCCGAGTTCGACATCATGTACGGCAAGGGCATCAGTCGCGAAGGCGCACTGCTCGACCTTGCAGTCGAGATGTCAATCGCGAAGAAGTCCGGCGCATGGTTTACCTATGAAGGTGAGCAGTTGGGTCAGGGTCGCGAAAACGCCAAGAACTATCTGCATGATCACCCAGAGCTCATGATGGACATGGAACAAAAGATCCGTGCCCAGGCTGGCCTGAATGGCGCAGAAGAAGAAGAAGCATTCACTGAAAAGGATGACGCTCCTATCGAACTTGACTGATTCGTCAGTCATCACAATCGAGCTGCCACTCGTATGAGGGCCGGTCCCAGGCGGGGGCCGGCCCTCCGGCATTCTCGGGGTCTGATTCATGTGTCGGTAGCCTCAACGGGGTGAGTGGCAAGAGCCCAGAGTCCTATGTTGTGCGCACCTTTGGGTGTCAGATGAACGAACACGACTCTGAACGCATTGCGGGTCTCTTGGAGTCTGATGGCATGACACGTGCTGAAGATGATGCCGATGCTGATGTCGTGGTGTTGAACACCTGTTGTATTCGCGAAAACGCTGACAACAAGCTGTACGGAACCTTGGGTCACCTGAAGACATGGAAAGACGCCAAAGAAGGTCGTCGGATTGTTGTTGGTGGGTGTCTCTCTCAGAAGGACAAAGACATTGTGCAGACGCGTGCGCCGTGGGTAGACGTCGTGATGGGAACACACAACGTGCATCGCACCAACGAATTGCTGGCGTGGGCCGCAGAGCACGGACCCATCACAGAGATTCTGGAAGAAGCGGTGATGGACGATCACGCGTTGTTCCCGAGTGCGTTGCCTGCACGACGCGAGACGTCATATAACGCATGGGTCACTATTCAAATCGGCTGTGACAACACGTGTGCCTATTGCATCGTTCCGTCCGTGCGCGGAAAAGAAATCAGTCGTCCTTTCACGGACATCGTGGGAGAAGTGCAGTCACTGGCAGCACAAGGCATCACAGAAGTGACGTTGCTGGGCCAGAACGTCAACAGCTACGGACGCGACCTCTCTTTGGCGGCGCGTCTTGAGGGTGCAGATATAGCCGCAAGCCCACAGTTCGCGCAGTTGTTGCGCGATGTTGGTGCAGTCCCTGGTATTCGTCGTGTTCGTTACACCAGTCCACACCCGAAAGACATGCGGATTGATGTGTTGGAAGCAATGGCGCAAACACCTGCTGTGTGTGAGCAATTGCATTACCCATTGCAGTCGGGCTCTGACCGCGTGTTGGCACTCATGCATCGCGGCTACACCGCAGACCGTTACCTTGAACGTTTGGCCGAGGCGCGCCGGTTGATGCCCGACGTTGCGGTGACAAGCGACATTATTGTCGGATTCCCTGGCGAAACAGAGGCCGACTTCGTGCGCACAATGGAAGTTGCTGCCGAAGCAGATTTTGATTCGGTGTTTGAGTTCATTTTCTCGCCGCGCGAGGGAACAGAAGCCGCACTGATGGTGGAAAAGTTTTGTGATCCTGCCGAAGTAGGAGACCGTTTTGATCGATTGCGTGTCGTCATTGAGCGCAGCGCTTTGCGCAAGCATCGCGAACGCATTGGTCGGATTGAAGAGGTCGTGGTGGACGGCCCGAGCAAGCAAGACCCGCGCATCATGTCGGGCCGCACGCGTCAGTTCAAGCTGGTGCACTTCACGGTGCCACAACCTTTGCGTCCTGGTACCTACTGCAATGTTGAAATCGAAGAGGCTGCTGCGCATTATCTCAAGGGTCACCTTGTTGAAGTTCTGCATGAGGCAACCCACAAGATTCGTATTCCGATTGCATCGGCGTAACGCGTGACAATCAAGAAATCAGTGGTGGTGCTTGGCCCCACCGCAAGCGGAAAGAGCGATGTTGCAATGGCAGCCGCCACATCAGTGCCGAACGTGCACATCATTGCCGCAGATGCGATGCAGGTGTACCGACGAATGGATGTCGGTACAGCGAAACCAACAGTGGATGATCAACGTCGAGTTGTGCATTACGGCGTCGATGTTGCCGAACCAAGTGAGCGCTACTCCGTTGCTCGATTTGCCGAAGATGTCGCTGCTGCTCGTAAGAAAATCAGCAAAGCCAATGCAAGTGAGTTGATTGTCGGCGGCACTGGCTTGTATGTCACGGCTCTTGTCGATGGTTTGTCTATGCCAGGGGATTACCCCAAGATTCGTGCACAGCTTGAAGCGAATCGCGATACCGAAGCGCTGTACGAACAGTTGTCAGAACTTGATCCAGAAGCGGTGAAAAAGATCGACCCGAATAATCGCCGCCGCATGATTCGTGCGTTAGAAGTGTGTCTCGGTAGTGGCAAGACATTCAGTTCCTTCGGTGAGGGCATTGGTGCATACCCTCCGGTGGACACAGTGCAGATTGGCATCAAATGGAAGCGTGAGGCGTTGCGTGAGCGCATTGCATTGCGAGTGCACAAGATGGTTGAAGCGGGTCTTGTCGACGAAGTACGCGGTGTGATGAATGAACCAAAGGGAATCTCTGACACTGCTCGCCAGGCGCTGGGATACAAGGAAATCATCGAGCACATTGAGCGTCGCTGGACTCTCGACGAAGCCATTGACGCAACCATCTTGCGCACCCAACAATTCGCCGTGCGCCAAGAACGCTGGTACCGCCGAGACCCACGTATTCAGTGGGTAGAGGTACAGAATGACCCGATTGAAGAAGTCACCCCTCTTGTGGTGGCTGCTCTCGCTTAGTCTGTGAGCCAATGCACGCATCTCTCACCAAGCACCACGGTTTAGAAAACGACTTCCTCGTCTATGACCTCGCCCAAGGTGAGCCCACCACCGCGTGGCCCGATGTTGCTCGTGCGCTTTGTGCGCGCTCGACAGGTATCGGCGCCGACGGTTTGTTGTTGTTGGGTATGGACGGTTCCACGAACCTCTCCATGCGTTTGTATAACGCCGACGGAAGTGTCGCCGAAATGAGTGGCAACGGAATTCGTTGTTTGGTGCAAGCTGCACACTCCGCATTAAACGGAACTGCGAACACCACCTATCACGTGCGCACCGATGCGGGCATGCGTACTGCCACTGTTGTGGGCGACTGGGATGGTGATGTCATTCAGGTGAGTGTCGACATGGGTGAAGTCACGAATCTCAACGAGCCGGAAGGTTGGGCGGGGTTGGAGTGTGATCCGATGCGCCCTGTCAGTCACGTGTCGCTCGGTAATCCACACTCGGTTGTTGGCGTCGAAGAAGTTGCTTTTGTTGATCTTGGTCGTCTCGGTTCCATTGTTCCGCAGGTGAACCTTGAGATCATTGAGCCTGGTCCTGGCATCAATGCAATCACGATGCGCGTACATGAACGTGGCGCAGGCATTACGCGTGCATGCGGCACGGGTGCTTGTGCCGCAGCGGATGCTGCGTTGACATGGGGGCTTGTGTCAAAGAACGTCGAAGAAGTCGTGGTGCACATGGATGGCGGGGTTGCCCGCGTGCGCATCTCAGACGATCGGCGTGCAACTCTCATTGGGCCTGCTGCATACATTGCAACGGTCGCGGTGCTTGCATGAGTAATCCGTACCAGGAGGCGCTGACTCAGACACTGATTGAGCGCACTTTTCGGGAACGGATTGTTTTGGTTGGCGTCACGATGGGTGGCCAGACCGATGAAGAAACTGATGAAGGACTTGACGAACTGTCGTTGTTGATCGACACAGCTGGTGCCGACGAAGCAGCACGCATCACACAGCGTCGTGATGTTCCCGATAGCGCTTTCTATATCGGTAAGGGAAAAGTAGAAGAACTAAAAGAAGTTTGTCTGGCGCTTGATGCCGACACGGTTGTCTTTGATAATGAACTCACGCCGGGACAGCAGTACAACTTGGAACGCGCACTTGGCCGTACAGCCCTCGATCGCACGGCAGTCATCCTCGACATTTTCGCGCAGAACGCGCACACGCAAGAAGGTAAGGCACAAGTAGAGCTCGCTATGTTGCGGTATCGCTTGCCACGTTTGCGTCGCGGCGCAAAGGCAGGACTATCGCAGCAGGGTGGCGGTATCGGTACCCGAGGTCCCGGCGAAACGCGCTTAGAAGTTGATCGTCGTCGCATCATGCGGCGCATTGAAAAGCTAGACAGAGACCTTAAAGATCTACAGCGCACTCGTTTGACGCAACGAAAGAGTCGTAGTCGTAGCGGTCTTGCTTCGGTAGTCATTGTGGGATACACCAACGCGGGCAAATCAACTTTGTTGAATGCGCTCACTCGTGCGGGTGTCCTCGTCGAAGACAGATTATTTGCAACACTCGACCCCACCACTCGGCGTCTTTCGTTACCTGGTGGTGAACCGGTGTTGCTCACAGACACTGTTGGTTTTATTCGGGCGTTGCCTCACGGCCTTATTGAATCGTTTAAGAGCACTTTGGAAGTTGCAGCAGCCGCCGACATGTTGGTGCACGTTGTGGATGGCAGTGCAACTCATCCCGATCAACAAATCACTGCAGTGCGTGAAGTGCTTGCCGAAATCGGTGCAGACAATGTTCCGGAGTTCATCGTGTTCAACAAGGCCGACATGCTGGAGGATCATGGTGCTTCGTTAGTGGAGGACTATCAAGGGGCTGTTGCTGTCTCGGCTCTGAAGAACGAAGGCATGAACATTTTGTTGCGCCGTTTGTCCGACCGCATGCGTGCCATCAGCAAAGTCACTGAACTTCTGGTGCCATTCGAGCGAGGTGACATCGTGGCGTCTGTCCACCGCGAAGGTGAAGTGGTGTCCATCGAGGAAGCCGAAACGGGGCTGCGTATCCGTGCCCGTTTATCCGAAGCCTCAGCAGGCCGATTGCGGGAGTTCGTCGTCAGCACGTCAAATGGTGGAAACTAGAACCACCATGGCTGACATCAACAGAGATCTCGTGGGCTTCGAGCCACCTCCGTACCCGTACGACCGTCTCGACGCGTATCAGAAGATGGCGGCTGCGCATGATGGAGGAATTGTTGATCTCTCCATCGGTACACCATGTGATCCACCGCCTCAAGCAGTCATCGATGCGCTCGCGGGCTCGGGTTCTGAACGCGGGTATCCCGCATCAATCGGAACAGAAGCACTGCGTCGCTCAATTGCTCGATGGATGGGCCGGCAATTCTCAATTGATGTTCCGTTGTCGCGCATCGCAGCATGTATCGGCACAAAGGAATTCGTGGCAACGACTCCGCAGTACATGAAGTTGCGTCGGCCGAATCGTGACACCGTGATTTATCCGGCTGTTGCGTATCCGACATATGAAATGGGCGCCATCCTCGCTGGTCTTCGTCCTTTAGCTGTGCCAATGAACGCCGAAGGTCATATGGACTTCGCTTCGATCTCGCAAGAAGACATTGATCGCGCACTCATGCTTTGGGTGAATAGCCCCAGCAACCCAACTGGCGGTCTTGATGATCTGAAGTACGCAGCAAACTGGGGTCGCAAGAACAACATTCCAGTGTTTAGCGATGAGTGCTACACCGAATTCACATGGGCAACATCTTCACAGTCAATCCTGCAACACGGTCTTGATGGTGTGATTGCGGTGCATTCATTGTCGAAGCGTTCCAACCTGGCGGGTCTGCGCGTTGGCTTTTATGCAGGTGACGCTGAGATTGTGGAGTACCTCAAGGAAGTGCGTAAGCATGCGGGCTTCATGGTGCCGGGACCTGCGCAAGCAGCAGGTGTCGCAGCTCTTGATGATGACGAGCATGTTGCAGTGCAACGCGATCGCTATCGCACACGTTTGGAATACATGGCCACCACCTTGTCGAAGTGGTCAGGCATCGATATCGGTATGCCCGACGGTGGCTTCTACTTGTGGTTCGATGCGGAAGATGCGTGGGACTTCACGGAACGACTTGCGCGTGAGGGTGGGGCATTAGTCAGCCCCGGAGACTTCTATGGTGCAGGCGGCTCACGCAATGTGCGTGTGGCGGTGGTGCAACCAGATGCGAAGTTGCGCCTCGTCGCTGAACGACTCGGCTTGTAAGAAAAACTCTGTTGTCTTACGACAACTTGAGGAACATCTTTTCGACTTCCTCAACGGAGTAGCCCGACGCTGCTGCTTCGGATGGGTTCTGCAAGCAATTGGCAAGACCTGATGCCAGCATCTTGAACCCCACTTGTTCCATGGCCTTTGTGACCGCAGCAATCTGCGTCACGATGTCACGGCATTCGCGTTCTTCGCCCAGCATGTTCTGGATGCCACGAACTTGACCCTCGATGCGGCGAAGACGTTTCTGAAGATCTGCGACGACTTCGGTATCAATGTGCATGATTCATTATCCCTTCTTTGAGCGGAACCAACGGCGACCACCTGATGGGGCGGAAGCAGCTGGTGCTGCGGATGAACAGTTACAACGCTCAGATTTGGGAACATGTCCGAGGACCTGTTCCACGTGAGCTCCACATCCGGCCCAAGAAGGGCGGCTGCACTTTTTGCATGTCACTTGTCTGCACATACCCCCTAGGGTATCATGGAATCAATCCAAAGGATGATGAATATGTTTTTTCAGCAGTACTACCTCGAATGCCTTTCCCACGCGAGCTACATGGTGGGCGACACCGCAACAGGTCTGGCCGCTGTCATCGATCCGCAACGCGACATTGATCAGTACGTGGCTGATGCTGCAGCAAATGGTCTGCGCATTGTGAAAGTGATCGAAACGCATTTCCATGCGGACTTCTTGTCGGGCCATCTTGAACTCGCAGCAGCAACTGGCGCATCCATCGTTTTTGGTGCAGCAGCCAAAGGCCGCGTGGAATTTGAAGTAGAGACTTTGGCAAATGGTTCGCACATCAGCCTCGGAACAGTTGATCTTGAAATTTTGGAGACACCTGGTCATACGCCTGAATCCATCAGCGTGGTGGTGCGTGAGAACGGGCCAACAGGGGAGCCTCATAGCGTTCTCACCGGTGACACGTTGTTCATTGGTGATGTTGGCCGTCCCGACCTTCTTGCATCGGTGGGTGTGACTGCAGACCAACTTGCTCGTCAGTTATTTGACTCACTGCATAACAAGTTGATGCTGTTGCCTGATGACACAAAGGTGTTCCCAGCGCATGGCGCAGGTTCATCATGTGGCAAGCAGCTCTCCACAGAGACCGTGTCAACAATTGGTGAGCAACGCCGCACGAACTACGCACTTGCACCAATGGTGATTGATGACTTCGTCGATGTGGTGACGGAAGGTCAAAACGTTGCACCGATGTATTTCCCTTTTGCAGCAAATCGCAATCGTGAAGCACGGCCGTTACTTGATGACGAAGCACCGTTGAAAGAACTGACAGCTCCCGAAGCTGTCGCATTGGCTGTGGGTGGTGCTGTGATTATCGACTCGCGTGATGATCAGGCGTTTGCGCTCGGACACATCCGAGGCTCGGTCAATGTTGGCTTGTCAGGACGATTTGCTGAATACGTGGGCGAAGTGATGAAGCCGGGGACAGCCATCGTGATTGTCTCCGATTCGGGATTTGAACGCGAGGCTCGCACTCGCCTTGCCCGCATCGGATTCGACAATGTTCTCGGCTGCATAAGCAACCCCATTGCAGAGATGTTGCATCATCCTGAATTGGTGGAGCAGCAATCACGTCTGTCGGTGGAAGCGTTGGCAGAGCGCATGGCGTCGCTTCGTGAATTGGTTGTGATTGACGTACGTAACGGTGGAGAGACTGAACTGGGCATGTTGCCCGGGGCGCGCAATATTCCGTTGCCCGCTTTGTTGCAGACCATTCCTGAACTTGATCCGAACGTGCCCGTTGTTGTGAATTGTGCAGGTGGATATAGATCGTCGGTTGCGTCCAGCTTGTTGAAGGCTCATGGATTCACAGACGTGTCTGACCTCATTGGCGGTTATGACGCATGGGCGACAAGCAATATTCCGCCGACGTTGCCCGCGATTGATGTGAAGGCTGCACAGGTGTATCCCAATGCGCTTCTCGTTGATGTGCGCGAACAAAACGAATGGGACGCAGGACATGTGGAAGGTTCTATTCATATTCCGATGGCACAGATGCCAGAACGTTTAGCGGAACTGGACAAGAAGATGACGACCATCGTCGTCTGTCGTAGCGGTAATCGTTCCGGCAAAGTGGCGGCGTGGTTAATCAACCGCGGATATGACGCGATGAATATGACAGGCGGAATGCTCGAGTGGAGTGAACAAGGTTTGCCTGAAGTGAAATAGCTTTGATCAGAACAACTGGGTAAATACAAAAGCCCCTCGCAGTGAGTACTGCGAGGGGCTTTTGTATTTCGTTCTTAGAGCTTGCGCATCACGGTGACAAGCTTTCCGAACACTTGCACTTCGTCTGCATCGAACACCATGGGCTTCATGGTTTCGTTTGCTGGAATAAGAGTGATGGTCTTGCCGCTCTTCTTGAAAGTTTTGATTGTGGCTTCGTCTCCGGGAATACCTGCAACAACAATGTCGCCGTTTTCGGCAACTTGTTGCTGACGTGCAACAACAAAGTCGCCATCGAGAATGCCCGCTTCAATCATGGAATCACCACGAACGCGCAACATGAAGAGTTCGCCTTCGCCGGTGAAGTCGGTGGGAAGCGGAATGAGATCTTCCACATTCTGTTGAGCAAGAACATTGGTGCCAGCGGCAACATCGCCAATGAGCGGGATGTGGCGAGATGGACGACGCTCCATTGCAACTTCAGAGTTGGTGTCGAAGCGAACTTCGATGGCGCGTGGCTTGGATGGATCGCGGCGGATGAAGCCCATCTTCTGCAAAGCGTTGAGGTGAGATTGCACCGTGGCAGGGGAGTTCAACCCAACGGCCAATCCAATCTCGCGAACCGAAGGTGGGTACCCGCGGTCTTGCATGGCTTGTTCGATGACAAGGAGGATCTGGCGCTGGCGGTCAGTGAGGGCTTCAGACATGGTGAAGAGCGTACAGGTGTTCGTGGTCTGGGTCAAACACCTGTTCGGAGAACAAATGTTTGGGCAAAGGGTTGACACCGAACAGATGTTCGGGCAAACTAACGAACACCCGTTCGCTACGGTGAACACCACAAAGACCGCCCGGTCCTCAAAACCCTCACTCTCAAAGGAAATCCCATGGCAACCACCATCGATCCTCTTCTCTTCACATCCAACAGCCGCTCAGCTGTTCGCTCGTTCGAGGCTCCTCGTTCGGTCCGCGTCCAGACCTCCCAGCGCACCTTTCAGCGTCGCCGCATGGTTCTTGGGGCAGTACTGGTGTTCGGCATGGCGTCGGCACTCATCACCACGAGTGCATTCGCTTCGAACCCCACCCCAGCCCAGCAGGCCATCCCGCGCACGGTCATTGCAAAGAACGGTGACACCTTGTGGGACATCGCTCGTCAGATCGTTCCGAAGGGTGCCATTGGTGATCTCGTCAGCGAAATGGTGCGCCTCAATGGTTCACAAATCGAACCTGGACAGGTTGTTCGCATTCCATAAGCGCTTTTCCGTGGCGTAAAGAAATCTCACGATTTCCGCACGAACTAACAGAAAGTTAAATCTCTGTGTTCTATTCTCAGAGTTCGTGCATTGCCCCGTATGCCACCATGACGACACCAAGGTGATCGACTCCCGTTCCACTGAGGACGGATGCGCCATTCGCCGACGTCGCAGTTGCCCCGAGTGTGCATACCGTTTCACCACTTACGAGCGCCTTGAGGGTGCGCCTCTCATGGTGTTGAAGCGTTCGGGTGTTCGGGTCCCGTTTGATCGCGTAAAAATCGTTGTCGGCGTCAGCTCAGCCTGCAAGGGCCGCAATGTTGAAGAAGCCCAGGTTGAATCTCTTGCTGAGATGGTCGAGGACGACATGCGTTTGGCGCAAATCTCCGGGACAGAGATCACCTCGTCCACTGTGGGACACGCAGTTCTGGAGCGCCTCCGCGCGCTCGACGAAGTTGCATACATGCGCTTTGCAAGCGTCTACAAAAACTTCGACGGTGCAGCGGACTTCAGTCGCGAACTTGCATTGCTCAAGCAGTCGTAATTTTTTCGCGTTACGCGATAACGGCACGCTCGTAGCGAGCAAATACAAATTCTTCCTGTGTCGTCAATGATGCCAGCGTGAAATTGCGTAATGCGTGTGGCGCAGCACTGATGGAAGGTCCACGAGAACCAACCAACCGTGGCGACCATGTGAGGTTGATCGCATCCACAACGTCTGCATCAAGCAACGTCGCATTGAGTTGCGGGCCACCCTCCACGTGAATCATCTCTTCAGGTAACTGCGCAATCACTGCTGCAAAGTCAATTGTTCCGACTCCTGCACGAATGCAGTCCACGGGAACAGCAGGTGCATCGGTGGTGGTGACAATAAAGCCAGAGCCGCTGGTGAAGAGGGGAGATGCGAAATCCATGTTGCACGACAACGTGACAACGCCGATGCGCAGACCTTGCTTGGACGGTGCTCCGTACCCTTCGCCACGAGCCGTGCCCGCACCCACCAGAACGACCCCAGCTTGGGCACGAAGCCCGATGAGGCGTTGCTGGTCTGCGGGGCCACCCAGGGGTCCGGAGCGACCATTCACGTCAATGCCGCCATCGGGTGTGGTGATCATGCATATCTCCACGCTGCGGGCCATGCGCCAAGTGTACGAAGTGGTGGTGGTTCGTGACAGAGTGACGGAATGACTAGCGACCAGAACCGCACCGTTTTTCGTACCTGCCCTCTTTGTGAGGCCACTTGCGGCTTAGAGATTTCCGTGAACCCACAGGAACAGATTGTTCGCATCCGTGGCGACAAAGACGATGTGTTCAGCCATGGCTTCATCTGTCCGAAGGGCAGCACGCTGAAGCAGCTGCATGAAGACCCCGACCGCTTGCGCAAGCCGATGGTGAAGCGCAACGGCGTACATGTCGAAGTGTCGTGGGAAGAAGCATGGAAAGAAGTCGAACGTGGACTGATGGGCGTGATTGATCGTCATGGCCGCGGTGCACTCTCTGCATATTTGGGCAACCCGAATGCGCACAACCTTGGACCACAGATTTTTAGCGGTGTCATGTTGCGTTCTATGGGAACACGCAACATCTTCAGTGCATCATCGGTGGACCAAATGCCAATGCATGTTGCTGGCGGTTTTATGTTCGGTAGCGCACAACACATTCCAGTGCCCGACATTGATCACACGGATTACTTGTTGATGCTTGGTGCGAACCCCTACATGTCAAATGGAAGCCTGTGCACCGCGCCGGATTATCCAGGTCGCATCCAAGCAATTCGCGCTCGTGGCGGAAAAGTTGTAGTCGTTGATCCACGTCGTTCAAAGACTGCAGAGAATAGTGACGAGTGGGTTTCCATTCGCCCTGGCACGGATGGTTTGTTTATGGCAGCGCTTGCAAATGTGATGTTTGCCGAAGGCATTGCAAAAGTAGAACAACGTATTGCGTCGCAGATGAATGGTCTTGATGAATTCCGCACGGCGGTATTACCGTTCACGCCAGAGCGGGTGACTGCAGCAACGGGTGTACCGGCAGAAGACATCGTGCGTATCGCGCGTGAGATGTGCGCGGCTCCAACATGTGCTGTGTATGGCCGTATCGGTGTGAACACAGTGGAGTTTGGTTCCACCAATGCATGGTTGGTGAATGCACTCAGCATCATCACCGGCAACTTCGACAAGCGCGGTGGCGACATGTTCACCACACCTGCTGCCGGTGGTGCGTCAACGCGCGGAACAGCCGGAAAAGGGAAGGGTTTTCAAACAGGTCGTGGTCACAGTCGTGTGAGCAATAAGCCAGAGGTATTGGGTGAATATCCAGTCGCCGTATTTGGTGAAGAGATTCTCACACCTGGCGAAAATCAGATCCGCGCGGCAATCACTGTTGCGGGCAACCCTGTGTTGTCAACGCCACACTCAGAACAATTAGACAGAGCTCTTGCTGATCTTGAGTTCATGGTGTCGATTGATATTTATCTCAATGAAACAACGCGACATGCTGACGTGATTCTTCCGCCGCCATCTGCATTAGAAAAAGATCACTACGACATCGGCTTGTATGTCTATGCGGTGCGCAACATTGCGAACTACAGCGAACCTGTGTTGCAAAAAGATCCAGACTCACCAGAAGAGTGGGAGATCTTGGTGAAGATGGGCGCCATCTTGCAAGGTCTTGGCACTGATGTCGATCCTGCAGCAATGGATGATCAAAACATCTTTGCAGCAGTGACATCTGCAGTTGCAACATCGTCTTCAAACATCAGTGGTCGCAATGCAGATGAAATTCTTGCGTTGCTAAACAAAGATGGTCGTCGCGGCACTGCACGCATGCTTGATTTCATGTTGCAAACAGGTCCGTATGGCGCCGCGTTTGGTGCGAATCCATCGGGTCTTTCGCTTGATGTGTTGTTGGCGAATCCACACGGTGTTGATCTTGGGGCATTAGAGCCACGCATTCCTGAAGGTCTTCGCACGCCCACAGGAATGATTGAGCTATCGCCACCGCTGTTGATTGCAGATCTTGTTCGTCTTGAAGCGTCAATCGACAAAGCCGACAACAGTCAGATGCTGTTAGTGGGACGACGTGAGTTGAAATCGAATAACTCATGGATGCACAACATCAAAGTGCTCACCAAAGGTTCGTTGTCATGCACTGCACATGTGCATCCTGATGATGCTGCACGTCTTGGTCTGTCAGAAGGTTCGACAGTGCGCATCACCAGTCGCGTCGGTTTCGTCGATGCGCCAGTGGAAGTCACTGATGCA
Source organism: Acidimicrobiaceae bacterium (assembly GCA_947446815.1). GTDB lineage: Bacteria > Actinomycetota > Acidimicrobiia > Acidimicrobiales > Ilumatobacteraceae > UBA2093. Next base: position 130,653 of record CANFGT010000005.1, read on the forward strand.
GTCCGCCAAGGAGTCGTCAGCCTTCCGCACGGCTGGGGTCATGGCGTCGCCGGCACCCAGATGGGTGTTGCAGCCGAAAAGGCCGGGGTGAACTCCAACATCCTCACGGATGACCAGGTGATGGACCCGTTGTCGGGCAATGCGGCCCTCAACGCCATCCCCGTGACCCTTCAACCCGCCTAAGCGGAGGCCTCCGTCCACAGGAGAGGTGTACTTACGCACAGGAGCCTCACAGGTTCATCCACTGATTACACAAGGGTTTCCCCAGATATTTCCTGTAATTCACATGGTTGTCCACTTCCAATCCACAGGCGGTTACCCGTAGGTTCAGGGGGTAGTCGGAAGCGGCTGCGAGAGGCCGGATGTGGGGGAGAAATTCCTTTCGATCCTGGGGACCGGGCGGTTCCGTGACCTGGTTTCTCGCGCCGTGACCGCACTGCAAAAAAATATTTTGCGAGGGTCGTTGACACGGGTGTAACTACGGTGCTGTAATCTCTCAACCTCTTGTGGTTACACCACAGTAGGAGCAAGGTCACCCACAACATGTTGTGGTTGGGGGTGGTTTTGCAGCATTCGTAGGTCTCACGGCCAACAAACCACGCCAAACAGGAGCAAATATGTCACTCGCACCAGATCGCTTGTCCATCGGAATCGGTCGATTCTTTACAACCCCGGGTGTTCACCCGTATGACGAGGTGGCATGGGAGAAGCGCGATTCGCGTATCACCAACTGGCGCGACGGCACTGTTGCCTTCGAACAGCTTGGTGTTGAGTTCCCAGTGTCCTGGTCGCTCAACTCCACCAACATCGTTGCCCAGAAGTACTTCCGCGGCACTCCAGACACCCCAGAGCGTGAGCACAGCATGCGTCAGGTCATTGACCGCGTTGCCGACACCATTGCCACCTGGGGCATCGAGGGCGGTTACTTCGTCGACACCGAGGAAGCAGAAGCATTCCGCTCCGAGCTCAAGTTCATCCTCGTCACACAGCGTGCAGCTTTCAATAGTCCCGTGTGGTTCAACATTGGCGTGAAGGACGTTCCACAACAGGCGAGCGCATGCTTCATTCTCTCCGTGGAAGACAAGATGTCGGCAATCCTGAACTGGTACCGCGAAGAAGGCGTGATCTTCAAGGGTGGTTCAGGCTCCGGTATCAACCTTTCCAAGATCCGTTCCAGCGCAGAGCTCCTCGAAGGCGGCGGAACAGCTTCTGGCCCAGTGTCGTTCATGCGCGGTGCAGACGCATCAGCCGGCACCATCAAGTCCGGTGGCAAGACACGTCGTGCAGCAAAGATGGTCATCCTCAACGGTGACCACCCCGACGTTGAAGAGTTCATCTGGTGCAAGGTGAAGGAAGAGCGCAAGGCTCGTGTCCTTCGCGATGCAGGTTTCGACATGGACCTTGACGGTGCTGACTCGTTCAGCGTCCAGTACCAGAACGCAAACAACTCGGTGCGCGTCACCGATGAGTTCATGCAGGCAGTCGAAGAAGACCGCGATTGGAACTTGAAGGCAGTCACAGACGGCCACACGGTTCGCACCATCAAGGCTCGCGATCTCTGGCGTCAACTCGCGACCGCAGCATGGGAATGTGCTGACCCCGGTTTGCAGTTCGACACCACGATCAACAAGTGGCACACAGCGCATGCAACAGACCGCATCAACGGTTCAAACCCATGCTCCGAATACATGCACATCGACAACTCAGCGTGCAACCTTGCATCGCTCAACTTGTTGAAGTTCCTTGATGACAACGATCGTTTCGACGTCGAGGCATACCGCCATGCTGTTGAAGTCATGTTCACCGCACAGGAAATCCTTGTCGGCCGCGCTGACTATCCAACAGAGAAGATCGGCGAGAACACTCGCAAGTTCCGCCAGCTCGGAATTGGTTACGCAAACCTCGGTGCACTTCTGATGGCACTTGGTTTCGCATACGACTCGAAGGAAGGCCGTGCATGGGCAGCAGCTCTCACGTCACTCATGACAGGTCATGCATACGCAACCAGCGCACGTACCGCAAGCCGCATGGGACCATTCGCAGGTTTCGCAGAGAACGAGAAGTACATGCTCAACGTTCTTCGCATGCACCGCGATGAGCACAGCAAGATCCTTGACGCCAACGAGGTACAGCAAGACCTCTTGCTTGCCGGCCTTGAGTCATGGGAAGCAGCAGTACGCGACGGTGAAGAGTACGGCGTGCGTAACTCGCAGGCTTCGGTGCTCGCACCAACCGGCACCATCGGCCTCATGATGGACTGTGACACCACAGGTGTTGAGCCAGACCTTGGTCTCGTGAAGTTCAAGAAGATGGTCGGTGGCGGCTCCATGAGCATCGTCAACCAGACAATCCCACGTGCGCTTCGCCGCCTTGGTTACGGCACTCAGCAGGTTGATGACATCATCGCCTACATCGATGAGAACAAGTCGATCATTGGTGCACCACACCTTGAGTCGAACCACGTATCGGTGTTCGCATGCTCCATGGGCGACAACACCATTCACTACGAAGGTCACGTTCGCATGATGGGCGCAGTGCAGCCGTTCTTGTCTGGTGCAATCTCCAAGACAGTGAACATGCCTGAAGAAGCAACCATTGAAGACATCGAGGCTTTGCACATGTTGTCATGGAAGCTCGGCATCAAGGCCGTTGCTATCTACCGCGACAACTGCAAGGTGGGTCAGCCACTCAGCACCGTGAAGAAGGACAGCGATTCCTCCGACACAACAACTGCTGATGCTGCAACACAGGTCATCGAGCGCGTCGTTGAGAAGATTGTGACTCAGCCAGTTCGCCAGAAGCTTCCTCGCTCACGTCGCGGTCGCACTTTCGAGTTCCGCGTTGCTGATTGCAAGGGCTTTGCAAACATCGGCGAGTACGAAGACGGTCGCCCCGGCGAATTGTTCCTCACGGTCTCCAAGCAGGGTTCCACCCTCTCGGGCATCATGGATGCATTCGCGAAGTCCATCTCGTATGGCCTTCAGTACGGTGTGCCACTTCGTGCCTTCGTTGAAGCATTCACCAACATGCGCTTCGAGCCTGCAGGTATGACAGACGACCCAGACATCCGTATGGCATCGTCCATCATGGACTACTTGTTCCGTCGCCTCTCGTTGGAATACATGACATACGACGAGCGTGCAGAACTCGGCATCTTCAGCCGCGACGAGCGCATTCAGCCAACACTTCCTGGTGTTGAAGAAGCAATCGTTGAGAACAACAACGGCACAGAGATTGCAACTGATCCAAAGTCAGTCCAGTCAGTGTCCGAGTTGGTGACACAGATTGAGTTGGGCATTGCGCCAACAGCTCCAATCTCTGATCACTCAGCACCTCAGGGCATGGCCCGCCCCGCACAACACAGTGATGCACCAATGTGCATGCTCTGCGGTGTGCAGATGCAGCGTGCAGGCTCATGCCACGCATGCCCATCATGCGGCAGCACCAGCGGCTGTAGCTGATTCAACGCGGCGCGCGTGCGTCGCTAGAACGAAAAGGACCCCGGGCTTCGGCTCGGGGTCCTTTTGTTTGTGTGCGAAGTTGTGTTACTTCGGTTCGACGGTACGAGCAAGTTTCTGCAGTGTCTGCATACCAAGTTCCACTGCACCGAATCCAACCACTGTGTTGCGTTGCTCAACGGTGGGATGCAGTTGACGAAGTGTCATCACTGTTTTGCCATCTGACTGCTCATCGAAAGTGAGAGTCACGAGAAAGCGACCTGGGTCATTGTCAACGTCGGAACCATGTTCAACGACGATCTTCTTGTTCGGAACAATCTCGACATAGTGGAAGCGATTGTCATAAACAGTGCCGTCGGTGTAGGTCATGTCGAAACGCATGATGGCGCCAACGGCCACGTTCATTTCATGCACCGTGGTGTCGTACCCGTTTGGGCCGAACCACTGAGAAAGCAGGTCAGCGTTCGTCCAAGCGCCGTACACAGCCGAGGCGGGCGCATTGATGACGCGCGCAAGCACAACTTCGCGCTCGAGTGCCCAGGTGGACAGTGGGGAAGAGGATGTGGCGGGATTCGTCATAGGCAGCCAGTCAATCAGTGTTCTGGCCGAAGCAGCTTTGGCTGAGGCAGGGCTAAGTCAGGTGACTTAGTATTCAGCCATGGCACGGTCGGGCGAAGAATCACGGACAGCGTTACTCGATGCCGCCGAAGAGCTCTTCTCGGTACACGGCATTGAAACCGCATCCCTTCGAGACATCTCCATTGCCGCAGGGCAGCGCAATAACTCAGCAGCGCAATATCACTTCGTTGATCGCGCCGGTTTGGTGGCAGCAGTATTCACTCGCCGCATGAACGACATCAACGAACATCGCCTGCAGATGATTGCCGACATCGACGCACAAGGTCAGCAACGAGAAGTTCCGCCTTTGGTTGCGGCCCTCATGGTGCCGCTCATCGAATACGTGACAAGCCACGATGGTTGGTACGGACGATTCTTGTTGCGTACTCAGTTCGATCAATTCGCCAAGCTGGTTAAGAATCCGTTGCCTGTGTCGGTTCCTGTTCTTGAGATCACGCGTCGCCTTTCGGAGATGCTCCCCGATGTGCCACCACGCATTCGTCGTGCACGCATCGAACAGATGATGACCCACTACATCGGCGTTGTCGCCGACTGGGAGTGGGCACGTGACCAAGGCTCGACTCGTTTGTCGCCGGCAGAACTGATGGATGACGTGCTCGCCACGTGCTGTGGCATTCTGCTGGCACCCACCCAAGTTGTACTCGACTCTTTCACTACAAAGAACTCTTCATATAAGGACCCACAATGACACGCAGTTTCGACACCACCGATATCAACGTTGTGACTACCGCAGGTGGTCAGCGAGTACATGCGGGCCATGCACATCAAAGCGAAGTCGTTGCTGCCGGCTTCATTGAAGTGCGCAAGGGTGTGTGGAACCTGGTGGGTAACGGCTTGTCGAATCAGTCGTTTATTGAGGCACCAGAGGGAATCATTGCAATTGACACGGGTGAGTCAATTGAAGAGATGCGTGAGGCACTGCGCCGTTTGCGGGAGATGACCGATGCGCCAATTGCGGCAGTTCTCTATACGCACTTCCATTACATCGAAGGCACCAAGGCAATCTTCGAAGAAGGCAATCACGTCTCTCCATTGCCAATCTATGCACATGAAAAAGTGAAGGGCAATAAAGCGCGCACCCTTGGAGAAATTGCACCGGCTTATGCACGTGGTTTGGTGGAGCAGTTCGCCATTGTGATGCCTTTGGAAGGTCCTGATGCAACTGTCAACGTGGGGCTTGGATACTTCTACAAGAACCCTGCACACGCTCCGTACACACCTGGCTACGTCGAAGCAACGCATCTCTTGGGTGCGCGTGATTCCCTCACTGTTGCGGGCATGAAAGTGGAAGCGGTCTATTCGCCCAGTGATTCAGATGACTCCGTGAACTTCTACTTCCCTGAAATCGGAACATGTCTTCATAACTCGGTGTGGCCTGTGTTGTTCAACGTGTTCGCAATTCGTGGCGAGGAATATCGCGACCCTCGGGTGTTGATCTCAGGCATCGACAACATCATCAAGTGGGCTCCGGAGTATCTGATCGCCACTCATGGCCCAGCACTGAAGGGCAAGGACAATATCCGTGAGAAGGCGACCCGTTATCGCGATTCAATTCAACTGATGTGGGATCAAACGGTGCGGGGAATCAATAAAGGCTGGACCACCGACCAGATTGCTTCACGTGTCACATTGCCTTCGCTGTATGACGTGGACTATCTCACGTCTGAGCGGTACGGCGTGACCGAACATCACGTGCGCCAAATCTTCATGGGTATCCGTGGATGGTTTGACAATGACGAATCAAAGTTGTTCCCTGTCGAACCTGCCGAGCGCTACGGCAAGCTCATCGCTGGTTTTGGTGGACGTGCCGAAGTAGCGGCACAGTCTGAAAAGGCACTGGAAGCCAATGACATTCGTTGGGCAACAGAACTTGCCACATGGTTGGTGCGTTCCGACGGCGCAACACAAGACGAGCGCACTCTTCTTGCGAAGTGCTTGCGCGTCATCGCAGAGCGCACGCCTGCAGCAAACATTCGTAACTGGTGCATCACGCGTGCACGTCACCTCGATGGTTCGTTCCCGATGGATCGCTTCATGGTGCACAACTTCAATCCGAAGTTCCTTGCAGAATCTCCTGCCACGGGCATCGTGCACACTCTGCGCGTCATTATGGACCCCGACAAGATCGAGGGTATGAATCATCACATCGCATTCACCGTGGGTGATGAAACATGCGGTCTTCACATTCGTAACTCTGTCGCGGTGCCGACCGATGGTTGGGGAGCGCAAAGCTTGGTGACAATGTCTCGCGACGTATTCATGGCGGTGGTATCAGGACGTCGTCCATGGAGCGAGGCATTCGCCGCCGGTGACATCAAAGTCTCGGGCGATGCCGCTGCGGTTGACCAGTTTCGCTCATCATTAGAGAACAAGGGTTTTGCAGGCTGATCATGAGCACCTCGTTGCCGCAACCAACACCAGGGTTTGAGGGAGTCCAAGGACTCATCGTCTCGGAATCCACTCCTGTAGAGATGCAGATGCCAAAGGCGCCAAAAGGTGCACCAAACATCGTGCTCATCTTGTTGGACGATGTTGGCTTCGGCACATGCAGCACATTCGGCGGACCTGTTCCGACACCAGCGTTGGATCGTGTGGCAGCAAACGGATTGCGTTTCAACCAGTTCCACACCACGGCGCTGTGTTCACCCACGCGTGCAGCAATGCTCACGGGTCGCAATCATCACACCGTGCACATGGGTGGCATTCCTGAAGGCGCCAACGTGTTCCCCGGATACGACAGTGTTATTCCGAAAGAAGCTGCAAGCGTTGCGGAAATTCTGAAACAGTCGGGATATTCCACGGGAGCATTCGGTAAGTGGCACTTAGCTCCCTTGTGGGAACAAACATTGGCTGGTCCGTTCGATCGCTGGCCAACAGGTCTTGGTTTCGAGCGCTTCTACGGCATCTTGAATGCAGAAGCATCGCAGTGGGAACCACCGATGTTCGATCAGACAACCCCCGTGATGCCATATGAAGGTCGCGATGACTATCACATGACTGAAGACATCACGGATAAAGCAATCTCATGGATGCGCGTGCAGAAGGCATCGCAGCCAGAGAAGCCGTTCTTCACCTACATCGCAACCGGTGCAATGCATTGTCCGCATCATGTGGCGCCCGAATGGATTGAAAAGTTCAAGGGCCAATTCGACCAAGGCTGGGATGAACTGCGGCGCGAGATTTATGAGCGTCAGTTGGCTCTCGGTGTCATTCCCGAAGGAACAACACTCACGCCACGCCCGGATGAAGTGCCGTCGTGGGAGGAATACCCCGACCGCTACAAGCCTGTCGCATCACGTCTTATGGAAGTGTTTGCCGGTTTCATGGCGCATACCGATGCACAGATTGGCCGCGTGCTTGATGCAGTCGAAGCAATGGGTGAAGCCGACAACACCTTGTTCATGTACATCACGGGCGACAACGGTGCATCGGCTGAAGGAACCATTCACGGTGCATGGAGTGCTCCGTCATTCCAAAACGGAATTCCGGAAGACCCTGAGTGGTTGCTGGAACACATGGATGACTTCGGTACTGCCCGTTGCGAGAACCATTACAACCTCTCATGGGCATGGGCTCTCGATTCTCCCTTCCAATGGATGAAGCAAGTGGCATCGCACTTTGGTGGCACTCGCAATGCAATGGCTGTGCAGTGGCCGTCACGTATTGCCAAGCCAGGCGAGTTACGTACGCAGTTCCACCACGTCGTGGACGTAATGCCCACCTTGCTCGCGGCAGCCGGAATTGAAATCCCCACTGTGGTGAATGGATTGCAGCAGCTTCCCGTTGATGGCGTGTCGATGTTGTACGCGATGGAAGGCTCAGACGGTGCGAGCACGCGCACCACGCAATACTTCGAAATGTTTGGCAACCGCGCGATCTATCACGATGGTTGGATTGCCAGTTGTTTCCATGGTCGCGTGCCGTGGAACCGTTTCGGCATGGTGCCGTTCTTTGGCGACCAAGAAAAGTGGGAGCTCTATAACATCGCGGAAGACTTCTCACAGGGCGTGAACCTTGCAGAGAAGTACTCCGAGAAGTTGGCAGAGTTATTAGAAATCTTTGATTCTGAAGCCAAGCGCAACAACGTGTATCCATTGCGTGAACCTGGTTCAGTGCTCGGCATGACAGTGGTGCCACCGGACAGCTTGGGTGGTCTCAAGAAGATGACGTACACCGAAGATCACATTCGCATGCCAGAACGCTCTGTCGTGAACCTGAAGAATTGTTCCTTTCGCATCACTGCCGACATCGACGTTCCCGAGTTCGGTTGCCACGGTGTTATCGCATGCCAAGGCGGGAACATGGCCGGTTGGTCGCTGTATGTGGACGACAACAGTCGCCCCACGTATCACTACAACTGGATGGGTCACGAGCATTACATCGCAACGTCGAATGCAGTGCTGTCTGCGGGGCGTCATGTCTTGACAGTGGAATACGTGTACGACGGTGGCTTTGGCGCTGGTGGAGATGCAGTGCTGTTTATGGATGGTGAACCGATTGGACATACACGCATCGACAAATCTGTTCCGATTGTGTTCTCGATGAGCGGCGAGTCCTTCGACATCGGTATGGATAC
>CANFGT010000006.1 GCA_947446815.1 Acidimicrobiaceae bacterium
CCCCATCGTGACAATCACGTTCACTGATTGCAGCAATTCATCGTTGAATTTTTGCGGAACGTAGTTTGCGATATCGATACCGACTTCGTTCATCACTTCAATTGCCACTGGGTTCACTTGGTCGGCAGGTTCTGAACCGCCGGAGAGAATAAGAACCTTGCCCTGTGAGAGCTCGCGGGCGAACCCAGCGGCCATTTGTGAACGACCAGCATTATGGATACAGAGAAACAGCACACCGCTCATTGTTCGACATCCGCTGCTGGCCACAAGACGGCAATGATGGCGAAACCAATCAAAGCGCCCAACATCTCTACTGCTGCAAACATCGGCCATGACTTAGGAGCAATTCCCGCAAATGAATCAGAAAACATACGACCGAATCCCACGGCGGGATTTGCGATACTCGTGGACGATGTGAACCAATACGCACCCGTTATCCATGCCGCAACAAGTGCAGCCACGTTTGCTCCTGCGCGCTTGCCACCCCAGATAATGAGGAGCAGCCCAATCGTTGCCACTACTTCGGAAAACCATGTTGGCCCTCCAGTACGAACCTTTGTTGCCTTCTCCAAAAACGGATGAGCAAACATGATGTTTGCAATCGCGCAACCAGTGACCGCACCAGAAAATTGAGCGACAATGTCGGAAACGGTCGAGGAAATAGTCGAGTCGTGATCGACGAAATACCCCACGAGTGTGACGGCCGGATTAAACGAAGCGCCTGACACTGGCCCAAAAATTGTGATGAGGCCAAACAAAGCGCCGCCGGTTGCAACAGCATTGGCAAGTAGTTGCAACGCAACATCATCGGTGAGGTTCTGAGCCATAATGCCCGAACCCACCACTGCCATGACGAGAAGTGCTGTGCCGAGAAATTCGGCAAGCACTCGACGTGGGTTCAACTGCAACCTTCTGGTCCGCAGCAAGATCCCGTATCGGGAACGCCCAGCATGATTGGCATCGGCTTTAACGATGTGTCTTGCGGAGCGTCAGCGAGAACGGTGTAAAACTCCCACGGCAATTCCCCACCTTTGACCCACACTTTGTCCTGAACAGCAAAACAGCACGTGGTGCTCTCTTGCACTTCGATGGGAAGACCGACGTTGACCGCATGTTCTGACATTGCTGCAACTTGATCTGTGTCTTCGACTTCAACACCAACATGATTGAGGGTTCCTGGTTCGCCGTGACCTTCAATGAGAACAAGCTTGAGCGGCGGATTAGCAATAGAGAAATTTGCATATCCTTCGCGCACCTTTGCAGGGCCAACTCCGAACATCTTGCTGTAGAACCCAATTGCATCATCAATGTTTGCAACATTGAGTGCGAGCTGCACACGTGACATCGTCACTCCTTCTCAGTGCTTGCGCACAAGTAATTAGATAATCGTCAATATATCCATCACATAGACAGTTGTCAATGTATGGTGTGGGCATGGCAACAACGAAGTCCATTCCCCTTTCGAATCGGCCGCTCACAGATACCCACGCAGAGGTCTTGGCCGACGTATTCGCCGCTCTTGCAGACCCCGTGCGTCTTCGTTTATTTGATCTCGTTCGCCGAGCAGGAGACACGGGGGTGTGTTCCTGCGATTTGGTGGAACCACTGGAGCGAAGCCAGCCCACTATCAGCCATCATCTGAAGGTGCTCCGAGAGGCAGGCCTTGTTGAGTCTCGTCGTGAAGGAACATGGCTGTGGTATTCGGTCATTCCTGGCGCGCTGCAATCCACCAGCACGTTCGTACAGCGCTAGTTGGACTTTTCTCCGTACCCGGGATCACTTGGCCAATTGGGCTGAAACAGATGCCATTGTTCAGGCGCACGACGAATAAGACCTTCTAGCTCTATTGCGAGTGCTTGCGTTCCGGCATTGACTGCTTGACGAAGTTTCCCTACCCGATCAAGCGCAAGGGGTGGACGTATGACCGCATGATGTCCATCAATAGCGCGAGTGAAATACGTTGCCACGGGCAACACAACTGTCTCAGCGCGAATCCCCAACATCGCTGGCCCCGCGGGAAGCGTGGTCTTTTCACCAAAGAACTCCACTTCGATACCCCCACCTTGAATATCACGGTCAGATAGCAAACAGACAATTTCATTTCGCTTGAGTGCAGCAAGAATTGCTGGTGCAGCTGTTGGACCTAACGGAACAACATTCATTCCCAAATCACTTCGAAGTTTTGTGAACCACTCAAAGAGTTCCGGTGGATTCAGCGGCTCCACAATGACCGTCATCCGATGTCCACGATCGGCCATCCAACGACCAGCCCATTCCCATCCGCCAAGATGAGGCAGTGCAAGAATTGCACCCTTCCCTTTTTCGAGGGCTTCATCGATGTGATGAAAGCCATCAACAGAAAATGTGCGATCAACGTGCTTCTTTGAAAGATTCGGCAAGCGGAAACTCTCGGTGTAGTACCGCATATAACTATCAAAAGCCTGCTGCGACGCACGTCGTAATGCGATTCCCTTGAGAGCAGGGTTTACCCGTTGCAAATGACGCTCGACCATCGAACGCTTATTACGCAGCGACAAAGCAATTCCCGGAGCGAGCAATGAAACGGCACCCTGAGCAACTGTTCCTGGCGTCAGACGCGCAACGAGGGATCCGAGTTTGTATCCACTGACCGTCAAGGAGTCAGTGAAGTCATCAAAAGCACTAGCCATTGCGTTGACGCTTGCGCTGGCGTGACACCACCGACAACTGGCGACGCGAAGCACGTGCACTATGCCGCGACATTCGACGCACTTTGCGGCCTTCTCGTTTTGCTTGCGTTGTAGAGGAGACTTCTGCTTGACGCCACACCTGGGCGAATCGCTGAATTGCCGTGGCAATCGTGAGAACCAACATCACCCACAAGATGGGTACGAGCAACGAGCCAAACAACAAACCAATGCACAAAACGATGATTCGCTCGGCACGTTCCATTAACCCGCCTTTGGCATAGAGACCAAGCGACTCTGCCTTTGCGCGCTCATACGAGATAAGTGAAGACACACCCATAATCGCCATCGGCAACAAAGCGAGATGTGCACTCTTTTCTGATGCGAAATACCACGCGACGCCTCCGAAGAGGATGGAATCGGTGACTCGGTCAACAACAGAGTCAAAAAAAGCACCACGCTGACTGGCTGTGTTTGACGCTTTCGCCAAGGCCCCATCCAACATGTCGGGCAATGCAGCCAGAATGACTAAAGCGAGACCGGCCTGAAGTTTTCCGTTCGCAATTGCGACGGCAGCTGCAATAGCGAAGAGAACTCCGAGAATTGTGAGATGGTCAGGAGACATGCCTGTTCGGCGCAGCAACATGCCCACAGGACGCACTGCTCGCTCGATCGGAGCTCTGAACTGACCGTCAAACATTAAAGAAACGCTAGCCCTGTGCTGCCGTGTTCTGGGTTACATCGGCATCAGGGTTCTCTTCAACGAGACACTCCACGATTTTGCCGTTCACTGCATCAACGAGTACCAACCCGCGCTGCATTGGGGGCTCTTCAACGCTGTAACAGAAAATACGCCATGTAGGACGACTGCGCAGCCCACGCCACACCTGTTGTGCCGATGCGTGACCAACAGGAAAGCCGACTTCACGAGTTGCATGGACCAAAGCTTCTGACTCGTTGATGGTCATCTTCCAACCGCTGGAGAAACTAATGACAGCCATTGCACCGAGGAGAGATGCGCCCAGTACGAGCCCCTTGTTCACAAGAACCGAATCGTTCGAGTTGCCCAACTTCCATGCAACAAGACACAAGACTGCAGAGACGCCGTACAAAATCCCGGGAATGCGCCGACGACTGTTATCGGGAAAGTCGTATGCGGCTACATGATCGACAGCGTTGAGATCATCAGGAAGTTGGTCACGAATTTCTTCTGTCATTGGTCCCCCTTGGGCCAGGCTGCACGCACTTTTGATGCGGTCAGTGAAAGCGGTTCTGGAATTGTGCGGGTATCGGCCACTGATGTCATGAAGTTTGAGTCCCCATTCCAACGGGGCACCACATGAACATGAAGGTGACGAGCAATACTGCCACCTGCGGCTGTTCCGAGGTTGATTCCGACGTTTAAAGCATCGGGAGAATGTGACCCCCGCAGTGCAATCGTTGCATTGGTCACGCATGACCAGAGGTCGAGGGACTCTTCAGTGGAGAGATCATCCAAGTTCGGCACCTCTCGATACGGGAGAACTAAGAGATGACCAGATGCGTACGGGAATGCATTGAGAATGACAAAAGCGTGAAGAGAACGATGGACGATGAATGCTTCTTCATCTGACAAATCAGAGTTGAGGATGTGAGTAAACACCGACTGCGATGGGTCAGGTGATTGCCCGATCTCTTGTCCGACGTATTGCGCACGCCATCCATTCCACAGTTGTTCAAGCGACATTTATTCGCCGCCCGACTGACCTTCTGCCACTTCAGATGCAACACGGGAAATGAACTCTGACACCTTGACATCACGTTCGACTTCTCCGCCACGTGGATTGACACCGACGGAGCCATTAGCAACATCATCATCTCCAACAACCAGCACGTACGGAACCTTGCTGGTTTTCGCATTGCGAATGCGCTTACCTAATTGTTCATCGGCATGGTCGATGTCGACACGGAAACCAGCAGCCTTCAGCTGGGACACAACTTGTTGTGCATATGCATCATGTGCAAGCGCAACAGGCAGTACTCGCACCTGTTCAGGAGACAACCATGTGGGGAATGCACCGGCGTAATGTTCGATGAGAACACCAAAGAAACGTTCAATGGAACCGAACAGAGCACGGTGCAACATGATTGGACGATGCCGGGCACCGTCGGAACCGATGTATTCAAGTCCAAAACGTTCCGGCAAGTTGAAGTCACACTGAATCGTGCTGAGTTGCCACTTACGACCGATGGCATCGCGAACATCAATGTCGATCTTGGGACCGTAGAAAGCGGCATCGCCTTCTTTCATCTTGTACTGCACACCGTGCCGCTCAAGAGCTTCTTTCAATGCGGCGGTTGCCTTTTCCCAGATCTCATCGGAGCCCACAGACTTCTCAGGGTCACGAGTCGACAAGTTGAATTCGAAATCTTCAAAGCCGAAGCGTCGTAAGACCGACATGATGAAATCCAAAAGCGATGCGATTTCATCGGCCATCTGCTCTTCGGTGCAATAGATGTGGCTGTCATCCTGCGTAAATCCGCGAATACGCAGCAAACCATGCAATGTGCCAGCACGTTCGTATCGATATACATTGCCCAACTCAAAGAGGCGCAAAGGAAGTTCGCGGTAACTGCGTTGGCGACTATCGAAGATGAGACAGTGCATCGGACAGTTCATCGGCTTCATGTAGTACGTGCCGTTATCCATCTCCATCGGTGGATACATGCCGTCGGCGTAGAAGTCGAGGTGGCCAGACTTTGCGAAAAGGTTTGCGTTCGCCAAATGAGGCGTGTAAACGAATTGGTAATCACCATCTTGGTGACGCTGACGGCTGTAGTCCTCCATCAACTTGCGCACGATTGCACCCTTCGGATGCCACACGGCAAGACCGCCACCCAACTCGGTAGGAAATGACAAAAGGTCGAGTTCGTTAGCAAGACGACGATGGTCGCGCTTTGCTGCCTCTTCTAATCGATGCAAATGTTCTTTGACAGCAGCATCAGACTCCCACGCTGTGCCGTAGATGCGTTGCAGCATCGGACCTTTTTCATTGCCGCGCCAATAAGCACCGGCAACTTTCATAAGAGCGAAGTGACCCAACTTTGCAGTCGTTGGCACATGCGGTCCACGACAGAGGTCAACAAACTCTTCAGTATTGCGATACACGCTGATCGTGTCACTGTCGCCCACTTCGCCAGCATCACTGCCGTCAGCTGCACCAGATGTGACTCGCTCGATGATTTCGCACTTGTACTTTTGAGCTGCAAATAATTTAAGCCCTTCGGCTGCCGACATTTCTGAGCGTACGAACGGTTGGGCAGCTTTCATGATCTCGCGCATGCGAGCTTCAATCGCAGCGAGGTCATCATCAGAAAAGGTACGACCGCCAACAAGTTCAAAGTCGTAATAGAAACCATCTTCAATGGCAGGTCCAATGGAGAATTGAGCGCCAGGGAACAGTTGAATCACCGCTTGTGCGAGAACGTGCGCAGTGGAATGGCGCAAGACATGACGACCCTCGTCACTGTTATCGGTGATGACCGAGACGGTGACGCCTTCGCTCAACGGTGCACTGAGGTCAACTTCGACACCGTTGATCGTGCCTGCGACTGCAGCCTTTGCGAGCCTGGACCCGATGGATGCAGCCAGATCAGCGACGCAGGAGCCCTGAGGCAACGAACGGGAGGACCCGTCCGGAAGGAGTACGGAGATATCAGCCATGAGACGCCCATTCTACGGAGCAAGCCACGGCGAGAGCCTCCAATTAGGACTGGGCAATCACCGCTTGTTCAGTGGGAATCGACTCCGCTTTCTTGGTGGCGTACATATTTCGGTACTCCTGGCCGGTCAATTCACGAATTTCATACATCAATTCGTCCGTCATCTCGCGAAGAACTAGATGGTCTCCGCCACGCTCGACATAGCGATTCGGATGAATGGGTGCACCGAATTTAATGGTGCAGTGCAATCCAACTTTCGGCAAGATCTTGTCAGGAGGCTGAATCTCACGGGTACCGACAATGCCCACAGGGATAATGGGGCAACCCAACTTGATTGCGAGTCGTGCAGCTCCGGTGTGCCCCTTGTACAACATCCCATCTCGACTGCGAGTTCCTTCGGGATAGATGCCGAAGAGTTCACCTCGACGTAAAACATTTTCAGCTGCGATTAACGCGCCTTCACTTTTCGAGCCACCAGCACGATCAATAGGGATCATGCCCAAAGCGGGAAAGAGGTGCTTGGTTTTCCAAGAATCCATATATTCAGCCTTGCCGACAAAACTGATCTGGCGACCCACATACACCATGGTGAATACAGAGTCGAAGAAGCTGATGTGATTAGGGCACAAAATGGCAGGCCCTTCCGCTGGAATGTTCTCAACACCGTCAATGGAGACCTTCCACAGGTTGTCCAGCATGGGTTTGATGATGCGACGCGCACGACGTTGTGCCCTACCCGTGCCGGGCAATGCTGCAGATGCCGGGTTCGCATCGTGTGTTGTGTCGCTTGATGCCATGCTCAGCGAACAATACCCCTTATTTCAGAGGCTGTGAACAGGCGCAACAGAGTTATTACGGATGTTTAGCAAGTGACTACTTGGGGCCGATTGCCTCTGCAAGTTCAACGCCCAAAAGCGAAGATGCGGCGGCCACATCGTGGCCTGCTGCGGCTGCTGCATCCATTGCAGCCACGGCTCCTGGTGTGTCGAGATCGTTATCCAGACAAGCACGGACCTGTTCCAAGACATCAGAGGCCGAACCTCCAACGGAGGCCTTCCAGGATTCAAGGCGCTTGTGATTGCGTGGCATGAGTTCGTCATCCCACTCCCACTCGTTGCGGTAACTGTGCTCAATAACAGCCATCCGAATGGAGCGAGGGTCCCATTCAGTGCGCAACTTGTCAACAAAGACGAGGTTTCCCAGGCTCTTCGACATCTTCTCGCCATCTTTGAAGACCATCGCTACGTGCATCCAATGCTTGACGAAGGTCTCCCCCGTTGCAGCTTCTGATTGTGCGCGTTCACACTCGTGATGCGGAAAAATAAGATCGCTTCCACCACCATGAAGATCAATCGTGGTGCCTAATTCACGCAGTGCAAGTGCCGAGCATTCAATATGCCAACCGGGACGACCTGGCCCCCACGCTGTCTCCCATGCTGGTTCGTCTTCTGCTGATGGATGCCACAACACGAAGTCAAGAGGGTTGCGTTTGTGCGGGTCGTCGACATTGCCACCGCGCTGACGTGCGAATTCAATCATCTGCTCGTGCGAATAGTGAGACACTTCCCCAAACGATGGGAATTTGGTGACATCGAAATAGACCGAGCCGCCAGCTGCATAAGCAAAACCACGATCAAGGACTTCACCGATGAACTTACGAATATCGGTGATAGCCGATGATGCGCGCGGAGTGCTGAAGACCGGCAACGCATTAAGAGCCACCATGTCGCGATTGAATCGTGCTTCTTCACCTGCCGCAAGATCTAAATAATGAACTCCGAGTTCACGAGCTTTTGCAAACAAAGGGTCATCAACATCTGTGACGTTGCGGACGCACTTGACCGTGTGTCCGAGGTCGATGAGTCGACGTTGCAAAATGTCATACACCAAAAATGTGGATGCATGACCAAGGTGAGTTGCGTCATACGGCGTGATGCCGCATGTATACATGAGGACAGTTTCGCCAGGAGTGAACGGAACGACTTCGCGTCGCGCGGTGTCGTACAGCCTCATAGACATTGCGATCAGGCTCCTGCTCGAGGATCTTTCTTAATGCCGGTCAACTTCGGAGCAACTCGCGTCTTGTAACGAACGTTGAGCTGAAGAAGAACAGCAGTAAAAGCCTCAATTGCAGTTGCGTTAGAGAGTTCACCTGCATCGAGAGGACGACATCCAGGAATGTGCGCAGTGATGTCCATCGTGATTTTCTTCGCGTCGTCATCATCAGAACAAATCAACACATCGGAATCGATGGGGTCACCAAGATGACCAAGTTCAGTTGCAGGAAGATGATGGAATGCAGCAACGACACGGCACTGCGGCACTGCGGCTTGCACGTGTGCAGCAACGCTTCCGCGTGGCGGCATGAGCGGCTGGAATTCATGACCAACTCGAACAAGTGCGTTTGCCATGCTGATAACAACTTTGCCAGCTAGCAGGCCGATGTGCTCTTGAGCCGTCGTCGCAGCGCCTTCCCATGGAGTTGCAAGAACAACCACGTCGCACGAAGACGCGGCTTCGTTGTCCCCCGCTTCGATGGGGAGATTGAGGTCAGGCCACTTGGCCCTCAAGCTGTCAACGGCCTCAAGGGCGCGGTACTTTGATCGTGAGCCGATAACGACGTCATAGCCAACGGACGCCAAACGGGCGCCGAGAGCACTACCGGCAGGACCGGTGCCTCCGAGGATTCCAATACGCATTTGATAGAGCCTTACACATAGACCCCTGCCGAACTACGGTCATATGCATGGGACTTCTTGACGGTAAGAAAATTGTGGTCACTGGCGTGCTGACTGATGCATCGCTCGCCTTTCGTGTGGCTCAACTGGCGCAACGTGAAGGAGCCGAAATCGTGCTGACAGGCGCTGGTCGTGCGCTTTCGCTAACACAACGCACCGCACGAAAACTTGACACTCCTGTTGAGGTATTTGAATTTGACGTCACCAATGCCGACCACGTTGCATCTGTTCGTGAACAAGTGCGTGGCGCTCTCGGACGAGTTGACGGAGTACTCCACGCCATCGGCTTTGCCCCCGAGGTCTGTTTAGGTGATGACTTCCTTGCAGCCCAGTGGAGCGATGTCGCTGTCGCGATGGAAATCTCCGCCTATTCATTAAAGACAATGGCCGATGCATTCCTTCCTTTGATGCAACCAGGATCCACCATCGTCGGGCTTGATTTCGACAACACCGTTGCCTGGCCCGCATACAACTGGATGGGCGTTGCAAAAGCTGCGTTTGAAGCCACCAATCGTTATTTGGCCAAAGATCTCGGCCCACGCGGTATCCGTTGCAACCTTGTTGCCGCCGGTCCCATTAAAACGATGGCAGCAAAATCTATTCCAGGGTTCAAAAAGTTTGAAGACATTTGGGATGACCGCGCACCACTTGGCTGGGACGTGACGGACTCCACCCCTGTTGCTAAAACAGTTCTCGCTCTCATGTCGGACTGGTTCCCATCAACAACAGGTGAGGTCATCCATGTTGACGGCGGCTATCACGCGATGGGCGCATAACTTCAGTGACAAATCGTCTTGTTGACGCAACGTCACCGTACTTACGCCAACACCGAGATAATCCTGTCCATTGGTACCAGTGGGGCGATGAAGCTTTCGCGGAATCTCAACGCACGGGTAAACCCATTTTGCTATCCGTGGGCTATTCGGCGTGCCATTGGTGCCATGTCATGGCTCATGAAAGTTTTGAAGACAAGAACACCGCTGCCGTCATGAATTCGCTCTTCGTCAACATCAAAGTGGACCGTGAAGAACGTCCCGATGTTGATGCGGTGTATATGGATGCCGTGCAAGCTCTCACTGGACGTGGCGGATGGCCAATGACCGTCTTTCTCACCCCGACAGGAGAGCCGTTTTACGGTGGCACTTACTATCCGCGGGAAACGTTCGTGAAACTCATGGAGGCAGTAGACGATGCGTGGCGAAATCGTCGAGATGAATTACAACAAAACGTTGATGCACTCGTAGAGACAATTGGCCGCACCGCAACAATCACTCCTGCCGACGACATTGATATTCCACAACTTTTAGCCAACACGGTTGACACCTTGCGCAAAAATTTCGATGCCACATGGGGTGGCTTTGGCGGCGCACCAAAGTTTCCATCAACCTTCGCACTCGATTTATTGCTTCGTGTTTTCTCAGAAAATGGTGACGCCGAGCTGTTGCCAATGGTGCGCACGTCACTTGATGCAATGGCCGCCGGCGGAATGTACGACCACCTTGGCGGCGGCTTTTCTCGCTACAGCGTGGACAATCAGTGGCTGGTTCCCCACTTCGAAAAGATGCTCTACGACCAAGCATTGCTATTACGTCCATACCTGCACAAATGGCAACTCAGTCGAACCCCGCGAGACGAACAAGTTGTACGAGAGATTGTTGCGTATATCGCTCGTGACCTGACTCACCCATTGGGTGGTTTCTATAGCGCTGAGGATGCCGACTCGCTGGACGAGCACGGGCATTCAGAAGAAGGCGCTTTCTACACATGGACACCTGACGAGGTTCGCGCCATCATCTCGGACAATGTTGATGATGTCCTTACATATTGGGACATCACAGTTGATGGAAATTTTGAGGGGCGTTCCATTCCGAATCGCATCCGTCAACGTGGCGATCTCATTCGGCCAACAAATCTCATCATCGCGCAAGAAAAACTTCGTAAGCAGAGGAACACGCGGCACCGACCCGGCCTCGATAACAAAGTGCTCACTGAGTGGAATGCCATGGCTCTTGCATCTCTCTGCGAAGTTGCAGCCGCATTCAATGATGAGGAATACATCTCACTTGCTACGCGTAATGCGCGATTCCTTGTCGACCATCTGCGAATGCCCGATGGCACGTGGCGACGAAGTTGGCAAGCCGACGCCACACCATCGGCACGTCACAATGCCTTGGCACAGGACCTCGCGCATGTCGTTGATGCAATGACGCGCATGTATGAATTGACATCGACGCATGAGTGGCTTGAAGTTGCAATCGATGCCGCACAACAGTTACTCGAGAATTATTGGGATGCAGACAATGGCGGACTCTTTACTGTTGCCGCCGATGCAGAACAGCTCGTTGTCCGTCAAAAAGACCTCATGGACAATGCCACTCCCTCTGCAAACTCTGTTGCCGCCATGGCTTTCATTCGACTCTCAGCCCTTACTGGCAACGAGACATTGCGAGAAAGAGCACTGGATATTTTGCATCTACTCGCTCGTATCGCTCCCAATGCCCCATCGGCATTTTGCAATGCGTTATCTGCGGCTCTTCTTCTGCACATCGGAACCACAGAAGTTGTTATTCCAGGCGTATCGCAGGATCTTTTGTCCGTGTACCGCGAGCAATGGCGTCCACACGGCGTTGTTGCATGGGGAGACAAAACGGAATCTCCGCTATGGACGGGTCGCACCGCGGGTGCAGCCTATGTGTGCCGAGATTATGTCTGCTTACTGCCGGCGCAGAATCCGACAGAGATGCGTCAGCGATTTCTTACCAACGAAAACGGTGAATGACCTGTTGCACTGTTTTTCGCGTGCGTGATGCACTGCGGCCAACTGATGCATTTTTTTCGTCACGATGACCCATTGCAACGGTGCCAAGAATTTGCACCTCGTCAGGAATAGCGAACTCTTTTCGCAAACCGGCTTCATTTGCATGGGCAAAAAACAGTGCCCCTAATCCGTTGTCTTCTAACGCCAAGAGAAACGTCATCGTGGAAAACGATGCATCAATTGTCCAATACGGAGCAGGCCAGGCATCAAGAGATTCCCCAAGACCTGTTCTTTCCTTGTCTGACTCTGAATAACGGTCCAGGTATGCAGATGAATCTGCCAGCATCAACGCAATGACAGGTGCTTGCAGAAGTCCGGGAAATGAAAAAGAAGATCGTTTCTCTTCGGGCAATGCCGTTTTCCAGTAGCGCTGTGTTTCTTCGGCTTCGAGCAACAACACATGCCAACCCTGAGATTTACCCGCACTAGGAGCACGAAGACCTAACTCGATACATGCATCAAGAACTGTGCGATCAACGGGAGTAGAAAGAAATGAACGGGTCATCCGACGCGAACGAACGACGTCGGAGAATTGCACAGCGTTACGAACGTGCGCCGAGCTTGACGAGGCTTTCGGTCATGGTCCAACCATGAACGATGAGCACGCCGCCCTTCTTTGCATTCACAGCCGCGAACAAAGAAGTGACTTCCTCGGAAATCTTCTCTGGCTTCAGTGACTCATGATCAAGGAAACCGCTTTGGCCACCCGATGCAACGGTGAATGTCTTTTCGTCATAGGTGGAATCCACCTTGAAGCGACGAGCGAGACGCTTGCCCCATGCACGCTCTTCACCGACCGCGCGATGATCAAAACGAGGAATCATCTCCGTGAGCGACTTAAAGGCTTCGAGGCCATCAGCTGAAGCAAAACGACTGCCGACTACAACATCTTCATCCGGGAATGCCATCAGGGCGCGATGATACGCCTCTCCCATGAGGCCTTTCAGAATGGAATCACGCTTTGCAGTGCGCTTGATCGTCATCAGTCCAAGAAGAACACAAGGTGTTCCACCAATGCGCTCCAATGTGGAAAAAGTGACGCCATGCAATTTGCCATCAAGACGAGCCAACGTGCAGAGCACCCAATCTTGTTGCGCCTGCTGGAATTGAGCGAGACCAAAAGATCCCTCGATGGTCAGCATCTCTTCGAGCTGGGCCTCAGTGAGGGCACTGCAGTCCTGTGTGGTGACTTCCAACGACATAGAACCGAGTGACTCCCTAGAGATTCATGCGGCGCATTCGCCGACAACAACCCTTCTATTCTGCCATTTCAAAGGACGGAACCCTGAAACGGAGACGAAGAATCAGATGATTTTCACGGCATTTGAACCAAAAGTGAGCCGAAGCGGGGCCACAGCCTTCTCGAAATCCACTAAATGGCCAGGCCCGAGGTCAAAAACCTTCCCACCTGCAAGCTGCAAACGCACGGGAGACACGCCGGGGAACTCAGCGATAATCGCCTTCAGTGCATCTAATTTTGTGGCGTTGAAACCGGTGGGCAACGTGATGAGCACTTCTGCGATTCGAGTGTGCAGATTTTCAGGCACGACGATTCGCTGAGCCGAGAAACTGGCAGGTGCATCATCTCGCTGGTTGAGGCGACCTGTGACAGTGACAACTTGATCATCGGCCAGAAGATGCCCGAACTCGCCAAGCACCTTAGAAAAGACAGTGACTTCGATTGTGGCGTCAAAGTCTTCCAGTACAAATGTCGCCATCTGATCGCCGCGCTTTGTGAAACGACGATTGAGAGACGTCATCACGCCGCCAATGGTGACATTGCCTGATTCGCGAGTCTCAAGATCACGGATACTGCTCGTGGTGAGACGGCGCAAAGAATTTTCTACTCCGCGCAACGGATGATCAGAGATATAGAGACCCAACATGTCTTTTTCATGTCGCAATTGATCTGGCTTAGCGAATTGCAATTCGGGGATTGCGATCTCAGACGACCAACCGCTGTCGCTCGATTCTTCCAACTCGCCAAAGAGCGACATCACGCCCTTTTCTTCTTCACGACGTTTTGATACTGCGTTGTCAATGATGGACTCAAAGACCATCAATAAACCGCGTCGCGGATGACCAAGAGAATCGAAACCGCCAGCCTTAATGAGAGATTCAACAGCGCGCTTATTGAGTGCTTGTTCGGGCGCACGCTTCGCAAAATCATGGAACGACTCATACGGTCCGTTCGCATCGCGCTCTTCAAGAATGTGTGCGACTAAGCCTTCGCCAACGTTGCGTACGGCTGACAATGCAAAAATGATTCGCTTCTCATCATCAGTACAAATTGCTTCAAAATCGGAACGACCCGCATTGATATCGGGATTCGACACTGTAATCCCCATTGAACGACAGTCCGCAAGATGCACTGCAGCCTTCTCATAGTTGCCTTTCACTGATGACAACAGTGATGCTGAATATTCCACGGGGAAGTGAGCCTTGAGATAGGCCGTTTGATAGGAGATGAGTCCGTATCCGAAAGTGTGGCTCTTGTTGAAGGCATAGTCGGCGAACTTACGAATCACTCCGAACAAAGTTTCGCCAAGTTCACGTCCGTAGCCGGTCTTCTCGCAACCTTCGACGAAGGCGCCTTCTTCTTTGGCCATTGCTACGTGATCTTTTTTGCCACATGCTTTTCGCAAGTTATCCGCTTGAGCTAAGTCGTAGCCGGCGAACTTTTGCGCAACACGCATCATGCTCTCTTGGTACACCATGAGCCCATATGTGTCATGCAGAAGTTCTTTTGCTTCGGGGTGGAAGTACTCCGGCTCTTTACGGTGGTTCTTGTAATCCGCATAGTCGTAGTGCATGTTCACACTCATCGGACCAGGGCGATACAACGCAAGCACGGCGCTCACATCTTCAAAAGACGTGGGTTTCATGGACTTCAAGAGCGAACGCATCGGTGGTGATTCCAACTGGAACACACCGATGGTGTCTCCTCGGCCCAACAACTCGAAGGTCAGTTTGTCGTCGAGCGCAACCGTGTCGATATCGAAATCAGGATCTCGTTGCCGGCGAATCATCTCCACCGCATCGGTGATGACGTCGAGGTTACGAAGACCCAAGAAGTCCATCTTGAGAAGACCGAGTTCTTCAACACCGTGCATTTCATATTGCGTCACGATGGGAGCATCGTCAGCCTTGAGGTCGCCCGTGGGCTTGCGCTGAATAGGCAAGTATTCCGTGAGTTCTTTCGGCGTGATCACCACAGCGGCAGCATGAATGCCATCGGAACGCTTGAGTCCTTCAAGTCCTCGCGCAACCTCAACAACTTTCGCAGCTACCTCGTCGATGGCGATTAAGTCGCGCAAGCCCTGTGCATCGCGATATCCATCTGCGAATTTCTCGTTCAACTCCAAACATGCCGCCAAAGGTGTATCGCGGCCCTGGTTAAGAGGTGGCATGAGTTTTGCGATGCGGTCACCCACTGCGTATTCATGACCCAACACGCGCGCTGCGTCGCGCACTGCGTTTCGAGATTTGATGGTGGCAAAGGTGATGATTTGAGCCACGTGGTCGCGGCCATATTTCTCTGCCGCATAACGAATCATGTGGTCGCGATATCGCGAGTCGAAGTCCATGTCGATGTCGGGCATGCTGACACGCGATGGATTAAGGAAACGTTCAAACAGAAGGTCGTACTTCAGCGGATCTAGCTCTGTAATGCGCAAGCAGTACGCCACCGCACAACCCGCTGCAGAACCACGACCAGGTCCGACACGAATACCTTCATCTTTTGCATGCTTGATGAGGTCCCAGACAATAAGGAAATAGGAACTAAAGCCCATTTGGTTGATGACACCGAGCTCATAAGACACACGTTCCACTACGTCGGGGGGCAAGTCTTGACCCCAGCGCATTTTTGCGCCTTCCCACGTGAGGTACTCGAGATACTTCTCGTCTGAAGTGAACTCTTGTGGAATCGGGAAGATTGGCAAGTGATACGTGCCTAATTCAATTTCGACATTGGAGCGCTCGGCAATCCACAGAGAGTTGTCGCATGCTGTGGGTTGCTCACGCCACAAGTACCGCATCTCTTCCGATGACTTGAGATAGTGCTCGTTCCCTTCGAAGCGGAAACGATCCTGGTCACGCATCAGCGCACCGGTTTGAACGCAGAGCAAAGCGTCGTGTGCTTCGTGATCTGCCTGATTCACATAGTGCGAATCGTTAGTCGCAAGAAGTGGTGCACCAATCTTGTTCGCAATCTCAATCAATTTCGGATTGGTACGCAACTGGTCTGCAATGCCGTGATCTTGAATTTCAACGAACAGGTTGTCCTTGCCGAAAATGTCTTGCAGGCGTCCCGCCTTAGCGATGGCACCTTTCTCGTCGCCGTTCAGGAGCGACTGCAGAACGTGCCCACCCAAGCAGCCAGTTGTTGCAATCAAGCCTTTGGAGTGGCGCTCAAGAAGTTCCCAGTCGATACGAGGCTTGTAGTGATAGCCCTCGAGGAAGGCAAGGCTGGAAAGCTTGATCAGATTGCGGTAGCCCTGATTGGTTTCTGCCAGCAAGGTGAGGTGGTAGTACTGCTTTTGCCCACGCTCGTCTGCTCCGCCGTTGTCATCCATCTTGCCGCGACGTGCAATGCGCTCGGTGCGGTGGTCGAACGCCATATAAGCCTCGGTACCGATGATGGGCTTGATGCCTTGCTTCTTACATTCCTTGTAGAAGTCGATAACGCCGTACATGTTGCCATGGTCGGTAATGCCCAGTGCTGGCTGACCGTCTTGAACTGCCTTTGAGACCAACTCGTCGAGTCGAGCAGCTCCGTCGAGCATGGAAAATTCGGTGTGGACATGGAGGTGTGTAAACGATGACGACACGCCCCACTCTCCTTCTTCTTACCGCGACTGAAAAATTGCCACTGGCGTCGAGGACTCAACGGCGGTGGAATTCACCAAGGTAGCAGTCGGGTGGGTCAGGCCTTCCGTCCGTTCCTGGGCTACGCCTTGGTGGCGAGCAAAGGCACAAGCATTTCGTCAGCAGTTAATGAACCATGGCGACAAATCAGGTCGAAAGCCCCGCCGTCCAAGGGCTCCTCAAAACTCACCGGCGCATGTGCAACAAGAGCGACATCCCCCATACGACGAATCACCGCGTCACTCACACGAGGTCCAAACCAATTTTCTTCCAGTACCTGCTGCTTTGTGACAACCCATGCAACATCTTCGTATTGGCGAGCTGCATCCAACAGCGCGCCTTCGCGCCCACGTCGCGCGTGCAGCCAACGAAAGCGGCCTTCACCCGATTGATGATCAACATGCTCTGTCACTGACCCCATTGGAATAATGGTGTTCTCCCCCACATGCACTTGACCATGATCGGCCGTCACAATTAACACCGTGTCGGATGGAAGAACAGACAAAACATTCGCCACCAAGTTGTCAGCGGCACGTAATTCAGCGGTGTAGTGATCCGAGAATCCCCGTTCATGGGCAATCTTGTCAATGCCGTCGTAATAGGCGTACACGAAATCCTCACCGGCAGCCAGTGCATCTCGCACGATCACGGGAATGCTGCTCGATGCCCGCCATCCCATGTGCTTCACACCATCGAGATGCGCCAGCGTGAATCCACTTCCCTCTAGTTCGGCCTTGCTCAGCACAGGCACACTGGATCCGAGAAATGGCGGACACGGCTGAGTCTGTTGTGGCGGGTAACGCCGACGGAGGTCACCATTTTCATCGCCCCAGCGCAGCACGTTCATCACTGTGTCGCCCATGTCCACTCGGTAACCAATAAGACCGTGTTCTCCCGGCGAGAGGCCCGTCACAAGCGATGTCAGCGCCGTTGCGGTTGTGGATGGTGCGACAGTGGTGATGTGGCCACCTGACATTGCTGAGAGCGTCGGCATGTGGCTCGAATATGTTTGCAGCTGGTTCCAGCCCAATCCATCGAGCAACAGCACCACGATGCGCTCTGCGCCCTGCACGACCGCTGGCATCCACGCAGGGGTGCTCCGAGGCCCCCCTGGTGCACAGAGCACAGGAATGATGTCAGACAGGCATCCTGCCGAATAGCGGGGCAGAACGGGGGAAGGAGTACTCACACCCCTAGTTCACCACCTACGATGGCATCGTGCGAGTTTCTACACGGGGTGATTATGCGTGCAGGGCACTTTTGTCTCTCGCATTGCATGCAGAATCCATGACTCCGACCTCGGTGCGCGACATTGCCGACCGCACGGGCCTTCCACAGCCCTATCTCGAACAGATCCTTCTCGCTCTCAAGGGAGCAGGTTTGGTTCGATCCAAGCGCGGTGTCGGCGGCGGATATGTCCTGGCCAAAGCACCAGCGGACATTCATCTGTCGGACATCATTTCGGCAGTGGACGGCCCCATCACTCTCGGCGATTTCGGACAACCTCATCAAGATGGCTCATGCGACCACGAAGGTCAATGCGTGTTGCTTGCGATTTGGGATGTAGCGGGACAACACATGCGAGAGCACCTTGATGCCTACACACTTGAGTCCATCGCAGCTGCTGCCGGTGGCACGGGTGAATGGCCAAAGCCAGACCCGCATCATCATCACTAATTCATTACGACTAATTAGTTAGTCAAACGTTCGTAACGAACACTGTGCGATGACCGCAGCCATGTCTGCAGGAACAGGTGCCTCAAACGTCATCTCTTCTCCCGTGCCCGGGTGAATCAACGTGAGTTTGCGCGCATGCAACATAGGTCGAGGTGCAACAAGTGCCGACCGTGCACCCCCATACATCGAGTCTCCGACGACTGGGTGACCAACAGCTCCGAGGTGAACACGAATCTGGTGGGTACGACCTGTTTCCAATGTGCATTGCACCAACGTTGCATCAACAGGATCATTGAAAATTTCTTGTACTGCTAGATGCGTACGTGCCCACTTACCGCTGTTCACAACAGCCATCTTCATTGGGTCACGTGGGTGACGACCAATGGCAGCGTCGACTGTTGCGGTTGGAGAGTCAAAATGGCCCCACGACAATGCGATGTATTCACGACCCACTTCGTGTTCCGACAATGCCGACACAAGAGAGTCGTAGGCACGTTGACTACGCGCTACCACCATCATCCCCGTCGTACCTGAGTCGAGGCGATGCACAATGCCTGGCCGTCCTGGTTGTCCCACCGAGGCAACTTCGGGATACAACGCAAGGATGCCATTGACCAATGTGCCATTGCCATGCCCCGAAGCAGGATGAACTACAACGCCAGCGGACTTATTGACCACGATGATGTCATCGTCGACGTACAAGATGTCGAGAACAACAGAGGCATCAGGACCAGGAAGTACTGCCACTGGAATTTTGTCGAGGTCAACGATGACGACCTGTCCTTCTTTCAGGCGCACTTTTCCAGATGCAACAACTGCACCATCCACTTCTGCACCGCCTTCTGCGATGAGCTTTGTTGCATCAGACCGAGA
This sequence comes from Acidimicrobiaceae bacterium, assembly GCA_947446815.1. Classification (GTDB taxonomy): domain Bacteria; phylum Actinomycetota; class Acidimicrobiia; order Acidimicrobiales; family Ilumatobacteraceae; genus UBA2093. The sequence continues at coordinate 19,344 of CANFGT010000006.1, forward strand.
GATATCTGCAATGAGCGACACGACTCGATCGATGCGCTCGCCATCCAATGCCGCTGGAACTGTCTCTTCTACCTTCATGCCTGCACCTTGTATTTCATGACGTCCGTCCGTTCCGTTTTGAATCCACGTACTCACGGGAGAGTCCAATAATTAGTAATCCAGCACCAATGGTGATGGCAGAGTCCGCTGCATTGAAAACAGGAAACCACTGAAAGTCGATGAAGTCAACGACCCGACCATGTAGCCAACCATCACCACGAAAAATGCGGTCTGCAACATTGCCCACTGCACCGGCGACAATAATTGCCAGGCCATATGCAGACAATGCAGTTGATGCGCGGACCGCAGCTCGTGCCATCATCACGATGGCACCTATTGCGATGAGCCCAACAAAAGGACCTAATCCTTGCGCCTGCGAAAATGCGATGCCGCTATTGAAACCCAACGCAAAACGCAATGTCCACACCACATGAATGGTGCGCGCATTGACAAGGGCATTCACAGCCCACATCTTTGACCATTGGTCAATGATGACGATGGTTGCAACAACAAGCGCCAAACGACGCGGAGATGGCACGGAAAAATTGGGCGACCTAACGGCGGCCCAATCCACCAGCACGCTCAGTGACCAATTCCGTTGCCCATGGAAGCGCTTTCAAACGTTCCTTAGGAATAGGCAAACCAGAAACCACCGAGTAGCCGTACTCGCCATTCTTCATACGCACAAGCGCAGCATCGATCTCTTCCACTGTCTGACGTGCGAACGCCGACAATGTGAGATCTTGCTCGCGTTCAACGACCATGGTGTCGCCTTCGCCGCCTTCGTCGTCAAACTGGACATCACCCATTTCTGCATCTGCGATGAGAGCATTCGCTTCGCTCTCAAGGCGATTTGCCTGGCCCACCAACTTGATGCGCTCTTCGTTCAACGACTCACGCTGTGCAAAAAGGAACTTCAAATCAAATTCTTTTGTCGAGGTGACACCGTCTTGCGATGCGCCCTTCACAATTACTGGACGCTTTGGTGGCTCAGGCTTCTTGAAAGGCTTGCGCGGCGGCATCGGAGGAGGAGTTGGTGCGACAACTGCTGCGGCCTTTGCAGGAGCAGTTGCTGCGGCCTTCTTCGCTGGAGCCTTTGGTGCTGGCACTGCTTTCTTTGGCTCGACCTTTGCAGGGGCTGTTTTCTTTGCAGGAACAACTTTGACAGCGGCCTTCTTTGCAGGCACAACTTTCTTGGCAGGAGCTTTCTTAGCGACAACCTTCTTCGCAGGGGCTGCCTTCTTAGCAACAACTTTTTTCGCCGGAGCGGCCTTCTTTGCAGGCACAACTTTCTTGGCAGGAGCTTTCTTAGCGACAACCTTCTTCGCAGGGGCTGCCTTCTTTGCTGGAGACTTCTTCGCGACAGCTTTTTTCGCAGGAGCAGCCTTCTTCGCAGGAGCCTTCTTAGCCGGAGCTGCCTTCTTTGCTGGCGCCTTTTTAGCAACGGCCTTCTTCGCAGGGGCGGCCTTCTTTGCCGGAGCCTTTGATGCCACCTTCTTTGCTGGCGCCTTTTTTGCGGGTGCCTTCTTCTTGGTTGCCATGATGATCTCCTTCAACGAGCTAGCGCCCGTGTTGCCCCGAGAGGCTACGACCCGAAAGGGTGTAACTCAACGGCTGACGGCAACAACTACGGCGATAGATGTCCCTTCAATAGGGATAGTGCGATCCAAAGTGTCATCCCAGACAAGCTGAACCGTGAGTGTCTCGCCCGCAATCAAAGACTCGTGAGGAGCCAATTGAGACTGCAACTCCTTATCTGCCCCAATGGTGAGAACGATTCGGTCAGAAACCTCGAGGCCAGCATCGCGTCGAGCCTGCTGCACGGCGCGCACGACGTCGCGAGCCAGACCCTCTGCTTCCAATTCGGGAGAAACATTGATATCGAGCAGCACAACTCCTGCTCCACCAGGCAATGGAGCACTTGCTGAATCTGATTTGGTCACCAATTTGAGTGCGTATTCACCTGGCTGCAAGATCTCGCCTGCCACGTGGATGGTGTCCCCTTCCTGGGTCCACTCACCTTTCTTGACAGCAACGATGACTTTCTGAGTATTCGGCCCCAAGCGTGGTCCAACCACGGCGGGAACAACTTGCAACTCATGCGAGGCAACTGCATCCACATCGGCAGTGAGCACAACTTCGCGTACATTCACTTCGTCTTTGACGATGTCGAGATATGCAGCCAATGTTGTTGCTGTTGGCGACGCAACGGTGAGTGAAGCCAAAGGCAAACGAACACGGCGACTGTGAGCCTTTCGTACCGACAATGCCGAGGAACATACGTCCCGCACCATGTCCATCGCTGAGACCAGAGATGCATTGCAAGGCAATGTCGCCGACGTTGGCCAATCTGCAAGATGAACACTTGGTGCATCAACTCCGTTGAGTCCGAGATTGATCTCATCAGTAATCATCGGTAACAGTGGTGCGGAAATCTTTGTCAGGTAATCAAGAACCGTGTGCAAAGTATCAATTGCGTCTTGATCGCCAGCCCAGAAGCGGTCACGGCTACGGCGGATATACCAGTTGGTCAAAACATCAAGGAATGTCCGAATTGTCTGACACGCAGCAAACAAGTCGTAGGTATCCATCGATGTCGTCACACTGTCGATGGTGTCGGCCAACTTAGAGAGAACATATTGGTCAAGCACATTCTTTGAGTCAGTGCGAACATGACCCGACTTGCCTTCTGCATTTGCATACAACGACAAGAAGTAATACGAGTTCCACATCGGCAACAACACCTGACGAACCGTGTCACGCATTCCGACTTCCGTTACGGAAAAGTCCCCGCCTCGCAAAATGGGAGACGACAAGAGATACCAACGCATTGCGTCAGCACCATGGGAATTGAACACTTCCATTGGGTCTGGATAGTTACGCAAACTCTTTGACATCTTTGCGCCATCATCACCGAGAACAATTCCGTGGCTCACACATGAAGAGAACGCGGGGCGGTCGAACAAAGCGGTTGCAAGAACATGCAACGTGTAGAACCAGCCGCGTGTTTGGCCAATGTATTCAACGATGAAGTCGCCGGGGTAATGGTTTTCAAACCACTCGCGATTTTCAAATGGATAATGCACCTGAGCGAAAGGCATCGAACCAGATTCAAACCAGCAGTCGAGAACCTCAGGCACACGGCGCATCATGGAGTTGCCAGTGGGGTCATCGGGGTTTGGTCGGACCAAGTTGTCAATGCCTGGGCGGTGCAAGTCCTGTACTTCAACGCCAAAGTCACGGCTGAGATCTTCAATCGAACCGTAGACATCGATACGCGGGTACGTCGGGTCATCGCTCTTCCACACTGGAATGGGCGAACCCCAGAAACGGTTACGACTGATCGCCCAGTCGCGCGCGTTGCCGATCCACTTGCCGAAGGTTCCATCCTTGATGTGCTCAGGCGTCCAGTTGATGTTCTGGTTGAGCTCCACCATGCGATCACGGAATGCTGTTACTTGAACAAACCAAGAGGAAACTGCGCGGTAGACCAATGGTTGCGCACATCGCCAACAATGCGGATAGCTGTGGTTATAGGTGTCGTGTCGAACAACAACACCCATTTCCTTCAGCGCCTTAATGATGTCTGAGTTCGCTTCGAAAACATGGCGACCTACCCACGGCGTCACTTCAGCGGTGTATTGGCCGTGCTCATCCATCGGACAAATCGTCGGGATGCCTGCGGCATTACATTCGTTTTGGTCATCTTCACCAAAGCCGGGCGCCATGTGCACCACGCCTGTGCCGTCTTCAGTGGTAACGAAATCTGCTCCTAAGACCTGGAATGCATTCTCAGTTTCTGCAAAGAACGGGAACAATGGCGCATAGGAACGGCCAACAAGAGAAGAACCCTTCAGCGTTGACACCTGCTCGGCGCCTTCCATCTCTTTTTCATAGGCACCTAATCGAGCTTCAGCCAAGATGTACTTGTTGCCATCTGGATGAGCCATCACGGCGTAATCAACATCAGGGCCAACTGCGAGCGCGAGATTGGACGGGAGCGTCCACGGTGTTGTCGTCCAAGCGAGAATCTTCTCCCCTGTTTCCAATGCAAATGCAACAGTCAGTGCTGGGTCTTGACGATCGCGATACACGTCGTCCATACGTGTCTCGGTATTGCTTAATGGAGTTTCACATCGCCAGCAATATGCAAGAACACGGAAGCCTTCATAGATGAGACCCTTGTCCCACAACGTACGGAATGCCCACATGACACTTTCCATATACGGAGTATCAAGAGTCTTGTAGTCGTTTTCGAAGTCCACCCATCGCGCTTGTCGAGTGACATACCGTTGCCATTCATCGGTGTAACGAAGAACGCTGGTTCGACAGGCATCGTTGAACTTGTCGATACCGAATTCAGTGATTGCTGGGTGACCTGCAATACCGAGTTCCTTTTCTGCTTCAACTTCTGCAGGAAGACCATGACAGTCCCATCCAAAGCGGCGTTCAACGCGGCGACCCTTCATTGTTTGGTAGCGAGGAACTGCGTCCTTCACGAATCCAGTGAGAAGGTGTCCATAGTGCGGCATGCCATTCGCAAACGGAGGACCGTCATAAAAGACAAACTCGTTCTCCCCGTCGGCGCCAGCTTCACGTGCGGCAAGGCTGGCTGCAAATGTCTGATCATGCTCCCAACGCGCAAGGACGCCCTCTTCGAGGCGCGGAAAGTTCGGCTGGGGGTCGACCTGCGGGTATGTCACGCAGTAAGGCTAGGGCGCAGGGCACTCACGCCCACGGAACCCCAATGGAATTAGTGCAAAACACCGCTGAGAATGCTGAGCCCGATGATGAGCACGAGCGGCGAAAGGTCAAGTCCGCCCATGGGTGGAAGCACTCGGCGAATTGGTGCAAGCACTGGCTCTGTTATGCGATACAAAAATGACACGACGGGTGCAAACGGACTTCCGGGCGCAATCGGAAAGAACGACAAGATAGAACGCGCAAAAATCGCGTACATATAAATCTGAATGAGTTGAGAGACGATATTCATTGGATGTGCAACGACTACTTAGTAGCCGTTACCGGGCTTCAACAAATAGACACCGGTTCCGACTTTTTCCATTGTGCCGCCGAGTGCGTAACACATGCCGCTGGAGAAGTCGATGACGCGACGTGCCATTTCACGATCAGCACCTTCAAGATTCACAATGACTGGAATTCCTTCTTTGAAGTGATCAGCAATTTCTTGTGCTTGATTGAAGTGACGTGGACGAACAGTGATGGTGTCACCGACTGCTGGAACAGGACGCACTGTTGGCGCAGTGCGTGGCGCGCCGATAGGACGAACTTGCAAACCAGAGTCATCGGGACGACGCGTTGCACCTGTGTCGTCGACACGCATCGGACGTTGCGCAGGACGCTGTGTCTCTGATGAATACTCAGGTTCGAAACCACCACGACGAGCAAGTGGTTCAGTGGAGGGAGCGGGACGTTGCTGACGTGCTGGACGCTCATATTCCATCGACATGTCGTAATCGTCATACGACTCATCACCATTGAGACCGAGATAATCCATTGCTTTACGAAGGAACGACATGGTGAAAGGCTAATGCAATAGTGCATTCGTATGTGGGAGTTCCGAAATTTTGGATTCAGCGCACCGTTGTACGTGCTCCAAAGAGCCGACTGCCAATTCTCACCATGGTGGAACCGCACTCAACTGCGATCCGATAGTCGTCCGACATCCCCATCGAACATTCAATGAGGCCAAAGGAATCTGCCAATGAGCGAAGGGATGAAAATGCCTTCTGTGACTGGGCATTCGTCCCGCCGGTTGGCCCAATCGTCATGAGACCCCGCACCGATATGCCCGCCTGGCCAGCCGCCTCAAGTAGTTCTTCGACCTCTGAAGGTTCCACTCCGGACTTTGTTCCTTCTGCGGTGGTGTTGACCTGCAACAAAATATGCGCCCCGGGCGCCCGCTTCGCTAATTCGGCAATCACCGACACTCGGTCGACCCCTTGCCACACGGCGATATACGGAGCGAGTTGGCGCACCTTGTTGGACTGAATTGCCCCTATGAAATGAATAGGCAGGTCGACAGGTGCCTCAGCAACTTTGGCAAGCACTTCTTGTGCGTAGTTCTCCCCCACTGCGTCGCACTGAGCCGCAAACGCAGCATTGAGGGCATCATGCCCAAATGTTTTGGTGACAGCAATGATCGCAACACTCGATGAAGTGAGCGATGCAATTTCAGAACGAATCTCTTGGACTCGCTCTGTGACCTCTTGGGGGTCAATCAATGGCGTATGTCTATTTCAGGAACGAAGGAACGTCGAAATCATCGTCGTCATCTGACAATGGATCAGAGTCGGAGAAAATGTCCCGCACGTTGCTCGATGGACGTGACTCCGCAGGGCGTGTACCGGCAGTGCGCGCACCAAATCCGGAGTTGCTTGCTGAGCCAGTGTCCCACCGTTCGAAACCTGCTGCAATAACAGTGACCTTGATTTCGTCACCCATCTCGTCATCGATAACGGTACCGAAGATGATGTTTGCATCTTGATGCGCCACTGCATGCACAATCTCAGCTGCTTCGTTGACTTCGAACAAGCCCATGCTCGATGGGCCAGTGATATTGAGCAAAATGCCGCGAGCACCATCGATGGCTGCTTCGAGCATCGGACTGGAAATAGCGTCTTTTGCTGCAGTAACAGCACGCTTATCACCGCTTGCAATACCGATGCCCATCAATGCAGAACCTGCATTTGTGAGGATCATCTTGACGTCTGCAAAGTCGGTGTTGATGAGGCCTGGCGTGGTGATGAGGTTCGTAATGCCTGCAACACCTTGCAGCAAGATTTCATCAGCCATCTTGAATGCGTTGACAAGTGAGGTCTTGTCGTTGGCCACGGTCAAAAGGCGATCATTCGGAATCACAATCAGCGTGTCAACTTTTTCCTTCAAGCGCTGGATGCCATTGTCGGCTTGTACCGCGCGACGACGACCTTCGAACTGGAACGGACGAGTCACCACGCCGATGGTGAGAGCGCCGAGCGACTTAGAAATTTCTGCAATGACAGGAGCTGCACCAGTACCGGTACCGCCACCTTCGCCTGCCGTAATGAACACCATGTCAGAGCCGCTGATGAGTTCTTCAATCTCTTCGCGATGTGCTTCTGCTGCTGCACGACCAATGTCGGGATCAGAGCCTGCGCCAAGACCGCGAGTGAGGTCGCGACCAATGTCCAGCTTTACGTCTGCATCACTCATGAGAAGTGCTTGCGCATCTGTGTTGACTGCAACGAACTCAACGCCACGAAGGCCTGCATCAATCATGCGATTGATGGCGTTCACGCCGCCGCCGCCAACACCAATTACTTTGATGACAGCGAGATAGTTCTGTGGTGCTCCGGCCATGAGCCATTTCCTCCGAAGAAACGTCCGATTAGGACTGTGTTGCTCAATGTTTCCACAGTGGGAGCCCATTTTGTGGCAATTGCACTATTCAGGAGACCAAAGGCTCCCTATTAACGCTGCTGAACAGTGGGTTCACCCGTTGAAACGTCCACCACGGCGAGGGTTGCAGGGTCTTGACGGCGGAAGAGAACCACCACCGCAACCAGCTTGTTCTGCAAATCCGTCGGTGGCCCAAATCGCACGATCGTTCCGCCCTTCAAGACCATCGACAGTTCCCCGCCACCCGTGAGGTCGAGGGCTTTCACCTTCGGGCGAATCTCATCGGGAAGTGCCAGCACCAATTGGGCAGCCGCACGAAAGACATCGTCGGCAATGGCTCCCGCTGCAAGGTCGGGCCCTGTCCCGCGCACCTGTAAGTACTTGGTGGGCCAGCCAGCAAGAACGGTGATCACATGCCCGCGGGCGTCAACAACTCGCGCCTTTTGGTCTGCCCCGACATACCAAACAACGGGAACACGTTCTGCCACTTCCACTAATGCCGAGTTGGGGAAACTGGTAGTGATTCGCACCTCGGACACCCAAGGGTCTTTCAAAAGGTGTTCACGAGCTTTTGCGGTATTCACGGTGAAAATAGACGCACCCTTGAGCGAATCAGAAACCTTTTTGACAGTGGCTGGCGATGTGTACACCACGCCTTCAAGTTGCACATGACGAACTGCAAAGAGAGGCGATGCAAGCACCGCCATGATGAAAACAATGAATCCGATAATGACGCCCGCAAGTTTGATCCACTTCACCCGCTGTAAACGTTCACGTCGTTTGCGTCTCCGTTGCCGCTCATCAAAGCGCGGATCAGGTCGATCATCGTCCACGATGACAACTCGATCGCCGTCTCGGTCATCAATAACGATGGTGCCGCCACTGTCATCGGACATGTCAAAGAAATCGTCTCCACGGATTAATGGCTTCAACAACGGATCTGGCGGAGCTGGTGTGAGGTCGTAGGACGAATCATCACCTCCAATCACGATGACGTCGGCACGGTACCCATCGGAAATATCGCGAGTAATCGGAACCACAGTGGCATCAGTGATTTCAACGGTGTCCCCAAAATCTTCTGTGGGGTCCATAGGTGTCGTTTCGCCGAAGGGCGTTGGATCAGTGGCATCTAAGGGCTGCTGTGGTCGAGAAATTCCCTTCGTCGGACCAAAGAGGTCAGACAGTTCCTTGAGGACCTCATCGCTTACTTCCGTCACAGCAATTTCATCAGGACGTTTCGGTGGTTCGGTGTCATCGAAAGAGTTATTCACGACTCTCCCCCATCACATGTGCCAATGAACGGGAAGCTGTCACATGATCACCATCACTGTGCCGCGGGTCAGCAAACCGGGTCAACACGTCATCGCCAAAGCCGAGAAGACACACTTCGCTTCGCAACAACACACCGTGCTGTTGCTGCACCACATCTTGAACGTGAGACATCACCGAAATAATGTCCTGGGCCGTCGCCCCATCAGACGCCTGAATGAAATTGGCGTGTTTCGCAGAAACTTGTGCGCCACCGATGGCAAACCCACGCAAGCCACATGCGTCAATGAGAGCCCCAGAGCTACCGGCACCTGGTGCTGGGTTGACAAATACTGATCCTGCATTTCGTCCGCCTGGTTGGTGTTCACGTCGCCATGACACCACATCATCAATCTCTTTTTGACCGTCGGCCACTTCACGACTGACGGTGAGAAGTTGTGCAGAGACAACGATGTGATGAGGCGCCACAGCTGAACCGCGGAAGTGAAGACCTAGTTCTGAGGCGGCGACAGAGAGACTCTGGCCGGACTTCAATGACGCCAACTCAACGGCAACCAATGAATCCACCATCTCTGCGCCATGACCGCCTGCATTCATTCGAACAGCACCACCAACGCTTCCGGGAATCCCGACACACCATTCCAAGCCGCCACGCCCGGCTTTCACTGAACGTCTTGCCAGAACGGGCATCGTGACCGAACCTGCGACGTTGACAATGTTTTCTTCAACCTCGATTGTCGCTTCATTTGCCGAAGCGGAGACAAAGACAACTAGGCCGTCAAAGCCTTGATCTGAAATCAAGGTGTTACTCCCGCGACCGATGACAACAACAGGAACATCTGGATGTTGCGCGGTGACTTCAACAAGAGCACGAATAGACAATTGAGAGGACACAGTGACCGACAGAGTGGCGTTGCCACCAACCGCATACGTGGTGAGATTGAGAAGCGATCGATTGCGAACGGGCGCAAGGCCCACCGCAATCAGGTGAGCCTCAATAGCCTCAACATCAAAAGCGCTCATGAGGACTGCCTGCCCACTAGATCATCAGGGAATGTTTCGATGTCACCGCACCCCATGGAGATACAGATATCCCCCGGAGCGATATTTGCTGCCACAAACTCAACGATGTTGTCTCGAGTAGGGGCCCAAACAACTTCTGCATCAGGGTGCGCTTTGCGAATTGCATTCACCACTAACTCGCCGGTCACCCCTTCGATAAAAGCCGTACCTGATGCATACACATCGGTAATCACCACGACATCAGCTGCGATGAAACAGTCCGCGTACGTATCGGCCATGGCCGCAATGCGATGGAATCGATTGGGCTGAAATACTGCAAACGTTTTCCCCGTTGTACGGGGATGCGACTGCGCAGCCGCTATCGCTGCTTCGATCTCTGCAGGAAGGTGCGCATAATCATCAACGAGCAGGGCGCCATTGAATTCACCACGCTCTGTGAATCGACGCTCGACACCAAAGAAAGATGCGGCTGCATCACACGCATCCTGAGGACTCACACCCAAAGCACACGCCATCGCACATGCCCCGGCCAGATTCATCGCATTGTGTTCTCCGCGCAATGGCGAGTGGCACACACACATGTCGGTCCCAAATTTCATCTGCACGGTGATGCCGGATTCTTCGTGATTGACAGACATGATCTGAACCTCTGTGCCTGGTGTGCGCCCAAATGTCCTCACGCGAAGTTCGGATGACAGTTTCTGTCTCACAGGCTCACTCAGTTCATCATCCGCGTTCAGAACAATGGTTCCTGTTGTCCGCATCGCCGCATCTACAAAAGTCTGTTGCACCTGTTCAAATGATCCGAAATAGTCAAGATGATCAACATCAATATTGGTAATGATTAGATGGCTGAGTGGAAGAACATCAAGAGTTCCATCGCTCTCATCACATTCCAAAATAAGAAGGTCACCGTCACCATGACGTGCCCCCACGGGCATGGAATCAACCTTGCCGCCAACAATGCACGAAGGGTCCAACCCTGCTGAAACAAGAATGTGGGTCAATAACGCTGTGGTTGTGGTCTTGCCATGCGTTCCCGCGACACCAACGCTCTCACGCACAGCACAGAGCGAGGCCAGCAATCCCGAACGGTGGCGAATTGGAACACCGATCTTCTGTGCCTCCTGCAATTCCACATTCGACATTGGAACAGCGGTGGAATAGGTAACGACATCGACATCATGAACAAGGTCAGGAAGATGGCCAATGGAAATATTGATGCCTTCGGCTTGCAAATACTCCGTTACATCAGAAGCATGCATATCTGACCCGGTCATCCGGTGGCCTTGACCAGACAGCAAATAAGCAAGAGGGCTCATTCCTGGTCCGCCAATACCAACAACATGGCACCGTTGACTGACAGAGAGATCAATCAACTCTTCAGGTTGGCGACGTTGTGGTGCAAAGGACATGGGTATCCCATTGTTTCACGCGACAGTGGTCAGTGAGCGGCGTTCTTGATGGTGTCGACCAAGAGATTGCTGCGATGGGCAATACCCATCGAGCGCGCATTCTGTGCCAAAACCTTGCGATCATCGGGATGTTGCAGCAATGACGCGACCATCTGCACCGCAATCCCATTGAGACAGTCGGCCTCCGTCGCTACCTTGGCGGCATTCGCATCGGCAAGCCATTGAGCGTTTAATTTCTGATGCCCATCGGCACTGACTTCCCATGGCACAACCACGGACGCGACACCAACGGTGACAATTTCCGCCACAGTGCTCGCCCCGGCTCGCACCACGAGCAAGTCAGACGACGCATAGACATGCGCCATTCGGCTCTCATACCCCACGCGTTGATATGTCACTCCAGTTGGAACAGTTGGCAATGGGTCATCAACAAATCGTTTGCCGCAGATATGTAGAACGTGAATGTTTGTTTGTGATGCACACTCAAGCAGTAGCGATGGCACGAGTGCATTCAGCACGCCAGAGCCAAGCGAACCACCCATGACTGTCAGCAATACAGCATTTTCCGCAACACCCAATTCGCGACGTGCAACTTCTCTCTCACGGGCCACATCAAGATGTCGCAACGACGAGCGAACCGGTGCACCCGTAATGACTGCGCGAGGAAGATCAACCCCGGGAAAAGCAACAGCTGACAGAGCCGCATGCTTTGCTTGGCGACGGGTTGCCAGACCCGGCATTCGGTCGTAGCTAACGCACACAAGTGGCACTCCTGCGGCAATTGCAGCAGCCGACATCGGCTCGCTTGCATATCCACCAACGGATACAACAACACGAGGTTCCCACTTCTTTATCAATGATCGCGCCATTAGGCGGCTACGCATCAGACGAAATGGAAGTGCCGTATTTCGTGCAATTCCTTTGAGCGACAGTGAACGTTGCAGTCCAGAAATCGGCAAATACTCTGCGGGAATAGCCGAGCCCACCATCAACGACTGCTCTACACCGCGACGTGAACCCACATAACGAAGCTCATCAGCGGAGATACCTGATTCCATCAGTGATTCAAGAATCGCCTGTGCCGGGATGAAGTGGCCACTTGTTCCTCCACCAGTCACTACTGCAAACACCATGACAACTACTTCTTTGCGTATCGCGCAACGTTGAGCAAGAGCCCAACGGCCGCCATTGATGCAATCATCGACGAACCGCCATACGAGAGAAACGGCAGAGTGAGACCTGTCATTGGCATCACGCCAACCACGCCTCCGATGTTCACGATTGCTTGAATACCAAACCATGCAGAGATACCACCTGCGATGAGCGCTCCATGCATATCTGTTGCAGAAAGAGCAATTTGCACACCTAGCAAAACCAGTAGAACAAATCCACCAATCACCATGACCGCGCCAAAGAGACCCAACTCTTCTGCAATCACAGAGAAAATAAAGTCGCTATAGGCCAAGGGAACATATCCCCATTTACTTGTACCGGAACCAATACCGGTCCCCGACCAGCCGCCGTTCGCAATACTCAAGAGAGCTTGATATACCTGATAGCCGCTTGTGGCTTTGGTGCCTTCTAAGTCAAGGAACGCCAACAAACGTTCACTAGCGCGTTGTGCAAACTTCAGAACAAATAGCCCTAAAACGCCAAGTCCTGCTGATGTTGTTAACAACTGACGTCCAGGCATTGCAGACATAAACATCATCGCCATCACAATGCCCGCGAAAATAATTGCGCTTCCAAAGTCCTTCTGAAGACCACACAGTCCCGCCGTCACTGCAATGGTGAAAAGAAGTGGGTAAAGAACAATTTCTTTGATAGCAACTGAGCGATGTCGGCTCGACAAAAAGTTTGCACAAAAAAGAATCGTTGCGATCTTCATGAACTCCGATGGCTGAAAACGGAACGGACCGATATCCAGCCATGCTTTTGCACCATTGATTAATTGACCTTTGGCGAGCACGACGGCATTCATGCCAAGAATCGTTCCTGCGAATGCAAGAAGGAGTTTGTCGTTTTTCCAGATGCTGTACGGCTGACGGTATGTCACCCAGCCCGCTATCAAACCAGCAATTACCCAGAGGAACTGCTTGACGAACATTCCCCAGGCGGACGAGCCCGAATGCAAATTGGTCACCGACGAGGATGAGAACACCATCACAAGCCCAAGCGCAATGAGGAGACTGACAACAATCAGAATCCAATAGAAAGCCGGAATCGGCTTGCTCAGCGAGAGTCGTGAATTCTGCTTGTCAGCAATTCCACTACGACGCAGAACAACCAGTCTGCGATCTTTGAGCGACTGAGGTTGACGTCTTGATTCGTTCGCCATTAGTTCAATTCCTTCGCAAAAAACTGATGAACACATTCCTTGAAGTGATCGCCACGTTCGTTGTAGCTGCGATACCAGTCATAGCTCGTACAACCTGGCGATAAGACAACCGCATCCCCCGACAACGCAAAAGATGCTGCAGCAACAACAGCACTCTTCATATCGGTTGCACGCTCGACGGGACAGATGCCATCAAATGCACGAGCAATAAGTGGAGCATCGTCTCCGATAGCAACTACAGCACGCATTCGCTGTGGCTCTGTTGCCATCTGGGATAAATCAAGACCCTTGTTTCGTCCACCGGCGATGAGAACAAGCGATTCAAACGCACGAATTGCAGTCAGGGCCGCATGTGGGCTCGTTGCTTTTGAATCGTCGTACCAAGAAGTTCCCTCGTACTCCCCGACCAACTCAATGCGGTGATGAGCTGCCTCAAAAGTAGAAAGTGCCTTGCCCACAGATGAGGCAGGTGCGAGTCCAGACTCCACGACCAGCGCAGCCGCTGCTAGAGAGTTAGTGATGTCATGTGGCATTGAACGCCACATCGTTGACACATCACACAACAATCCATGTGGCGATATCAGAGCATCATTCTCTAATCGGTAATCACCTTCATGAAGCCCAAAAGACACCGTGCGAGCATCGGATGTGACAGCTGCTTCCGCGATGCGCGCAACACCCGCAGGAAAGACAGCAATATCTGCTGCCGATACAAATCGCCACATGCGTTCTTTCGCCGATGCATAGTCCTGAACATCGGAATGCCAGTCAAGATGATCTGGCGCAAAGTTCAACCACACCGAGGCATCACAGCGAAACATGGTCGTGTATTTCAGACGAAAACTTGAACATTCCACGACGAAAGCGTCGTAAGCATCATCAATCGCTGCAACAAAAGGAGTGTCGGTGTTCCCCACCTCGGCAACCGCGTAGCCATTTTCACGCAAGAGATGCGCCGCAATCATCGTTGTCGTTGTCTTCCCATCCGTGCCCGTTACTCCCAAGATGGGACGAGGACCGCCGGGGCGAGATTGCTCCCATTCATACGCAATATCAATCTCGGTACGCACGGCAATGCCGCGCTGAAGAGCAGCCACAATCGCAGGATGCGATGGCGGCACCCCTGGCGCGGGCAACAAAGTGTCGACGCCTTCCAGTAATCGATCGACAGCTCCGTCGGTCGTCAGATCAATGAGTACTGCATCGAGTTCCGCTGCAAGCAACCGATGATCATCTGTCATTCGATCATCAGCGAGCGTCAGCGCTATTCCACGTGAGGACACAGCCCGAGCAACAGCTGTACCCGCAAGAGCAAGCCCAAGGACCGCAACCTTCTGCATCGTTAGTGCCCGGCGAACCTGTCGGCAATGTGCGTGAAGTCAGCGATGAAGATACCGAGCGCGATGGCGACGAAGACACCGGAGATGATCCAGAATCGAATGATGACTGTTGTCTCGGGCCAACCCAATAACTCGAAGTGATGGTGAACGGGCGACATTCGGAAAAGTCGCTTCTTGCGACCTGATGCTTTGAACACTGTCATTTGCAATGCGACCGAACCAGATTCCATCACGTTCAATGCACACACGATGGGCAACAACAAATGCGTATTCGTCGTCACAGCCAAAAGACCGAGTGCGGCACCGATTCCCAGTGCACCTACGTCACCCATAAAGATGCGAGCTGGCGCAGCATTCCACCACAAGAAACCGCCGCATGCTCCTGCCATCGATGCAGAGAAGACTGCAAGGTCAAGTGGATTCACCAAGTGATAGACGTCAGGATTACGAAATGCCCAGTAGGCAATGACGGTAAACGCTAAAAAGCCAAACAATGCTGAACCAGCAGCCAGGCCATCAAGACCGTCAGTGACATTGACAGCGTTCGTTGTTGACCACACCATGATTGCCGTCCACAGGACCCAGATCACCTTTGGCAATTCCCAACCAGGGAAGTCAAAACGTGTGAATGAAAGTGTTTCACTCACGCCCGTGCCAACCGATAGCCAAATCATGATGAGTACGACAAGCCCAAAAGTGATGTAGCCCTTCTTCTTCCAGAAGATGCCACGGTTATGAGATTTACGAACTTTAAGAAAGTCATCGAGGAATCCCATCGCAGCCAAAATGACGACTCCACCCCACATAATCATTGCTTGGTCCGACAATGCGATTCCACCCCGCAAGTGAGCGACCAACCAACCAATGAATGCAGAAAACAAGATGGCAAGACCGCCCATGGTCGCAGTTCCCTGCTTCTTCATGTGGTGTACGGGGCCATTGTCTTCAGAGCCGAGAATCGGTTGCCCTTTGCCCAAATTGTCAAAGAACGTAATCAAACGTCGCGTGCCAAAAAGCGATAACAGCATGGAGACGGCGCCAGCGATGAGTACAGCAATCACAGTTCGCTCCCCTTCTTATGTGCCAGTGCCGACTTCGCAACGTCGACATCATTAAACGGATGATGGACACCAGCAACTTCTTGAGTTGACTCATGTCCCTTTCCAGCGATCACCACTATGTCATCACGCCGAGCTTCAGAGATGGCGGATGCAATGGCCGAGGCACGATCTGCATCAATCCGAATCTCCGTTGCGGGCTTCGTCACCCCGGAAACAATTGCGTTGATAATGACCATGGGGTCCTCACTACGCGGATTATCAGATGTGACAAAGACAAGATCAGCGAGCTGCGCCGCTTCTCCCATCAGGGGTCGTTTCCCTGCATCTCGATCGCCACCACATCCAAAGACGACCAGCAAACGACCTGCACAGATTGCACGTGCCGAAGAAATCACTTCACGCAATCCATCAGGAGTGTGCGCATAGTCAACGACCACCCCAATACCGCTTTCATTTGCAACAGACTCAAAACGTCCTGGTACCTGAGTCAATTGCGCACAACCATCAACGATGGCTTGATCCGAGATACCCATGGCCGCGCATGCGGTGATTGCGCCGAGCGAATTAATGAGGGTAAATCCCCCACCCATCGGCACAGCAATCGAAAGATCCCTCCACCGAAATGAAACATTGTCAACTCGAATTGTGACGTCATGTGCATCAGCATGAGAGAACGCAATCATCGGGATAGGCGCCACGTCAAGAAGCAGACGCCCATGAGGGTCATCGGAATTCATCACACCCATCCGAGATTGTTCCGGCAAAAAAAGTCGGGCCTTGGCAGCAAAGTACGCCTCATCGGTCTTGTGGTAATCCAAATGATCACGCGACAAGTTTGTAAAGATGGCAGCGTCATAGATAACACCTGCAACGCGCATCTGGTCGAGAGCGTGCGATGACACTTCCATCACCACATGCGTGATGCCCCGTTGCACACAATGACTCAAGATTGACTGCAAATCAATTGCTTCTGGGGTCGTACGAGCGCCAGACAAAGTTCCCAGAACCTCAGTTGGCGCACCCGATGCCCGCAAAATTGACGCAACGATTGCGGCCGTCGATGTCTTTCCGTTCGTCCCAGTGATGCCAACCATGGTTAGTTCCCGAGACGGGAACTCGAAAATTGCAGAAGCAATTGCCCCCACTAAAGCTCGAACATTTGGCACCGTGATGACCGCTACAGAATCGGGGATTCCGGTGACAGGAGCATCGACGAAGAGAGCAACTGCGCCATCGGCAACAGCTTGTGCTGCATACAGATGACCATCGAGCGTTTCCCCGCGAACACAGCAAAAAAGGTCACCTGGAGTTACTGAACGTGAATCTTGCGTGATTCCAGTAATCAGAACATCATCACCTGAAACCGATGCGACGATTCCAGAGACCTCTAACAGGCTATGAACTGTGATGGGAGTGACGGAATAACGAGACATGCGGGCACAGCACCGTTAGTGACTAACTGCTTTAGATCCGGGTGCACAACCAGTGCCAACACCCGTTGCTTCAATTCCCAATTCATGCATCACCGTAGGCACGAGACGTGCAAAGACTGGAGCTGCTGCGGTACCACCGAAGCGGTCACGAGAGGATGCATCAGGTTCGTCAATGCTCACAAGCATCGTGACCTTTGGGTCAGATGCTGGGAAGAAGCCAGCGAATGATGCAAAGTATCGCCGTCCACCTTTATCAGTGGTGTACGTACCGTTGCTCTGCACTTTGTAACCAGTTCCAGTCTTACCAGCGATTTCCATTCCCTTGACCTTGGCCAAGGTGCCGGTTCCGGTACAGATCACTCCGCGCATCATGTCAATCATCGTTGCTGATGTTGCAGGAGTCAGTACAGGTCGTGTCGTTGCAGCTTTCGCTAGATGACGCTTCCCTGACTTATCAATTGTCGCACTGACCAACTGTGGCGAAACGTATATTCCCTTATTCGCAACAGTGTTCACGCCGGCGATTAGCTGCAATGGGGTTGCTGCGAGTCCATAACCATAAGAGACAGTGAACTTTTCTGTACCGCGCCACTTACTTGCGGAATTCAGAATTCCTCGACTCTCGCCGGGATAGTCCAATCCAGTTTTCGAACCAAAACCAAATGCCGACAGATAGTCATGCAATTTTTGAGACGGAATTTTTTGTGCGGCCAACATTGTTCCGATGTTGGAACTCTCTACGAGGATGCTGCGAATATTCATATCAATGGTGCCGTGTGGCCACGCATCGCGAATAAGGAAGCCATCAACATTTTGTGCACCCGGAACTTTGAGAACTGTGTCAGGGTTTACCGCACCTTCATTGATCACCGCGCTCAGACTGAAGACTTTTGCCACCGAACCAGGCTCGTATGCCTCAACCGCGGCAAAGTTGCCCGTTGCGAGCAATGCATTGCCGGCAGCATCACGACGCACGTTCGACATCGCATAAATCTCACCGGTGTTGGTATTCATCACAATTGCGGTGCCGCCCTTAGCGCCCAGTTGTGCAACGCGATCCAATAGGGCTGTATCGGTATGAAACTGAATGTTCTTGTCGATTGTCAGAACCAAGTCATCTCCAGGCACAGGAGACGAGGTTGCACTTCCACCACCAGCAATTGAGCGTCCGCGCTTGTCCACTTCACGCACTGTGCGACCATCTATGCCAGTCAGAATTTTGTTGAATTGGAATTCAATACCGGAAGTACCAACGCCGTCAGGGTCTGTCTTTCCGATGAGTGCCTGTGCAACTCCTCCTTCAACTTGCCGAGATGGTTCGGTGTAGGAGTAGATACCTGGCAACCCAAGTCCAGTGATGATGTCAGCCGACTGCTTCGTCATCTCACGCGCGATGTAGTTGAACTTCGAGCCTGGCTTCGCAAGGCTGATTGCCAACGCAGATTCCTTCTCGGGTGTCAGACCGAGAAATGGGGCAAGCGAATGAGCTGTACCAACAGGATCAGTAATTTCCCGAGGATCTGCATAGACCGTCACACTCGGAACAGAGAGTGCAAGCTCATTTCCATTGCGGTCAAAGATGACGCCACGTGTTGCACGAATGATGTTGACACGTGTTCGCTGGTCAACACTTGCGGCGTAATAGCCAGAGCGTTGAAACGTTTGAAGGGAAACAACTCGTACCAGAATGACAACTAGTAGGGCGCTGATTACAAAGAGCGAAATCCGTAGACGCCTCTTGATGCGCTGATCAGCTTCATGAGAAGTGATCTTGCTAGTACGAAGGTGCGAAGGTACTTCGCCTTTGAATGCCATGCGAATTTGGCGCCAGATACTTCCCGCCAACTCAGAGACGGCAGATTCAAATTGATGACTGGCTTGGCGTTGGCTGCTCGACGAAGTGCGTTGGCGCTGCCCTTGCGCGCGATGCTCGTGCGATGACTGGGTCTTTCGCTGACCAGAACGCTGCTGACCAGACCGCTGCTGCTCAGACCGCTGGCGAGATGATCCTTCACGCGGTGCCGTTCCACGCGATGACGAGGAACGGGAAGTTGAACCAGAACGCGATGATGTTCCGGCCCGAGAGGTTGTCTGCGAACTTGATGCCCGTGAACGTGAAGAAGAAGATGTGGCCGACCGCCCAGACGTTGAGTGCGAACGGGTCCCGCGACGCGTTGACTCATCAGCGGTCACGGCGCGCCCACCACGGTCTTCTTTAGACGACCAAACTCATCGAGCGGTGATTCAGTTGCGGCGATGACATCGGAGTCCACCTTGCCGACTGTTGCCGCTACTTCTGCCGCGATGGCAGCAGGCACATTCACAATCTGAGTTCCCATGCTCGGCACCATTCCCATTTGGTGCGCCTTCACGGTCAGCACTTCTGGAGATTGAAGACTTGCGCGATCAGCACGAAGAGAATCAAAGTGTTCGCGAGCCCTCGAAATGTTGTAGCTCAACTTGTCAATTTGCATTTGCTGTTGTGCGATGTGTGCGCGTAGTGCAACAGCCAAACCCATCACAAGGATGAGCGAACCAAAAGCGAGAACAACACGTACATAACGACGATCTGCTTCAGGAACGACAGTGAGACGAGGACGCGACTCTTCATGACGTGGTGCGAGAACAGATGGGAAACGAAATGCAACTGCCATGTCAGTTCATCTCTTCATTCAAAAGTTTTTCAACTACACGCAAGCGAGCCGAGGTGGAACGAGGATTTGTCGATTGCTCAGACTTCGATGCTTCGCGCGGAGCACGAACACGCTTCACTGTGCGTAACGCGCCGCATCCACAGGGCAGATTCGGTGGGCATGAGCAATCCCCTGTCTCCGCTGTGCGCATGACCGACTTCACAATGCGGTCTTCACCTGAGTGGTACGACAACACAGCAAGTCGAGCGCCAGGAGCAAGTGCCGCAATCGCATCACGTAATGCAATGGGAAGAATGCTGAGCTCCGAGTTGACTTCAATACGCACAGCTTGAAAAGTTCGCTTTGCCGGATGACCACCACGGCGACGTGCAGGAGCAGGGATTGCACTGCTGACAACTTCAGAGAGATGGGTTGTTGACCGAATAGGTCGAGCAGCGATGATCGCCTTGGCAATCCGATCAGCGAAACGCTCATCAGCATTGTCACGCAACATTCTGGAAAATGCGTTTTGGTCGTAACCATTCACAATGTCGTGTGCGCTGAAGTCTTTTGAACGGTCCATGCGCATATCGAGAGGCGCGTCAAAGCGATATGAAAAGCCACGCTCTGCAACATCAAACTGCGGTGATGACACGCCGAGGTCGAAAAGGGCACCAGCCAACGAACCAATGCCCTCTTCAGCCACAACGGTAGAGAGCGCATCGAAGCGGGCGCGCCGGAGGGTCGCGCGTCCACCACAATCAGCCTCCACAAGAACACCTGATGCGGCAGCAAGTGCAACATCGTCTTGGTCAATGCCGAGAAGTCGAAGTTCGGGGTGTGCCTGCAGCAGAGCAACTGAATGGCCCGCACCACCCAATGTGGCATCTAGAAAAACTCCGTTATTCATCGACGAAAACACGTCGAGAATTTCATGAAGCATCACAGACTCATGCACAAATGCGGAGTTCATGCCAACACCTGCAGATGTGCGGCGACCCACGGTTTCTGGCAGTCCCTCGGATAGCGATTGCCGTCCAGATTTATCCCTGGTACGTGCGCGATGGCAGCGGGCGGAGTTGGAGCTAACCACCGTGCCATCCGGGAGACTGCCAGAGACCGTCGGACCCTGGCGAATTGATAGGTCATACGAAGCATCAGCGATCACGCGCCCGCTCCAGCGATCTTCTCGGTGCCGGCACTAATAGTGCGCTCATGGCGCTCCGGCTCCCAGATTTCCACTCGGTCAAAAGAACCTGCAACGACGACCTTGGCGCCCAGCGAGATGCCGGCGTAGGTACGCAGTTTTTCGTCGATATTCACACGGCCCTGCCCGTCGATGGTGACTTCGACAGTGTTTGCAGCCAAAGCACGACGCTGTTCTTGGCTCATTTCGCCTGAGCGAACTTTGTCCAGCACTTCAGCGACATCGCGCTCAAAGGCTTCAGCTGTCATGACGTCAATGCACTTGTCGCGACCAAAAGAGAGATAGCAGCGTGGTTCGAGCCGTGGGCGGAATGCGGCAGGCAACGCAAGACGACCCTTGGGGTCGAGCTGGCGCTCATGCACTCCTACAAACACGGGTCTCCACCTTCCAGGGGGAAGTTCTCCGCCTCCACCTGTGTGACAGATTATCCCCACTATTCCCCACTGTCAACCACCATTCCCCACTTTCCACCACAAATCCCCCCACTGCACCCCACTGGCCCCACAGCAAACAGAGCTCCGCCCCTGGCGATTGGATTGAAAATTTCGGCCTAGGCCGGAAGGGCTGCGAAAACGGCCGAGACGATGTCGGCGGCGTCAGCAGCCAACGTTGCAACATGTAGCGCAGATACCCGATGACGAATATCGATATTTGTCAGCGCCGGAGCCCACAGTTGCGGGTTCCATGAGCGATACAACAAGCATTGCAACCGAGCGCCATCGCGACCTCTTCGTTGACTGATGCCGACAAGTTTGCTGTCACTCACGAACACCTCACCAGGCGACGTGCTCGCAAAACACACATTGCGTCCGTCCTCACCTGGCATGAATATTCCGCTGTACGTCTGTGCATTCACCCAGGGCTGTACCGCGCGAACAAAAACGTCACCGAGCCACAACATCGAGCGAGTGACGTCTTCAATGAATAAAGGATCATCTTTCGGAATGGTGATATCAATCCACACCGACTCAAGTGGATGAACGAAAACCGCACCGCCACCGCTGCGACGACGAACAACATCAAGGCCTAACGCATGAGCCTCTATGGCATCAACATCAGACTCTGCCTGAGTGGAACCCAGAATGATTGCTGGTCTTGTCACTGCGCATGACCACAGGGCACGCTCAAACGGAAGATCCAGCGCATGGAAATCGGCTGCGCTTCCCTGCCAGTCGTGGCGTTTCCACGAAGCTGCGGGCTGAGTCATGCGTCCACTCTTGTCGTTTTAGCTAGCTCGAGCCAAGTACGGCTTCCACTCTTCGGGAATACGTGGCACCGAATACATAATCCACGACAGCTCTCGCGGGGCTTGTGGGACATGTGCCATCCGCATCCCTGCTTCTTCTGGCGTGCGATCGCGCTTGCGAAGATTGCACCCGCGACACGCAGCAATCACGTTGTCCCATTCATTCTTTCCACCGCGAGACCGGGGCATCACATGGTCGATGCTGTCCGCTGGTCCACCGCAATACCCACAAATGTGGTTATCACGTGCAAACACTGCACGACGAGACATTGTTGTGCTTCGTTGATATGGAACCTTCACCATGTATCGAAGTCGAATTACAACAGGAGCTGAAATTGAAAGTCGCTCCGAATGAATCAAAGTTCCGTCATCAACAACAATTTCCGCCTTATCGAGCAGTACTAAGCAGATCGCTCGATGTGCCGAGACGACGCTGAGCGGTTCGTACGTTGCATTGAGTACGAGCGCGCTCCTCACGTTTATCTACTCCGCAGCCGAGAAGTCAAAGGGGTGGCGCACACATTCTTCATACCCGCGCCTGATTCCATTCTTTGCACCAAGACAAGTAGTCCAGCACGTCAACGGTGCGTACTTTTTCACGGCGAGAACCGTGCTCACCCCCGT
Source organism: Acidimicrobiaceae bacterium (assembly GCA_947446815.1). Taxonomy (GTDB): domain Bacteria; phylum Actinomycetota; class Acidimicrobiia; order Acidimicrobiales; family Ilumatobacteraceae; genus UBA2093. The sequence goes on from CANFGT010000006.1 coordinate 42,373, forward strand.
ATTGGGTGACCAAACGGAATTCGAGATAGTCAGCAGGCGCAAGTGGCAAGAAAGGAGCCCGCTTCCACCAACCGCGGGGCGTCAGGCGAGCTATTTGGCGCAGTGCTGTTCCCCACAATTGAGGACGAATCACAACCGCGAGAACGGCCGAAGGTGTGATGAGCGACTGCATGTGGCACACAGTACAAGACAAACGAGTATGAACGCCGAAGCGGGAAATTAGTCCCGCGGAAAATTAACGCGCGGACGTGGGATCTTTTGAGCAAGATCTTGCACACCGGCACGACCGATGAGGCGCAACTGACGTTCAATGAGCAATGCAAACACCAGCATTCCGATGAACGCGGCAAAGGCTACGAGGTAATGGATTTGCAAGGCAGCAACGATGCCAACAAGGCAGACAACCATGCCCAACAAGGACCACCAGACCCGCTTCGCCGAATGGCTATACAGACCCTTTGACGACACTGCAGAAGCGAACTTCTCATCCGCACTGAGTTGATGTTCGATCTCTCGAAGGATTCGTTGTTCGTCATCTGACAATGGCACGCATTGATTGTCTCACTCATTGACCCTCAACACAATGCAGGAATGTGTCATTTTCTGCATTCGACACCGAGAGATGTCACAGGGTTAGTCCTGCTCACGCTCCGGACCAAAGGGATTCTCCCCTGGGCGACGGGTATCCAATGTGCTTGCGGGCTGGATAAACCCCAATCCGAACTTCTCCACGATGGAATCAATCGCTCTGCTCGCAGGGACCCACTGCTCTTCCACATCCTCGGGTGAATCGCCTCCATCATCAAACAAGCGCGGTGCAGCCCCACCACTTTCGCCCAATTTCTGTGCATGTACTCCCAGCAACCGAACACCTTGTGAGAAATCCAATGAAGCAAGGAGTGGCTCTAATGCAGCCACCATTGATGGTCCTGTTGTGAGCGGGACAGATGGCGTCGTTGAGCGAGTCACGGATTCAAATGACGAGAACTTCACTTTCAACATCACTGTTCCGGCTGCGATTCCTGCCTCACGGGTACGGCGAGCGACCGCATCACAAAGTCGTACAAGGTGTTGATGCAGTTCATCGTGGTCGGTGATGTCGCGCGAGAAGGTTTCTTCATGCCCGATTGATTTTGCAATCCGTTCCGGCTCAACGCGACGGTCGTCTTCGCCATGTGCCAACGCATAGAGATGTCGTCCGTGAGAATCACCAATAGCTCTGATCAAAATCGACAGATCAATGTCCGCAAGGTCCCCGATGGTCCGAATACCCAAGGTGTCGAGACGTTTCAATGTGGCTGGCCCAACGCCCCACAAACTCTGTACGGGCAATGGATGCAAGAACTCAATTTCTGAACCGGGAAGAACTTCGTACACACCAAATCCAGGCTCGATGCCTGACCGCCGCGCTTTCGGCTTTGCAAATTCAGACGCCATCTTTGCGATGAATTTATTTGGCGCAATGCCTACCGTGCATGGCAATTGTGTTTGTTCCCACACACGTTCGCGCAGCAAGGCGGCCACAGATTGGGCGTCTCCTAAAAGTGAACGTGCTCCCGTGACATCAAGAAATGCTTCATCGACAGATATCTGTTCGACAAGCGGCGTTATTGATTCGAAAATCTCATGCAACTGATGGCTTACTTCGAGATAGTGATGCATGTCGGGCGGAAGGAAAATGGCATCTGGACATAAACGCTGTGCGACGGCAGACGAAAGAGCTGAGTAAACACCAAACTGGCGCGCTTCGTAGGATGCAGCCGAAACAACACCCCGACCGCCTGAACCGCCAACAACAACGGGAAGACCCTTTAATTCAGGGTGACGAAGTAACTCAACGGACACATAGAACGCATTCATATCGATATGCAAGATGGAACGATGCTCTGCCACTCCTGCTGACGCTACTTCAGCGACGACGAGCCCCGCCTACGATGGTCATGTGCCCAAACAGTCAGACTCCCTCTCGGCGCTTCCGTCCACTTCGGCGCGAGCACTTGCATTCATCTCCATCCTCATCGCTGGTCTCTTCGGCGCCTTGATCGGATACGCAATCGTCGACATTCAGTCAGACCAAGCATCGGGCGTGATGCTCGGCATCGGAATTCTTCTTGGATCGCTTTTTAGCGCTGGCGGCACGGCTGTTGTCGCTGTCTTAGTGCTTCGCGCGTTGGGCGAATGGCGAGAGATTGAGGACAAGTGATGACGACTAGTGCAATTGGCCAAGATCTTCGCACGATTGCTGAGCAGCTAGCTCGTGCGGCGGGCGACACGGCGCTCAAGGGACGAAAGAGCGGTGACGTCACCGCAACAACAAAGTCTTCTCCCACTGACATGGTCACGCAATATGACAAAGCCAGCGAAGAGATGATTACTGCGGGCCTGCGAGAGCTGCGGCCCGACGACGGGATTGTGGGCGAAGAAGGCGCAAGCCGGGAAGGGACTTCTGGGATCACGTGGCACATCGACCCAATTGATGGAACGTCCAACTTCTACTTTGATATCCCGATGTGGGCCGTTTCGATTGGCGCAGTGGATGCAAACGGTCCCATCGCTGGTGCTGTGTACGCACCAGCACTTGGTGAAATGTTTTCTGCATCCCGCGGTCATGGCGCCACACTCAACGGTTCACCGATTGCCGTACGTCAAAACAAGATTCTCAGCGATGCACTGATCTGTACTGGCTACAGCTATCGCGCCAATGAACGCGGCGTTCACGCTCGATGTGTTGCGAACATGGTCTCGCAGATTCGCGACATACGACGCTTCGGTGCTGCCGCAATTGATTTGTGTTTTGTCGCATGTGGTCGATTCGACGCATACTTCGAAGAGCATTTACATTCATGGGACCTCGTCGCAGGTCAGATTATTGCGCTTGAGGCCGGTGCCATTGTGACTGACTATGCAGGCCATGAAGTGACACCTCAGCAAGTTCTCGCATCGAACCCGGGAGTTCATTCAGCACTCGTACACCTCATCGCGGATTCCACGGAGAAGTAACGATGGGTGTCGTCCTTGCGCTCGATGCTGGCACCACAGGTGTTCGTACGCGCGCAGTCTTCGATGATGGTCGCCCATCTTTCTCTGCGTACCGCGAATTTCCGCAGTACTTCCCTCATCCAGGATGGGTGGAGCACGATGCCAATGAGATATGGCAGGCCATTGCGACCACGTTGGCTGAAGTCATCTCACAACTCGATGAACCCGTCGCAGCAATCGGCATCACCAACCAACGCGAAACAGTTCTGGCTTGGGATCAGCGCACTGGGGAGCCGTGTTCGCACGCCATTGTGTGGCAAGACCGTCGCACTGCAGCACGATGCGAGGAACTTGCACCGCATCTTGACGATGTTCGCCGAATTACCGGTCTTGTACTTGATCCGTATTTCTCTGGCACGAAGGCCGCGTGGATTCTTCAGCATCACGACACGCCATCTGCACCTCACCTTCGTATCGGCACCATTGACTCTTGGTTAGTTTGGAAGCTGACGAATGGCGCTTCGTTTGTGACCGACCCCAGCAACGCAAGCCGCACCATGTTGTTTGATATCAACACTCTGCAGTGGAGCGATCACATGTGTGAGCTCATCGGAGTGCCACGTTCGGCATTGCCTGAAGTGCGTCCGTCCAGCGCCCGCTACGGGGTCACAACATCTGTTGCTGGCGTTCCTGATGGCATCCCAATTTCTGGCATTGCTGGTGATCAACAAAGCGCACTGTTTGGTCAGATGTGCACGCAACCGGGAATGGCAAAGAACACCTACGGCACCGGAAGTTTTATCTTGCTAAATGTCGGAACAACATGTCCGGCGCCTACTGAGGGAATGCTCACCACTGTTGCATGGGACCTTGGTAACGGAGAGGCTGTCTATGCGCTCGAAGGTGCCATCTTCGTTACAGGTGCTGCCGTGCAATGGATGCGCGATGGCCTCGGCATGATTCAGAATTCATCTGACATCGGACCACTTGCTGCCACTGTTCCTGATTCAGGTGGCGTCTATGTCGTTCCTGCTTTCACCGGGCTTGGAAGCCCTTGGTGGGACCCGTATGCACGCGGAACAATTGTTGGAATCACTCGCGGAACAACCAAGGCACACATTGCCCGTGCAGTGGTTGATGCGATGGTGTTCCAAACCCGCGATGCCATCGACGCTATGACGAATGCTGGTGGTGTGACGCTCAATGAGTTACGCGTCGACGGCGGCGCTGCAGTGATGGATGACATGTTGCAACGTCAAGCGAACGAATTACGCGTGCCTGTTCTTCGTCCGACCGATCATGAAACGACTGCGCTCGGTGCCGCGTATCTTGCGGGACTGGCCGAAGGTGTGTGGTCCACCATTGACGAAGTGTCTCAGATGTGGCAACTAGACAAGAGGTTCGAACCAGCTGCCGAGAGTGGCCAACACGACATGTGGCTGCGCGCAGTAGAACGTTCCCGCCACTGGGCAACAGAGCAGAGTTACTAACTCGTTGAATCTGCCACGAGCAACGCTGCACCAATAGCACCGGCTCGTTCACCAAGTGATGCAGGAGCAAGTCGTGGATGAGGACGCATCGCAGACGAATACAACGCTGACGAGAACTTCTCCCGCAAGAGATCAATCTTCGTGGCGAAGGATTCGATAACACCTCCGCCAATCACGATGACTTCTGGGTCACAAATATTTGTCAGACTCGCAAGTCCTTCAGCGATCCATTCAGCAAACGTTGCAACAACATGTGCTGCGTCCTGATCACCAGCATGAAAATTTTCGAACACGGTCATTCCATCTGTGCCACCACTTAATCGTGCGAGCGCAGAGCCCGAGGCATAACGCTCCCAGCATCCGCGTCGGCCACAAGGGCACTCAACGCCGTCACGCTCCACAATCATGTGGCCAATTTCTCCGGCAAACCCATTTGCGCCACGTTGCAGTTCGCCACCCATCACGATGCCACCACCAATGCCAGTACCCAATGTGACCATCACAGCATCACGGGCGCCCATAGCTGCGCCCGCTTTCCATTCCCCGAATGCAGCACTTGTTGCATCGTTCTCTACGTGCACAGCAATTCCTAAGCGTTCACGAAGTTCAGGGCCAACTGCGATGTTGTGGGCGCCCTTCATGTTTGGCGATGCTTTGATAACTCCATCAGCCGTAATCAGGCCAGGCACACCAACACCAAGAGTTGTCTCGCCCTCTAGTTCGTGGAACATCGATGCAAGCAGATCGATGAGTTCCGATGCATGCGGCGTGGGATAACGAACTTCTTGAAGAACAGTTCCGTATTCATCAACAGAGACACCGAAGCATTTTGTGCCGCCGACGTCGATACCGACGTGCTTCACGATTCGGCGCGAGCCTTCAGTTCCTTCACGGCTTCAATCAGAATGCGAGCCTCTGCGCGACGCTTGACAAAGCCCGGCAATGGAACAACAAGCTCAATATCAAGCTCATAAAACACTTGGGTTCCACCCTCGACTTCAACAAACGAGTACGCACCATCTAATGCGCGCATGATGTCGCCTTCGACAAGATGCCACGACAATCGCGTGGGTGCTTCGGAGTAGTCATACTCCAACGTGTAGTGAGTGCTTCGACCAAGTGCCGAGGCGCGGTATTCCACTCGCAATGGTCGGCCTTGCTCATCGCGAGCGCGCACCGTTGCTTCTTTTACATCCTTGGCCCAATCGGGATAGCTCTCGAAATCGAGGACTATCTGGACACACTTTTCAAGTGGTGCATCAATCTGGGTGGTCTGAGCGGCGCGGTCAGTCATGGTCTTCATCTTGCCCGTTCGGAGAGGCCTGAGGCGACACCCCCAAAGAATTGCCGTGGGCACGGGGCTCAAATTGGCCATGGAAGGCAGCCCACAGCCCGTTCAGCCCAAGTCCGAGCATGGGAACCAAGATGCCAAATGCAAGGGTGCTTCCGCGACGACCATCGGTCGATGATCGCATTCCGGCAGTAACAAGGCCAGCGACTACTTGAAGAATCAACAAGCCGTTCATGCGGCGGGCAATTGATTTCGGCGCACATTTATCGATGAGGAAATACATTGCCGCGACAGAAATATTGTCTTCACGACTTCTCTGCACTGCATTCCAATAACCCCACAAGAAAGCACAGATGCCAACGGTGAAGCAGAGAAGACACACGACAACACCAATTGTCTTCCACGGCTGGCTGAAGTATGCGGTTGCCAAGCTCGCGGAAATAAGAAACGCGATGGTGAGCAATGCATTTAGTCGAACGATGACGAGGCCCTTCATGTCTTCCATCATTGCCCTACTTTCAGCACTTCACCCAAACGGGTCGCCAGTACGTCGTAATTGAATTCATTGAGCGCGCGATTTCGCGATGCAATCGCCATGGATGAGCGCATTTCCGGATTGTCCAAGATGTCCACGATGCGCGCAGCAAGTCCCGATGCATCACTGGGATTCTTCATCACATACCCCGTGACACCATCAAGTACTGCTTCAGCAGCACCACCACTTTCACCGGCAATCTGAGGCACTCCACATGCTGCGGCTTCGACAAACACAATGCCGAAGCCTTCTTGCTCAAGCCCTCCCCATCGATTGCGACACATCATGGAAAAAACATCTGCACATCCGTACAGAGCCGGTAGGTCGTCGTGAGGAACACGTCCAAGAAATGTGACAGGAGCATTCATCTCGGCAGCAAGCTTCTTCAGACGATCTTCATCGCGTCCCGTACTTGCAATGACAAGGCGCAGCTTTGGGCGATGTGGCGCCAACTGAGCCACTGCTGTGATCACGGTGTCAAAACCCTTGCGCGGAACCAGACGGCTAATTCCCAAAATAATTTCATCGTCATCGTTCAGCCCGAAATGTGCACGAGCCGTGGAACGCTCTGCGGATGACAACGGAACAAAACGATCGGTATCTACACCGGGCGGAACAACAGTGGTCGGTAGCGCACGCGATGCTGCATGCTCCCCTTCACGTGCTGGGTATCCACCGGCAGCGATGACGTGTTCTGCGCCACGTAAAACACGACCCAATAATTGCTTCGAGCCTGGCAAACGACCAGGCACTGTGACTTCTGCGCCATGCAGAACCACCATGTATGGCAACTGCAACGAGGGACCCACGAGGCCCAATGGCAATGCAGGGTCAAGCACAACAAAGTCGGCACCAAAATCTTTTGCCATCGCATTGATGCGTTGCACCATCCACGGATGCGGCAACAACACCGGCTCGCGGGTGCGTTCGATGCGATAAGGCTGCTGCGCATCAAATTCTGTGGCACCCTCATGCGGGCTCGTCAATACCGCAAATGAATCCGCGGGCAGCCGACGCCACCACTCCCACAAGAGCGATTGAATGCCACCAATTTTGGGAGGGAAGTCATTTGTGACGAGGAGATGCTTCATAGGTCGCCCCGCAAGGTTGGCAGATGCGCGAGTTCTTCGGCGACTAATTCGTCCGGATCATCGAAATGAAGCAGTGAATTGAGCCCGAGTCGCGCGGCACTCCACACAGCATGAGCACGTAGCTCACCGCGTCCATGTGAAAGGTATCGACGCACGACATCTACGACCCGCTCATCTGATGGATCTCCAACATTGCCAAGAATGATGAGGAGGTTGCGTCGTACCCATGTCATGTCGCGACCGTGGACATACCAACCATCGCATGCGGCTTCAAGTGCGTTGTCGTCAAGATGGAACCAGGCAACAACGTCAACAAATGGAGCATGAAGAGAAGACGCCGGTTGAGTTCCGCCGCGCTTCGTGGGCGGACACGCTGTTTGGCAGTCATCGCATCCGTAAATACGATCACCCAATGCTTCACGATATCTGCGATCAAAGATCCCTGGCTTTTGCAGTAGCCAAGACAAACAGCGGTTTCCATCAATGACCCCTGGCTCGATGATGGCGCCCGTTGGGCACGCCGGTTGACAACGCACACATGTGCCACAGCCATCTTCCATCGGCGTTGCAATGGGCAGGTCAGCCGTGGTGACAATGCAACCAATGACGAACATGCTTCCTCTGCCGGGAATCAAAATGTTGGCATTACGCCCAAACCATCCGAGTCCGGCGAGATAGGCAATTTCTCTATCGACGATGGAATTGTCGTCTGCGAACACTGTCGCGCGATGCCCATCGGTTCGTAAACGAGCTACCACCTCTGTGAGAGATGTTTTGAGATGTCCGTAATGATCGTCCCAGGCATAACGCGCAACACGTGCGACAGGGCCATCAATGCCCGAAGTCTCAGGTTCGGCAAATGCATACGAGCGCATTCCCACAATCACGGTGCGCGCTTCCTCCACTAAGAATGCGGGGTGTGTGGAACGTTCTGGACGTAGATACGTGAACTTCATTCCGTTCACAAGGTCGCGCGCTTCACGATCATGTAACTGCTGCAACGCACGGTGCATCACACCTGCAGGAGCAACGCCAAGAACATCAAGGCCAGCGCCGATGCCTATCTCATGCAGTTCCGCCCAATACTGCGCCCCATGAGGGGCGTTCACAGCAACCAGCTTTGGGTTCTTGGGGATTTGGTTAGCCAACGGCACGGTGCCGAAGCGTAGGCACCAAACCGGCCTGAGCGAGCAAACGAATTTCCCGGAGCTCTTGCAGATTGAGAATCACAGCCCCCGATTCGGGCATATCGCAGAGAACGCTCATCATGCAGTCACCACAAGCATTGCTGTCCTTCATGATGCAGGTATCGCATGAAATCATGAGAACTGGCTGGTCGGCCGATGAAGATGACTGCGGTGTTGGCGTGTGTTCCATACCCATCACTTTCATGAAGGGGTGTGACAGGGTTGCGTTACAGGGTGACGGCGCCGTCGAAATCAATGGTCAATTTCTTGGAATGACCCTCGCTCGGTAACGCCGATGCCACCGCGTCCGCCATGGCGGGATCGCACATCAGCGCCACTGTTGGACCAGAGCCTGAGAGCCAGCCACACCATGCTCCAGCTTCAAGTCCTTGCTGCAATGCAGCCCCACATGCAGGAGACGCGGCAAAGCGAATGTCTTGATGCATGCGATCCTTGGTGGCTTCGCGCAACAACGACACATCACCCGTCTGCAACGCAGTCACGAACATGGCTGTATGCGCAATGTTGAACACTGCATCGGTCAGGGCGACGTCGGGACCAATTTTGCCGCGCGACTCATTTGTCGAGGTCGTGAAGTCAGGGACCCACATCACAAATACAGGCTTCAACGCAATAGGAACATTCACCACGTGGTCACCACTAGCAATGACCACGCCTCCGTGCAGCGACGGCGCGACATTGTCGGCGTGACCTTCCAACTCGGTACCGAGAGCGAGTGCTTTCGAAGTTGCACGATCCCAAGAGCCGCCCGCAATCTGCTGTTCGGCGGCCACAATGCCACCGACGCGCACTGCGCCACTGAATCCCATACCGCGACCCATTGGAATCGAGTTCTTCACCCACACACGACCTATTCCGCCGGCACGAATGAACGCCACTTGTGCCGGATGCGTGTCGTCGCATTCCTGCGCACCGTCGGGCGCCACATCAGTTCCGATGACACCCACTTCGCAATACAGAGATAACGCAAGGCCCATGACATCAAAGCCAGGTCCGAGATTTGCTGACGTTGCAGGAACACGAACGGTCATGGCTGGGTCTCCATTCGTGCTGCTTCGCGATGTGTAATGGCGATGACATTTTCCAAAATTGCCGACGCAGCCCCTGAATCTATGGATGCTCGTGCTCGTTCAATGCCATCGGAAACATCGCCTGCGACTCCTGCGACATACAAAGCACATCCTGCATTAAACGTGACAATGTCACGCACAGGACCAGGCTTGCCCGCAAATGTGTCGTGCAGAATTGCCAAGTTGTCCGCAGGTTCGCCGCCACGAATGTCATCGAGCGTGGACACCGCAATACCGAAGTCTTTTGCATTCACTTCAAACGTGTGCACTTGACCTTCATGGAGTTCGAACACAGTGTTCGGACCACTCACAGCCAATTCGTCAAGCCCGCCATGACCATGAACAACCCAAGCGCTCGTCACGCCACGCGATGCAAGCGCATCTGCCATGCGATTCATCATGTTGGGCATCGCAACACCCACCAACATGTTGGAAATCGGTGCGGGGTTTGCCATTGGCCCAAGCAAGTTGAACGCGGTCGGAACGCCAATCTCTCGACGCGAAGGCGCGGTGTAGCGAAAAGCCGGATGAAAACGCGCAGCTAAGCAGAAGCCGAAGTCAGCCTCCTCCACACTTGCTTGCACACCAGCGGGATCCAACTCAATCGCAACGCCTGCAGCTTCCAACAAGTCCGCTGCACCGCACTTCGACGATGCTGCGCGATTGCCGTGCTTGCAAACCGGTGCACCAGCACCAGCAACAACGAGGGCCGACATTGTGGAGACATTGACTGAATTGCTCTTGTCGCCGCCCGTGCCGACAATGTCAATCGTGCGCGCAGCCAATGCGGGGTCAAGCTGCACTCGACCACCAGCAGCTCGCACTGCACGCAACATTCCTTCTAGCTCTTCGGTTGTTTCACCTTTTGCACGCAACGCAACGATGAACGCTGTCATCTGTGATGGAGTGGCCACCCCATTCAAAATCTCAGTGATGGCAGACTCGGCAAGTTCAGCACCAAGATCGCGACGTTCAAGAAGTTGCGCCAAAATCGTGGGCCATCCAACGAACGCCTGTGTATGTGCCATGCCTTTAAGTATCCCCGCCCGCAGACAGAAATGACGAATGATTACGCGGTACGACGACGCTGACGAATAATCCGACGCCGTTCCTTCTCCGTCAAACCACCCCACACACCGTCGCGTTCGCGAACGGCAAGAGCATGTTCGAGACAAGAAAGCCGGACAGCACATTCAGAGCAGATGGCCTTGGCTTCGCCTGCATTTTCCTCAGAATCAGGGAAAAAGACAGCAGGGTCTAACCCATTACATGCGCCGCGATTTCTCCAAGTGTTTTCTGTGATGGACACCGCAACCCCCTCCGATGCCGGGGTCAAACCCCTTGGCGGCATCGTATGTGTCGGGCGTCACATTAATCAAATCTCTCCGTCAAGACGGGGAAACCCTTTACGGCAAAAGGTCTGAGAGCAAGTCTTTCGTGGTCGCCTCTGAAAGCAGAGTCGAGTCGTTGTAATTCTTTTGGTTGCAGACCACTGAAACGGCGCCGGATTGAAACGCCGTCACCTGGTCCGGAGTGAAATTAAAGGTGAGGTAATGCACTGCTGCGGTCACGTCATCGCGCGTGAGGCCTGCTGCATGTTGCGCATCGATCTCGCCCTGCACGCTCGACCCATCGGATAACAACAAACTGATGCTGTTCTCCAGGCCCGCAAGCTTTGGCAACCATTCGCGCACTTGATCCTCAGAGGTGAGTTCAAGAAACAATGTGGCGCACAACTGACCTGGCTCCGGGATCATTGGGTTGTATGCCTTGAGTTCTTCCTGCACTGCTTCATCAGTGAGAAGTTTTTCAACGCGCACCATCTCTTGAATTTGAAGACGCATGGTGTCACGGTTCTCAAACATCACAGTGAGCAATTCACCGATCCCAACACGGCGACGACGCTTCACCTCAATCATGCGAGTACGAAACTCTTGACGTTCACGTTCGTATGCGCGCTGGTCGGCGATGTCGTTCAGGGTCAACTTGCGAGATGCTGTGGGGGTTGCAGCGTTCATGGATGTTTCCTTGCTCTATTTTATTGGTTCTTCAGGAATGCCGTATGCACGTGCAACAACTTGCAGTGGATGCTGTGCAACTTTCCCGGTTTGTTCGATAATCGCGGTGTTTGCAAGATGGCAATCTCCTGCGACGATTTCACTTTCAGCAGCATTGATCTTGTCGGCCAACTTCTTTGCGACAGGAATGGAGAATTCTTCATTGCCGGCCTTGAAACCCCACATGCCGTCGATGCCCGAGCACTGATCAATCAGCTTGATCTTTGCGCCCGTGAGCTTCATGAGGTCACGACTACGCAAACCGATGTTCTGCGCTTTGAGGTGACACGGAATGTGATACGAGATTGTCTCTGCGATTTCACCTGGGAAGTTCGTATCGAGCTCGGTTCCTTCAGCCTTGTGCAGGTTGATGAGGTATTCCGACGAGTCATACGTGTGTGCAGCAACGAGTTCTGCATCGGGACCGCCGACGTAGTCGACATAGTCCTTCTTCAAGATGTAACCGCATGTCGGCTGCGGGACAACAATGTCTTTTCCTTCGCGTACTGCGTCGGCAAGAACCTTGACCTGCTTAGCGGCAACCTTCGTGAATGTGTCCATGTCTCCGCTATGCAAATACGGAGCACCGCAACATCCAGCACCTTCTACCAAAGAGCACTCAACGCCATTGCGTTCGTACACCTTGACGAGATCTTGCCCAATACCAGGCTGCTGATATTCCACAAGACATGTGGGGAAGACTGCGACACTGCCCTGCTTTTTTGCAAGCACCGGCGTTACGCGCTTTTTAAACCATGTGCTGAAACGCTGCTTGGCATACGGCGGCAGAACTCGTACAGAAGACACTCCTGCGGTCTTTTCCACCATCTTGCGAAGTACTGAACCAGGCTTTGCGCCGATCACGAGATTTGAGACTGTTGATGCTGCAACGGCAATCTTGCCCAATGCATCGGTGTGGCCCATGGCCTGAGTCGTAATGCGCTTACGCAATGGCACTTGATTGTTTTCAAGACGCATTGCATCGTGACGCAGCATGAGGCGCGGGAAGTCAAGAGCCCACTCATGTAATTCTGGAATGTAAGGGCAGTTGACGTAACAGAGCTTGCACTGGAAGCACTCATCAGCGACTTGGTCCTGCTGTTGCGGAGTCAGGCGCCCTGCGTCCTGATCTTCGTGTTGGTCGACATAACTAAACAACGTAGGAAATGATGAACAGAATTTAAAGCACAAACGGCATCCGTGGCAGAGGTCGTACACGCGAGTGAGTTCATCGCGAACATCCGCTTCGTCGAGATACTTCGGATGTTTGGGGTCGTACGTGATCGTCATCGTCGCTGTCTTTCTTTGTCGTCAGAGTTCTGTCGTAATAAAACACCGCATAGAAACGGGTGGCTACATATCTGCAGCCACCCGCTTCATGCGAAAATGAAGTGCGTCGAAACGCACACCAGATTTAGAGGGCGGCGAGGCCTTCTCCGAAACGGCCAGCATGGCTCTTCTCGGCGCGTGCAAGCGTCTCGAACCAGTCAGCGATTTCGTCGAATCCTTCTTCGCGTGCTGTCTTTGCGAAACCTGGGTACATCTGTGTGTACTCATATGTCTCGCCAGCAATCGAAGCCTTGAAGTTTGCTTCTGTTTCGCCGATTGGCTCACCAGATGCTGGGTCGCCTACTTCTGCGATGTACTCGAGGTGACCGTGTGCGTGACCGGTCTCGCCTTCTGCAACAGAGCGGAAAAGCATTGCTGCGTCGGGGTAACCCTCAACATCTGCCTTTTGTGCGAACCAGAGGTAGCGACGGTTGGCCTGGCTTTCACCAGCAAACGCCTCCAACAGGTTTTCGTGGGTCTTGGTTCCCTTCAAGCTTGGCATGATCGGGTCCTTTCCTTGTTGTGGTTGGTTGTTATCAACGCTTCACCGACCCTGAACACGCAGCACAGAGTCCGCGGTAGACGATGTGAGCATCGGCTACTGCAAACCCTTCGAGGCCGCGCATCTCAGGCGCACGGTTGACGTAGACATCGTGAACAGCGGCGCACTCGTCGCACACTGCGTGGTGGTGATCCGAAACATTGGGATCAAAACGAGCCGAGCCGCTCCCCACATCGATTGATTGCAACTCGCCCATTTCGGTGAGGTCATTCAGTGTTTGGTACACCGTGCGCAATGAGATGCCCGGCATCTGCCTGGAAGCCTCACTGAACAGCGAATCGGCTGTGGGATGCGTGCAGTTGTCATGCAACAAACGGAACAACAACTGGCGCTGAGGCGTCACCTTGAGACCTGTAGCGCGAAACGCGACGGTGAGCTCTTCGGGTGAACGCATGGAGGAGAGCATAAACAGAAAACATCCCAATTTGCAACTATTGAAAATTAGCAATCAATGCAGACAAATGTCCTTCCTTTCTAAGTCACACGACTTAGAAAGACTTGGAGCCACCACCTAGGCTCAACGACGATGTCAGTACAACCAGATTTCGATCGCTTCTCTTCCCTCCAACGACTCGAATCTGAAGAGTTCGATGTCATCGTCATCGGCGGCGGGATCACTGGTGCTGGAGTTGCACTGGACGCCGCTTCTCGTGGCCTACGCGTCGCCTTGCTCGAACGTGATGACTTTGCATCGGGAACATCTTCGAAGTCCTCGAAATTGATTCACGGTGGACTTCGCTACTTACAACAGGGTGATGTGCGCTTGGTGTACGAGGCACTGCGCGAGCGCAAGCGCTTATGCCGCAACGCGCCACATCTAGTGCACGTTCTCCCCTTCATGATTCCCATCCTCACAAAAGATGGCGTCGTGTCTAAGAAGATCGCCCGAGCCCTTGGTTCTGCAATGTGGATGTATGACCTCACCGGCGGATGGCGCATTGGCCGTATCCACCGCCGCCTTTCTTCGAAGAAAGCTTTCGCACACTTACCGACGATGGAACAGCGCAAGCTTGCATCGGCATATCTCTATTACGACGCGGAGGCAGACGATGCACGGTTGTGCCTCACCGTTTTGCGTACCGCTGCTGACAAAGGTGCGGCTATCGCTAATCGTTGCAAGGTAGAAGGAATTGACTCCACAAGCCGTACATCTCATTCGGTGCGAGTGACCGACACTCTTGGCGGCAACTCATTCACCGTGCGCGCAAAATCAGTAATCAGCGCAACGGGCGTTTGGGCAGATGATGTTCGCGCGCTCGACGAGAAGACTCACCCCGACACGATTCGTCCTGCAAAGGGCGTGCACCTCACCGTGCCGTGGAAAAAAGTTCGTAACGACATTGCAGTAGTTATTCCGGTTCCCAAAGACCGTCGCAGTTTGTTTGTCGTGCCATGGATTTCCAATGGTGATGGCACATACCAATACACGTATATCGGCACGACCGACACCGACTACAAGGGGCCGGTCAATGACCCACAATGCACCAAGGACGACATCGAGTACGTCCTCGCTGCATTGAATGCAAGTGTCACTACAGGCATCACTGTCGACGACGTCACTGGCGTATGGAGCGGCTTGCGTCCCCTCGTCAAGATGGACGACTCTGCGGCAAAGGCTGGTCGCACCGCAGACCTCAGCCGACGTCACAAAGTGTTCGCCAGCGAAAACGGCGTCATCACTGTCACTGGCGGAAAACTTACGACATACCGCGAAATGGCCGAAGACGCCGTTGATGAAGCATGTTCGTTGCTCGGCGTGAAGAAGCACTCAAAAACCAAAGCATTGCTATTGCACGGAGCCTCGGGTAAGCGCTCATCATCGACGCAACATGACCGCCACCTCGATGGTCGTTTTGGTTCCGATGCAACTGCAATTAACGAACTGATTGCAGGAGATGCATCGTTGGGCGACGCACTCATTCCTGGCCTTCCCTACTTCAAAGCAGAGGCGGTGTATGCGGTCACTCACGAAATGGCGACAACGCTCGACGATGTGATGACGCGTCGCACCCGTGCACGTCTCCTTGACCGCAAGGCATGTGCGCGTGGAGCCGGCGAGGTTGCAGATCTCATGGCACCACTTCTCAAGTGGGATAACGCAACACGTGATCGCAACGTTGCTCAGTTCATGGATGAATGTGCACGTGAGGATGCAGCCGCACTCGTCACCGAAGCCGAATTCATCGCATCATCAACTCCAGGAACGGAACACCAGTGAGCCTTCACACTTTTAACACTGCCATCACTGATCCCATTGAGTTCGGTGGTGACCCAGCACTTGCGACTGCGCGACTCACTGGTTCTGCAACTGTGATCACTGCAGAGAATGCAAAAGACATTGCAAGCATCTGCGAGACCACCGATGATGCAGCCGATCGTGCCAACCATGGACGCGATTGGTGGCCGCTTTCGCTGTCATGGTCTCTACAGAACCAAGTGCCACGTATCCCAGGTTTGGTGTGCAAGCCACGTAGCACGGAGGAAGTGTCGAAGCTTCTCGCATATTGCAACACCCATGGCATTGCGGTGACAGCGTCAGGCGGACGTAGCGGCGTGTGCGGCGGAGCGATTCCGTTGCGCGAAGGTGTCTCTCTTGACATGACCAACATGCAAAGCGTTGAGTCCGTCGATGAGGTCTCTGGCATCATCGAAGTTCTTGCCGGAACATTCGGACCAGACATGGAAGATGCCGCGCGCACGCATGGTCTGACAGTTGGCCACTTCCCGCAGTCATTCGCGCTTGCAACGGTCGGCGGATGGGTCGCATGTCGCGGTGCAGGTCAGTACTCCACTCGTTACGGAAAAATTGAAGACATGGTGCACGCGCTCGAAGCAGTGCTCGCCGACGGAACAATCATTCGTACGGGCGGTGCTCCTGCCGGTGCAGTGGGGCCGGACCTCTCACAGCTTCTGCTCGGAAGTGAAGGAACACTCGCCGTCCTCACTCGCGTATGGCTTCGCGCTCACCCATTGCCTGAAGTCGAGCGTCGTGGCGCATATGTGTTCGACACATTGACCGATGGCTTTGAAGCCTGTCGCCGCATTATTCGTAATGGAGCAACACCTGCGGTGCTTCGTTTGTACGACGGCGCAGAGAGCAAGCGCTCGCATGGCGGCAACGGCACGAATGCAACATTGCTTGTCCTCGATGAAGGCAATGAGCAACTAGTGGATGCCACGATGGCAATCGTGCACGACGTGTGCAAGTCAATGGGCGCAATCGTTGGCGACGTTGCATTGGTCGAAGCATGGACACACCATCGCAATGACACGAGCGGTTTGCAAGCTCTTACTCGCAAGGGCTACGTGGTGGACACAATGGAAATCGCAGCAAATTGGGCCGACCTCGACAACGTGGTGGAAGCAGTTGGCACAGCAATGCTTGCTGTGCCAGGCGCACGTAGTTCCACTTGCCATCTCTCGCACAGCTACATCGAAGGTGCATGCATTTATTTCACCTTCGCTGCTACTCCATCTGCAGAAGAATTTGAGTCGACGTATCTTGCATTGTGGGATGCAGGCCAACGCGCCGCACTTGCTGCTGGCGCCAACTTGTCTCACCATCACGGCATTGGTTACAGCCGTTCCCAATACATGGAACAAGCACTCGGAACAAGCATGCAGGTTCTTCGTAGTGTGAAGAATGCACTTGATCCGAAGGGCATCCTCAACCCGGGCAAACTCGGATTATGAGAACTCTCGTCATCGATGTCGGCACGAGCGGTCTTCGCGCTGCAGTCATTCTCGATGACGGAACCGTCACGGATCTTCATTACGAGGAATTCGCTCCTTCAACACCAGCTAGTGGCATGGTTGAATTTGATGCTGTTGCGATGTACAGCGCTGTCAAACGAGTTGCTACTGCAGCAATTGGCTCCGCAGGCGTCGACGCCGTCGGCATCACAAATCAACGCGCATCCACCATCGTGTGGCGTGCAAGCACCGGCCAGCCGGTCGCACCTGCCATTGGTTGGCAAGACTTGCGCACCATTGGTGAGTGCATCATGGCGCGCATTGAACACGGATTTCAGATTGCACCAAATCAGTCGGTAACAAAAGCTGCATGGATTCTCAACAACATCGTCACTGATGCAACAATCCGCAACAGCGATGACCTGCGAATCGGCACCATCGAAACATGGCTTGTGTGGAATCTGACTCGTGGAGGCTCCTTCGTTACCGACCACACCAATGCAGCAGTGACTGGCATGACAAATGCATCAGGCACCGAATGGAACCAGAAAGTTCTCGACGTCTTCACGATCGATAAACGCCATCTGCCACGCATTGTCGACAGTGCAGGGTTCGTTGGCGAAGCTGTTGAACTTCCCGGCTCACCGCGCATTATGGCGATGGCTGGAGACCAACAGGCATCTCTTGTTGGTCAAGGATGTATCGAACCTGGCATGGCCAAGATCACGTTTGGCACGGGCGGCATGCTCGACATGTTCACCGGATACAACGCCCCGAATGCTGCGCGGCGCAGCGACGGCGGCACCTTCCCGATTGTTGCTTTCAGCTATGACGGAAAGATTGCATACGGCACCGAGGCCATCATGTTGTCCGCGGGCACCAATATTGAATGGCTGCGTGACGACATGGGGCTCATCGCAAGTCCTGCTGATTCCCACACCATCGCATCCACAGTCGCAACTACTGAGGGCGTGGTCTACGTGCCGGCACTTCTTGGACTGGGTACGCCGCATTGGGATTATGGCGCTCGCGGAGCACTCTTCGGGATCACGCGTGGCACCAATCGCGCACATATCGTGCGCGCGGTTCTCGAAGGAGTCGCTCATCGTGGTGCCGACCTCGTCGAAGCAGCAGAAGCTGATTCGGGCCTCTCCATCCCAGAAATCCGTGTGGATGGTGGCATGAGTCGTAATCCAACCTTCGTGCAAGCACTTGCCGATGCCACTGGGCGCCCCGTTCGCGTCTCGTCCATTACCGAAGCCACCACGTTGGGTGCCGGTTTCCTTGCCGGAACCGCCGCTGGACAATGGTCACATCTTTCTGAGGCTGCCAGCACCCTGACATGGGCTTCCACCGTGGCCCCATTAGGTGACCCTGGGGTTGGGCGACAACAATGGTCAGAGGCAGTTTCCCGGACCCGCTCTTGGATACCCGACCTCTCGGCACTGGACTTCTAGTGTTGGGGGGCGACATTTCGCCGAAACGACAAAGGATGACCCGAGTGGTAAATCACCAAGTTGACCTCCCCGAAGCACACACGACATCACGTCGTCGTCTTCTCGCATCTCTTCTCGCAGGTGGTGCCGCTATTGCAGCCACACCGTTGCTTGCAGGCCGTGCATCCGCCGAAGGAGTCGTGTTACCGCGCGACCCGAAGGACTTCGCATCTTTGAATGACGCATTAAAGCGCGAGCGCCAGATGGCCGCTACCTACGAAGCAGCAGTAGCCAAAGCGTCCGGCGATGACAAAACAGCGCTGAATCTTCTCCTCGATCATCACAATGCATACGTTGATGCCATTAAGGCCTACCTTGCAACGCATGCAGTGGGCACCACCGAGGCTCCCCTTGCATCGCCGACGGGCTCCTTTAAGCAGGTAGCAGCACAGATGGCAACTCTCGAAGACCAGACCGTGACAATGCACACCGACCGCTTGGCAACACTTGTTGGCCTTGATGCCGCAACATTGATTGCTTCCATCATCACAATGGAAGCCCGACATGGTGCGGCTCTGTCCCTCGTAAACGGCGCATCTCCACTTGCAGCCGCTGGCGCATAATTCGAAGGAACAACATCATGACTACTGAAAACACCTCACAGATCAGCCGCCGTTCAATGCTTCGTACCAGCGGTGCATTGGTTGCAGGCGGAGCAGTGCTCGCAGCATGTGGCACCACACCAACAGTGACCCGTATTGGTGAAACACCCACCATCCCGAAGCTCACTGAAGCAACCGTGTCCGACGCTGCACTTCTCCGTACGGCAATGTCCGTTGAGAAGATGGTCGCAAACATGTTGTCCGACTCACGCCTTACTGGCTTGGCAGACAAAACCTCTGCTCCCATCATCGCTGCTTTCGCTGCAGCACATAACGCGCACCTCACTGCATTGGCCCCGATGGTCACCGCTCATGGTGGTCAGCCATACAACGAACCTAATGAAAAGCTCATGGTCGCTTACGGTGAACCAGCGTTGGCTCTCATTGCAGAAGGTAAAAAGGCAGTCGATGTTCTCGCACTGACGCTTGCGCTTGAAACACTCGTTGCAGGCACATATCAGTACTTCGTAGCACTTGCGACAGAGCCTGCACTTCGCGCCGAGATGATGCGCTTTGGTGCAAAGTCATCCCGTCGTGCTGCTGTGGCTTCACAGCTCATCGATGGTGGCATCAAGGCTTTTGGTCAACAGTTCGACGATCAAGGAATTCTTATTCCTGGAACCATCGCAACATTCCCTGCAGCATTCGGCTCTCTGAGCTCCGTGCAGGTTTCACTTGGAGCAGAGAATGAAGTGGGCACCCGCGCCACCATCCTCATGGACACTCCAAGTCTCAACAGCATCATTTACTGATCCGTACCGCTTCTTCGGTAGCAATTTTTCTTATCTTTCTATTCCCACGTCCGTACACTTGCTAGCGACGGTGAGTCATCCGGGTGACCGCGGCATCGAAATATGCTGAGGAAAGTCGGGGCTTCACAGGGCAGAGTGCTGGCGAGAGCCAGGTTGGGGAAACCTGACGGACAGTGCAACAGAGAGCAAACCGCCGATGGACGCGAAAGTGTCACAGGTAAGGGTGAAACGGTGCGGTAAGAGCGCACCAGCATGCGAAGTGATTCGTGTGGCTTGGTAAACCCCATTCGAAGCAAGACCAAGCAGATGGAGGGTGCCCGCCTGCCGCAAGGCAATCCATCGGGTAGGTCGCATAGAGGGATGGTCACCACTCGTTCGCGAGTACAGAACCCCGCTTATAGGGTGACTCACCGTCACCCCCCACTCTTTTACAGAAGATGTGCCGTCTCGTTGAAGCCCGACAATGCAGGGCCACGTGGTCCAGCCGTAATGCGACAGATTGATGCACGATCCAAGTGGCAGCGCCATGTGACTTCGGGTCCAACTCCCAATGCCCACGTAATCGCGCTCTTGATTGGCGAGACATGACTCACGACCACGATGTCGGCATCTCTTGCCTCTGCGATTAGTTCCTCGAGTGCCGGACGAACCCGCTGATCAAGTTCTACTAATGACTCTCCATTGGGTGGACGAAAGTGTGAGTCATTGCGCCACTGCGACCATTGCGATTGGTCAATGTCGTGCAACGCAACGCCATCCCAGTCGCCGTAGTTCAATTCAATGAATCGCTCATCGATGTGAACATCGTCAGAGATAGCCGCAGCGGTCTGTCGAGCGCGTTGTAGAGGACTGGAAACCACACGGGCATTCGGATAGTGCGAACGGATATGCACTCCGCAACGTATCGCTTGTCCGGTTCCTTCCTGGTCAAGCGGGAGGTCGATATGACCTTGCAAAAGAGCTTGTGCATTCGCAGTTGTCTGACCGTGACGAAGCAGGATTAACACTTCCCTGTCTCCCCCATTGATGGGCCAACAAGTTGACCCGTGCGAAGAAAACGCTCACGTGCTGCGGGCGAAGACATGTTGTTGGTTTTCCACGTCCACAACAGCATTGCTGCACCGGCAAATTCAAGAATCAGATTCAGACCCCAGCGGTCAAAACTTGGCAATGGCTTGTCAGCGAATGAGATGCCCGTCAAAGGCCACCAGAAATTTTTTGTGTTGTTAAATGCACCATCAAAAACAAGATGCAAGAACATGCCAATCGGGAGTGCTAACCAACGACGACGACGCACGGAACCACGTCGCGCAATTGCCATCACTGCCACAAGAACAACAATTGGAGACAGAACTGAATGCATCACCCAGGATTGACGAGCAAGCCCATCAATCACATCGGGGATCACCGCACCAAGCGCGAGCACTCGATAATCAAATTGATCATCACGAAAAACAAACCACACAGCAATAAATGAGGTACCGATAAACCAGAGAAGCATTGCAGTAAGGCTAGGCAGTCTCAGCCTGGGCGCACGGATGCTGGCAAGCCTTTTGCACAGCTGTAAACAAGAGTTCTCAACGGATCAACACCAACCAATGGCGTTGCAGGGTTTGTATCGGTGGGTGCAATCGTCGTGCCTGGGTCAATCACGCGCACCACTGGCCCCTTAAACACCGTCGTCGGCGGAGCTGAAACGGGGATGGTGGATCCAGGCGTTGTGACTGGTGTCGGAATTGTGCTGGTTGTGGTCGTTGGCACCACAGTGGTCACGGTGCCCGTTGCGGTGCGCGGCAATTTGCCAGAGATCAACTGTGCAATGCAATCAACACCGGGAAGATACAAACGAACAGGGTTACGTGTTGGCGCCGGCGGTGCGTCCCAGTCAACATTGGGAAGTCCCGCGTGTGCAGCATCCATAAATGCTTTCCAAATCTTTACGGGATATGTATTACCCGTCACCTTTGCCACACCATCTGCGCTGAACTCTGGGATGTTCACCATCGGTGTGTACCCCTTGGGGTCACCCACCCACACTGCTGTTGTTAACTGCTTGGTGAAACCTACGAACCAAGCATTGGTGTTCTCGTCTTGAGTTCCCGTCTTACCTGCAGATGGGCGCTTGTTGTTGAGCGGCGACCGACGCGCTGTGCCCAAGGTGAGTGTCTTTTTCAAAATATTTACTTCAGAGTCCGCAACTTCTTTGGTGATCACTTGTTGCGGAGCAGCTTGATGTTGATACAACACGCCGCCGGGGCCTTCCACTTTCTCAATGAAGTACGGCTCTTGGTGGATTCCGCCGTTGGCAATTGTTTGTGCACCTGCAGCCATATCAAGTGGGCTGAATTCATTCGCGCCAGTGGAGAAACTTGCGTATGGCTGAATCTTGTAATTGTCACGCGTTAGGTAACTCGACGATGCCAAGCGATACACCTCATTCACCAATCGATTGAGACCAACAATTTGTGCAAGGCGCGCGTATGCACAGTTAATTGAGAGATACGTCTGTTCCTCGAGGGGCGCCACTGGGTGGCTCACACCTTTTGTAATTTTGAATGGCTCTGACGGAAGCCCGGGGTTCGGCAAAGTACACGGCAATGTGCCATCTATGAGATCGCTGGCTTGCACACCGGCTTCCAACGCAGCCGTCAACACAAACATCTTGATGCTCGAACCCGTTTGGCGACGACGAAGCGCGAGGTTTACTTCGGTGCGACCAGGTACGAAACCAGGGCCGCCCACGATGGCACGTAACGCTCCGGTTGCCGTGTCAAGCGAAACCATTGATGACTGAATGCCGGTTTTATTCGCAGGTAAATTCTTCTTTGCTGCAGATTCTGCTTTGGCTTGTGCCTTCGCATCAAGCGTGGTGGTCACGGTGATGCCACCGCGATACAACATGTTGAAACGTTCTTGGTAGGTGGCACCAAGAATCGTCGACTTGTTTAACAGATAATCGCGCACCATCTCGGTGAAGTACGTGCGGTTAGTCCCTTGTTGGGGCACTTCGCGCTTTGTTTCTGGCACTTGGAAGCCATCGTCAGCCTGCAGAGCCGCGCCTTCTGGCTTTGTCATCATCTTGACTTGTACAAGTCGATCAATCACCTGATTAAAACGGCGCTTCGATGCAACAGGGCGATTGATTGGGTCGTAGGAAGATGGCGCCTGCACAAGTCCAACAAGAAACGCTGCTTCAGCAACTGAAAGTTCGGCGACCTTCTTGCCGAAGTACACCTCTGCTGCAGCTTGAATTCCGTATGCATTGTTGCCAAAGAACACAGTGTTGAGATATCGCTCCACGATCAACTTTTTTGGAGTTGTCTTTTCCAACATCACTGCATAGCGCGCTTGCAGAATCTTGTATCGACCGTCGCGAGGAAGTCCTGCGAGATATTCGTTTTTCACTACTTGTTGTGTGATGGTGGAAGCACCTTGGCGACCACTCGAATACTGAAAGTTCGCCAACGTTGCACGCACAAGAGCACGCAGATTCACGCCCTTGTGTTTCTCAAAACCGCTGTCCTCCACTGCGAGCAATGCCGCAACAACGTGTGTGGGCACCTCATCAATAGAAATGGGCTGACTGTTTTCAAATTCGAAAACACCTACCTGCTGTCCCGCCGAGTCGACCATTTTTGTACGGTTCGAAAGTCCACTGAAGCCTGGCAACTTCACCGGTGTTTGGTTGTGCGCATTTGCCATCTTCCAGATTTGTGGTGCTGCACCTGTGATAGCGGCAGTCGTCAGTAGGGCACCAGCAAAGAGAGTGATGGAAGCTCTAATTGCCCAATTGGCACGATTCGTACGGGGTCTGTCATTCACAACGATTTCCACCGTACTTGCCACCACCCAAAGCCCTGCGTCACCGTGTCCAGTGCTTCGCATTGGTACGGTTGCCCTATGTCGCAATTCCCCCAACGTCCATTCCGTTTCGGTGTCCAGGTCAGCAAAGAAGCAACTGCAAAGGGTTGGGCTGAATTAGCTCGTCGCTCAGAAGCTGCGGGCTATGACGTGCTGACGATGCCCGATCACTTCACCGACCAGTTGGCACCGATGCCTGCGCTCATGGCAGCTGCAGCAGCAACCACCACATTGCGCGTCGGCGCACTTGTCTTCGACAATGACTACAAGCACCCACTTATCATGGCCAAGGAACTCGCAACCCTCGACGTGCTTTCCGATGGTCGCACGGAAATCGGAATGGGTGCAGGCTGGATGATCAGCGACTACGAGCAGGCCGGCATCCCCTATGACTCGCCCAAGGCACGTATTGATCGCTTCATCGAGGGCATGGCTGTCATCCGTGGCGCAATGGCCGAAGGTCCGTTCTCTTTTCAGGGTGAGCACTACACGATTACCAATTACGAAGGTCATCCAAAGCCTGTGCAAAAGCCACTTCCTCCGGTTCTTATCGGTGGTGGTGGCAAGCGAGTTCTTAGCTATGCCGCCCGCGAAGCCGACATCATCGGTATCAACGGAACTTTGACGGCTGGCGTTGTTGGGCCAGAAGCACTCTCCACAA
This sequence comes from Acidimicrobiaceae bacterium, assembly GCA_947446815.1. GTDB lineage: Bacteria > Actinomycetota > Acidimicrobiia > Acidimicrobiales > Ilumatobacteraceae > UBA2093. The sequence goes on from CANFGT010000006.1 coordinate 67,050, forward strand.
TGACTGCCGAGTCTGTCGATGAAAAAGTTGCGATTGTGGCTGCTGCTGGCGCACATCGTTTGAACGACATCGAGATGAACATCCGCACTTTCTTCGTGAAGGTCACTGATGACCGCGCAGCAACTGTCGACGGCATCTCGTCGATGTTCGGAGTCTCAAAGGAAATGATTGATTCATCTCCATTTGCATTGATCGGCTCTGTTGAAGAATGCATTCAGCAGCTCACTGAGCGCCGTGATCGTTGGGGCTTTAGCTACACCATCGTCGGTGCAGAAAACATCGATGAATGTGCACCCATCGTGGCAGCACTTCGCGGCAAGTAACTAGAACAAGCCAACGACGCGGCCATCAGGCCCAATGTCGATACTGAGCGCTGCGGGGTTTGCCCCCAGCCCAGGCATTGTGCGCATATCGCCACAAATCGGATACACAAAGCCTGCGCCGACTGATGCGCGTACTTCACGCACCGAAAGCGTGTGACCTGTTGGCGCACCCTTCAACGAAGCATCACCGCTAATGCTGAGATGTGTCTTCGCCACACAGATTGGCAACACACCGAATCCGTTGGCTTCATGCATCGCTAACTGACGATTCGCCTCTGCGCTGTACTCCACTTTTGCTGCACCATAAATTGTGGTCGCAATCTTTTCAATCTTTTCTTTCAATGAAGCGTCATCGGGATACAACAATGCAAAGTTGCTGGGCTCTTGACAGGCTTCGATGACTGCATTCGCAAGATCGACAGCCCCTGCCCCGCCATCAGAAAAGTGTGTGCACACTGCAACGCGAGCCCCCACAGATTCAGCAATCTCACGAATCACTGCGTGCTCAGATGCAAAATCTCCGGGGAATGCGTTGATTGCAACAACTGGCGACACACCATGTGCCTTCACATTCTCAATCTGTTTCACCAAGTTGGCCGCACCAGCACGAACATCGTCAGGATTTTCTTTCAACATGTCTGGCGGTAGTGGCTTCCCCGCCACCACTTTGAATCGTCCAGAGTGTGCTTTCAGTGCGCGCACTGTCGCAACGAGCACTGCAGCATCGGGCGCCATTCCGGAGACGCGGCACTTGATGTTGAAGAAACGTTCTGCTCCCATGTCAGCGCCGAAGCCAGCTTCAGTAATGAGATAGTCACACAGATGAATACCCAGCTTGTCGGCAATCACCGATGAGTTCCCCGTTGCGATATTGCCGAAAGGACCGGCATGAATGATTGCAGGCGTGTTTTCTAATGTCTGCATCAGGTTCGGCTTGACTGCATCCCGCAAGATGACCGCCATGGCACCTGCACAACCAATCTGTTCTGCGGTAACTGCAACATTGTCTTCGGTATACCCCACAACGATTCGCCCAAGGCGCGCACGCAAATCATTCGCATCATTTGCCAAAGCGAGGATGGCCATTACCTCAGACGCCGCAGTGATATCGAAACCAGATTGGCGAACAACACCATCTTCAGCGCCACCCATACCGATGACCATGTTGCGTAATGCACGATCATTCACATCCAAGACCCGACGCCATGTGATTTTTTTGAGCGAGAGCCCTAAGGCGTTTCCCTGATGCAAATGGTTGTCCATCATCGCTGCCAATAAGTTGTGCGCAGCCGTCACGGCATGAAAGTCACCCGTGAGATGAAGATTCAAGTTCTCCATCGGCACTACTTGGCTATATCCGCCACCTGCTGCGCCACCTTTGATGCCAAATGTTGGACCCATCGATGGTTGCCGTAATGCAAGTAATCCGCGCCGACCTACATGCTTCATTGCTTGGGCAAGACCCACAGAGGTTGTGGTCTTTCCTTCACCCAACGGTGTTGGAGTGATCGCTGTAACAACAACGTATTTCCCCTTGGGGCGAGACGAAATGTCGCCGACCGCTTCGAGGTCGATCTTGGCAACGTTGCGGCCGTACATTTCAAGGTGTTCTGGCAAAAGCCCCATCTGCTCTGCAATTTCTGACAGCGGTGCCAGAGTTGCCGCCTGTGCGATATCGAGGTCCGAAGGAAAAGCCACGCTTCAGTTTCACGCATCGTGATGGGTTTGACCAAGACGAGCACCGGTGTGACTCATCGTTAGTGTGGAGACACCACAGGAGGTGTTTATGGGACTATTTCGCACATTGCGCTCAGTGGCCAGTTTTGCGCGTCCCACTGTTTCGGCTCGCAAACGACGCTTCGACCGGGCCGCCAATATCGACGACCTACGTCTCATCGCCAAGCGGCGACTACCTGGCGGCATCTTTGACTACATCGACGGTGGTGCCGAAGATGAAGTGACCCTTCATCGCAATCGCGCGGCGTATCAGAACTATGAATTTGTGCCGCGCATCCTTCGTGATGTCTCCGGGATTGACACCAGTACCACTTTTCTTGGTCGCCACCTTTCCAGCCCCATCGTGTTCTCTCCCACGGGGTTCACTCGGATCGCACATTCCGATGGCGAGTTAGCCGTTGCGCGTGTCGCAGCACAACATCAACTTCCTTATTGCTTATCCACACTCTCCACACGCTCCATCGAAGAAGTCGCATCAGTCAGCAATGGTCCAAAGTGGTTTCAGGTCTATGTGTGGCGCGACCGGGCATTAGTGCACGACATGTTGCAACGCGCCGAAGCGCATGGATACGAAGCGATCATGCTGACTGTCGATACCGCGGTCCTCGGACGACGCGAGCGCGATGTGCGTCGAGGCTTCACGCTTCCGCCAAAATTGGGACCCGGCACACTTGTAGACGGGATCACACACCCCGCATGGACGTGGGACTTCGTGCGACATGACCCCATCACCTTCGCCAACATCAGCGGTGCGGCTGGACGCGCAATTGGCACAGCAGTCACATTGTCAGATTTCATCTCCGAGCAGTTCGACCCCGCATTGTCCTGGGATGACATCGAATGGTTCCGTGAGCGTTGGAAGGGTCCCATCATTTTGAAAGGCGTGCAATCAGTAGAGGATGCTGTCTTGGCACAACAACACGGCATTGATGCGATTGCACTTTCCAATCATGGTGGACGACAACTTGATGGTGCGCCAGCCCCGCTTGATCTCATTGCACCTGTCGCTCAGGCAACAAATGGAGTACTGCCAATCATCTGTGATGGTGGCGTGCGTCGTGGCGGCGACATCCTGAAAGCTCTCGCCCATGGTGCATCGGTATGCACCATGGGCCGCTCGTATTTGTATGGACTTGGTGCCGCTGGTGAAGCTGGTGTCGAAAAGTCCTTCACAATGTTGCAGTCAGAACTTGTTCGCGCCATGGCTCTCACTGGCGTTCGGTCCATGGCTGAAGTCAGCCCATCGCTAGTTCGCACGCTTCCTCGAACATGAATTACTCATACGTCCAAGGCGAACGACGTCCCGTCGAAGTTTTGATATTTCAGATGGATCCCGCCGTGGTGAATGAATTCATCCAAGTCGACCATGATGTCTGGACGTTGAGAGAAGCATTAATGCCAGGTCTCAGCAGAATCCCCTTCCTTTCGAAGGAGGTGTGGCTGGACGATTCAAAACCAGGAGAAGTCACGTTGGTGTTTGTGTGGGATACCCAACAAGAGTGGGACTTGGTTGGCGAGACCACTTTCCAGCAAGAACTTCAAAACCTCTTTGATTCACGGTTCCCGCACCCCGTTCAACTAGTACGAGCACTTCATGAAGAATCCCAGATGGGAATTCATCGCGTGACCCGTTTCGAACGAATCGACTGACTCTTCACTAACCTCGCACTATGTCTGATCTCAAGATTCCCGTTGCGCCGAATAGTCCCCTCGACGTATCAACTGAGCGAGATCTCAGCTCATTGGGCACTGTTGGACCCGTCTCGCTTGGATGCTGGCGCCTCACAGGTTCCGATGACGAGAACATTGCGATTGTCTCTACCGCGGTCGACCTCGGAATGACATTGCTAGATAACGCAGATGTGTACGGACTCAACTGGGGCGGCACGCATTTTGGCGCCTGCGAAGAAGCACTGGGGCGAGTTTTCGATTCTGTACCAGGGCTTCGGGACCGCATTGTCCTTGCATCAAAGGGCGGCATTATTCCCGGTGTCCCGTATGACTCATCAGCGGACTATCTCATCGAAGCATGTGAGGCATCTCTTCGTCGCATGAATGTTGATGTAATTGACCTCTATCAAATTCATCGACCTGACATGTTCACGCATCCTGAAGAAATTGCCCAAGCCTTCACAACATTGCGTACTCGCGGACTCATTCGCGAATGTGGCGTCTCGAACTACACCGTTCCGCAAACGCTGGCACTGAATGGTTTTCTGGATTCTGGCCTCGCGACATCTCAGCCGCAATTTTCAGCAACACATCTTGATCCGATGCGCGATGGCACATTTGATCTCTGCATGGAAGCTGCCATCACCCCTCTGGCCTGGAGCCCACTCGCTGGCGGACGCATTGCAACGGGCGATGACGTTCGTCCAGAACTCTTAACTGTTCTCGATGAACTAGCACTTCGCGAAAACGTGACACGTTCTGCAATTGCTATTGCTTTTGTTCTTGCACATCCGGCACGACCCGTTGCCATCGTCGGCACAACACAAACTCATCGCTTATACGAACTCGCGAAAGCGACGTCCGTTCATCTCACCCGCACTGACGTGTATCGCATCGTGCAGGCCAGCGAAGGCATCCCACTTCCGTGAGCCATCAGACGTCGCCGATTGAAATTTCATGGTTCGGCGCTCTCTGCGACGACGATTACGAACAATTAGGTGTCCCACAGGCAAACCTTCGCAGTAGCTGGCTTCATTGTTCCGAGATTGTCAAGAATGCCGATCAACTGGGTTTCGACAACATCCTTCTTCCTTCTGGTTATGAACTCGGCATTGACACCATTTCGTTTGCCTCCTCCATCGCGCCGCAGGTTCAGCACATGAAGATGTTGACCGCTGTGCGTGTCGGTGAAAACTGGGTCCCACAACTAGCCCGTCAATTAGCAACGCTGAATCAGGTCATGCATGGTCGACTGGCCATCAATATCATTTCGTCAGAAATGCCAGGCGAGACACTCGATGGTCCATCGCGCTATCGCCGCACGACGGAAACAATGCGAGCGTTGCGAACACTTCTGAACGGCGAGCGTCTCGATATTGATGGTGAGTTCATCTCGCTCCATCTTGATGCGCCCCGTATCTGCAAAGAAATGGCACCTAGTCCTGCTTTCTATTTCGGTGGGCTCAGCGATGAGGCCCGCGAAACAGCAGCAATGGACGCAGATGTGTACCTCATGTGGCCTGACACCGAAGAAGAAATCTCCCGCATCATCGATGACGTGAACGCGCGATCCGCCCGTTATGGCCGCACCCTAAAATTTGGATATCGCGTGCATGTTGTCGTTCGAGAAACCGAAGAAGAAGCGCGCAATGCGGCAGCACATCTCATTTCTGCGGTCGATACCGCAACAGGCGATGCCATTCGCTCTCGCTCTCTCGACAGCACCAGCGTTGGCGTGAAGCGACAAGCCGAGCTACGCGATGCGGCATCAGATGATGGATTCATTGAGCAATCACTGTGGACCGGAATCGGGAAGGCCCGCTCTGGCTGCGGCGCTGCCATCGTGGGTACTCCCGCCCAAGTCGTTGAGAAAATTCGTCGTTACCAATCAATGGGTATCGAAGCATTTATTTTTTCTGGCTATCCGCATGTCGCAGAAGCGAAAAGATTCGCCGAATTAGTGCTGCCCCACTTATCGCATGGGCCTCTTTCAAGCAATTAAGACTTAGAAAATCTTTCCTAGAACGAACGAGATAAACGAGCTCCACTGTTCAATAGAAATTGGGTTTGTGGTGATGTCATTAAGAACAAAGCCCATCGAGTACGCCTGAACAAATGTTGCGACAACTGCAGCATCGAGATCTTTGTTGATCCATCCACGCTCCTGCATCTCACGAGCAATGTCTGCAAGAACATCGGTCACGCGCTGCTGTTCAACAGCCAGACCTTCTGCAAACTTCTTAGAGTGACGCGCCATGCCAAGAATGGCAGCACGATCGGACCGTGCAGAATCACGTCCAGGCATTCCTGCACCTTGGACAATCATCGCAAACTTTGATTCAAGGTCTTCACGAGAAGTAGCCGACTTCAACAACCCAACAAGGAGCGTGACGTCTTGGTCCACGTATCGAGAGAATCGTGCGACCTGGGCCTGCTCAATCACATCTGAGAAGTCATGAAAGTGGTGGTACAAAGATCCCTTCGAGATCTTTGACGCTTCTAATAGTGATTCCACCGTAAAACCCTGCGGACCAAATTCATCAATCAGCGATACTGCGGTCTCTAACAGGAGTCCTTTTGTGGGATGCATTGTTGTCACACACACATTCTTCCACGCTCGCTATCGCTACGCATTAGTGCCACAATGAGTGGTATGCATTCTGAACGTCACGCCGTCCATCGCATTGGTCTTCTACGAGCCATGGTGCTCGGAGCCAATGACGGAATCATTTCCACGGCGTGCCTCATCCTTGGAGTTGCGGCATCAAGTTCCACCGTCACTCGTGCCACCATTTTGACGGCGGGCATGGCTGGCCTCGTTGCTGGCGCCGTCTCCATGGCGTTGGGCGAATACGTTTCTGTTAGTTCACAACGCGACTCTGAGAATTCAGACATCGCGAAAGAAAAGTGGGAACTCGAGACCATGCCTGATCACGAACTTGATGAACTCACTGAGATTTACGCTGCCAAAGGTTTGCCACAGGTATTGGCCCGAGAAGTCGCAGAAGCCCTGACCAAGCACGACGCACTTGCCATCCACCTGGCAGAAGAACTCGGCATCACCGAACACAATCAGGCCCAACCCCTGCAAGCAGCCATCGGATCAGCAGGTTCATTTGCAATAGGCGCTGCTATCCCAATGATCGTGGCCGCTATCGCTACTGCTGGCACTCGTATTGTGTCCACTCTGATCATCGTCACTGTGGCCCTCGCAGGACTCGGTTGGGCAAGTGCTCGATTCGGGCAATCTGCTCCCCTGCGACCCACCATGCGAGTCGTCATTGGTGGCATCGTCGCCATGGCCATCACAATGGCTGTCGGCAAGCTCTTTGGCGCCGCCGTCGCCTAATTCACTGCATTTCGTACTATTTGCGAAGCCCTAGCCAAAACGGCGAGACTCTGCATATGAGCACAACCACTTCTGCCGACAGCGCACTCGCACAGGTCGAGCAAGCACTCGACGCACTCCTCGCAGCATTCGACCCAAAGAAAGTTGATGACATCACATTTCGCGGTGCACGTTTCGACGCAGGCCTCGCATGGGTGCATTTCCCGAAGGGTCACGGTGGCCTCGGGCTTCGTCCAGAGTTCAACCGCGTGATTGAAGAGCGCGTCCGCAAAGCTGGCGCAGCACCACAACATCCAGCGTCGTTCTTCATGGCGCTTGCTGGCCCAACAATCGTCACGCACGGTAGCGAGGAAGTGAAGACTCGTTTCCTTCGTCCGATGTTCACCGGTCAAGAACTCTGGTGTCAGTTGTTCTCCGAGCCAGGCGCAGGCAGTGACCTTGCAGGTCTTGGTACACGTGCAATTCGTGACGGTGATGAATGGATCATTAACGGTCAAAAAGTGTGGAACACAATGGCGCATCTTGCTCATTGGGGAATGTTGGTCACACGTACCGATCCTGAAGCTCCAAAACACAAGGGCATGACGTACTTCGCAATCGATATGCATTCACCAGGCGTTGAAGTTCGTCCATTGCGCCAAATTACTGGCGAGGCCGAGTTCAACGAGGTCTACATGACCGACGCTCGCGTTCCTGATTCACAGCGCATCGGTGATGTTGGCGAAGGTTGGCGTGCATCGCTCACCACACTCATGAATGAGCGCACCGCAATCGGTGGCGGCGGTGGCGGTAACGCAAAGCGTCGCGGACCTATCGACGAAACAATTCGCGTGTGGAGAGAAATACCTGCCGAACAGCGTGACCCTGCTCAAAAAGATCGCCTCATGAAGTTGTTCTGCCAAAGCGAAGCTTTGCGTTACACCAACATGAAGGGTGCGCAGATGGCGAAGGCCGGCAACCCTGGTCCTGAAGGTTCGATTGCAAAGTTGATGATGTCCGACTTCAACAAGAAGGTCACCGAGTTCACGATCGAACTCATGGGCGCAGAAGGAATGATCGGCTACGACTTCACATTCCGTCGTCCTGAAGAGCTTTCCGTCGATGGCACCGATGGCGGAGCTCGCCACGCGTTCTTGCGTGTTCGCGCCAACAGCATCGAAGGCGGCACCAGCGAGATCATGAAAAACATCCTTGGCGAGCAAGTTCTTGGCCTTCCCGGCGAGCCCCGTTTGGACAAGGACATCTCCTGGAGCAAGGTTCCTCGCAGCTAACTCCCCTGTGGTGCACTTCTGCACCCTTTATCCACAGCCTTCAGTAAAGTCTTGGTATGTAGGGGCTTTCTTTGAGGCACCCCTGTGGACAACTCTGGGGTTTCTAAGTTTTACATCATCCTGTAAGTCACCAGCCGCCCCACAGGGCAAATGGTGATAACCGAGAAACTCAATTATGCGAGATCTGTGGCTGCGCCTGTGAACTGCGATTGATAGAGCCGGTAATACGCACCCTGCGCCGCAAGCAGTTGTTCGTGGCTGCCCTGCTCCACGATTCGCCCTGCTTCCATTACCAAGATGATGTTTGCATCACGAATGGTGGACAAGCGGTGAGCAATCACAAAACAGGTGCGCTGACTGCGGAGTGCAACCATGGCCTTTTGAATCAGCACTTCAGTGCGAGTGTCGACAGAACTTGTCGCCTCATCCAGAATCAGGATGGTGGGGTCAGCAAGGAATGCACGAGCGATGGTCAGCAACTGCTTTTCACCAGCACTAACGGCGCCGCCTTCGTTGTCCAGAATGGTGTCGTAACCCAAAGGCAACGAGTGCACAAAACGATCCACATATGCGGCCTTGGCAGCAGCACGAATCTGCTCTTCTGTTGCTGCGGGATTTCCATAAGCGATGTTCTCGCGAATAGTTCCACCGAATAACCACGTGTCTTGCAACACCATGCCGATATTGCGACGCAGTTCGCTCCGTGGCATCAAAGAAATGTCTTGGCCATCCAAGGTGATGCGACCGCCATCAAGTTCGTAGAAGCGCATGATGAGGTTCACCAATGTGGTCTTACCGGCACCGGTTGGGCCAACAATGGCAACGGTCGTGCCAGGTTCAGCAATCAACGACAAGTCTTCAATCAGTGGACGCTCAGGAAGGTAAGAGAACTTCACGTTTTCAAATGCGACGCGACCCACAACTTCCGACATGGAGATTTCTGCAGGCTCCACACTTTCTTCATCCGCATCAAGCACTTCAAACACACGCTCGGCTGAGGCAACACCTGACTGCAGCACGTTCATCATTGATGCGGTTTGCGTGAGTGGCTGCGTGAATTGGCGCGAGTACTGAATGAAAGCCTGCACATCGCCAAGACCCATCGTGCCGGAGGCAACGCGAAGGCCACCAACAACTGCAATCAATACATAGTTGAGGTTGCCCACAAACATCATGGCGGGCTGAATCGAACCCGACATGAATTGCGCGCCAAAACCAGCTTCGTACAACTTCTCATTGGTGACAGCGAAACGTTCTTCGACGTCCTTCTGACGACCAAAAGTCTTCACAATCGCATGCCCTGTAAAGGTCTCCTCGATCAAGCCATTGAGTGCACCGGTATGGGACCACTGCGCAATGAACCGCTTCTTGGAACGGTTCGCGATCTGCTTCATCGAGAGAATCGAGAGCGGAACAGTAACAATGGCGATGAGTGCCAATAGCCATGACACCCAGATCATCATGATGAGCACACCGATGATGGTGAGCATCGATGTAATCAATTGACTTAAGGACTGCTGCAAACTCTGCGAAATGTTGTCGATGTCGTTTGTAACACGACTGAGAAGATCGCCACGTGATTGCGCATCGATATAGCGCAACGGCAAACGATGAATCTTGGCTTCAATATCGGCGCGCAATGTGAACATTGTGCGTTGCACCACGCCGGCGAGCATGAAGGTTTGCGCATACGCAAGCACAAACGACATCACATACACACCCATTGCAAAGAACAATGTGCGATGCAATGCGGAGAAGTTCACTTTCGTCTCGCCATTGCGCTTCGTCAAACCGTTGAACAGAATGTCAGTGGCGTGACCCAACACGCGTGGTCCGGAAACGACAAGAGCAACGCTGACGACTGCCAGCAACATAATGATGGAGACGAGAATCTTCTCCCCTGCCATGAGGCCCATGAGGCGACGAGCAGTGAGTCCAAAGTTTTCCGACTTCTCGACAGGCATGCCCACAACATGCATACGGCTGTTCCGCAATTCGGAACCTGGCATTGTCTGCGGCTTCTTCTTTTCGGTCATGACACACCTTCTTGTGCGCTTGCCTGCGACGACACAATTTCTTGATACGTCTCGCATGTGGCCAATAATTCATCGTGCGTGCCAAAGCCCACACAATCGCCATCTTCCAACACCATGATCTTGTCGGCGTTACGTATGGTGGAAACACGCTGCGCAACCACTACGACGACCGCTTCCTTCACATAAGGCGCCAATGCTGCGCGAAGTCGAGCATCTGTCGCGAGGTCGAGTGCAGAGAAAGAGTCGTCAAAGAGGTAAATCTCTGGTCGGCGAATCAGTGCACGCGCAATGGCAAGACGCTGACGTTGACCACCCGACACGTTCGAACCGCCTTGCGCAATGGTGGCGTTCAGACCTTCGGGCATTGCGCGCACGAAGTCTTCTGCCTGTGCAATACGTAACGCTTCCCACATCTCTTCTTCGGTGGCATTTTCCTTGCCATATCCAAGGTTGCTGGCAACCGTGCCAGAGAATAGATACGGCTTCTGCGGCACGATGCCCACGCGAGACCACAATGCCTCGGGCGCAAGGTCTCGCACATCAACACCGTCTAACGACACAACACCTTCAGTAGCATCCACAAGACGTGGAATGAGATTGACCAAAGTCGTCTTGCCAGAACCCGTACTTCCGATGACGGCAAGCGTTTCGCCCGCACGCACCGTGAAGCTCACATCGTGCAACACCGGCTGTTCAGCACCGGGATACCTGAAGCTCACATGATCAAACTGCAGCACTGCAGTTTGTGACAGTTCAGTGACGGGGTTGTCGGCAATCACCACGGAAGACGGTGTCTGCAGCACTTCCATAATGCGCTCGGAACTCACAGCGGCGCGCGGAATCAGTGCAGCCATCCAGGTGGTCATCATCACCGACATCAGAATCTGGGTGAGATATGTGAGGAACGCAATCATCGCTCCGGGCTTCATGAGGTGATCATTGATGCGATTCGACCCAAACCACACAACTGCAACGCTGGACAAGTTCACAATGAGTGTCGCCGTCGGAAACATGAGCGCCTGTAAACGTCCGCCGCGAAGTGCGGTCTGAGTCACTGCATCATTGGCCACGCTGAAACGTTGTGCTTCTTCTGGCTCACGCACGAAAGCACGCACCACGCGAATACCCGTGAGTTGTTCACGGAGAATCTCATTGATGCGGTCAATGCGCTCTTGCATGCGACGGAAGGTAGGCACCATGCTCGAAATAATCAGAGACAAAAGCACCAAGAGAATGGGGATAGACACCATGAGGATGCGCGATAGACCAAGGTCTTGATGCATCGCCATGAATACGCCGCCGATGGCCGTGAATGGCGCACCAAGAATGAGGGTGCACGTCATCAACACCAGCATCTGCACTTGCTGCACGTCATTAGTGATGCGGGTGATCAGGGAAGGCGCGCCAAAGACAGCCACCTCACGCGTCGAGAAGTCGTTGACCTGATGAAACAATTGGCGGCGCACGTCTCGACCGAATCCCATCGCCACTTTGGACCCGAAATAGACAGCGGTGACGGAGAATGTGACTTGGGCCAAGGTGACGAGCAGCATCACGCCACCCATTTTCCAGATGTAGGGAACGTCGTGCTTGACGACACCGTTATTAATGATGTCGGAGTTCAGTGTGGGCAGGAAAAGTCCGGCCATTGCTTGGACCGCCTGAAGCGCCACGACCATCCAAAGAATCCTTCGATATTTCGGCAGGACAGAGGACAATAAGCGCTTCAACATGAGGATTCCACAGTACTCCTCGGGGTTTCAGTGCCCCTAGATGGAACCTGCGAAGACATCCCCATGGGCGGTACTGTTGCGGCCATGCCTAGCAATTTCGTCTTGAAGTCCATGAATGTCCTCCACAAGGCCGGTTTGGCCGTTACCTTCGGTAAGTGGGGCTGGGAACCTGCTGGGATGCCCGCCATCAAGCTCTACACAACTGGCCGCAAGTCGGGCCAGGAACGCGAGAGCATGCTCACATGCCCCGTCGTTGACGGCGACACCTTCGTCATCGTGGCATCGCGCGGCGGCGATGATTTCCACCCTGCATGGTTCCTCAACCTTCGCGACAACCCAAAGGTCTGGGTGACAGCAAAGGGTCAGCCCAAGCACGAACGTCGTGCTCGTATTGCCACCTCCGACGAGCGCAATGCCCTCTGGCCCACCATCACAGAGAGCTACAAGGGCTACGCCGGGTATCAGGAGCGCACCGAGCGCGAGATCCCCATCGTGTTCCTCGAGAAGATCTAAGTCGGGACTAGCGCCCTTTTCCCCTAGAATGGGGACTTCATACGCGGGTGTAGCTCAATGGCTAGAGTTCCAGCCTTCCAAGCTGGCTATGCGGGTTCGATTCCCGTCACCCGCTCCATTTCGACATGTTCCTTCGTCATTCTGACGGGTCTTTTCCACTGCGTCTGAGACGACTTACAGCAGGTTCTGGTTGCAGAAGTCGTTGACGGTCATCTCGTAGATGTCCTCGGGGCCGTCTTCTTCATCAATCTGCTGACCCACATGGGTAAAGCCCAGTCCCCTCACAAGCCCCACTGACGGCTCATTATTCGGGTCGACTGTGTATCGAAACACCTTGACCCCGGGCTGTTCGCTCGCCCACATCCACATGCCAATGAGAGCTTCACGGGCGTAGCCGTTGCGCTGAAACTTCGGGTGAACGCCGAGACCAATTTCCAACATGCCACGTTCATCTGGTGGCGCGTGAAAACTAAGACTGCCAATGATCTCATTTGTTTCGCGCAACACAATCCATCGAATGAACCATTTATTCGAAGCAGGATTTGCCAGCACCTGAGGAACTCGCCATCTCACGGGTGAGTCTTTTTCCATCAGCACACGAAAGGGATTGTGATATTCGTGCGCACGATAGATAGTGGAATCGTCAGGGTCCTCATACAAGGTGATGAGGTCATCAGCTGCAAGATGATGTAGATCTAATCGCGCACAGTGAATTACGGGTTCAGTGATATGCGGTAGTCCCACATCCAAATGTTACGAGCAGGATTTAGTGCGCAGCGTTGCACTTATCAACACGTACAGAATCGGGTTCATCGGCAACACCAGCGCCCTGACCTTCTAATGCGGCAAAAGGCCCACATGCATGGGGGGTAATCCATACATGAACCATCGGAGCACCACCAGTTTGCAAAGCGGACCCAGCGGGACAATTTCCTGCTGCGTCCAACACGCCAGCAACCTTGGGCACACCATTCACATACTTCCAACACAAGTTGTTATGCGTATGCCATTGAATGAGGCCACCTGCATAACTTGTCAACGTGATGTCGTTGCTCGCTGTACCCGTTGAAGCGATGAACATTGCAGACACCAGGGTCTTTGTCGTTCCCACAACTTTGTAGACCAGTGACTCTGGCGCAGTGGTGTCGAGGAAACGACCATCATTGAGGAGTGAATACTTAATGAGATGCTCAAATCCCGATGAGCCGTCACCAATGGAAACATAACCAGCGTTAATTGCGGATTGATACAACGCATATGTAGGAAGGTCGCGTTTGGCGTTCTCTACCAAGGCAAGTGCACGAGCACCTTGCTCTGGTGTGAAACCTTGAATGCCCGAGAGATTGATGGGCACTGCCGGGTCATAGGCACGAGGCCAACCCGAGGCTGCAGCTTTTGCCTGGTCCGATGTCGTGACGTGTGAATGCACCGTCGTTGTCGGCGCAATTGTGGTCGAGGTTGCCTTCTTTTTCGTTGGTGTTGCGGGCGTGGTTCCCGCAGAGGGCGATGACACCGATGAGCTAGCAACCGTGTCATCGACAGGCGGCACAGAACTTGCCGAGGGCGAGATAATGACGCCGTTGGCATCAACTGTCAGTCCGCCATCAACGGTGGGCAGTTCACCATGCGAATGTGCGTGCCCTGTCACTGTCCACGCTGCGACAAGCGAGACTGCAATGCAGAAATATGCGGCGTTGATCATGTGCAGAGAATGAGTTGGTGCATCACGACGGACATATGCCCACACGATGGCCATCAGCGAGACCAATGCGAGCGTTGCACAAATGGTGTCAGCAGGTTGAGGGCGTTCCGCAATCTCTAATCCGCTGACGAAAGAAACACCCGTTGTTCGAGTCATTATCCACCCACCCACGGCGACCGCGTTGACCACAGAGCCAACGGCAAGGACAGACCAGTTCGTCATCGATAACGCAACAACACCCCAGACCACTTGCGCGAGAGTCATCATCAAAAAGACACGCGACAACGTGGGGTGATCGGCATGAAGGCCCACTGCAGTGCCATGAAGAACACCTGCCCCAATAGACGCATATGCCGCCCAGCGCATTCGTTCGTTCATGAGTCCCCCGATCTCCTCTGAAAACCTAACCGCAATTGGGGGCCTTTGTGACGACCGACACAAGTAGTCGTCTACGATTTAGACATGTCAGAGACCGCCATTTCCTCCATTGGAGACATTGTCCGCACCCACGGAGTGGGGCGCCCTCAGCACCCTTGCCTGATTGAAGGAATCCGTGAACTCACCTGGGCGCAGACCTACGAAAACGCTCAGCGCGTGGCCAATGGATTCGCCGCTGCCGGCGTGCAGGCCAATGATCGTGTGGCGCTCCTTGACATGAATGGCATCCCCCACTTTGAAGTGGGCTTTGGTGCCGCCCTCCTGAATGCCGTCAGTGTGGACGTGAACTTCCGCCTCGCGGCCCCCGAAGTCGAATACATCGTGAACAACGCAGAAGCCAAAGTTCTCGTTGTCGGTGCAGAGTTTGTCGGCATTCTCGATGCCATTGCCGACAATCTGGAACACACAAAACTAATTCTTGTTGTTGGCGGTCACGGCAAATACGAAGACTGGAATGCGTGGGTCGCTCGGCAACCCTTAGGTGACCCACATGCTGCATCCGGCCCCAAAGACATGGCCTTCCAGTTGTACTCCAGCGGAACAACTGGTTTACCAAAGGGCGTCATGCTCTCGAATGCAAACTTTCTCGCTATCGGTCCAATGATTCGTGATATCTGGGAACTCACACCAGACGCTGTCAATCTCGCTGCGATGCCGCTCTTCCACATTGGCGGTGGCGGCTGGGCAATGGCCGGCATGTACATGGGATGCACCACCATTGTTGTGCGTGTGATGGATCCCGTTGCTCTCATCGATCTGATGCAAGACAAGCGCATCACTCACGGATTCCTTGTTCCCGCTGTACTCGGCATGATGAATATGGTTCCCGAAGCTGCATCGAAAGACTTCAGCAGTCTTCGAATGATGGCCTATGGTGCATCGCCCATTAGCGAAGAAGTTCTCACCAAGAGTGTTGCGTTATTGAAGTGCAAGTTCTGGCAGGCATACGGTCTCACCGAGACAACAGGCGGTGTCATTAACTTGCCACCAGAAGACCATGACCCAAACAGCCCCAACAAGCATCGCTTGCGTAGTTGTGGCTTGCCTGGCCCGGGAGTTGAAGTGCGCATTCATGACAATGACAACAATCGTGATTGCGAAGTGGGTGAAGTCGGGGAAATCTGGATTCGTTCTCCGCAAGTCATGCTGGGTTACTGGAAGCGCCCTGAGGACACCGCCAAAGCAATCAATGCAGATGGTTGGTTTACATCGGGTGATGCTGGCTATATCGACGCCGATGGGTACGTGTACATCCACGACCGCGTGAAGGACATGATTGTTTCTGGCGGAGAGAATGTGTATCCCGCAGAAGTTGAGAACGTTCTCATGTCGCACCCCGGCATCGCAGACGTTGCCGTCATTGGTATTCCGCATGAGAAGTGGGGTGAAACAGCACTCGCTTTTGTCGTGAAGGCTGCTGGCACCGACGTGAACGAAGACGAAATCATCGCTTACTCACGTGAACGCCTCGCACGATTCAAGTGCCCCACACAAGTGCAATGGATTGATGCATTGCCTCGCAACCCAAGCGGCAAAGTATTGAAGAAAGACTTGCGCGAACCCTATTGGGCGGGCCACGAACGTCGCGTCAACTAATTCGCGCGTCATACTGATGTCGTGACACCTGATGAAGATCTTCGTACAACGCGAGGCATTCTGATTGCATCGTCTGCCATGCAGTGGTCCTTCGCACGCTCTGGCGGCGCCGGAGGGCAAAACGTCAATAAGACATCAACTAAAGCTTCGCTCACCGTTGCTGTCGATGACATGACATGCAGTAATGCTGCACGACAACGCATTATCGCCGCGCTGGGCGAAACCATCACCGTCACGAATCAGACAAGCAGAAGCCAATGGCAAAACCGGCGCAACTGCTTACAGCAGCTAACAGAAATGCTTGACGCCGCTGCTGCTCCACCACCCGCGAAACGCAGGAAGACAAAACCAACTCGTGGTTCTGTAGAGCGACGGCTTGACTCCAAACGACGCGATAGCGAAAAGAAACGCGATCGCAAATCGTTGGAGTAATTACTTCAGAAGTGAGCCACCGTCACAGGTGATGACTTCACCCACAGTGAATGCTCCTGCACGTGAGCACAAGAACAATGCAAGGCCACCGATGTCTTCAGGTGTACCAACGCGCTTGCTGGGGTTCATTGCGCCCACTGAGTCCCAGTCGGTTCCTTCAACGTCTCCACCAGTGCCAACACCGGTAGAGAGCATCCATGTGGGGAATGGTCCGGGAGCAATTGCATTCACGATGATGTTGCGTGAGCGAAGCTTTACAGCCAACACCTTGGTGAGTGCATGCACTGCAGCCTTTGAAGGGCCGTACGAATACGTCTCGAACGATGGGGTTCCGATGCCATCGATAGAGCCAATGTTCACGATGCGTGATGGATCATCTGTCGTAGAGCGAGCAGTCATGAGTGGCAACAACTTTTGCGTCAGGAAGAACACGCCCTTGACGTTGGTGTCCATGACTTTGTCCCAACCAATTTCTGGAAAATCATCGATGGGAGCGCCCCAAGACACGCCTGCATTGTTGATGAGAATGTCGAGGTGCTTTTCGCGCCTCGTAATCTCTGCGACAAGACCCTCAATGCCATCAATCTCTGCAACGTTTGCAGGAATAGAGACGCACTCGCCGCCGTAGTTCGCCATTAGGCGCTGCGCAGCTTCATCGCATGCTGCAGCTTTACGAGCCGAGATGTACACCTTGGCGCCATTAGCTAAAAGTGCTGCCGCAATCATTTCGCCAATGCCGCGCGAGCCGCCGGTGACGAGGGCAACCTTGCCCTTCACGGAAAACAGGTTCTGCAGTGTCATGTCGTGTGTCATGGCGCCTCCTCAGGCTCATTGAAGTTCTGCAGAGAGATTAGGTCATCGACCCTTCAGGACCGCAGTTCCATCAGGGTCCACAGCCCACGGGGCGCCCTCAGCCCAGGTGTCGGCGTAAATCAGTTCATTCATCGGCACACGGCGTACCGGGCCGTGATTGCCTGCTGGCTTCCCCAGCGAAATCGTTGCAGCGATGTATGCGTTCTCAGGAAGTTCTAAAAGCTCACGGACTTCCTTCTCAACGAAACCATGAAAACCTGTGAGGACTCCGCCATAACCCTTCGCACGTGCTGCAAGGAGAAGGTTCTGGCATGCCGGGTAAATGGAAGCACCTTCCATTGGATTTCGTTCGCGATATCGCAAAAGAATTGCGAGGACAAGCACAGGAACGTCGGCGAAATTCTCGACATAGTTCTCCATCGTGTTGGCCATGCGTGTCTTTGGAGAATCTTCGACAACGCCAGACCCAGCGTCGTAACCATCATTCTCGCGTTTGAAATTCCACAAGGTCTGTGCGCCTTGAGCAATAAGGGCTTTCACTTGTTTCGACTTTTCCGTGTCAGTAAACACCATGAAACGAAATGGTTGACGATTACTGCCGCTGGGTGCACGTGTGGCAGCAAACATGATGTCGCGCAGTGCGTCTTCAGGAATTGGCTCTGGCAGGTAACGGCGTATGGATCGCGTTGTTGCAATACCTTCAAGCAGCGGAATGTTATGAATTGACTCTTCCATTAGTGATCATGCACTCCGGCGTCCTTAGCCCACTTCCAATGCATACGACCATGATCGGCATTGGCTCCCAGCACGCCACCGATGGTGCCATCCGCCCACGGTGCACCAGGCAACACTTCGCTCAGTTGTTGATCAGAGAGTTCACTGAGCAACTGCAATGTGACCGCACGAGCACTTGCACCCAACGCCACCACTTCATCCAACGACTTGCCGTGATGTTCGAGTTGCCACTCCTCTGTCATCGCATGCACCGACGCCATAATCTGATCGCGTGTTCGTGGTGTACCCGAATCATCATGAGTGAGACCCACAGGATTCTTCGCACCAGATATGTGCTTACGAATCATGCTGGCGAAGTTGCGCTCGATGAGTGCAAGGTGCGCAAGATGGTCGAGTGCCGACCAGTAGTTCGATGGGTCATGCTCGCTCGGTGTGAGGTCTCCAAACAATTGCGTTTCCGACAACTGCGTGTAGGTGTTCAACAACCAAGTGCGGTCATCGTTCAATTTGGTTTCAATTTCAATACGATTCATATGTTCCCCTTTGGATGAGAACCTAGTAGGCGTAGGCGCTACTCTCGCCACATGACCGCTACACCTGTGCACCCCGAGCTCGGCTTCTACACATTGGCGGGTGCCCCGAAGTCCCCTCGCGACATGCTGGGTGAGTTGGCGCAGGCTGAGCAGCTGGGCCTTGGTACCGCATTCATCTCCGAGCGATTCAACATCAAGGAAGCGGGAGCTCTTACCGGAGCTGCAGTGGCAGCCACCAGCAACATCAATGTCGTCACCGCTGCAACGAACCACACCACGCGCCACCCGCTTGTGACCGCATCCTGGGCAAGCACCTTGCACCTGTTGTCAGAAGGTCGCTTCAGCCTCGGCCTGGGCCGCGGTATCGAAGCGATGTTCAAGGCCTATGGCATGCCACTGGCCACCACCGATTCCATGGAACAGTTCGCACACCTCATGCGTCGCTTATGGAATGGTGAGACCGTGTTGGGCCACACCGACATCACCGGCACGTACCCCGTGTTGCGACTTGATCCCGACTTCCGTCTTGAGATTCCTCTCAGCATCACTGTGTTCGGCGACAACACGCTCAAGATGGCAGGACGTGCATACGACAATGTGATTCTGCATACGTTCTTCACCGATGAAACCACGCAGCGCGCCGTGCAAACGGTGAAGCGTGCCGCCGAAGAAGCCGGACGTGATCCTGACGCAGTCAAGGTGTGGTCGTGTTTCGCCACAATCGGCGACCACATTGATCCTGCATTGCGCCTCAAGAAAACTGTTGGACGTCTCGCCACGTACCTACAGGCATATGGCGACCTCATGGTCCGCACGAATAAATGGGATCCTGCAGTTTTGAAGCGATTCCGTGAAGATGAATTCGTTCGCACCTTCCCTGGCGCATTGGATGCCAAAGGAACCACCGAAGATCTAGAGCGTGTCGCTCCCCTCATTCCTGCCGAATGGCTTGCACCTGCCGCAATGGGAACACCCGAGCAATGCGTGGCTGCGATTCGCAATCAGTTTGCGTTGGGTTGTGATGGAGTCATCATGCATGGCGCAACACCCGCCGAACTTGCACCCATTGTTGCTGCGTACAAGCAGTAATCAGACGGGCGTATCGCCCTTCACTGTCACGCGGTGGCCATAGCGGCGGAGGGGCCAGTAGTCCCAAATCGCACGATGCTGCGCACAACGGTTATCCCAAAATGCGACGGAATTTTCTTCCCAAACGAATCGTGTCTGGAAGTTTGGATGCTCCACATGGTCAAACAGGTACCCAAGAATTGCATCACTCTCGTCTTTCGGGATTCCCACAATGTGCGTAGTGAATGAACGATTCACGAATATGCACAAACGACCCGTCTCCGGATGAGTACGAACAATTGGATGCTTTGCCATCGGATAGCTGGGCTTGTCCGCCACACCCTGATACAAACCTTTGTAGACGTGGTTGCCATCATGCACCGCAACGAGACCATGCAGGTATTCCTTCATGCGATCACTCAATGCGTCATAGGCCGCATACATGCTGGCAAACAATGTGTCACCGCCGACAGGAGGAATCTCTTTCATGTAGAGGATGCTTCCCATCGGGGGCTGTGGTTCACACGACACATCGCTGTGCCATGCCTCTCCATTGGCGCGATTGGAATTCTCATCGGCAGAAATAACAAGAATCTCTTCGAAGCCGGCACTATTTGCAGCAGCTGGATGAACATCAAGATCACCGAAGCGACGACCAAACGCGATGTGCTGTTCTGGCGTCATGTGTTGGTCACGAAAAAAGATGGCACAGTTTTCATTCAAAGCACGGCGAATTTCGTTGAAGGTTTCTTCATCGATGTCGGATAATTGCACACCGTCAATAACTGCGCCTATTGCTGGCGACACCTTTTCAACCATGATGCGCTTGTAGGGCTGCGACTCTGACCAATCCACCGTGGAACGAGGGCCACCGCGCTTTGGCTTCACTACATCACTCATGCTTTTAGCCTGTCACTTGATCCAGTGACCCGCAAGCATGCGGGCCGCTTCCTCTGGCTTTTCCAGCATCCACCAGTGACCGCACCCTTCAAGGTGCTTCACCTTTGCATTCACTGCTGTTGCGATTTCTTCATGTGTTTCATGAGGGCCCGCAAAATGATCGTTCTCCGCAATGATGACAAGACCACGTTTTGGTTTCTGCTCAATGAATCGGCTTCCCAACGCACGCATCGCAGGCTGTGCTGCATCGCGGTACAAAGCAAGAATGCACCGAGCCATTTCGGCATCGATTCCTGACTTCATCTCGCGTGCAATGTCTTCAGGGAAACCAAGTCCCCCGAATGCAGCAACAAATGTGTCGGCATCCATATCGACCATGCCTTGCACCATCTGCTCGCCCACTTCGGGAGTTTGCCAACCTTGCGCTGCGTCGTGCCATACATAATCAGAATGCATCAGGCCCACGCAGTCTGCGACCCAACTGCGCACAATGCCTGGGTATTCAGCGAGCACACGAAACACGTGACCTGCGCCCCAGTCGTGACCAACTAGATCAATGTCGCCACCGATTGCCTTCAATTCATCGGCAAGCCATTGCGTGTACTCGCGTACCGTGCCACCCCAATCCTTCGGGGTGGGCGCACCAAAACCTGGTGGCGACAACAACACGATGTCGTTGATGCGACGATCGTTCAACAATTCGACGACTGGTTTCCAGATGACTGACGTTTCTGGATTTCCGTGAACAAATACCTTTGTCATTGCTTACCCCTTGTTCTTCGACTTCAAGTATCTCGCACTGGCGGCACGACTCTCGGGGTCATGAACCGCAAAAGCAAAGATGTCTGCATCAGACGCATAACCACGACTGTGCACCATCTCATCAGAAGCGGCATTCACTTGCTTCTTTGTGATCCGCAATGAATACGCAGGCTTCGTTGCCAACTGCTCTGCCAGTACCTGCGCTGCTGTCATCACGGTGCCCGTTGGAACAATCGTGTTGATAAATCCGAACGACTTTGCTTCGTCCGCGCCAAAAGGTCGGCATGTCAGCACCAGTTCCTTTGTTGCGGCAGGACCAATCTCGCGCACGAGTCGCGGGATGCCACTCCATGTGAGAGGAATACCAAGGTCAACTTCAGGAATCACGAAGCGTGCGTCCTCTTCAGCAATACGCAAGTCGCAACTATTCGCAAGCACAAGTCCGCCACCAATACAGTTGCCTTGAATCGCTGCAATCGTCAATGCATTCATGTCGTAGATCGCCTCTGCCATGAGTCGCCCAATATCGGCGATGTCACGAGTTGAATAGTTCGGATCAGGCGTGGCGAATGTTCCAAGATCAAAACCCGCAGAGAAGGAACGGCCTTGCCCTGAGACAACCACGACTTTCACCTGTGGTTGCTCATCAAACCACCGAGCAGCCGCAGCCAAGTCCTGCAGAGTCTGGCGAGATAGCGCATTGAGTTGCGCTGGCCGGTTCAACTGCATGGAGCCGATTTCACCCGAAATCGATACTTCCACTGTCTCAAATTGACCCATCTTTTGCCCCCAATGACTTGCCTCGAAAAGCTGTGTCATAAGGTTTAGCCCACATGGGGGTTGGCTGCAGAAGCCACGACGACGGAGGAAATATGGAACGCGAAGCTTGGATCATTGATGCAGTCCGCTCACCACGAGGCAAGGGCAAAGAAACCGGCGCACTGCACAACGTGCACCCGCAGCGCATCCTCGCTCAGGTGCTCAATGGCCTACGTGACCGCGTGGGTTTCGACCCCGCAGAAGTAGACGACGTTGTCATGGGTTGTGGTGCCGGCAGTGGTGACCACTCCATGGACATCGCGCGTATGTCCGCTCTCGATGCAGGCTGGTCCATTGAGGCTCCTGGTGTCACTCTGAACCGTTTCTGTGGCTCTGGTCAGCAAGCAGTGAACTTCGCAGCCATGGGCGTGCTCTCGGGCATGCAAGACATCGTGGTTGCTGGCGGCGTGGAGTCCATGTCTCGCCCATCACCGATGCATGTTGATGGCTTCACCGCCAACAACGCTCACTTGCGCGACCAGTACAACATGGTTCCTCAGGGCATCTCTGCAGACCTCATCGCAACGGTCGAAGGTTTCTCTCGCGAAGAGTGCGACGCACTCGCTGTCGAAAGCCAGCGCCGTGCAGCCATCGCAATTAGTGAAGGTCGCTTTGAACGTTCACTCATCCCCATCCTTCACGACAACGGCACGCTCGCGCTTGCCGTCGATGAACACCCACGTGCCGGCACAACACTTGCCGACCTCGCAAAGTTGTCACCCAGCTTTGAAGGCATGGGCGGATACAAGAAAGACCCTGAAGGACTTTCCATTGATGAGACCGCACGTCTCGCTTACCCGCAGATTTCGCAGATCAATCACGTGCACCACGGTGGCAACTCATCAGGTGTTGTTGACGGCGCAGCCGCAGTACTTGTGACATCACCTGATTACGCGAAGGCACATGGCCTCAAGCCACGCGCCCGCATCATCATGAGCGCGGTTGCAGGAACAGAGCCTGTCATCATGCTCACCGCTCCTGGACCAGCAGCAAAGCTTGTTCTCAAAAAGGCCGGCATGACATTCGACGACATCGACCTCTTCGAAGTCAACGAAGCTTTCGCCGCAGTTGTGTTGAAGTTCTTCAAGGACACCGGCGTGGATCCTGCAAAAGTGAACGTCAACGGTGGTGCAATGGCATTGGGTCACCCGATTGGTGCAACAGGCGCAATGCTCATCGGAACACTTGTTGATGAACTCGAGCGCCAGGACAAGCAGACCGGCCTCATCACCATGTGCACCGGCGGCGGCATGGGAACAGCCACTATCATTGAGCGCATCTAATTCGTTCGGCATTCATTGCCGAATCGATGCAGTTATCGCAGGCGGCGAATCAGGCTGCTGGTGTCAAGACGCGAACCACCTTCGGCGGCAAGTTCTTTGTAGTACCCCAGCACGAGGTCGGCCACAGGAACTTGTGAACCATTGCGTTGGGCTTCTTCAATACAGAAGCCCAAATCTTTAATCATCCATTCCACAGCGAAACCAAAGTCAAACTTGTCGTCCACCATCGTGTGTCCACGGTTTTCCATTTGCCAGCTCTGTGCTGCACCTTTGGAAATCACATCAACAACTGCGTGTGCGTCAAGGCCTGCGTTCTGCGCGAAGGCCAATGCTTCAGACAAACCCTGCACAACGCCAGCGATAGCTATTTGATTCACCATCTTGGAGAGTTGACCAGCGCCGACTCCACCGAGACGAACACAGGCACGCGAATACGCGGCAATGATTTCTGCCACTGCATCAAATTCTGCAACATCGAGCGAACCGCACATCACGGTCAGCGCGCCGTTCTCTGCGCCTGCTTGACCGCCAGATACGGGAGCATCGATGTACACAACACCGTGAGCAGCACAAGACTCATGCATGTCGCGTGCGAGCAGTGCAGATGTTGTTGTGTGATCGACAACAATCAGACCTTCACGGGCACCATCAAGCACGCCACCTTCAGACAACAACACTTGGCGAACATCGTCATCGTTTCCGACGCACAAAAAGACAACGTCGCTCTCGGTTGCTACTTCACCTGGAGTGGGAAAAGCTTGACCACCGTGGGCTGCGACCCATTCCAGTGCGCTTGCACCAGTGCGGTTATAGACAGAAACTTCGTGATTCTTCTTGGCGAGATGTCCGGCCATGGGAAACCCCATGACTCCGAGACCGCAAAACCCAACGCGGGCCATGTGACTAAATGTCGTCTTCGGCTTCGTCGTCGGCTGGCTTTGGCTCAGCTTCGACTTTCTTCTTCGCTGCCTTCACAGGCTTCAGCACACCCTTTTCAAGGGCTGCATTCAAGAACTCTTCAGCCTCTTCTTTGGTGACCTTCAGCGCTGGCTGAATTTCAGAGATGAGGTTGGTACGTGCACGCTCGTACATGGTGCGCTCTGCAGCGGACAGAGAAGCGTCACGGTTACGAGCTGCGAGGTTACGAACAACTTCGGCGACCTGGTACACGTCGCCGCTCTTCAGCTTTTCCTGGTGGTTCTTGAAACGACGAGACCAGTTGCTTGGGACGCGAGGATCGGCTTTCGAAAGAACCGCTACAAGGTCTTCAAGTTCGTCGGGCGACACGGGAGGGCGCACGCCGACTTCATCGAGCTTTGCGACAGGAACGCGCAAGGTCATCTCGTTGATGATGGTTTCAAGAATGAGGTAGTCCTCTTTCTTCCCCGTGCCAAATGGGTCTTGCTTCTTCTTCGGGTCTATGACCTTGCAAGCGCCGTGCTGGGGGTAGATGACGATGTCACCCTTCTTAAAATCCACCCTGCAATTGTAAGGGTTTGAGGCGTGAAAGCCTCAATTTCAGCCCGATTGACCGCAATGACAGCCCTATTTACATGGGAACAAGGTCACTGGGAACCCAGTTGCCGTGGGCGCCGTATGGAACACGCTGGGGCAAGTGAATCGTTGCCACCGGAGGGCCATTGAAATTCTGTGCATCAATGATGACGAGTCGCGATTTCTCCGTTGCGGTGTCATGCACAATCGTCATCACATATCCCTCGTCTTCGGCACCATTGGACGACGACGCTGCAAACACTGGCTCACCACCGCGTGTCGTTGCACCCAGATGATGTTCCCAGCACTGTCCTGTCGCAAGGTTGTACTTCCACAAAGAGTTTCCGTACACGGGCTCTTCGGAGTTGCCTTCGCCGCCCAACGACATGAGGTACGCGAACTTGGCTTTCGACCCCACGTACTTGTCGTTGACGCGACCAAAATCACCGGGGCGGTCATCCACCATCTCTTCCAACACTTTTCCGGTCACCGTGTCAATCGTCCACTTGTAGAGACGTCCGACTTCCGCATAGTCATCTGAACTCGATCCGAACGCTTCATTTTGGCGAGACACATGAATCACGATGTTCGTGCCATCGTCATAGGCATTCACCGGGTGGAACACGTAACACGGATCAATCTCAAACCAGCGAGTATCCCCACCACGCCCGTCGCGCGGCATGACTCCGAGACGAGCGCCAGCATCGCTGTTGAACTTGAAAGGAAATCCGTTTGCCAATTCACCTAAGTCGAACACCACTGGCAAGTCCATGAAGATCACATTGTTCTGTGTGATGTTGAAGTCGTGCATCATCACCATGTTCGGAACATCAATGGGGTCGAGCTGCTTCAACTTTCCATCAGCACCGACGCGAATGTAGTGAACATATGGCGGCTCGAAAGAGAAATAGCTAAACGCCAGCAGGTCGCCGGTGATGGGGCAAATCTTCGGATGCGCAGTCATTGAGCAAGTCAATTCGCCGCCGTAGTTCTCATATCCCAATGTCTGAAGATTGCTGTCAATCTTCCAGGGCCAATGACCTTCTTCTAACGCGAGCAATGTTCCGTTGTGTGGAAGCACGTGCGTGTTGCCTGTTCCTCGCCCAAGTTCTGGCGTGGATTCAAATGGCAGATTACGAGCGCGCGCAACATTGGGTGTGTTGATGTACTGGTTGCGATACCACTCCGCTTTCCCGTCGCGGATGCGCACACCGTGCAACATGCCATCGCCAAAGAACCAGTGTGGAGATGTGCCTGATGCAGGGTTAGGGCCGGTGCGGACATACATGCCATTCAGTTCGGGTGGAATGACACCATCGACTTGCAGATCAGTGCTGGTGATCTCCACCTGCATCGGTTCCCAGTTACCACGTAGGTGCCAAGGGGTGTGATTCTCGCCAGATTCCAGAAGACTCATAAACGGATGCTAATTCAGCAAATAATGCTGGATTTCATACTTGACCTTGAGAGGAAGTCAATTGGCGCCCCCGGCAGGAATCGAACCTGCGACCTGCGGATTAGAAGTCCGTTGCTCTATCCAACTGAGCTACGGGGGCATGTCTCTGCAACTCTACCGAGGCGTGTTCAACAGAATGCCCCGAAGAAACGACAACGCGGTGATGACACTGAATTGGCGCATCTGGTCTCTTAGTCCGGGCAACGTATTAGTGACGCTGAAAGTGCTGCCATCGGGCAAGGCCACCCCCACGCATAACGTGCCCGCAGCACGACCATCCTGTTCTTCGGGTCCCGCTACCCCGGTGAGAGCTATCGCCACATCGGAACCAATCACGCGCTGCGCGCCAAGCGCCATCTGCACGGCGGCTTCTTCCGACACGACTGGTCCGCGATCGACTCCAAGCAAATCGAACTTCACTTCGCTGGCATAACTAATGACGCCTCCGCGGAACACGGCAGACGAACCCGGCACGTTAGTGATGCGGCCGCCCACCAGACCGCCTGTCACGGATTCAGCAACTCCGAGTGTCCAACCGCGCTCTTGCAACAGGTCGAGAACAACAGACTCCATCGTCTGGCCATCAATACCAAACACCACATCGCCCACAAGTTCGCGCACTTTTGATTCCCACTGCGACAGCAGCGCATCAGCTTCCCATTGCGAATCTGCTTTCGCCGTCAGACGCACTTTGATGCCTTCCCAGCCACTTGCCAAGAACGCAAGAGTGGGGTTGCCCACTTCTTCGAGTTCTTCGATGATGGGGTCAAGACGTTCATTCAGTGCCGACTCTGATTCACCCCACGTGCGCAACACGCGACTTGCAATCACTGCCTTCTCACCACTGCGAGCCAACAAGTCGGGCAACACAGCACGCTGCAACATGTCCTGCATCTCATGCGGCACTCCAGGTACCGCATAAATCATCTTGTCGCCCACCGGACACATGAGACCAGGCGCTGTGCCACGCGTTTGTTCGATGATGTGTGCCCCGACCGGCACCATGGCTTGGCGCAAATTATTCGCAGACATTCGACGTCCACGACGCGCGAACATCTCTTCAATCACAGTCGCAACTGATTCGTTGTGCAGCAGCTCCACTCCCATGACGCGAGCGACGGCATCGCGGGTGAGGTCATCGTGTGTTGGTCCGAGACCACCGCACACGATGATCGCGTCAGCGTCGTTCAATGCAACGGTGAAAGCTTCGACCACGCGATCAAGGTTGTCCCCTACTTTCAGTTGCAAGTGGGAGGCAATACCAACGGCTGCAAGTTGTTCACCAATGTATGACGAGTTGGTATCGACAATCTGACCGAGAAGAAGTTCAGTACCCACTGCAACAACATTGCACTTCACGATGCTGCCTCCAACAAAACTTTATTGCGAGTACGCATAAACGTTGCATATGCCAGCAATAAACCCACTAGCAGGAGACCCACCACCGACAACATGTGATAGCCGACAGCGCGACGGATGAATCCAGAAGACAATCCAGCCATTCCGCCACAGAAACTCATCATGAGGTCTGCTGAACCTTGCACTGTTACTCGCTGGTCATCAGAGACTGATTCCAACAACATGGAAGAACCACCGATGAGGCCGAAGTTCCAACCAATACCCAACAACCACAACGCGGGGAACAAGATGATGGCGGATTCGCCACTAAGCGCAGACAGAACTGTTGCGGCCACCAACGTGATGGAACCCACGTATACAGCTGCAATCGTGCCCTTGCGGTCTGCATACCGACCAACAAACGGACTGAACGCATACATGCCTGCAATGTGAAGCGACACAACGAACTGACTAATGCCTTCATGGCCATGCAACTTCATATGCACGGGGGTCATTGTCATAATGGCCACCATTGCCGACTGTGAAACCACCATGCTGGCAAGGGCAAGACGACCCGTCGACGACGACATGATGATGCGTAACGCCTGCGAGATGCTGGGCAACTTCGCATCCGACTTCAATCGGATTCCGCCCGATACCACCAACGGGTCGGGACGCAACTGCAATGAGATATTGCAAAATGCGAGGAACAAAACCGTGGCAGACAACAACCACGGACCGGTGTACTTGTGGAGACCGAACCAGTTTTCTCCCGCTGCTTCTGCTGGACCAATCAGCATTGGTGCAAAGACTGCGCCAAAGGTGGACGCAAACACAATGCGCGACATCGCTCGGCCGCGTTGATCAGGATGCGCTAGGTCTGTTGCGGTGTAGCGCGCCAAGAGATTGGCTGCCTGGCCATTACCAAAGAAGAAAAGACCAATCAGGAAAACAACAAGGGTCGACGTTTGCGCGCCGTATGCAGCAATCAATGCTCCAGCTGTTGCCAATGCATATCCCGACTGCAGACCAGGTCGGCGACCCTTGCGCATCATGTAGCGAGACAACACTTGTGCCATGACCGCGGTACCCACGGTCGTCGTCGCTGTCGCGATGCCACCCCACGGAGTTTTGTCACCAAGAATCTCTTGAACAACGAAAGCTCCAACAGTGACCGAAGACGAGAGTGCTGCAGCACCAACAACTTGACCGAGGGTGAGAGTACGAAGCGTACGGCGCTGAATCGCCTCTACTTGTTCCGGCGTGAAGTCAGCGTTCACTTTGCCGCAACGAAGGCACGCTGGGCATATTGCGCTGCACTCACTAATGTCAACGCAACAGCCACCCACATACAAATCGTGAATGTCCAAGTCGCGTTGTTGATCGTGGCGGGAGTCAATGCAAAACCAACAGCGAATTGCTGACTCACTGTCTTGATCTTCGCCAATTTGCTGGCAGGCATCGAAACACCCTTTGAACCGGCAAAGACGCGATACAGACTCACAGCAATTTCACGTGCAGCGATGATGACCACCGGAAGAATCCAAAACACGTCGCGACTGACCAAAGTGAACATTGCACCGAGTACAAGGATCTTGTCGGCCAATGGATCAAGGAACGCACCACTACGGGTGATTCCATGACGACGCGCCAGATAACCGTCGAAGCCATCGCTGCTGCACAGAAGAATCCATGCGGCAAGTGCCACCCACGAACCGACGCGCTCATCGGGAATCATGAGGAAAAGAAATGGTGATGCAAGCACACGCAGCACCGTGACCATATTGGCCCAGGTGACAATCGCCGTCTCATCAACCGGCATGTGTGCCTGCCACGGGAACAGCGATGAGATCAGGGCCAAATACCTGCTCTACAACAACCGAATGGAAACGACCGACTTCAAGAGTCTCAGGAACTTGCACAACGCCATCAATCTCGGGAGCCTCGCGGAATGATCGAGCAATACCTGGCTCATCGACAAGCACCTGAATGGTTTCACCCAGTAACGCGTCGCGACGCTCAGCAGTGATGTTGTCTTGCATCTCACGCAATTCAGAAAGTCGCTCGTTCATGAGTGACTGTTCAACATGGTTTGGCAAGGTCAACGCATGTGTTCCGTCCTCGGGACTGAACGAGAAGAAACCACACCAATCCAGTTGTGCTTCACGAACAAAGTCGAGCAACTGGTCATGGTCTTCTTCGGTCTCACCTGGATAACCAACGATGAAGTTGCTGCGGAAGGTTGCATTCGGCTCGATGGAACGAATTCGTGCAATGCGCTCGAGGAAACGATCTTTGTCGCCCCAGCGACGCATACGACGGAGGTGTTCCTTCGAAACATGTTGCAATGAAAGGTCGAAGTATGGAACGCCCGTTGCGAGAATTGCGTCGATGAGCTCATCAGACAAGTCGCTTGGGTAGAGATACAACAAACGCACCCAATCAACCATGCTCGAGACATCGCGCACCAACTGCACAATTGAGCCAGCGCCTAATTCATCAGGGCGATCTTTGCCGTAGCTGGCGAGGTCTTGTGCGACGAGAACGATTTCGCGCACATCAACTTGTTCCACCTCAGACAGAATCGCTGAGACATCACGACTGACTTGTGGTCCGCGGAAAGATGGGATGGCGCAAAAGCCACAGCTTCGGTCACAGCCCTCTGCGATCTTGATGTACGCCCACGGTGCCGACGACTTGGGACGAGGAAGATTCAGAAGGTCAAACTTTGGCACTTCACCTGTCACCTTGATGGGCTTGCGACCAATCTGAATTGGCACACCAAAGCCAGCAATCTGGTCAGCCTCAGGAAGAGCCTCTGCGAGTTCATCGCCGTAGCGCTCTGCCATGCATCCAGTTACTACGAGACGAGATGAACGCTTGCGCTGATCATCAAGCGTCAGCAACGTGTCGATGCTCTCTTTGCGTGCTTCGTCGATGAAGGCACAGGTGTTCACAACAACAACATCGGCCTTTGAAGGGTCGTCGGTAGCGGCCAAGCCATCGGCCAGCAATGTGCCAATGATCTTTTCAGAGTCGACCTGGTTCTTGGGGCAACCCAATGTCTCTATGTAGAACTTCTGCCCCATTGGGATGAGCCTACTGCCAGTGGAGTTTGAGCCCCTTGTATGGCCATTCCATCTTGAACAAACGTCCGGTGCTGGATGCCGTAATGAAGGCCGTTTGATAGTCGGGGCCTCCAAAACAGATATTTGTCGTGATGCGGTCATCCACCTCGATGAAATTGATGAGTTCACCTTCAGGAGAGATGACTGAGATGCCACCATTGACCAAAGTCGCCACGCAGATATTTCCGTCACCATCAACTGCCAATGAGTCAAACAACTGATACCCAGGAAGTCCACACAACATGGTGGGTATTTCTGTGATGGGGGCAACCTTGCCCGGTGATGTCACTACACGCTGATACACGCGACCGGTGTGTGTCTCTGCCCAGTACACGCGATCCCCTGCAGGTGAAAGACCAATCCCGTTTGGTGAATCCACTGGGAACACCACTTCTTCAATAAATGAACCATCGGCCTTTGCGTAATAGATGCCGGTGCGATCTGCGTTGCGACCATCACGGATGCCGTGGTCGGTAAACCAGAACCCACCGTGTTCGTCAAAGACAATGTCGTTGGGTGCCCGCAATGGAATGTCCCCACAGTGCGTATACAGATCGGTCACTTCACCAGTCTCAATATTCACTTTCTGAATACGACCACCGATGTACTTTGACGCGTCAAACTCCCCCGGCAATGTGAGGCCTGCGATTTCATGCGGGGTAAACGCACCACCGTTGTTGCAGAGATACAAGTAGCCACCAGGACCGAGCGCAAGACCATTAGGCAAACCAACGATGTCGGCAACTTTTGTCTTGGTGCCATCTGGCGCAACGCGCGTCAGACACGCACCGAACATTTCAGTAAGGATTACCGAGCCATCAGGCATCGCCACAGGCCCTTCCGGAAATCTGAGTCCGTCACATACCTGAGTTAATGCTGAAGCCATTGGTTTCTACCCTTCGTTTTCGAATTCCTCGACACTCACGAGAACTTCGCGAGGCTTCGAGCCTTGCGATGGTCCGACGATTCCTCGTTCTTCCAGTTCATCCATGATTCGACCTGCGCGGGCGAAGCCCACAGAAAGTTTGCGCTGCAACATTGAGGTGGATCCCATCCCGGATCGCACCACCAATTCGATTGCGCGCATGATGAGATCATCGCCATCGCTGCTTCCGCCGCCATAGGAAGATACACCGCCGCCGCCAGCGCCGGACTCTTCACCTTCAACGCCCGACACATACACAACTTCAGGGGCTTGACGGCGCCAGTGCGCAACAACCTTGCGCACCTCTTCTTCTTCCACCCATGAACCTTGAATACGTTGAGGAACATTGGTGTTACCAGGCATCAACAACATGTCGCCCTTACCCACAAGTTTTTCTGCGCCAGGCTGATCAAGAATCACTCGGCTGTCGGTGAGGCTGCTGACTGCAAACGCCATACGTGCAGGAATGTTTGCCTTAATAACACCAGTGATGACGTTCACGCTGGGGCGCTGCGTTGCAACGATGAGGTGAATACCTACAGCACGAGCTTTCTGAGCAATACGCGTGATGGACTCTTCCACGTCACGTGCAGCAACCATCATGAGGTCATTTAATTCGTCCACCACGACAACGATGTACGGCATGCGCTCGTATTTCTTTGCGCTCTCATCATTCGGGTCGTTCACTTCACCCTTGTCGAATGCTGCGTTGAAACCACCGATGTCACGGAAGCCGACTTCGACCAATGTGTCGTAGCGATTTTCCATTTCCTTCACGGCCCAACCAAGTGCGTTCGCAGCCTTCTTGGGGTTGGTCACTGGTGCTGTCAGAAGATGTGGCAGACGGGCGTACTGACCCATTTCCACTTGCTTCGGGTCAATAAGAATGAGACGCACTTGTTCTGGCGTGCTGCGCATGAGAAGCGACGTGAGAATCGAGTTGATGCCACTCGACTTACCTGCACCAGTTGCACCAGCAATCAGCATGTGCGGTGTTGCAGCAAGGTTCACGAATACTGCTCGACCGGCAATGTCTTTACCAACAGCCACATCGAGTGGGTGCGTTGCTGCACGTGCTTCTGCACTCACCATGAGGTCACCCAACGACACCAACTGGCGCACTTCGTTTGGTACTTCAACACCCACAGCAGACTTGCCGGGGATTGGCGCCAAAATACGAACGTCGGTAGCGGCCATCGAATAGGCAATGTCACGGTTGAGGCTGGTGATCTTTGCGACCTTCACACCCGTGCCAAGTTCGAGTTCAAAACGAGTGACAGTGGGGCCAACAGTAAGACCAACAAGGCGAGTCTCTACGCCATGTGATGCAAGTGCTTCCTGCAACAATCGACCACGTTCTGCGACGCGTGCCTTATCAACTTGGAATGTTTCGGTTTGACCCAACAAGTTGAGCGGTGGCAATGACCAAGAACCGGGCTTTGTGGGAACAGACGGGGTTGATTCCTCATCATCGCTCGCCTTGTTCTTTGAACCTGGCTTGCCGACGAACTCTGGTGTGCTGGCAGCGGCGGGTTCTGCTTTACGACGTGGCGTCTTGGGCTTTTCCGATTCGAAATATTCATCGTCGCCTGCGTCATAAATAGAAGGCTTCTTTGCGCGTGACTTCTTCGTAGCAGGCTCGTCGAAAAGATCGTCATAACCAGCTCCGCGGTCGCGATTAGTGGCCGCGGTACGCGCTGCATCTTTCGCAGGACCAGAAATCTTTGCGCTCCATGTGCGAATGATGACGATCAGTTCGGGCACCGTTGTATCGGTCACCAACATCACGCCTGCCAACCCGATAGCCATCAGAACAACAAATGCACCGGGACGACTAAGAGTGGATCGCAGAGGTTCCCCGACAATGGCACCGAACCAACCGCCGGCACTCGCCATCGCATCAGCTTCAGCAACAATCTCGTGTGCACCAGCAAAAGTGTGCAAGAGACCAAGAATGGCAAGAACCACAACAGTCCAACCCACTGCCAAACGAACTCGATGTTCCACGCTGCGACGACGCACCATCGCAACGCCAATGCCTACGACAACGACGGGAAGAGCAAAACGGCCAAGACCTAACAACCAGCCAAAGGTGATGTCAATGCCACGACCCAATGGGCCCGCTGTGTGCAGATACATCGAGAGGACAAAAACAATTCCGGCACTGATGAGCCCGATACCCCAGAATTCCACTTCGCGGCCACGCACGACTTCACGGGCGGCTGAGTCAGTGTTGGGCTTGGACTTTGCGGACTTTGCGGCGGGGCGCTTGGCGCCCTTTGCGGGGGTCTTTACAGACGAACGGGAGCCAGATGACCCTTTCGAGCCACCGGAAGACGAACGAGAACCCTTGCCAGACATGAATAAAAAGGTACTAGTGGGGTGAACTGACGTTCGGGATACCTGCCCGAGGCCTTTGCCCCGTCAGCGAAATCGGCAAATTAGGTGGTCATCACCACAGGAACAATCATCGGGCGGCGCTTGGTGCGGTCGCTGACGAATTTTCCTGCTGCTTTTCGCACCACACGCTCAAGACCATCAATGTCGTTGATTCCATCATCGAGAGCAGCAACCAGTTTCTGCGCGATGTGTGCCTCGGCTTCATCCAGCAAACTGTCCGCCTCGGGTGCATATACCCAGCCACGAGTAATGACTTCCGGACCTGTAATCACTTTGTGGTTCTGCGCATCGACTGTTGCAACGATGACAACAACGCCTTCTTCGGCCAGAACACGGCGGTCTCGCAACACACCTTGGCCAACGTCACCCACGATGCCATCAACAAACAAATAGTTCGCAGGAATTTTGTCAACGAATGCAAGTCCATCGTCAGAGAGTTCCAGCACATCACCATCAGTTGCTTGCAAGACCTTGTCTTTGTCTGCACCCATGACGACTGCGAGTTCTGCGTGCGCACGCATGTGGCGGAACTCGCCATGTACGGGCACGAACCATTCCGGACGAAGAATTGAGTGGTACGTCTTCAACTCATCTGCTTGTGCGTGACCAGTGGCGTGCACATCTGCGATTCCGCTGTGCACTACTTTCGCGCCAGCTCGCATGAGCCCGTCAATGACACGATTGACGTTTCCTTCATTGCCAGGAATGGCATGACTGGAAAGAATGATGGTGTCATCCTCGCCCACTTTGAACCAACGACTCTCACCACGCGACAACAACGACAACGCCGACATGGGCTCGCCTTGCGAACCAGTGGAGATAATGCAGATGTCTTCTGGCTTGTAGTCGTGAACGTGTTCAACATCAACGAATGCACTCGCGGGAACATCAATCAGTTTGAGATCAATGGCCAGTGCAATATTTTTTTGCATCGAGCGACCCATGAGACACACTTTGCGACCATGATCAAGCGCAGCCTCAATCACTTGCTGCACGCGGTGAATGTGGCTCGCAAATGATGCCGTAATGATGCGTCGATCACGATGCTCATAGAACAGTTGACGCAACACTGCGCCCACGCTCTTCTCGCTAGGTGCATGACCATGTTCTTCAGCGTTGGTGCTGTCACACATCAACAAACGAATGCCGACGGTGGAAGCGAGTTCACCCAAACGCGCAAGGTCTGTACGACGATTATCAACGGGCGTGAGGTCCAGCTTGAAGTCACCTGAATGGACAATCACGCCTTGCGGTGTGTGCACGATGATGGCGTGAGCATGCGGCACCGAGTGCGTCACAGGCAGAAACTCAACGTCAAAAGGCCCAATGTTGATGCGCTCTCCATCACGTACGGTCATCAAACTTGTGTGCTTCAACAAGCCCGCTTCTTCAATGCGGTTGCGCGCTAAGCCCAATGTGACAGCTGAACCGTAGATAGGAAATTCCAGTTCACGAAGAAGGAACTGCAAACCACCCACGTGATCTTCATGGCCGTGTGTAGCAACACAACCCACGATGCGATCTTTGTTTTCAATTAAGAAGGTGAAGTCGGGCAACACCAAGTCGATGCCGTGCATGTCTGCATCAGGGAACATAAGGCCACAGTCAATGAGGAGCAACTTGTTGTCTTGCTCCAGGACCATGCAGTTGCGGCCAATCTCGCCGAGACCACCAAGGAAATAAATGCGTACGGGAGCTGCCATGGTCTAGCCGCGTAAAGCGGTACGCGCCTTCTCGAGATTCGCAAGAACCTCACGAGCGCGAACATCGAGACCTGCAGGTGGTGGGCCCATCGGCAAGCGACATACACCAACGTTGAATCCAAGCTCGTTCATCATCACCTTGGATGGAATCGGATTCGGATTCGCATCACCGGTTTCGTATGCATAACTCTCCAACAAGATGTCGTTGATCGCACGAGCCTTCTTCACATCACCGCTCTTGAATGCATTGATCATGAGTTGATGTTCTGGTGCACTCCAGTGCGTTGCAACACCAATCACGCCAGAACCTCCGTATGCGAGGAACGCAAGCGTGAGTCCATCGTCTCCGGAGTACAACTCGAAGTCCTTTGGCACCATTGCCATGAGGTTCGCTGCCTCTGCTGGGTTACCCGCAGCATCCTTCAACGCCTTTACGTTCTTCACGTTGTTCGCCAAGTACGCGAGTGACTCTGTTGAAATCTTGCGACCGGTACGCACAGGAATGTCGTACACAACAACGGGCAATGTCGTGGCGTTTGCCATTGCCTCGATATGGCCAATGAGGCCCGACTGTGGAGGGCGGTTGTAATACGGGCCGACTGCGAGAATGCCAGCTGCGCCCATCTTCGTGACCTCTTTTGTGAGGTGCACTGAGTGTGCGGTGTCATTCGAGCCACTACCTGCAATGACTGGAATGGTGACGGCGCCAATGATGGCTTCCCACAATGCCAACTTCTCAGGGTCCGTCAGAGTGGATGACTCCCCTGTGGTGCCTGAGATGACGAGACCGTCGTTGCCGTTGTCCTGCAACCACTTTGCGAGGCGAACGGCCTCAGCAATATCGAGTGCACCATTGGCATCGAACGGCGTGATCATTGCCGTGAGAACTTGTCCGAAAAGGGCCATACCCCATTATGACTGACGCGACACGACCACAACGCCCTCGGTTTGGGCCAGGGAGTCAGTTCGTTGGCAGAAATACCGAAAGGTAGGATTTCCCTCGTCCATTCCCTTCTGAAAGGAATCATCATGCGCAAAATCGCGCTCACACTTTCTATTTCTGGCGCATTGCTGCTCGCAGCATGCGGTGGATCCTCGTCGAGCGATACCACCGGAGCAGCCAAACTCTCCGCCGGTGCCGGTAACGAATGCACCGCCGGCAAGACCCTGAAAGATGGTGTACTCACCATCGGTACCGGTTCTCCTGCATACGGCCCATGGGTTGTCGACGACAAGCCAGAGATGAAGGAAGGCTTTGAAGCCGCCGTTGCATATGCAGTTGCCGATGAACTTGGCTACTCCGATGCAAATGTCAAGTGGGTTCGCACCACATTCGACGAGGCAATTCAGCCAGGCAAGAAGAACTTTGACTTCAACTTGCAGCAGTACTCCATCACCAAAGAGCGCAAGCAGACCGTTTCGTTTAGCGATGGCTACTACACCACGAACCAGGCAATCGTTGGACTGACCGACTCTGCTGCAAAAGGTGCAAACACCATCGCCGCAATCAAGAAGCTCAAGTTGGGTGCACAGGCTGGCACCACCAGCCTTGACTTCATCACCAACGTGATCAAGCCAGATACTGAGCCATTCGTCTATGACGACAACGCTGGAGCAAAGGCAGCCCTCGAAGCAAAGCAGATTGACGCTGCAATCTTCGACCTTCCCACCGCGCTCTACGTATCAGCTGTCGAAATCGAAGGATCATCTGTCCTTGGACAGTTCCCTGCCGATGCAACTGCAAAAGCAGATGAGTTCGGAATGGTCTTCGACCTCGGCAATCCACTTGTGTCTTGCGTGAATACAGCACTTGCTGCAATCAAGGACAGCGGTGCACTTGCAACGATGACCACAACATGGTTGTCAAGCAAAGCCGAAATCCCCGTCATCAAATAACGCCCGTACCGCGACACAACGACTGATTGCAGATGGCTACCACCACCAGTCGTCGTGCCGCGTACGAACAAGCACGGAAACGTCGCAGTATCGCGGTCGCTACGGTCAGTTCGCTGATTGTGGTGACCGCGATTGTGCTTCTCGTGCCACAAATGCCCCGCTGGGATCGAGTTCGTCAATCGTTCTTTAACGGCGAGCGTTTCCGAGGGTCATTCCCCCACCTATTGCGCGCATTTGTTCTTGACGTCAAAATCTTCGCGTGGTCAGCACCACTCATCTTGATCTTTGCGATGTTGGTGGCAATGGCGCGCAACTCTCGCTCCTCCGCTCTCTTCCCATTGCGTGCTTTCACGATCGCTTACACCGACATCATGCGCGGTGTGCCCGTCATCTTGTGGATCTACCTCATCGGATTCGGTGTTCCTGGCTTAGGTCTTGATCGCCCGTGGAATAGCCCACTTCTGTGGGGCTCTGTCGCACTCATCCTCACGTATGCCTCCTATGTCGCTGAAGTCTTTCGCGCAGGCATCGAGAGCGTGCACGAATCTCAACGTGCAGCTGCCCGTTCTCTTGGTTTGTCCAACTGGCAAACAATGCGCTTTGTTGTTATCCCTCAGGCAATCCGTCGCGTGGTGCCACCACTGATGAACGACCTCGTCAGCCTGCAGAAAGACGTTGCACTTGTCAGCCTCATCGGCCCTATCGAGATTCTTCGCCAGGCCGGAATTGATAAATCGAAGTTCGCCAACTTCACACCATTCATCGGTGCCGCAGTTATTTTCTTGTGCATCACCATTCCCCTTACGCGTACCACCGACTACCTCATGGAACGCGAACGCCGCCGCACCACAGGAACCAAAGTGCGATGAGCAATATCAAACTCTCTCTTCGTCGACTCTCTAAGTCATATGGCCATCACATCGTTCTTCACAATGTGTCGCTTGATATCGCCGAAGGCTCTGTTGTCACGCTCATTGGGCCTAGCGGATCAGGTAAGAGCACTCTGTTGCGTTGCATCAATTTGCTTGAACCCATTGAAGACGGCGAAATCTTCCTCGATGATGTCGATATTTCTGTACCAGGCTTTGATGCAAACCCAGTTCGTCGCCGCATCGGCATGGTGTTTCAAAACTTCAACTTGTTTCCACACATGTCAGTGATGGAAAACATCATCTTGTCCCCCACCCGCACCCTTGGCATCAACAAAGCAGTTGCCCGTGCGAAAGCCATGGAACTTCTCGAACGTTTTGGACTTGCCGATAAAGCCAATTCATATCCAGATCAACTCTCCGGTGGCCAACAACAGCGCGTCGCGATTGTGCGTGCGCTAGCCATTGAACCGGAGGTTCTCTTGCTGGATGAAATCACCAGCAGCCTCGACCCCGAGCTTGTGGGCGAGGTGCTTGATGTCGTGCGCGAGCTGAAGGCGTCGGGCATGACACTCATTCTCGCAACGCACGAAATGGGATTCGCGCGCGACACCAGTGACGTCGTGTGTGTTCTCGATGGCGGATACATCATCGAACAAGGCCCACCATCACAAGTGTTCACAGCGCCACAGTCGGAACGTGCTCAGCAGTTCCTACAGAGCATCATCAACTCTGGCCGTTTGTAACCCTCTCACTGCGATTCACATCGCAACTGATCAGATTGTTGGAAGAACGTAGTTCTCGAACTGCTCGCGCAAAGTCTTCTTGGAGAACTTGCCCACTGATGTCTTTGGTACTTCTGGAATGAAGACAACATCATCTGGCATCTGCCACTTCGCAAGTGATGGTGCGATGTGCTCCAACACTTCTTCCTTGGTCAAAGTTTCGCCTGGCTTCACCACAACGCAGGCAAGCGGACGCTCACTCCACTTCGGGTGTGACACTCCGATGACTGCAGCTTCTGCAATCTTTGGATGCGACATGAGTTCATTCTCAACGTCCACGGAAGAGATCCATTCACCACCGGACTTGATGAGGTCCTTTGTGCGGTCCACCAATCGAATACGGCCCATTGCGTCCACAACGGCAACGTCACCAGTACGCAGCCAACCATCTTCGGCAAAGCTCTCACCCGAACGTGGGTCGTTGTAATAGTTCGCAGCAATCCATGGACCGGCACACTGCAACTCTCCGCTTGTTTCGCCATCCCATGGCAGTGGCGTGGTGGTTCCGGGTTCTACAACACGCATCTCCACTCCGAAAGAGATCAGTCCTACGGTCGTGCGCAATTCAGCCTGCTCTTCCTGTGGCAGCAACAGATCGGCCTTCGAAAGAACACAGACAGCCGCAATCGGGCTTGTCTCTGTCATTCCCCATGCCTGCAAAATAGGCAAGCCAGTCTGTTCGCGATATGCCTCGCTGAGTGCCTTTGGTACTGCAGAGCCACCACACGGAATGGAACGCAACGCAGAGGTGTCGCGACCCTTGAGCTCAGGTAGCACGGCCATCCAGATGGTGGGAACACCAGCGGCAACGGTCACTTTTTCTTCCACGATGAGATTTGCGATGGCAGGACCAGACAAATCTGGGCCGGGCATGATGAGGTCTGCGCCGGAAGCAACACCTGCATGTGCGAGTCCCCATGAGTTTGCGTGGAACATCGGTACGACCGGAAGAATGATGTCGGACTCACGTGCAGCGAGTGAATCGACCATCATCGCGCCCATCGTGTGCAGGTATGTGCTGCGATGGCTATACACGACACCTTTGGGGTTGCCTGTGGTTCCACTGGTGTAACACATGCTGGCTGCTTGGTTTTCGTCAATGTTCGAAGGCCACACTGCTGGCTTTGCAGCAGCAAGAAGTGCTTCATACTCATGCACCTGGAAGCCAGGAACCGATGTTGGCACTTCGCCCTTGCCATCGTTCATGAACACAAGATGCTTCACGGTGGTGAAAGTTGAAAGCAATGGCTCAATCAATCCGTAAATCGAAGAGTCAATGAAGATGACTTCATCTTCTGCGTGATTCACGATGTACGTGAGCTGCTCCGGGAACAAACGAATGTTGAGTGTGTGCAACACGCGGCCGCTACAAGGTGCAGCAAAGTACAGCTCAAGGTGGCGCTGAGTATTCCACGCGAATGTTGCCACGCGCCCAGATGCAGAGATGCCCAAGGTGTCGAGTGCTGTGGCAAGGCGACGCGTGCGGTCTGCCCATTCGCCATACGTAATACGCTCACGGCCCGTGGCAGTAGCGGTCACAATCGTCTTTTCGCGGTGGTATTTCTCTGCGCGATCAAACAAATAGTTGATGGTCAACTGGGTTGGCTGCATCAAACCCTTCATAATGTCCCCCTACGTATTGGTGGCTGGAACCACGGATATTCAAACCGTAGCAATTTGTCCCCTCTCGCTAAGAGCCTGTCCCTGCACCCATGGGCAGTACGGTTCTCAGGATGCGTCGCCTCATTGTGATCATCACATCCCTTCTCTTCACCGCAGGCACCATTGGCAGCAATATCGGCCCAGCATTGGTGGACAATCACCCAAACCTCATCATTGCGCTTAGTGCCCGTAATCGAAATCTCTTTGGTTCGGTTCCCTACATTCAGCCATTGCCGTTCTTCCTTATTGGGTTCTTCCGCCTCCTCGCCGCCGCCGTCGCTCTCTTTTTTGTGGGTCGATGGTTTGGCGAACGTGCCATTCGATGGACAGAGGCCCAAGTCGGCGAGATGCCTCGCATATATAGATGGACCGAACGCGCCACGGTGCGCGCTGGCTGGTTGGCCGTGCTTCTGATGCCAGGGTCCAACATCGTGTGCATGCTGGTCGGGCACTTGCGCATGGAGCCAAAGAAGTTCTTTGCCCTCATCATCCCCGCCATTGCCGTTCGCCTCACTGTTCTTTGGTTCGGCGGAAAAGCCTTCGAAGACCAGATTCGTTCTGCTCTCAGCTGGATCGACAAATACCAATGGTGGGTCGTCGGGATTCTCTTTGGCGTTTCCTTCTTTCAGGCGTCACGCAAGAGATCTCCGGGCGCTCCGGAAGTCTGAACCGATTTGTTCCCGTAGGCTCACCACCTATGGCACAGACATCATTCGGCGGCACACCCGTCAACACAGTCGGCGATCTTCCAGCACCTGGCGCATCGCTTCCTTCATTCACACTTACCGGTGGCAACTTGCAGGACTTCAGCAACGCTGATGTTGCAGGCAAGCGCGTCATCTTCAACATCTTCCCCAGCGTCGATACGCCAACATGTGCACAAAGCGTTCGTCGCTTCAACGAAGTGGCATCACAACTCGACAACACCGTTGTCTATTGCGTGTCCGCTGACTTGCCATTCGCACAGGGTCGCTTCTGCGGTTCCGAAGGTCTCACCAACGTGCAGAACGCATCAGCATTCCGCGGTGGCTTCGGCAATGAGTTCGGCGTGTTGCTGAACGAAGGCGCATTCACTGGCCTTCTTGCACGTGCCGTTGTTGTTGCAGACGAAACAGGCAAGGTGCTGCATACCGAGCTTGTTTCCGACATCGCAAATGAGCCGAACTACGACGCAGCCATCAGCTCGTTGAAGTAATTCGTAAAATTAAAAGGCCCGCTCCACTTCGGTGGGGCGGGCCTTTTGCGTTCTCATCGCTATGCGCTACAACAAATCACAACAGTGAGTCGATACCCATCGTGAGGTGATTGTTCAAGCCGGCGACTTTGCGACACGCAAGAACAACTCCCGGCATAAAACTCACGCGGTCATTACTGTCATGGCGAATCACCAATGTTTGTCCAGCAGTACCCAAAATCACTTCTTGCGATGCAGTCATGCCCACCATGCGAACACCGTGAATATGGATGCCACCCGGACCAACACCACCACGCGCACCAGGAACGACTTCGTGCTTTGTTGGGTCGGCAGCCCATTCATCACTTGCGGCAGCCATGCGCTGCGCTGTTGCCATGGCCGTACCGCTGGGGGCATCGGCTTTTGCATTGTGATGGAACTCGATGATCTCTGCAGTCTCAAAATATGGGGCAGCTTGTTCCGCAAACTTCATCATGAGCACTGCGCCGATTGCGAAGTTCGCCGCAATCAAACAGTTGCTACCAGTGAACGCTTTCTGGAACGACGCAAGATCTGCATCAGAGAAACCGGTAGTGCCCACCACTGCATGCATGCCGTGCAACGCAAGCCACGGCAATGTTGTGCGCGCTGCATCAGCGACGGTGAAGTCCACCACCACTTCGCACTTTGCGTCGGCCAAAGCTTTGAGGTCACTTGCAATCGTGATGCCGTGCACCACTGCCCCACTGTTGTAGGTATCGACTGCGGCAACAAGCTCTAAACCATCTGCAGCAACTACGGCGTCACACACCGTGGAGCCCATCTTGCCTGCAGCACCAACAACACCTACGCGAATCATGTCTTTGACCGTAGTCGGTACAACGAAAAAGACCGGCGACACTTTCGTGCCACCGGTCTTTTTAGAGTTCTACGAGAGAACGAAGTGCTATCTAGCGACGACGACGGTTGCCGTTGCCACGGTCGTCACGGCTGCCACGGGTATCGGGACCAAGGTCACCGAATTCGTTGCGAAGCTCGCTGTCGAACTCTGCCTCGAAAGACACTTCGACAGGTGCGTCACCGCGAGGTGCACGATCTTCACGTGGTGCACGGTCTTCGCGTGGGCCACGATCATTGCGATCGCCACGGCCACGGTCGTCACGTCCACGGCCACCACGATCACCACGATCATCACGGTCACGAGGTCCACGGTCGTCACGGCGCTCGCGAGGACCACGGTCTCCGCCTCCGCCGCCACCGCCGCCAGGAATGTCGTTTCCTTCGTCGTCGACTGGGGTAAGGCTGACCTTGCCCTTGTCGTCAACATCGTCAACACGAACCTTGATGACGTCACCGAGTGTGAGAACGTCGTCGACGTTGTTCACGCGCTGGCCATTGCCAAGCTTGCTGATGTGCACGAGTCCGTCACGTCCAGGAAGGATGTTGACGAATGCACCGAACTTGGTGGTGCTGACAACGCGGCCTTCGTAGATGGCGTTCAGCTCTGCGGTCGGAGGATCAACAATCGCGAGGATGCGAGCCTTGGCATCTTCCACGCGGAAGTTATCTGGCGAACCAACAGTGACAATGCCGACTGCACCGTCATCGCTGACTGCAATGTCTGCACCGGTTTCCTGCTGGATGGTGTTGATGACCTTGCCCTTAGGTCCGATGACTTCGCCGACCTTGTCCAAAGGAAT
Source organism: Acidimicrobiaceae bacterium (assembly GCA_947446815.1). Lineage (GTDB taxonomy): Bacteria > Actinomycetota > Acidimicrobiia > Acidimicrobiales > Ilumatobacteraceae > UBA2093. Next base: position 111,294 of record CANFGT010000006.1, read on the forward strand.
GGTGAACGAAACAATCTTCGGTGCGGACTCTGCAACGGTGGAACGTGGCGCAGCAAGTGCGGCGTTCATGTTGGCAAGAATCTGCATACGAGCTTCGCGTGCCTGCTGCAATGCTGCTGCAAGAACGTCTGCTGGGATTCCGTCGATCTTGGTGTCGAGCTGCAATGCGGTGACTGCGTCTTCTGTACCTGCAACCTTGAAGTCCATGTCGCCGAATGCGTCCTCAGCACCGAGAATGTCGGTGAGCGTGAGGTACTTGCCTTCTGCGTAAATGAGACCCATGGCGATACCGGAAACTGGAGCGCGCAATGGCACACCAGCGTCCATGAGGGACAAGCTTGACGAGCACACAGATGCCATCGAGGTGGAACCGTTCGATGACAACACTTCGCTCACAAGACGAATCGCGTAAGCGAAATCTTCCTGGCTTGGAACGACTGGCAACAATGCGCGCTCTGCGAGTGCACCGTGGCCAATTTCGCGACGCTTTGGCGAACCAACGCGACCAGTTTCACCATTAGCCCATGGAGCCATGTTGTAGTGGTGGATGAAACGCTTCTCGTTGTCAGGACCCAAGGTGTCGAGCATCTGGTTCATGCGAGGCATGGCCAAGGTGCAGACGTTGAGAACCTGAGTCTCACCGCGCTGGAACAAGCCTGTTCCGTGTGCATGTGAGAGAACTCCGACTTCGCTGGTGAGACCGCGAAGATCCTTCGGGCCACGACCGTCGATACGGATGCCTTCTTCAACAACGCGCTTGCGAACGAGCTTCTTGGTGAGGCTGCGAACAGCTTCCTTAACAGCCTTTTCCTGACCAGCGAACTTGCCGCCTTCGCCGCACAACTCAGCAACTGTTTCTGCAGCAGCTGCATCGGTTGCAGCGTTGCGATCAGCCTTGAGCGCAATGGTGATTGCCTTTGCAAGCTTTGGTGTTGCAGCTGTTTCAACAGCAGCGAACACTTCGTCGGTGTAGTCGAGAACTGGTGTGTACTCAAGCGGAGTAATTGGACCGCGTGTTGCGATAACACTTGCGACCAACTGACGCTGAAGACCAATTGATTCCTTGATCCATGTCTTTGATGCTTCAAGACCATCGGCAATGACCTGCTCGGTCACCTTTGGTGCACCGTCTGCGTAGAACTCAAATGCCTTCTCGGTACCGCCGGCTTCCACCATCATGATGGCGACGTCTCCGTTGTCGAGCTCACGGCCCGCAACGACGATTTCGAAGGTTCCGTTGTTGCCCTCTGCATATGTTGAATGAGGAACCCATTCACCATCTTGCGAGTACGCCATACGAACAGCACCGATAGGGCCTTCGAATGGAATTCCGCTGATCATGAGCGCAGCAGATGATGCGTTGATCGCGATGACGTCGTGTGGGTTTTCCATGTCGACACCGATGACGGTGATAACGACCTGGGTCTCGTTGCGGTACCCGTCAGGGAATGCAGGACGAAGTGGGCGGTCGATCAGACGGCAGGTAAGAATTGCCTGCTCTGAAGGGCGACCTTCACGGCGGAAAAATGCGCCGGGAATCTTTCCTGCTGCATAGGCGCGTTCTTCAACGTCGACTGTGAGTGGAAAGAAGTCGATGCCGTCACGAACGCCGCGAGCAGCGTTTGCGGTAGCGAGGACAGTGGTACCACCAATGGTTGCGATCACGGCGCCTTGCGACTGTTGCGCAAACTTTCCGGTTTCGAAGGTGATGGTCTTATCCGAACCTGAGACAGGTGCGGAAACGCGAATGGCGTCAGCCATGGGAACTCCCTTGTTTAGGTTTTGTTACTTCCCCACCAACAACACGCCGGTTCCCAGTCGGCAACTCCGCCCAATAGCGCGGAACTCTCGACTGACAACCGACAACAATAAAAAGTGTCGGTGGGAAGATTTTGTTAACGGCGAAGGCCGAGCTTTGCCAGCAGTTCGCGGTAGCGAGCGATGTCGCGATCGCGGACGTAATCGAGCATGCGGCGGCGACGACCAACAAGCATCAACAAGCCGCGACGGCTGTGGTGATCCTTAGGGTGGGTCTTCAAGTGACCGGTGAGGTGGTTGATGCGGTCCGTGAGGAGCGCGATCTGCACGTCGGGTGAACCTGTGTCGGTGCCGTGTTGACGGTACGTGGCAATAGTGTCGTTCTTCGACATTGAGGGCCTCTTTCCTTCTATGTAGAGAGGGCGTTCGTCCCAACCTTTGGGAAAAACATCGTCCGCGCGCCGGAGCCCACGGAGACCCCCACAGGCTACGAGGGTTTCCACAGCCCCTACAACCCCCCGCCCACATCAGAAATGGGTCATTCCCACTAGTCTCGGCAGAGTGTTCACCGGAATTATTGAGGAAAAAGGCTCGGTCAAGGCCCGCGAAGGGTCTCGCCTGACCATTGCGGCCCATACGGTGCTTGAAGATTCAGGCATTGGGGCCTCCATTGCCGTTAATGGCTGCTGTCTCACCTTGGTCGAAAAAGGCTCTGATTGGTGGCTGGCCGATGTTTCCGAGGAAACGTACTCCCGCACCAATTTGGGCAATCTTCAGCCCGGCGACCCCGTCAACCTCGAGCGCCCCATGGTGGCCAATGGCCGCTTCGGTGGCCACATCGTTCTCGGTCACGTCGATGCCGTGGGTGAAATCGTCTCTCCTGCGCCACGACTCATCGTGCGTATCCCGCAAGAGCTCATGCGCTATGTCGTGGAAAAAGGTAGCTGCACCATCGATGGCATCAGCCTCACGGTGTTCAACCTCACCGTCGACACCTTCGAAGTAGCTGTCATTCCCCACACTGCCGAAGTGACCACGCTCGGACATCGCAATCCTGGCGACAAGGTGAACATCGAGATTGATGTTCTTGCCAAGCATGTTGAGCGCCTGATGGGACACTCTGACTGACATGGCTGATTTATCCGATCTTCGCTCACGCATCGATGAGATTGATGCAGCAATTGTTGTCCTTCTTGCCGACCGCATGAATGCATGCCGTGAAGTCGCAGAGATCAAAGAGACAACAGGCGCTGCAGTTATTCAGCCGCAGCGTGTTCGTGATGTGTTAGCTAGCCGTCGCCAGTGGGCTATTGATGCTGGTGTCGACGCTGACTTTGCAGAACAGTTGTTCCGCACATTGCTTTCAGAGACCCACCGCATTGAAGTTGCTGAACAACGTGTTGAGCCAGCGCCGACGAAAGAAGCAGGCACAACTTCGCGAAGCGAACTCGACACTGTTGCGTGTCGCATCGACCATGTGGTGGTTGCAGTTGCTGATCTTGCGGCCGCACAAAGCTTCTTTGCTGGAATGGGATTCCGCATCACCACGACCGATCACGCAACTGTTGTGAACGCAGAAGCCGGTGGCGTCACCGTCGTGCTTGTTAGCGGAGACAACAACGCCGCAGTTCAGAAGCAACTTGCCGAACACGGCTCCGGAGTGCAGCAAATAGCGATTGAGGTTCTCAATGCGGGCTACACCCGAGATGCATTGGATGCCGCAGGGGTCCCTCGACTCACCGATGTTGTTGTTGATGCAGAGGGTCATGAGCAGGTCTTCACAGCTGTCGATCCCGCTACGGGCGTACAGCTCAGTTTCATCAGCCGCACGGGCCACCGTGTGCCGATGAGCAGCCACAACGTCTCGGCCATGTTCCAGGCCATTTCCAACACCGACACTGCCCAATAGGCGAGGTACGCTTGAAGGGCTTGGTCATTTGGCCATCGGTGGACACTCTCTAACTCGTCCGCAGGTGGTTCGACCAGTACTGACAAAACCCATTCCGTTGTGTTCGCCTGAAAGGTGCTGCCTTGTTGCGTCAGTTCTCCCGTGATGACCTCATGTCGTCCTCCCCGATTGATGAATCATTCATCAACGATCTTTTGCATTCTTCACTTGAAGACCTCATGCAACGTGCGCGCGATAAGCGCGATGCCGCTCACGGCACCCGCATCACGTTTTCACCCAAGGTGTTTATTCCGCTCACGATGTTGTGCCGCGACAAGTGTGGTTACTGCACCTTTGCTCAACCACCTGCGCGATTAGAAAAGCCCTACCTCACCGCCGAGGACATTCTTGCGATTGCTCGTCAAGGTGCTCGCATGGGTTGTCACGAAGCACTGTTCACTCTGGGTGAACGTCCCGAACTTCGATACGACGTTGCAGCAGATTGGTTGCGCGACAACGGTTACGACAGCACCGTGCATTATTTACATGACATGGCGCAGTTAGTACTGAACGAGACAGGTCTATTGCCTCATGCCAATGCAGGTGCGTTGTATGAAGATGAACTTGCCATGCTGCGCGCCGTGTCCCCTTCGCAAGGGATGATGCTGGAGTCATTACGCGATGATCTTGAATGCCATCGCGGAGCACCAGACAAAGAACCACAACGCCGCATCGACACACTGTGTTTGTCAGGCGAGCTTGCGATTCCGTTTACTTCCGGAATCTTGGTCGGCATCGGCGAAGAACGTCGTGACCGCATCGACGCTTTGGCACTTCTTGCAGCAGCACACGCCAAGTACGGCAACGTGCAAGAGGTCATCGTGCAGAACTTCTTGCCAAAGGCCGGCACTGCAATGCACAAAGCAAAGCCATGCCCCGAGGATGAATACTTGTGGTCCATCGCTGTTGCGCGTTTGATCTTGCCTTCAAGCATTCACTTGCAAGCACCACCGAACTTGTCGGACGACTTTGGTGTTCTGCTTGATGCAGGTATCGACGACTGGGGTGGCGTCTCCCCTGTCACTGCAGACCATGTGAACCCCGAACGACCATGGCCAGCACTTGATCGCTTACGTGATGTCACCGAAGACCGTGGCTTTGCTCTCGCACCACGTCTCACGATTTACCCAGAGTTCGCAACTGCGCCAGAGAAGTGGCTTGACCCGTCCTTGCACTTCACCGTGATGGACCGCACTGATGCCGAAGGGATGAGCCGCGATGATCCGGGTGCGTTCTGGCCAGAGAAAGTCACTGCAGCCGACGTTGTTCTTGACGGCGCAGAAGTTGTTCTTGTCGGTCACAAGTCCACGCAGTGGTACTCCGGTTCCAACGTGAAACCAATGACGCTCGTGCCGCACTCACGTCCATTCGCACGTGGTCGCATCGCTGAAATCATTGAAGGTCATCGCAACGGCCAAGAACTCGGTGAACAAGAAGTTGTTGACCTCTTCCGTGCGCGCGGACCTGAAGTCGGCCTCATCGCTGACTACGCAGACGAGCTGCGCTTCAAAGCAGTAGGCAACACCGTGACATGGGTGCACAACCGCAACATCAACTACACCAATGTGTGCACCTACAAGTGCAAGTTCTGCGGATTCTCTAAAGGTCCACTGTCTCTCAACTTGCGCGGCACGCCGTACTTGCTCACATTGGACGACATTGCAGACCGCGCAGTGGAAGCTGCTGCAATGGGCGCCACCGAGGTGACATTGCAGGGCGGCATTCACCCCGACTTCGACGGCGACTATTACATCGACGTCACCAAAGCTGTGAAGTCTGCAGTGCCCGACATGCACGTGCATGGTTTCACCGCACTTGAAGTCACCGAAGGCGCCCATCGCAATGGCGAGTCGCTTCGTGATTACTTACAGCGTTTGAAAGATGCTGGTCTTGCTTCACTTCCTGGCACCGCTGCAGAAATTCTTGATGACGAGATTCGCGCCATCATCTGCTCCGACAAGGTGAACACCGAAGAGTGGCTGGAGTGCCATCGCCAAGCGCACAGCATTGGTCTGCACAGCAACATCACCATCATGTACGGCAGCGTGGAACACCCCATCTCATGGGCGCGTCACATGGTTGTCACGCGCGAGCTACAAAAAGAAACCGGCGGCTTCACCGAGTTCATTCCATTGCCGTTTGTCCACATGGCCTCCCCCATCTACCTGCAGAAGAAGTCCCGTCGCGGGCCTACCTTCCGCGAAACAGTTCTCATGCACGCAATTGGCCGCATCTTCTACGACGGCCTCATTGACAACGTGCAGGTCAGCTGGGTGAAGATCGGCACCTCCGGTGCTGCACAGTTACTGCAAGCCGGATGCAATGACCTTGGCGGAACACTCATGGACGAGAACATTTCTCGTGCAGCAGGCGCCAACCACGGTCAAGCAATGACCGAAGGTCGCTTCGGTGAAATCATTGCGCCGTTGCGTCGTCAACTTGCACAACGCAACACGGCTTACAAAGTTCTTCAGTAGTTGCACGGCAGTAATGCCGGCGAATCACTATTGAGCGCGACGCGCTAACACCGCGGAACGAGCATGTTCGATGTCTTTCATCAACTGCTCTTTTAGTTCGTCTATGCCACCAAACTGCTTTTCGCTGCGCAAGAACGCAACAAACTGCACTGATGCTTCTTCGCCATAGAGGTCGCCACTGAAGTCAAGTAGATACGCCTCAAGAAGCGAGTATCCCTGGTCGGTGTAAAACGTGGGGCGACGACCCAGGTTGATGGCACAGGTGTATTCAACGCCATCAGGCCGGCGATAGACACCCGCATACACACCATCAGATGGCATGCATGTTCCGCCAGCCACCTGAACGTTTGCCGTAGGGAAACCAATTGTGCGTCCGCGCTGATCACCAGACATCACTGTTCCGCGAATTTCATGCGGGCGGCCCAACATGCGCGTGGCGATATCAATTTCACCGCCAGCGAGAGCGCGACGAATTGCAGTAGAGCTCACAGGCTCATCAATGCCGTCCGCGCGCGGAACAAGAACGACCGGCTCGCACGTGAAGTCGTGGCGTTCACCCATCTCGCGCAACAAGGTGATATTGCCTTGGCGCATGTGACCAAAATGAAAATCGCTGCCCACGATGAGAGCTTGAGTGTGTAAAGCATCAACCAGGACTCGTTGCACGAAATCAACAGGGGTTTCTTTTGCTTGCTCTGCGCTAAATGGGACTACAACAACAGCATCAACACCCGTAGCTTCAAGAAGTTCCAACTTCTGTGCCGCATTGGTCAACATCTTTGGCGCAGCATCCGGACGCACGATGCTCGCAGGATGTACATCAAAGGTCACCACGACGCTCAGCGCACCCAATTCCGCTGCGCGTTGCTTCACCTGTTTAATCACAGTGCGATGCCCCAGGTGCACGCCGTCATAGGCGCCGATTGTGACAACGGCTCGACGACCAGGCCATGGAGAAGTTGAGAGGTCGGTCACCAGTTGCACGGTGTCTAACGCTATCCGCGCCCGCCGAACACCACTGTGGGCTTGGCAATGCGATCACGCCACAGCTCGAACACGGCGATCAGTTCGCCGTCAACATTCGTTGTGGCCCACGGACCATCACCATCCCAGGCCTCACGCACACGGCCGTACAGAACATCTTCCATGCCCTTTTCGTCCAGCACATGCGTTTGCATGCCGCGCACCATCTCACCCACTGGCAACAGCACCGGATCTTCCAAGCTGCACGCTTCATCCACTGAGTACGGGCCAGTGCTGTGTCGTCGCAAGGTACGAATATGCGCCCCGCCACCAAGGGCAGTTCCAAGATCTGCACCCAGTGAGCGAATGTAGGTACCACCACCGCAACGCACCGTTGCACGAATCACCATTGGGTCATCGGTGGCTTCGACGTCATAGGAATACACCGTGATAGGACGCGGTTCACGTTCAATCTCAATGCCCTCTCGTGCAAGTTGATGCAAACGCACGCCATCCACTCTTAATGCAGACACCATGGGCGGAATCTGCATGATGTCGCCCACAAATTTTTCCGCGATGATGTCACGGACATCATCGATGTTCGGTGCCGTCATGTCATAGGTGGCAGTGGTAACACCAGAGTCATCCAACGTGTCTGTTTCCGAACCGAGAACAATTTCGCACGAGTACGTCTTGTCCATGTCACCCATAAAACGAATCAAACGTGTGGCGTTACCCACACCGATAACAAGCAGCCCAGTTGCATCAGGGTCGAGGGTGCCCGCATGGCCAATGCGCTTTTCACCAAAATGACCGCGCAGTTTGAAGACGACATCATGGCTCGTCATGCCTGTTGGCTTGTCTAACAACACCAGCCCATGCATTGTGGGCGGACGACGCCGCGCCACACCTACTCGCTATCTGCGTCGGGGACGATGGGCGTGGTGTTGGGTTGCTGACGCAGAAGTTCTTCAATTCGCGCAGCACCACGAATTACTTCGTCCGGACGGAACGAAAGAATCGGCGTCTTGCGTGCATGCATCTGGCGGTTGATCGAGGCCTGCATACGTGGGCGGTGCTCGAGCATTGCTTCAATCACGCCTTCGTCACCCTCTTCGCCAAACATCGAGTCGAAATAGACAATCGCACGGTTCATCTCTGGGTCAACGTCAATGGCGGTGACAGTCACCAAATCAAGGCGTTCATCATCAATCTTCGTGAGCTCATCGGCGATCACCTCACGCAACACCTCGGACAACCGAGCCGTGCGGGGATACCCGTGGGATGAACCGCCTTTGGGTTGACGGCGACCTGACCTTGGGCGTTGTTTCGACACGACCTATACGATGGCACAACCATGAGTGATTCGGCGACGCCCTCCACCCCCGGAGCAACAAACTTCCCCCCATTTAGATACTCGGCACGCCTGGCGGCCGGTATTGAGTCCCGCTGGCAGGACACATGGGAGCGCGAGGGCACCTATAACGCCCCCAACCCCGCTGGCCCCATGGCCGAACCCGAGAAGGTTGCTGGCCGCGAAAAACTCTTCGTCCTCGACATGTTCCCCTACCCCTCAGGCGCTGGTCTGCACGTCGGACACCCGCTTGGCTACATCGGCACCGATGTGTTTGCGCGATTCAAGCGCATGAAGGGCTACAACGTTCTCCACGCACTCGGATACGACAGTTTCGGTCTTCCGGCAGAACAGCACGCCATTACCACGGGCGTTCACCCTCGCATCAATACCGAAGAGAACGTGGCAAACATGCGTCGTCAGTTGCGTCGCCTTGGTTTGGGTCACGATCCGCGCCGCAGTGTCAGCACCACCGATGAAGCGTTCTATAAGTGGACACAGTGGATCTTCTTGCAAGTGCACGGTGCTTGGTACGACGCAGAACAAGGTCGCGCACGTCGTATTGAAGAACTCATTGCTGAATTCGAAGCCGGCACTCGTGCGCCACAAGATGGTTCCACGTGGTCTGCGCTCTCCGCTCCTGAGAAGCATGTTCTCATCGACACGTACCGTTTGGCATATCTCACCGATGCACCCGTGAACTGGTGTCCGGGTCTTGGCACCATCCTTGCGAATGAAGAAGTGACCTCCGAAGGGCGCAGCGACATCGGCAACTATCCCGTGTTCAAGCGCAATATGAAGCAGTGGATGATGCGCATCACCTCGTATGCCGATCGCCTCATTGAAGACCTTGATCGTTTGGATTGGCCGGAGCCCATCAAGATGATGCAGCGCAACTGGATTAATCGCAGCGAAGGAGCACGCGTTACCTTTGGCTCTCCTGCTGGCGGTATCGAAGTGTTCACCACACGCCCCGACACTTTGTTTGGCGCAACATTCCTTGTTCTCTCTCCTGAGCATCCGTTGGTGGAAGAAATCACCACTACTGATGCACAGGCTGCAGTGGAGGCTTACCGCGCAGCAGCGGCAGCCAAAGCAGATGATGAACGCCAAGACGACTCGAAAGAAAAGACGGGTGTCTTCACTGGCGCAATGGCAGTCAACCCCGTCAGCGGCGGCGAAGTTCCGATTTACATCGCCGACTATGTCCTCATGGGCTACGGCACCGGCGCCATCATGGCTGTGCCCAGTGGCGACCAACGCGACTTCGAGTTCGCTCGTACCTACAACTTGCCTATCAAGGCAACAGCGATGCCTCCAGCGGCATGGTTTGAACAACACGGCATTGCAGCAAGCAGTGATTGCAGCACATGGGCCGAAGCATTTACGGGCGATGGCGAATACATCGACTCTGCAAATGATTCCATCAGTCTGAACGGTCTGGCTTCCATCGCCGATGCAAAGTCGCGCATGAACGACTGGCTCGCCGCGAATGGCGTGGGCGAGCCCACCACCACATATCGCTTGCGCGACTGGCTGTTCTCACGTCAGCGTTACTGGGGAGAACCATTCCCCATCGTGTACGACGAATTGGGCAACGCACATGCAGTTCCAGAAAGCGCACTTCCTGTGTTGCTTCCCGAACTTGCAGACTTCAAGCCCACCGCACTTGACCCGAACGATGCAACAAGCGACCCTGTTCCTCCGCTCGCACGCGTGAAGGAATGGACAACGGTGACATTGGATCTTGGAGACGGTGCTCGTGAATACCGTCGCGAAGTCAACGTGATGCCACAGTGGGCAGGTTCGTGCTGGTACGAGATGCGTTATCTCGACCCCACCAACACCGAAGCATTCATTGACCCCGAGGTTGAGAAGTACTGGATGGGTCCACAAGGCGAAGGCCACACCGGCGGTGTTGACTTATACGTCGGTGGCGTTGAGCATGCCGTGTTGCACCTCTTGTATGCGCGCTTCTGGCACAAGGTCCTGTTCGATCTCGGGCATGTCAGCAGTGAAGAACCCTTCCATCGTTTGTACAACCAGGGCTACGTGCAGGCATACGCATATCGCGATGCACGCGGACAAGCAGTTCCTGCAGCAGAGGTTGAAGAAAACAATGGCGTGTATTCGTGGAACGGTGAAACCGTTGCGCGCGAATACGGCAAGATGGGCAAGAGCCTAAAGAACATCGTGACGCCTGATGAGATGTACGACGAGTTCGGCGCTGACACATTCCGTTTGTATGAAATGGCAATGGGACCCCTTGATGCCAGCCGTCCGTGGAACACACGTGATGTCATTGGTATGCAGCGCTTCCTGCAGCGCCTGTGGCGAAATGTTGTCAACGAAGACACCGGCGAACTCATTGTGAACGATGACGCGGCACCTGAAGAGTTGTTACGCCATTTGCACCGCACAATGGTCGGTGTTGAATCCGACATGGCTGGCTTGCGTTTCAATACCGCGATTGCAAAATTGATTGAGTTCAACAACGCTCTGACTGTGCACGTGACTGCAGTTGGTTCTACCCCTCGCGTGATTGCGGAACCTCTTGTGCAGATGTTGTCGCCACTGTGCCCACACCTCACCGAGGAATTGTGGTCCCAATTGGGGCATACGGAGACCGTCACATACGTGCCATTCCCACAAGCCGATCCTGCATTGCTTGTGGAAGACAGCATCGAGGTTCCTGTACAAGTGAACGGCAAAGTACGCGGACGCATCAGCGTTGCACCCGATGCCGATGAAGCAACTCACTTGGCAGCTGCAATGGCGCAGGAAAATGTCATTGCAGCGCTTGACGGCAAGACACCGGTGAAGACAATTGTCATCCCTGGTCGCACCGTCAACATCGTCGTCAAGTAATTACTGCATTGTTCCCCCACCTACAGAGCCATCTCGGCTAAACAAGTGGCATGGCAGTGAGCAAAGTTGAGATGTCCGTTGGACCACACAAGACAATTGCTCTTGTCGCGCACGACAATATGAAAGATGAGCTCCTCGAATGGGTTGAGCATCATCGCGAAGCACTCTCTCGTCACACACTTGTTGGCACTGGCACCACTGGCGGTCTCGTTCAGGAAAAGATTGGTCTTCCTGTCGAGCGCCTTCGCAGCGGCCCTCTGGGCGGCGACCAACAGATTGGTGCTCGCATCTCCGAAGGCGAAGTGGATGTGTTGTTGTTCTTTTGGGATCCCCTCGAACCACAGCCCCATGACCCTGATATCAAAGCCCTCTTACGCATCGCCGTCGTCTGGAATATCCCAGTCGCATGCAACCGCGCGTCAGCTGACTTCATCATGTCGTCGCCGTTTATGGACACTGATTACGTCCGTCGAGTTCCTTCACATATTCGATAATCATGAAAGAAATTTTTGGCGCTTGGTGCGTCGCACTCAGTTTTGCATTCATCTGGCCACAGGTCTGGCGCGCAGTTCGCCACGACACCTCACACGGTCTCTCCCCATTTGCGCTAATGCATGGACTCGTTGGTTCGGCCCTCTGGTTTAGCTACGGGGTCATTCAACACGATGTCGCCGTGTGGTTCTCGAATACGACGTTCATCATCGCGCAATCGATCATTATCTCGGTGGTCTATCGCCACGGGCATATTCCTCGCACCGTTCTGATCCGGCTTGCATCCGTCGTGATCATCATTCCGCTCGGATTTACTCAACTACCGCCTGCAGCAGTTGGGCTCATTGCCATTGCCGTTAGCGGCAGTTCCATCTTCCCGCAGATGATTCACGTGATGCGTACAGACAATCTTCACGGCATCTCCCTTACAAGCTATGGAATGACCATCATTAGTTGCTCTTCATGGTTGGCATACGGATTCGCAGTGCACGACCCAATGATTAGTGCCCAAAACTTTGTGACGGTTCCCATTTTCGTCTACATGATGATGAAGGCATGGAGATGGCGCCTTGCAAACAGCGAACCTGTACCGGCTAGTTGAAATACTTCTTTGTTGAAGCAATCGCGTCGATATCAACGCTGTTGCCCATAAACAAGATCAATCGCGTAACACCTTCAGCTGCCAGTTCTTTGTGGAATTCGTGTTCAGGGTCTGCAAATTCTGTATTGAATGGCGCCCACACCGAAACATCAAAGTCTGCGCGTTGCCCACTCGCCTCTCGTGCGCATGCGATCAATTCACCACGTTGTGGATGATTGAACCGAGTGTTCATCCCATCAAGTCGTTCTCCGGCAAGGCGAGCTAACGCAAGACTGTTCGTTCCAGCAATCACTCGAGGTGCAGAGACCGGACGAGGAAAACCAGCAAATGATTCATCACGATTCTCATCCCAGATGGAACGCATGATCTCGACAACTTCTGCGAGGCGTGCGTGTCGTACTGCCATTGTCGGCAATAGCGGAAACTTCAGCGCTTGCTGCTCGCCACTCCATGGGCTGTTGGGTGCTGTCCCCGCACCGATACCCAGAGTGAATCGATCACCAGCGATCTGCTGCACCGACGAGACAATGTTCGCCAAAAGACCAGGTTCGCGATTCATCGCATTAGTTACCAAAGTGCCTAAACCGATCGTGCTGGTGACTCCCGCCCATGCCGTGAGGCTGGTGAAACATTCCAACATTGAACCGACGCCGAACATTTCGCCGGAAAAATGATCCAGGTTCCACAATGTGGAGTAACCAGTTTCTTCTGCAGCAATCGCCGCTTCACGCAATGCAGACCACGGGCCAGCGCCCTGGTTCAACTGGATATCGATAATCACGGCGTCACGCTAACTGCGAGGAAACCCATTGTGATTTCATAAACGGCCAACGGTGACCGATCTCGTCTGCGATCCAGCGCGTGTCATCGCCATACGAGCACGAGCGCAGTGAACCTTGTAACCAATGCCCGTGGATGAGCGTGTTGTACAAGTCGGGCAATTGACCTTGAGGGAAAGATTTCGGAGACGACGGTGGCGATGCAACAAGTGGCGTGCCATCACCTTCATGGTCGATGGATGTGACGTGACGAACGATGGAGAGCGCTTCCACTTCATCTCGACGTGGCGACTGCCCTACTTGCAGAATCGCAGCCCACAGCGCAGTGGGCGTTATGTCTTTTGCTGTGACCCCCGATGCATGAGTTCCCTGCACTAAGGCAAGCGCCGATGCAATTGCAGCCTCCCCAACACGACCCATCAACTTCTCGTAGGCAAATAATTCTGGAGCCGTCTCGACGAAGATGGGCTGGAAGTTCTGTGATGCATCAGCAAAATCGACAACAGAACCGTGCGGCGCCGTGACCAATGCCTCCATCAACTTGATGACACCAAGAAGACGCAAGTTGTTGTCAAGCGATTCGAACTCTGTCATTGCATATCCATGCATCGAGACCCGCATGCGATTCGGCGTCGCGTCCCAGTACATGCCGGTGAGGCGAGCCTCAAGAGTGCTCGCGCCATTGGTTGCTTCGGTAATCAGATCCGCCATGTCCGCAATGGTGGAGCCCGTCCAACCAAGGTCCACCACAATGTGATGTCCTGGCTTCAATAAGCCCTGCAATTCGAAATAGCCAAGAACGCGTTGACGCAACTGCTGAGAGGCAGCGACAACTTGCTTGTCGTTTTCTAATAACACTGCACGCGCCGATTGTGCATCAATCTCTTCGTCGGGGCGATACAGCGAACTGAGCGCACAGCCCACACGCCGTTCCAGACGAGCGATTGTCAGGACTTCGTCTTCACCAATAAATCGCCCCACATTGTCCGGAGTGAGTTCGGTGAGAGATGCACGCCAAATAACAGATCGTGAAAATGCGGTGTACGAGGCCAGAGGCAACGCAACGCCACTCTCGCGCAACTTGTTCCACGCCTGATGCGCAAGCCAACCATCACGAGCAGCAAAGTGAATGCCAGCGACTTCTCGTTGTTTCACCACATTCATTACATCGGCGACCTGCGCCGCGACGACCATGCCCACAAGCCCATCACCAAGTGCGTGGGCAACATTCCACTCGCTCTCATACATTGAGTCGCGCTGTGTTGCTTCAATGCGAGATAACGGCAAGACATCAGGGCTGGTGTTGTGCATGTCGCGATGTGAAAGTCGCATACGCGTATCGATGTGCGTGGCGATTCCCAATTTGCTCGGCTGAACATTGTCTGCTTCTTGATCATCGCCAATGTGCAAGATCTGCGCAGCGGGAACGCCCGCTACTTCAAGGACTTTCTTCCACAACACCCCGTTGTGTTTGAAACCACCATGTTCACAGCTCACAATCACATGCTCAGGCGTGACCCATGAATAGCCAGCAGCACGAGCCATGCTCACAAGATGTGATGCAGGCATGTAGTTATCGCTCACGATCAACACGCGAATTCCACGTGTTTGCGCTTCGGCGATGATTGCAGCAGCAGCCGGCACCGCCTTTGCTAGTGAGATTTCCGTTGATTTTTCTTCGGAGATCACAGTGGACTGCTCTGTGGCACTCAGCCCCATTGCTACTGCAAGCTCCACCGCAATTTCTTCAATGGTGATGTCACGCAATGCATCAGTGTGCGCAGCAGCAACACGGGCGCGATGTTCGGCCTGGACACGCTCGTAGGCAACACCAGCCCACCGAGATCCATGCTTCTGCACAAGCAACTGTTCCATCACCGCAAAAACGTGCGTTGGCTGTGCCACAGTGCGCGTCACCATCGTGTCGAAAAAGTCAACAGTGAGGACCGTGATACCCGAGTGGGCGTTGAGAACTTGTGCTGTCGACATGGTCACCACTTCGCCGTCGGTCGCACGCGGCGTACTACTGCGCGGACTGTGCGCTTGGGATGTCGCACGGCGCGTGCAATTCTGCGAATAGTGCGCCCTTGCGATTGTGCACGTGCAGCCGCAACAATCTCAGCCTGCAGTTTCGCTTCTGCTGCAGCCACTTCTGCTTCGACTTCGCGCGAGAAGGAACCTTTGCTCTTACCATTGGGTTCCATCTCGGATTCCCAACGCTCTTGCAGTTCCTTTTTCACTCGTAGATGCAAGTCCTCGCCCACCGTGATGGAGTTACCCGCTGCACGGTCGCTCTCTGGCGTACGCGTGTGGTAATTCGCCAAGCGCTCCGACACAAACACAAACCCACCATCGCGAACCGCACGCAAGTTGAATTCCCAGTCGCCCAACACAGGCAACGATGAATCAAAGTAGCCAACCGCATCGAGAACGGAACGACGAAATAATGCTGCAATCGGAGGGAACGTGTTTCCGCCAATCAGACGGCCATACGTGAGACGAGAATCAGCCAACGGAAAATTCTCGTGCTTCTCGGGCCACACCTTGCCGCCCTTGAAGGTCTCATGCACGCGAGTCACACCCGTGAGAACTGCAGCCGCATTCGAATGCGAGGAAAATGTCTGCACTGCCGTAGCTAGAAATGTCGGACGCCATGAATCATCATCATCGTGAATAGCGAAGTACTGCGATGTAGATGCGCGAAGACCTTGGTTTGACGCCTCTTCCATGCCAACGCGTTCTGGCAGGTGCAAAACAGTGATTGCGGAAGTGCCCGAAGTGTTACGAGCAACAGAAACGACCGATTCGACGCCCGCAGGATTGCCGCCGTTGTTCACGATGATCAGTTCCCAATCAGAGAATGTCTGATTTTGGACACTGGCAATAGCGCGAGCCAACAGCACGGGACGCTCGTAGGTCCTCATCACTATGGCAACCATGGTCATTGGTGGAGCTGAGGGGAATTGAACCCCTGACCTCTTGCATGCCATGCAAGCGCTCTGCCAACTGAGCTACAGCCCCAAAACTGGGAGCCCTCACCTTACCAAGCAAGGGCCATGTCTCACCAAGAGACGGGGACGATGTCCTTATAGAGACGCTCAATCTCATAGAAACGGCGGGACTCTTCCACGAAGATGTGCACGACGACATCGCCGTAGTCCACCAAGATCCAGCTCTTCTCACGGTGACCTTCAGAGCGCAATGGACCGCGACCGGTCAACTCGCGCACATCGCCCAACACGGCATCATTCAATGCGCCGGCGAGGCGAGGGTTCGAAGCCGTCGCCACAACGAAGTATTCAGTGATTCCGACAACATCTCCGACGGGCAAGATAAGAATTTCTTCGCCCTTCTTCTCATCAAGAATGCGTGCCACTAATTGGGCGAGTTCGAGAGATTCTGGCTGAGCGGGCTCGTTAGTCACTTGGACACCGTAGTCGTGGTTGCGCCGATTCCCGCACCAAGTGCGGCCGCAAAGTCATTTCCGAGCACGATTCGCAAGTTCACACCATCAATAACGTCTTTGGATTCCACATATTCAAGCGGTCCAAGCAGGCTGGTGTAGTTCTCTGCTTCCGTGCGTGCAATTGCATCGTTGTAGTACACAACACTGTGTTGCGCCGGCACATCGGTTGTCTGTCGAAGCAGAACAACATTTGCACCCATAAATGCAAGACGAGTGACTGCTTCTCGCGCATACGACATGCTTTTAAACGGCAAGTCAATCATCACCGAAATGTTGGTCGACGTCACACGTAGCACCGATGGAGCAACGCTCGCCATCACCGTCAGCACTTCGCCGCCATCAAGTGAGTACATGTCGAGACCTGCAGGATTACGTGTCGCATCATTCATCAATGTTGCGCCTAATTGCCATACATCGACACGACCGGCCAATAACGATGCAATGAACTCATCGGTGTTTGTTGGCGTTGCGGCATCATTCTGAGCAACGGTGGTTTCCGTACTTGATGTAGCAAGTCCCGCATGAGCAACTGCATTCCACAAAACTTTTACTTGCGGCAAACGAGTTGCTTCAGCAACGCCCGACTGAGTTGCAGCAAGTCCCGCTGCAATTTGTGTTGGAGAAACAGTGATGGAGCCAGCTTGCAATACGGTCACTGGTGCAGCGCCAGTCGCTCCATCAACAACTGGCTGGGGCAATGTCACCGACTGGCTACCCACAGGTGCAAGCGTGGCCGCGAGTTCTGTCTCTGAAAGATCATCCGCAGTTGCGATCGTGATGTTCAACAAGTTCTCAACATCGGTTCGTACCGCATCGAGGCCACCGGTTGCATACAGATCCGAGATACGGCGCGGTGCAATCGCTTTTGCAACGTCTGCACTGGCTCCTGCAGCAAGAGACACAATTGTTCCGCCACGGTTTCCTGGGGCAATTGCGATCAACGCAAGTGTTGCTACTTCTTTGCGAGCATTCGTCACCACAAGTAGTTCCACGGGGGTCTCAGGGATGACAGCAGTCGCGTCAGCATTGACTTTGTTGCCGCCGGATTCGTGCAGCAATGAATTTGCACCAAGAACCAAACCACCGGGCAGCGCAACCACCGTCAGAACCGATGATGTCATCGCCGCGATGAGACGTCGACGACGACGTGCAGGAATAGCGGTCATGCAATCGCTCCGTACAAGCCATGAGTGCGCACGACCTCGGCAACTCCTACGGAAGTCATTGCTACAATGTCATTGCCCGCAGCAACTGCTGCACGCACATCCGTGCTGGAGACATCCACCGACGGCATGGAAACGAACAGCACGCGAGCATCAGCCAAAGCAGGTGGCACGTGCTGGGCGTTCTGGTCTCGATTCACTACGACGAGCGTAGAGAGCGCGAGCACCTCCGCATGGCGTTTCCATGTATGAATTCGGTCTGCAGTGTCTTGACCAACAATGAGAAAGACATCTGTCCCTGGCATCTCGCGAACTATCTCTTCCAAAGTTTCAACGGTGTACGTCAACCCACCACGGCGCACTTCACGGTCATCAACATCGATTCCCTCGCTGCCATCGACAAGGGCATGCACCATTTCAATGCGTACCGCAGCTGGCGTCACGTCTCGCTCGCCTGACTTCTGCCATGGATCATTCGCGACCAGAAAATCCACACGGTCGAGACCCAAAGCCTCACGAACAGCAACCGCCGCGGCAAGGTGCCCGCGATGGGGTGGATCGAAGGTGCCTCCGAGGAGGCCCAAACGCTGTGGGGAGGGGTTCGGCACGTAGCGATTGTAAGTGGCTCGGGCACCCTTCTACCTGCAGAAAACAAATTCTCCAAATTGCCCCTAGCCAAGGCCCTCAACCTCTGTTATTGTCTCAAATCCCCCCGACATGGAGCCCTCTCCACGCCGGACCTATGTGCCCGTTGCCACGGGCTTCATGGGAACAAGCCCTACGAACACACGGTTAAACACTGCATCATGAATGACTCAATTGGTCTTTATCTCAACGACATCGGCAAAGTTGCCCTCCTCACAGCCGAGGATGAGCGCGAATTGTCAAAAGCAATCGAAGCTGGCCGCGACGCCGCCCAGAAGTTAGAAGCTGGCGAGCGTGGAGCCGCCCTTCGCCGTGACCTGCGCAATGCAGCCACAGCAAAGGACCGCTTCATTCGTTCCAACCTTCGCTTGGTCGTATCTATTGCTCGCCGTTACCCATTGCCACAGGGCATGGACCTCTTGGACCTCATCCAGGAAGGCAACCTCGGTCTTGAGCACGCTGTCGACAAGTTCGACTGGCGCCGTGGATTCAAGTTCTCCACCTATGCAACGTTCTGGATCCGTCAGGCCATCGGCCGTGCACTCGACCAGAAGGCCAGCCTTATCCGTATTCCTGGTGACCGCTCCGCAAGCTTGCGTGCAGCACTTCGCCAGGCCTCCGGCGATGGCGAAACCCTCGATGCAGGTAACGCAGAACTTCACCGCCTCACCACTCCTGTCTCTCTCGACAAGACCGTGGGCGACGATGGTGACGCAACCTTGGGTGACCTCATGGACAATGGCCAGGGCACTCCAGAAGATGCAGTCATGGCATTGGTCGACACCGAGTTGCTCGACGAGCTCCTCGGAACCCTTGATGATCGTGCTCGCTACGCCGTGGAAGCCCGTTTCGGTCTTCTCGACGGTGAGCGCAAGAGCTTCCGCGAAGTGGGCGAAGATCTCGGCGTCACCGCCGAGGCAGCCCGCCGCTTGGTCAGCCGTGCAGTTGAAGGACTGCGCGACGACGCCGAGCGCATCCTCGCTGTCTGATTTACCCCAGACTCCCCGTTCTCAACGCCTATTTCCCACCATCGGGAAATAGGCGTTGCGTTTACCCCCCTTTAAGCGCAAGGCTGTACCTCTTATGGCACGTAGTTGGACTCCCGATTCCTGGCAGGCATTCCCTGCACAGCAGCAACCCGACTGGCCAAATTCTGGCTCTCTTGAGACAGCGCTAGCCCAGGTCGCCGCATTCCCTCCACTCGTGTTCGCAGGCGAGGCTCGTTCATTGCAGGCATCACTTGGCCAAGTAGCCGCCGGCAACGCTTTCTTGTTACAAGCAGGCGACTGCGCCGAAAGCTTTGACGAGTTCAACGCTGTCAACATTCGTGAGAAGTTGCGCGTCATCTTGCAGATGGCCATCGTGCTCACCTACTCCATGGGAGTTCCTGTTGTGAAGATCGGCCGCATGGCTGGTCAGTTCGCAAAGCCACGATCCTCTGGCACCGAAAAGATTGGCGACATTGAGTTGCCATCATTCCGCGGACACATTGTGAACGACGCAGCATTTACAGCCGACGCTCGCATTCCTAACCCACAGCGTTTGGTGCAGGCATACCACCAGTCAGCATCAACACTCAATCTGTTGCGCGCTTTCACTAAGGGTGGCTTTGCAGATCTCAACCGTGTGAATGCATGGACACAAGATTTCGTCGCTTCCAGCCCCGAAGGTCAGCGTTATGTTGATCTCTCGAATGAGATCGAGCGTGCTCTTCGTTTCATGCGTGCATGTGGCGTCGACACTGAATCCGATACTTCACTGCATGAAGTCGACGTGTACACCAGCCACGAAGCGCTCATCCTCGGATACGAAGAAGCACTCACGCGTCAGGACTCCCTCACTGGTCAGTGGTACGACTGCAGCGCACACATGCTCTGGATTGGTGAGCGCACTCGTCAACTCGACGGCGCACACATTGAGTTCTTGCGCGGTGTCGGCAACCCCATCGGTTGCAAGGTCGGCCCCACCACTTCTCCCGAGTGGGTTCTTGAGCTGTGCCAAACACTGAACCCTGCACGTATTCCTGGTCGCCTCACCCTCATCAGCCGCATGGGTGCAGACAAGGTGGAAGATTCACTGCGTCCACTTCTTCGTGCCGTGAAAGAGACAGATCATCCAGTTGTTTGGGCATGCGACCCCATGCACGGCAATACCATCACTGCGCCGAATGGCCGCAAGACTCGTCACTTTGAAGACATCGTGGCTGAGATTGCCGGATTCGTTCGTGCACACAAGGCCGAAGGCACATGGCCCGGCGGTATTCACGTAGAACTCACCGGTGACGATGTCACTGAGTGCACCGGCGGCACTGACGACGTCACCAGCGATGATCTCAATGATCGCTACCACACGATTTGTGACCCACGTCTGAATGGTCGCCAAGGTCTTGACCTTGCATTCCGTGTTGCTGAACTCATTCGCAACCACGGATAAACATGTCGTTGCTTGATTCTGCGTGGAGCCTTGCTGATGCTTGGCCAGTGACAGAATCCTCCATCGCTGTTATTCATAGCGGTGGCGTGGATACACATGGCGACATGGATCGTCGTCAACGCATTGCAAGCCTCAGCAAACCACTCAGTGCCTATGCCGTCTTGATTTCTGTTGAAGAAGGCAGCGTGCATCTTGATGACGCCGTCGGACAAACCGGATGCACCGTACGTCATCTTCTCGCTCATGCTGGTGGGTATTCCTTTGATGGAGCAGCACCCGTGGGCAAGCCTGGCGTGAAGCGGATATACAGCAACACCGGTTTTGACATGTTGGCCCAACACGTCGAACACAGCACGGGCATCGCCTTTGTTGAGTATCTCGATGATGCAGTCTTTGCACCGCTTGGTATGCACCACAGCGCCCTGGAAGGTTCCTGTGCGAAAGATGTTCACTCCACAGCGAATGATTTAGTGAAGTTTGTGCACGAGTTGCGATCCCCCACGCTCATTGCGCGGGAAACAATCACAGAAGCAATCATGCCTGTGTTTCCTGAACTTGCTGGCGTTGTTCCTGGCATTGGCTCGTTCGACCCCTGCCCGTGGGGGTTGGGTTTTGAAATTCGTGGCCACAAGACACCGCACTGGACAAGCTCTCGCAATTCGTCGTCCACCTTTGGTCACTTCGGCGGAATCGGCACGTTTATGTGGATTGACCCCGTTGCCGATACGGCATGCGTCATGATTGCAGAGCGCGAATTCGATGAATGGGGCATGCAATATTGGCCCGCGTTCAACGACGAAGTGCTTCGCTGCCTCGGAAGGTAAAAAATGACAACGCCAACCAATGAACGCGGCTTTGCCAAGTTCACCATGGGTATTGGTCCGCTTCTGATTTGTGGTTTCAGCGTGCCGATGTCGGTCAGCATGATTTTCCCTGCACTCAGCGACTTACAAGACAAGTACCACTTCAGCGATGCTGGTTTAGGTTTTATCGCAGCAGCTGGCTTCATGGCATCTCTCCTTGTCTCGTTGTTTGTTGCACCATTTGCAGATCGTGGCAAGCCAAAAAAGTTGGTGCTCGCCGCTCTGGTTCTCGCATCGTTAGGTTCCACGCTCTTTGCATTTGGCAACACGTTGTGGATGTTCGTGATTGCCCGCGCCATCTCTGGTGCTGCACTCGGTACGAGTGGCCCTGCAGTGAAAGCAATCGCCGCAAACATCGATAAGACTCGTGCGGCAGAACGTCTCGGACGTTTGCGCGGTGTCGAACTCGCCGGTTTCACGGGTGGTCCGCTCATTGGCGCCACCCTTATCGCACCGTTTGGCTTGCGCGGTGCGTTCCTCATCTTCGGCGTGTTCGCACTGATTGCTTTCATGGTGGTGCTGCCAAAAGATCTTCCATCGCTTCCTTCCACTGAGGAATCAAAGCGTCTCAGCATTGAGTTGTTGAAGTATCGCCCTATTCGCGCAGCAGCACTTGCATCGCTCACTCTCTTCATTCCGGTGGGCATTTACGACGCGCTATGGGATCGCTACATCACAGATCGCGGTGGCAATAACTTCATGGTGGGAATGACGTTTTTGTTGTACACCATCCCCTTCATTGTCTTAGGTGCAAAAGGTGGTCGTATTGCTGACCAAAAAGGTGCAGCAAAGATGACGGTGATTGGCATCTTCATGACGGCACCGCTCGTCATGCTCTACGGCTTTTTACCGAGTGCGATTCTTCTCGTCAGTTTCAGTTTGGTGGAAGGTGTCATTGGTTCGCTCTCCATCCCCGCCACACAATCGCTTATGGCACAAGTGGCACCTCACGGTCGCGCCAGTGCAGCTCAAGGCCTTAACGGAACCGGCGACCTCATCGCGGGTTCGATCATGTCGCTCATTGCGCCCATCATTTACGGCTCACATGGCGCAGGCGCCACGTTTACTTTCGCTGCCGTCTTGATGGTGATAAGCGGAACGGCGGTGGCCCTCATGTTGAGAACCACCGCCGACTCGCGATCTACAACGAATTAATCGTTGCGCTTCAATTGTTGAGACTTGATTAGCTCAAGCGCTCAATGATCATTGCCATACCCTGGCCACCACCGACGCACATGGACTCCATGCCGAAGGTCTTGTCTTCCCACTGAAGACCGTTGATGAGAGTTGTCATGATGCGAGCACCGGTCATACCGAATGGGTGACCAAGCGCAATGCCACCACCGTGGATGTTGAGCTTGTCCATTGGGATTCCGAGGTGCTTTGCTGAAGGAAGAACCTGTGCAGCGAATGCTTCGTTGATTTCAACAAGGTCGATCTGATCGATTGTCATACCGGCGCGCTTGAGAGCCTGGCGGCATGCTTCGATTGGACCAAGACCCATGATTTCTGGGTTGAGACCAGAAACACCCGAGGACACGATGCGTGCGAGTGGGGTGAGACCCAACTGCTTTGCCTTTGTGTCGGACATAACCATGACTGCTGCTGCACCGTCGTTGAGTGGGCATGCGTTACCAGCGGTGACGGAACCGTCAGGGCGGAATACTGGCTTCAACTGTGATGTTGCTTCGTAGGTGGTGCCGGCGCGTGGGCCGTCATCCTTGGAAACGATGGTGCCGTCTGGAAGAACGAGTGGTGTGATCTCGCGCTCGAAGAAACCATTCTCCTGGTGAGCAACTGCGAGGTTGTGTGAGCGGACACCGAAGTGGTCCATCTCTTCACGTGTCACGCCTTCAAGCTGAACAACGTTCTCTGCGGTCTGACCCATTGCGATGTATGCGTCAGGAAGACCTGCTGGTGCTGACCACTTTTCTGCGCCACCCTCTGAGCGAGCACGTGTACGTGTCCCAGCTTCTTTGAAGATTGCGTTTGGAGCGGAGTCGGATGCACCGGATGCGTAACGGCTCACTGCTTCAACACCGGCAGCGATAAAGCAATCGCCTTCTCCGGCGCGAATGGCGTGTGCTGCCATGCGGATTGTCTGCAATGAAGAAGAGCAGTAACGGTTGACGGTGACGCCAGGAACGTTGTCGAGGCCAGCCAAGATGGCGACCATACGACCGATGTTGAATCCGCCTTCGCCTGCAGGCTGACCAATTCCGAGCATGAGGTCTTCGACATCGTCGGCCTTCACCTGTGGAACTTTGGCCATAAGAGCCTTGACGATCTGTGCTGCCATATCGTCTGGACGAAGGTCCTTGAGCGTGCCCTTGTTGGCACGGCCGATTGGGCTACGAGATGTTGCAACGATTACTGCTTCGGGCATTAATGACTCCCTGTTTGGTGGTCCGCTGGTCGAACCGACTCACCGACATTAACCAAGAATGGGGGCGAATCACTCCTCCGAGGAGGCTTCTTTTACCTCTGCAGCCGCCAAAACACGGTCCATTTCCTCAAGCTGCAGGGGGTCCTTCATGCCCAGCAGTTTGCAATAGAACCGAATACCCGCAGATGAACCATTGACGCGGACAGGGACTCGGTCCCCTAAGTCCATGCCATATTCCTTCGGAATATCGACGCCCCAGACCCCCATCTCGTGCAGGTCCTCTTCGGCGGCGGCCAATTCACCGCCGTTCATCATGTACAAATCAGCGTCAACGAAGAAGGTGAACTCAGCCATAGGAATGACCGTACCGTCCCCTATTCTTCGTTCATGAATCTTCCCGTTGTTCCGCTTGCCGACATCGACCTGTCCGACCCTGAGTTCTGGACCAAGCCTCGCGACTGGCGTTTTGGTGCCTTCAAGACATTGCGCGAAGAGTCCCCCTTTCACTTCTTCGAAGAGCGAATGGTGGAGAACTCCCCTATCCCACCAGGGCCTGGGTATCGCGCTCTTGTTCGCCACGACGACATCTGGCACGTGAGCCGTAACGCCAACTTGTTCAAGAGCGGTGCGGGCTCCAACATTGGTGACTTGCCTGTTGAGATCAACGAATTCTTTGGCTCCATGATCAACATGGACGACCCCAAGCATTTCCGTTTGCGTTCCATCGTCTCGAAGGGCTTCACGCCGAAGGAAATCACTGCGCTCGAAGAGTCCGTGCGTGTGCGTTCTGCATCAGTGATTGATCGCATGTTCGAACGCTTCCCTAATCGCGAGTGTGACTTCGTTCGCGAAGTGGCAGCTCTCATGCCATTGCAAATCATCTGCGACATGATGGGCATCCCAGAATCTGACGAAGAGATGATCTTCAACTGGACGAACACAATCCTTGGCGTGGGCGACCCTGAGTATGTCGGTACCTTCGAAGACCTTGTACGCGTGGGTGGGGAAATTTTCTCGTACGCACTTGCACTTGGCGAAGAGCGTTTGAAGAATCCGGGCAATGACATCGCTTCCATCATGATGAACGCCGTTGTTGATGGCGAGCGCCTCACTGCACAAGAGTTCGGTTCGTTCTTCATCTTGCTCGTGGTGGCCGGCAACGAGACGACTCGTACCGCAATCGGTCACGGCATGCGCGAGCTCACTATCCATCGTGATCAGCGCGAACTGTGGTTCAACGATTTCGAGACACACACCAAGACTGCTGTTGAAGAAATCGTTCGTTATGCAACACCAGTGATTCACTTCCGTCGCACCGCAACCGAAGACACCGAGATCAACGGCCAGCCCATCAAAGAGGGCGAAAAAGTTGTGATGTTCTACCAGTCGGGCAACCGTGACGAAAGCGTCTTCACCAACCCGAATGACTTCGACATTCGCCGTTCTGCACAGCCTGCACAGGTGGGCTTTGGTGCTGGTGGCCCACACTTCTGTTTGGGCGCCAACCTTGCCCGTCGCGAAATTGCCGTGATGTTTGATGAGATCCGCCGTCGCGTGCCGACGCTGGAAATCACCAGTGAGCCTGACTACCTGCAGAGTTCATTCATCAATGGCATCAAGCGCATGAATTGCGCCTGGTAACGCTTCAACAACATTGCGCCTCGGCGTCGCACTGCTCGTATCGCTCGGCAGACGCAATTCGGCAATCTGTCGAATCAGCGGCTCTAACGGGTGTTCCGGGTTGAGATAGTTATGCCAGATGCCTTTGTGCTTCTGCGAAATGACAACTTCGTTGCGCGCTAAGTACACCAATACGTTCTGAATTTGGCTGCGTGATCGGCCAGTCATCGTCGACATCTGCGAGCCAGAAAACGTGGCGTGCGTGCGACCAAGGATGCAGAGAATGTCTGCTTCGACGCCGCGCGTAAAGCAATAGAACGGATTATCTCCGATGATCGATGAGGGCGAATTCCAATTCGACATACACCGATGTGCACACGATGCCCGCATGGGGGCATCGGTTCAGTGTTTGGTTATTCGGCAGCTATTACAGATGCCGCTGTTATTCCGCGACCATGCGAATGTCTGCCACCACAGCGGCGTGATCGCTGGGCTGAATGCCATTCACGGGCTCAACACCGGCCAGCCATACGTTGATGGGGTTGCCAATCGGGCGTGGACGCGGCCACGACATGAACAGGTAATCCAAACGGCGGTTTGGCCATGTGGAGTCCGCAATGTATGGGTTGTCTCGACGCCAAGTGAAGCCATTGTCTTCATTGACGAGTTCCCATAAGTCTGTGAAGACCAAACCTTCAATTGCGGTTTCACGACGACCCGTCATCATGCGAATCTCATCGGAGTCGGGAACTGAATTGAAGTCACCTGCAAGAATGACAGGCACATCAATTTCTGGATTAACTCTCAACTGGTCAACGATGCCGCACAATGCTTCACACTGTGCAACACGAGTGGCAGAGCCATCGAACTTGTGGTCGAGATGCGTACATACCGTCCACCATCGACCAAAAGGTGTTTCCAATTGTGCAACAACTGCGCGACGGTAACTGGGCGCACCAGTGACATCCGGAAGGCGATGCACTTCCCACGAGACAATCGGCCAACGTGACAAAATGGCATTACCCATGCTGACGCCATCGTCGTACCACGGGCCCTCAGTGCGTGCGACATACATATTGAGTTCGTCTGCAAGCCATTGCGCTTGATCAAGGCCACCTTCTTGTGCCCACACTTCTTGCAAAAAGATGATGTCTGCATTTTCCTGCTGCAAAACTCTCAAGATTGCTTCTTGGCGGTCACGCCATGGACCGAACTGGTGCCACAGGTTCCACGTGAGAATGCGTGCTTGCATACGCCAACGGTACCCCCATTCAGGACAGACTGAGAAGATGACATCGACCAATCTTCAACCCCTTGGTGGTGTATTCGGAGGCGGCGGACTCTTTGGCATTGGATACGCAATGGGCGTGCTTGAAGGACTCAAACCCCGAGGAATAGATCTGTCCGAGGTTCCTCTTCTAGGAACATCGGCTGGTTCATGGGCAGCTGCAGCCACCGCGTTTGAAGTCCCCTTTAGAACACTCGCAGACATGGAAGTGCCTTCGTTTCCGAATCCGAAACCAGGACTACTCGCTTCAATTGCTCACGAAATGTTTGGTGATAAAACCGATCCACTGATTCATGTCATGGCATGCGCACTGCCACGCCTAAAGCGCACAATTCTTGATGGGGCTCATTTCCCGCTCGCTGAATTAGTTGCAGCGTCATCAGCAGTACCCGCACTCCTATCCCCGCATGTCATTGACGGAATCAAATATGTTGATGGCGGCGTGCGATCTGGCACCAGCGTTGACTACGGCCCCGATGTAGAAAACCTTGTTCTCGTCGCACCCTTAGCGGGAGCCATGTGGGGACCATTCGCGCGCTTCGTTGATAACGGTATGTATAAAGAAGTGCAACGATGGAAAGCACGCACAGGTGGAAAAGTGTTGATCTTCACTCCGCACAACAGTGCCGCATCCATCGCGCGCAACCCGAAGCATCTTTTCGACAAAGCACGTGCGATAGAGGCGTATCACTTGGGGCACGAAGAAGCCACGACATACGACGTCACCTTTTCGTAGTCAGTAATGACTACTGGGTTGCAAGGCTGGCGAGGAACTCACCATCAGCAATTTTTGCTGCGACATCTGGTGATGGCTCACTAAGACGTTCCAACGTCACGCCGTGAATTTTTCCGGTGAAGCGATACACGTGCGGATAGTTGCCTACGGGTGCCCCTGTA
>CANFGT010000007.1 GCA_947446815.1 Acidimicrobiaceae bacterium
AAGGTGTGTACTCAGCCAACCCACGGTCACCCAAAGTCCTGGAAATAGCAGCCGTCAATGTGGTCTTGCCGTGGTCAATGTGACCCATGGTTCCAATGTTTACGTGAGGCTTATTGCGCTCAAACTTTGCCTTGCTCATTGCTGCTCCTTCGCAGTTAATTCGTTTTATTTGTTTTGTAGCGTCGATCGGGTTCGAACCGATGACCTTCCGATTATGAGCCGGATGCTCTGACCAACTGAGCTACGACGCCCTGGCGTATTGGTCTTCAACCATTCAACAACGCCGAATGGCGGAGCCCTCTGTGGGAATCGAACCCACGACCTTTTCCTTACCATGGAAACGCTCTGCCGACTGAGCTAAGAGGGCGCGCACGCTGAAGCAAAGCCTCAGTGAGCCGGACTGAAAATGCTATCGGTCTGTTAGGCACTTACTCCACTAGGTTCTGTGCTGTGGGAGACGTGTTTATTCGCCATGCGACCGAGGCTGATGCCGAAGCCATCCGCCAGATCTACAACTATGAGGTCGAGCACGAAACGGCCACTTTTGACCTTGTCCCACGCAGTCTTGAGGACCAAATTGAATGGCAAAACGCTCGTCAGGGAGCCTTTTGCGTTTACGTCGCTGAACTAGATGGCGAAGTAGTCGGCTTCGGAGCTCTTTCCCCTTATAAAGAGAGGGCTGCGTACCGCACATCCGTGGAGGATTCGATCTACATCCGCCGTGACCTCGGCCGAAGGGGTATTGGGCGGGTCATGCTCAGCCACCTTCTCACTGCCGCCGCCGATGGGGGCTTCCATTCCGTGATGGCTCGCATCACCACCCTTTCAACGGGCTCCATTGGGCTCCATGAGTCCTTGGGGTTCCAATTAGTGGGAATTGAGCGCGAAATCGGCCGAAAATTCAATAAATGGCTCGATGTGGCGCTGATGCAGTGCCTTTTGCGCGAAATTGGCTGATTTTCGCGGTTTTGACCCATTTTTGCGGTGAAACAGGGTGGATGACGGCTGATTTTGGGAGATTTACCCTCAAACAGCATTCAACCCCGCTGGCGAACCAGCGAGGTTGAATACGGGTTGGGCTGTTGTGGCTTTCGCCATTTCAGTTTCATGGATTGCTCCATGGTGGGCCGAGCAGGATTTGAACCTACGTAGGCGTTGCCGGCAGAGTTACAGTCTGCTCCCTTTGGCCACTCGGGCATCGACCCCTATTTGAACTTCCAAGGTTATCGGGTGACTAGCCTTCCACCCCATGCCTTCATTCGACATTATTTCCGAAGTTGACCGTCAAGAGCTCCGCAATGGGGTGGACCAGGCCCAACGCGAGATGTCTCAGCGCTTCGATTTCAAGGGGACCAACTCCTCCATCGAGCAAAACGAGCTGGTCATCACAATCAAGACCATTTCTGAAGAAAAAGCCCGCGCCGTGCGTGTTCTCCTCGAAGAGAAGTTCGTCAAGCGCGGAATGTCATTGAAGGGCATCGACTGGGGCAAGTTCGAACAGGCCAGCGGCGACACGGTTCGTCAAGTCGTGACCATCAAAGTGGGCATCTCTACCGACAAGGCAAAAGAGATCAACAAACTCATCAAGGAAAAAGGTCCGAAGGGCACGACGAGTCAGACACAGAGTGATCAAGTGCGCGTGACAAGCAAGAAGCGTGATGACTTACAAGCAGTGATGGCATTGCTCAAGGCTGAAGACCTTGGCATTCCATTGCAATTTGAAAACTTCCGCGACTAAAACTTTTTCTTTGTTACGTTAGTTGCAGCGGTTCTCGAGAATTGGCTTTCACGTCTTCTCAGCGCTGGCAATGGCTTTCTCTTCTTAGTCCTCGGAAGGGGCTTCGGAAGCTCGCTTCTGAAGCTCGTTTACCACACTCGCATCGGCAAGCGTGGTGGTATCACCCAAGTTGCGACCTTCGGCAACATCACGTAACAAGCGCCGCATGATTTTGCCACTGCGAGTCTTTGGTAACTCTGGTGTGAAGTAAATCGTCTTTGGTTTTGCAATAGCGCCGATTTCACCAGCTACGTGATTACGCAACACCTGTTCATCAACTTCCATGCCGCCGACCAAGGTGACGTACGCGATGATTGCTTGGCCCGTTGTTGCATCATTGGCGCCCACCACTGCAGCTTCTGCAACTGATGGGTGCGATACCAAAGCAGACTCCACTTCTGTTGTGGAGATGCGGTGGCCCGACACGTTCATCACATCGTCAACACGTCCGAGCAACCAGAGGTAGCCATCATCGTCCAACTTGGCGCCGTCACCCGCGAAATAACTGCCTTCGAAACGTGACCAATAGGCCTCTTTGAAACGCTCGGGGTCTTTCCAAATGCCGCGCAACATGCCAGGCCAAGGATGCGTGAGCGTGAGGTAACCACCACCGTGTTCCACGTGCTTGCCTTCATCGTCGAGCAGTTCAGCACCGATGCCGGGCAGAGGGAAAGTTGCCGAACCAGGCTTCGTTGTTGTTGCACCTGGCAATGGCGAAATCATGATTCCGCCCGTTTCTGTTTGCCACCACGTGTCAACAATCGGGCAGTTTCCACCACCGATGTTCTCGTGATACCACATCCACGCTTCAGGGTTGATGGGCTCGCCCACGCTGCCTAACAAACGCAACGATGAAAGATCATGTTTTGCAGGTTCTTCAACACCCCACTTCATGAAGGTACGAATCGCTGTTGGCGCTGTGTAGAAAATCGTGACTTTGTACTTCTCAATGATCTGCCACATGCGGTCGTTGCCCGGGAAGTTGGGAGCGCCTTCATACATCACTTGTGTTGCGCCATTGCTTAATGGTCCGTACACGATGTAGCTATGGCCGGTAATCCAGCCAACATCTGCGGTGCACCAGTAGATGTCTTTCTCGGGGTTGAGGTCGAACACGTACTTATGCGTGTATGTCACGTGCGTGAGATAACCACCAGTGGTGTGCATGATGCCCTTGGGCTTGCCTGTTGTTCCCGACGTGTACAGCAAGAACAACAACTGTTCAGAATCCATTGGTTCTGCTGGGCAATCAGCATCGGCGGTTGCCATGAGTTCGTGATACCAATGATCGCGTCCGGCTTTCATTTCAACAGGGTTGTTACCGCGTTGTACAACAACAACACTGGTAATAGTGGAAGTGTTCTCCACTGCTTCATCTGCTTGTGGCTTCAAGGGGAATACTTCACCACGGCGGTAGCCACCATCAGCGGTAATGAGAACTTTTGCCTCGGCATCGTTGATGCGATCTGCCAGTGCTTGCGAGGAGAATCCACCGAAGACGACAGAGTGTGCGGCACCAATACGTGCGCATGCAAGCATCGCAACTGCTGCTTCAACAATCATCGGTAAATAGATATTGACGCGATCGCCCTTTTGTACCCCAAGACCTTTGAGGACATTGGCAAACTTCTGCACTTCGTCGAGAAGTTGCGCATAGGTCACGGCGCGAGTGTCGCCGGGCTCGCCTTCAAAATGAATGGCGACTTTGTCGCCCTTGCCAGCAAGAACATGGCGGTCGAGACAGTTATACGACACGTTGAGCTGGCCACCCACGAACCACTTGCTGAATGGCAGTTCCCACTCGCACACGGTGTCCCATGGCTTTTGCCATGCGACTAGTTCTGATGCCTGGCGAGCCCAGAACGACTCGTAGTCCACATTGGCTTCGTCATAGAGATGCGTGCCGACGACGAGGGAGTTCTTCTTGAACGCTTCGGATGGCACAAAGGTGCGCTTTTCCCATTGCAGAGCGTCGATGGTCTCGTGATTCTCGGTCATAAATAGCCCCCTGTAGACATACAGAACACTAGTGAAAAGAAGCGTTGTGACCGCAGGGCGACCGACAAGACTGTGCTCTATGAATTCCCCCACCTTGGGTCGCGATACCGACCAGCACTTTGGCCCCACCGAGTGGGGCATGAGTGCCATGGTCGCAATCTCCTGGGGTGCCTCATTCCTGTTTATCGCCATCGCTATCGATCACGTGGCAACCGGAGTTGTGCCATTCGCACGCCTTGCATTCGGAGCACTTGCACTTGCCTGCTTCCCCGCTGCCCGTAAGAAGATTGACCGCAGCGACATGAAGCGTGTGGCCATGTTGGGGCTCGTTGCAATGACGATTCCCTTCTACCTCTACCCGTTGGCCGAACAATCGGTGTCTTCTTCCATCACCGGAATGATTAATGGGTCGATTCCCATTACCACTGTGTTGGCAGCTGCGATTCTCACTCGCCGCGCACCGTCCGGGAAGCGCATCGCAGCTGTCTTGATTGGCTTTAGCGGTATCGCATTGATTTCCTTTGGAAGCGTTGGCGATGGCAAAGGCGCTTCATTACATGGAGTGATTTTCTTGCTGGCAGCTACGTGTTGTTATGCATTCACCAGCATCATGTCGCGAGAGATGCAAGTGAAGTACGGGACTCTCACCGTGTTGCTGTGGCAAGAACTTTTTGCCTTGCTGTTTTCATTGCCACTTGCAATTCCCGCGTTGTTGAGTGACGACACCCACTTTGCGTGGCCAGCATTCTTTTCGTTGCTCGTGTTGGGAACCGTGGGAACAGGATTCGCATACGTCGTGTATGGCATGTTGATGGTGCGTGCTGGTGCAGTGCGCGGAGTGATTGGCGTGTTCTTTACGCCCATCGTGGCAACCATTCTTGGTCTCTTGTTCCGTGATGAATCCGTCAGCCTTCTTTCGATTGCCGGAATGTGCATCGTGATTTGTGGGGCTTACTTAACAAGTCGTCCCGACAAAATCACAGTGTGACAATCTCCTAGTCGTGCGTAAATAATTTTTTACGGAAACACAGGGCGTAAAATTTTTACGTAAATAACCTGTATTTATGAACATGGGCAAATCACCTCGAAGCGTCGAGAGCGAGAACGCCATTCTGCAGAGTGCACGTATTGAGATCGAAGAACAGGGAATTCTTGGACTTCGCGTTGCGGAAGTGGCAGCACGCGCGAACTGTTCAATTACACAGATCTACCGCTACTTCACGGACCGCAACGGTCTATTGGCTCGTGTACTAGGCGACATATACGAGGAAAGCCTCGAGAAGTCCTTTAGAACGTATTACAACAAGATGCAGACATTCGAAGTCATCACGATCGACGACATCGTCAATAGTCTCGTTTTGCCCTCTCAATACGATGCATTCCATGGCCAGGACATTCGACTTCAAATTCTTGCTGCATCGGCGACAAACGAAGAACTAAAAGCACGAATTAAAAAGATCTCTCAGGATTTCGTTCCGAAGTGGAATGAAGGCCTGGACTATATGGAAGAGCACCTCGAAGACGGAGTGAAAATAGATCGTCGAATCTTCACAATCATGCTTCTTCTTCAAACGATGTACTACCGAACTCTTCTTGAAGATTCCGGTTTCACCGATGAGGAATACATACAGTTCATCAAGGACAAACTCGTCCTCTAAATTTTCAAGCGTCTCGCTTCATAAAGAGTGAAGCACCGACCACTGCAAAGACTGCAACAAAACCGGCGAAGAGCAACGCAGACACATTCCAAGAGTTGTAGTCATCAAAGCGGAATTCTGAGACCAACTGAAAACCGTTTTGAATGGGTGCCCAACGGAAGAAGTTGTGAGTTGTTGCGGCAGATAACAGCCCAAACACCATGCTTTCAGCGATTGTTGGCCACAACAGCGTTGCAGAAATAGCTCCAGGGCCACTCTTAAAAATCAGTCCAAGCGAAAAGCCAAAGAGTGCCACGACGGCCGTAAGTACAAAGAACGACAGCAATACCCGAGCATCGTTACCAATTAGTTCAAACTGCACGCCTCGTACCTTCAACACAATCACTGTTGCAATCAAGCTGAGGCCAATGAGCACTGCAGTGGAGAAAACAGCGATGTAGAGAGTTGTCAGCAGCTTTGCGAAGTAGACACGCTGACGATTGGGAGTCGCCACCAAAGTGATTCGAATAGTTCCTTGGGAGTATTCCTGCGTTGCACACATCACACCAATGACGCCCAGAAGTAAAGCAACAAGAGGCGCACCGGATGCGATATTCACAACTGCAGGCGAACCCATTTCGCCCCCATCAAATCCATAGATCAAGGTCAACACGTAGATCACAACGGGAAGTAAAACTGCAAAACCTAAGAGAACCTTTGTTGCTCTCGTCGTTGTCATCTTGAAGAGCTCGGAACGAAAAGTACGCAACATCACTGACCTCTTCCATTGTGAGAAACAGCAGATTCTCCACGAAACTCCACCGATGCATCCGTGGCATCAAGGAAAGCTTCTTCAAGGGAACCTGTTTGTGGCGAAAGTTCATACAACACGATGTTGTTCGCAGCGGCAATTTCGCCAATCTGAATTGCAGTCACTGCGTGGAAGTCTCCACCTTCATTCGTGCGTTCCACTGTGCCACCTTGTGCGATAACCAATGCTGCCAACGCATCAAACTGTGGCGATACAACCCGAACCCATGTTTTGGCATGTTGCGACATGAACTGAGAAATAGGCCCAGCAGAGATGAGCTTGCCTTGACCAATCACGATGAGGTCATCAGCAACCATTGAAAGCTCTACCAATTGGTGGCTGCTGACAAGGACGGAGCGTCCAGCATCAGCGAGACTGCGCATCACCTCACGCGTCCAACGAATACCTTCCGGATCAAGACCATTCGCAGGCTCATCCAGAATGACCGTTTGTGGATTGCCCAGAAGGGCAACTGCAAGACCAAGACGTTGACGCATACCGAGGGAGAACTTGCCCACTTTGGTCTTGGCAACTTCACTCATACCCACTTGGTGCAACACCTCATCGACACGACTCTCAGGGAAACCATGAGTCATTGCGATCCATCGCAGATGATTGCGAGCGCTTCTTCCCTTATGCGCATCGCCTGCATCAAGCAGTGAGCCCACATGCGTGAGTGGCTGGTCCAGTTCGCTGTACCTCTTGCCATCAAATGTGACGGACCCTATGTCTGCAGCGTCAAGGCCCAACATGCATCGCATGGTGGTGCTCTTTCCAGAACCATTTGGCCCAAGGAATCCGGTGACGCGTCCGGGGCTCACAGTAAAGGAAAGGTCATCGACCGCCTTCTTAGCCCCGTAGGTCTTTGTCAATCGGTCGACAACAATCATGAAGTCAACCTACTTCTGATTGATGCTCTAGTTATTCCACTGTAAAACGGTGAAATTCCCGAGCCCTGTGGGGTCAAGAAGGGCTTCAGATTCGCTGATACGACTGCGCATTTTCATTGCGGTCAAGGTGGGTGATGCTGCCGATTCTTCCCAGATACGACGGCCTTCATCTACCAATTCGTCAATGCCCCACAACTGCAGGAATTGAGACTGGCTACGCACGGCATCGGGTTCACGCACTGCTGCAAGTTGATCAATACACACTTGTGTCGTGATGTCCTGCTCCCCCGCATTGCGCAGGTAGTGAACTCCACGTTCGTGGCCGGCATACGTACGCAGCCATTCACGCCATGGCATTGATGCGACTTCCGCCGTTAGTGACGTGCAGTAATCAAATGCAATGAGGCTTCCATGCTGTAGTCGAGACAGAGCATCGGCTAACCATGAAACAGCTGCAGTGTGCACTGGTGCACGTGAACCGTGCGGCACTCGTGATGGCAGACAACTAGGCACTTCGCTTGATCGAAGGATCTCTGCGAACCCGTCACCTTGTTCAATGATGTGCGATTCGCGCCAGCCATCATCAAAGACCCAGAGTTCAAATGGAAGGTTGTCGAACAATTCGTTCGCAATGATGACGCCGAATTCAATCTCTGTGGGCATCACTGCGGTACTAGTGATTCCTTCTGGATGAGACTCACGTTGCGATGCAGAAACTTCTACTGCGATGTATTCACCATTGGCGAGACACTTCGGTTGTGCGGCAAGGATGGACCGAGCCAATGTTCCTGGTCCAGCACCTACTTCAACAATCGTGAAGCTCTCTGGTGATCCCAACTTGGTCCACACGTTGTCGATAGCGGTAGCCAACACTTGACCAAACAATGGGCCG
This sequence comes from Acidimicrobiaceae bacterium, assembly GCA_947446815.1. Taxonomy (GTDB): domain Bacteria; phylum Actinomycetota; class Acidimicrobiia; order Acidimicrobiales; family Ilumatobacteraceae; genus UBA2093. The sequence continues at coordinate 8,006 of CANFGT010000007.1, forward strand.
ACTTCTGGAGACGTGAGGAAATCACCGCGGCGACCAGCACGACCGGAACTTGTGTAGAAACCATCTTCTCCATACAACGCAAGTTGCATGAAATGCGCAAATGGAATGGAACCGCCAGCTGCAGTAATTGCAGCGCGAATGGAGTTACTTAATGAATGCACCGGTGAGACCGGCAATGTCACCGAAGTGAATCACGATGCCGGGGAATGTTCCCAACACCAATGTGGAGATGCTTGTGATGCCAAGAGCAACGCCCAAAGACGAGTACACCGTGACTGGTGTTGTGTCGCCGTCCGGGACTGGCTTCATCCACATCTCACGAAGGATCTTGCCGTAGTAACCGAATGCCACTGCAGAGTTGATACCGCCGATGATGGCGAGAACATACGACCACGTGGTTCCAGCAGAAACAAGTGACTGGAATGCGGTGAACTTACCGAACCAACCACCAAATGGTGGGATACCAGCGAGTGACGCCATGAACATTGTCATGAGAGTTGCGATGCCTGGCGCGTACGAGAAAAGTCCGCCGTAGGAGGAGATCTCACCGCTACGAGTCTTGCGTGCAACGACCATCACGATGGCGAAGACGCCGAGGTTGGTTGCTGCGTAGACCAAGAGATAAGTCACGACTGAACGCAATGCAGAGTTAGCTACACCGTCCACACCCGCAACAGCAAGTGGCATGAGGATGAATCCACCCTGTGCAATGGACGAGTAGGCCAACATGCGAACAATGTTTGTCTGCTTGAGTGCGAGGAAGTTACCGACAGTCATCGTGAGCGCCGAAAGAATCCAGAACACTGGCTGCCACACGTCATGTGAACCTGGGAACGCGACAAATACAACCGTGACCAGGGCAACGAAGCCTGCAGCCTTTGATGCGACTGACAAGAACGCAGTAACAGGAGTTGGTGCACCTTGGTATGTATCGGGTGCCCATGTGTGGAATGGAACAGCTGACACCTTGAAGGCAAAACCAACGACGATGAAGAACACTGCAAGCGCACGCAAAGACGTGAGGTCAGAGCCGAGATACGTTGCGATTTCGACCAACTTGGTGGAACCAGTGATGCCATACAACAACGACATGCCGTACAGCATGAGTGCGGAAGCAAAGACGCCAAGCAGGTAGTACTTCATGCCGGCTTCATTGCTGCGAAGGTCGCGCTTGCGCCATGCAGCCATCATGTACGCAGGAATAGACAACAATTCAAGCGATACGAAGATGGACACCATGTCACGGCTGGAAGCCATCATCACCATGCCTAAGAGGCTGGTGAGCAATAAGAACCAGTATTCACCTTGGTAGTAATCACCTTCACGCAGATGATCAGCAGTGAGAAGGATGACGACGTACCCGGCAAGAAGGAACAAACCCTTCATCACCAAGCTGAAATCATCCACCATGTAACGACCATCAAACAGTGAGCGAACTCCCTGATTGCTGAGAGCAAGGGTGAGAACTGGGATGAAGGCACCGAGCACCGTGAACGATGCAAGTGGCGTCAGCACCCACTTCTTCGCATCAGGTAGGAAGAGGTCGAGGAGAAGGAGCAGCACGATGCCACCCCCGAGAATGATCTCGGGAGCAAGCGCGTGGTAATCGATTGACGGCGAAGTCCACGCCGTGGCCAGTGCGCTCAACACGGATCAGCCTCCGAAAGCCTTGAGGGTCACGCCCACTGCGGGGTCGAGAATCTTGAACATCAGTTGTGGGTAAACACCGAAGACAACGATTGCAATCAGCAATGGTGTCCATGCCATCCACTCAAACTTGTTGACGTCGTGAATGTCTTCGTCGTGACCATGACCAGCAGCGAACTCTGCAGTGGGCTCACCGAATGCGGTGCGCTGGTAGAGCCACAAGAGGTAACCAGCTGCAAGCACGGTGCCGACTGCTGCGATAACCATAAAGATGCGGAAGACCTGAACATTGAGACCTGCTGCTGGCTGGTAGGCCGACATGATTGCGGGGAACTCACCCCAGAATCCTGCAAGACCTGGAAGACCAAGTGATGCCATTGCACAGAATCCAAGAATCCATCCGAGTTTTGGCATTTGCACCAACATGCCTGAAAGACGCTTGATCTCAAGTGTGTGGTAGCGCTCTTTCACAGAACCCGCCACGAAGAACAACATGCCGGTAATGAGACCATGCGCAACCATTCCGAACATCGCAGCGTTCATACCGAACGACGTGAGTGTTGAAATACCGAGCATGACATAACCCATGTGAGCAACAGACGAGAAAGCGATAAGGCGCTTCATGTCCGTCTGTGCGAGACATCCGAGTGCACCGTAGATAATGCCGATGACTGCAAGAAGACCAATCCATGGAGCCCATGCTTTTGCAGCGAGCGGAAGGATTGGAATCGCAATGCGAACGAAACCGTAGGTACCAAGCTTCAACAAGATGGCGGCCAGAATGACCGAACCCTGTGTTGGTGCTTGTGTGTGCGCATCAGGCAACCAGGTGTGGAATGGGAACATCGGAACCTTGACGGCAAAGCCCACGAACATTCCGGCAAAGATCCAGATCTGAGTGTTCTTAGGAATCATCGCATTTGCATGAGCGATGAGATCTGGAATTGCGAAGCTTGCTCCACCTGTCTTCCAGAACAATGCAAGGAACGCAACAAGCATGAGTGCTGATCCGAACATTGTGTAGAGGAAGAACTTGAGCGATGCGTACTGGCGATTCTCGCCACCCCAGACACCAATCATGAAGTACATCGGCAACAACACGAGTTCGAAGAACACGAAGAAGAGAACAAGGTCGCGAGCGATGAATGTTCCGGCCATACCTGTCTGGAGAACCAGCATGAGGATGAAGAATGCCTTTGCATTGCCTGGCGAAGGAACGTGGTTCCAGCTGTAGATCATGACGAGCAACGTGATGACCATTGAGAGGAAGTACAACGGCAAGCTGATGCCGTCGAGTCCGATGTAGTACGTCGACTTGATGACTGAGATCCAGTCATGTCGTGCAACAAACTGCATCTCCCCTGCTTTGTCAAAGTTGAACTGAGTCAACGTGTACACGCCGACTGCCAACGTTGCCGTTGCGGTGCCGATGGCGACTGCCTTCGACAGCGCCTCGTCTGCCTTCGGAATGAAGAGCATGATGAGGACACCAACAAGCGGCAAGAACGTGCCGACTGTCAGTACCCAATTGTGGTCGCTGAGGACTTCCATGCTGAGTAGCTCCCTTAGAAGTTGATGATGACGAGTACGAGTGCACCGATGGCGGCAGCGCCGAACAACAATGCACCGTATTGGTTGACTTTTCCGGACTGAACGGGTTGCAATGCACCACCAGCATTCTCAGCTGTTGTACCTGCTCCGTTCACCGCTCCGTCAACCAATTTCTGGTCGACGTTGCGGTAGACCCAACCGGCAACGGTCTTGGTGCAGATACCTGCGCCATTCACGATGCCGTCGAGGACGTTCTGATTGAACCAATACGCAGCGCGAGCAATTGGATGCGCGATGGATCGGACAATGATTTTTTCGTAGAGAGTGTCAAGGAAGTACTTGTTCTCGAGGAACAAGTATCCGGCACCCAGAAGTTTGTTGCGCTTGGTGAGACCAACAAGCTTCTTGTTCTTACGGTCGTACAACTGAACACACAGCAACCAGCTGAGAAGCATGCCTGCGAACACGATGATCATTGACATTGCAGCCTTTGACCACTTGAACGGTGCATGGTGCAACTGCGGTGCGTAACAAACGCCGTGTTCTGGTGTTTCAGTACCGCATGGAGATTCATGCATAGCTTCGCCTTCAGCGCCAACAACCTCAGCAGACTTTTCGTCATACATTGGCATTGGCTCTTCGCCATCAGCAACGGGCTCTTCAGAAACAACTTCACCATCGACAGGAACGACTGAATCGCTGGATACAGCGGCGTCTGGAGCAGGAACTGTTGTATCGGTGGTGCCTTCTGCAATGCGAGCTTCGCCTGCGCCACCTGTAGGTGCAGGAATACCTGTGATGCTCACGACTTCTGCGCGAGGCTCCACCCACTTCTTGAAGTTCTCCCACTTCTCACCAAATGGTGCGGCATTCAAGAAGCCAGAACCAATGGCGAGCGTGGCCAAGATAATCAAAGGAATAGTGATGATGCGACCGGACTCGCGAGGTCCGTGTGAACCATGGTCGTCGTGCGAGTCATGTGCGTGTGCATCATGTGAATCGTGAGCATGATCGTCATGACCGTGATCATCATGTGCTGCAGGGGTGTCATGACCGTGCTCTTCTTCATGGTGCTCGCCAGCAGCAGCGCCACGTGGCTCACCAAAGAATGTGAGGTACGTCGCGCGAGTCATATACGCAGCAGTAAGGAATGCACCGGACAAACCGATGATCATGAAGAACGTATAACCGTTATGGCCAACGTTGTCGATGATTTCATCCTTCGAGAAGAAACCAGAGAATGGGAACACGCCACACAGAGCGAGCGTGGAAAGAATCCATGTTGCAAAGGTGATCGGCATGAACTTGCGAAGACCACCCATGTCTTTCTTCATGTCGAACGAGTGGTGTGATGCGCTATGGCTGATGGAGCCAGCACCGAGGAACAAACAAGCCTTGAAGAATGCGTGAGTGAAGATGTGGAACACTGCGGGCAACCACGCACCAGCGCCGAGACCCATCATCATGTAACCCAACTGCGAAACGGTTGAGTATGCGAGCACCTTCTTGATGTCGGTCTGCACAAACGCCAACGCGGCAGCGATGACAATGGTGATGCCACCAATCAGAACAATGAAGTTCAAACTGGTTCCCATGATGTTCATTCCCTTGAAGAACACGGGATACAGACGAGCGACCAAGAACACACCAGCCACGACCATGGTGGATGAGTGCAAGAGCGAGCTGACTGGTGTTGGACCGGCCATTGCGTCGGGCAACCAGGTGTGCAGTGGGAACTGACCCGACTTACCGATACAAGCGATAAACAGAGCAACAGCACCAACGGTGATTGCTGCATGCCCAGGGTGACCCGAGAGTGCCCAGGCGGACAAGCCGCGGATGCTGAAACCAGAAACGCCGAGGTTCTTCTGTGTCCAATCGTTGGCAGAGAAGAACAAGACTGACGTTCCGACAAGAAGTCCGATGTCGCCGGTACGTGTGGTGAAGAACGCCTTCAGCGCAGCGCGGCTGTTTGCGCCCTCTTCCCACCAGTGACCGATGAGCATGAAGGAACACAGGCCCATGATTTCCCATCCGAGGATGAGTTGAATCATGTTTTCTGCAACAACCATGTTGAGCATGCCTGCTGAGAACAGCGTGAGCGATGCGAAGAAATGGGTATAACGACGATCGCCATGCAAGTACTCAGTGGAGTAAATCTGCACCAAAGAAGAGATGAACGCAACGACACACAAGATGGTGATGGAGAGTCCATCAATATGTTGACCAATGCCGAATGAGAATCCGTTGTTCTGCCACCATGTCCAGGTCTTGATGACTGGCTTGATGTAGGCCTCTTCTGGCGCACCGTTGACACGCTGGATCCACTGATACGCAGCGCCAGCCGACATGGCCAACGCACCGAACATGGAAAGAATGCCGAATTCGGAACCCTTCATTGGCATCTTCTTGCCGAAGAAAATAATGAGCGCAAAAGCAATCGCTGGAATCAGCGGGATGATGTATGCGTGCTCGAGGAACCAACCTGACTTCAAGATGACCTCGGTTGCTTCAGTAACTGCAGAGAACATGGATTAGCCCTTCATCTCTGAAAGTTCGTCAAGACCAACGGAACGACGGTTGCGGTACATCAACAACACCATTGCGAGACCAACGCCAACTTCGGCAGCAGCAACAGCAATGACGTAGAGAGCAAACGTGTGTCCATCAACTGAGTTATTACGCAACGAGAACGCCAACAAGTTGATGTTGACGGAGTTGAGAATGAGCTCGATGGACATGAGAACAAGCACAGCGTTCTTGCGAACAATGACGCCATAGACGCCGATGCAGAAAAGAACTGCGCCAAGCATGAGGAACTCGTTAAGCAACATAGTTAGTCCCTCCTCGCGAGCACGATGGCTCCGATTGCTGCAGCAAGCAACACAAATGACAATGCCCAAAATGGCAAGAGGTAGGCGCCGAAGATCTGGTCGGACACCTGTTGGGTGGTGACAACAGGAGCGTCGACAGGCAACTTCTCTGCCTTAAAGCCATCATTCAATGCCATGAGCATTGTTGCCAACAACAAAACTGCGATGGGCAAGCCAATAAACCAGTTCTTGTTGTTGAGATCTTGTTCTGCGCCAATTCGTGCACGCGTGAGCATCGTTCCGAAAAGGAATAACACCATCACTGCGCCGATGTAGACCATGACTTGGGTGATGGCAACGAACTCTGCTGCAAGCAATACATACTGAGCAGCAGCGCCGGCGAGCACTACAACTAGCCACAGTGCAGCATGCACAACATTCTTAGTGGTGACGACACGCAAGGCACCGACGACCATGATGGCGGCGATGATCGCAAAGCCCACGTTCTGGGCGACGAGCACATCGGAAGCGAGCATCACTTCTTGCCCTTCTTTTCTGCGCCAGCTTCAAGCTCTGGTGCTTCAGGCACGGTCTGCATCCATTCACCAAGCTTTGACTTGTCATGAAGCAAGTCAGCAATTCGTGTTTCGGAGTATTCGTATTCAGGGCTCCAGAAGAGCGCATCAAACGGACACACTTCAACGCAGATACCGCAGTACATGCACAGTGCATAGTCGATGTCGAAACGATCAAGCTTGTTCACCTTGCGAGCTGCGCCACCGGCGCGACGAGGTGGGGCAAGTTCCTTGTGGCCTTCGATATAGATGCACCAGTCGGGACAAGAACGCACACACAACATGCACGAGGTGCAGTTGCCTTCGTGCAATGCAATAACACCGCGTGCACGAATAGGAGGAGTCTCCTTTTCGTGTGGGTACTGAACGGTGTCCGCACCATTTTTTGCAGTCGCCAAGAGAGTGGCGAATGTGACACCAAGACCCTTGAACATGCCGGGAACTTTTGGCTTAGCCATCAGAAAGCCACCTTCAGAACAGCAGTCAACATGATGTTGACAAGCGAAATTGGAATGAGCACTTTCCATGCGAAGCGCTGTAATTGATCCTCACGCAAGCGCGGGGAAGAGAAGCGGATCCACATAATGAAGAAAACAAGGGCCATCATCTTGGCGAACAAAATGAGCGGTCCGGCAACATTCATCCAGTTATCAATGCTGTCGATGGTTGTCCAACCGAACCATGAGAACGGAACGCCCCAACCACCAAGGAAAAGAACCGATGCAATCATCGCGAAGACACCTGCTGTTGCAAACTCACCGATGAAGAAGATCAGGAAGCGGAAACCTGAATACTCCGTCATGTAGCCAGACACAAGTTCGGATTCCGCGATGGGCATGTCGAACGGAGTTTGTGAGAGTTCTGCCTGCACAGAAATCATGAAGATAAGGAAAGCAACGAACTGAGTGAGTACGTATGGGTTGCCTAGGCCATCCCAGCCGAACATCGAACCCGCGTTCTGCGCAACAACGATTTCCTGAAGGTTCATCGTGCCTGCCTGAATGACAACACCAATCACTGCGAGAACCATGGGGAGCTCGTACGCAACAAGCTGACCAGCAGCGCGCAAGCCACCCAACAAGGAGTACTTGTTTGCACTGGACCAACCTGCGATGAGAATGCCCAACACGGAAACTGACGACACTGCGAGTGCGTAGAAGATTCCCGTTTCGAAGTTGGTGAACCATGCATCGGGTCCGAATGGAACAACAACAACCAACAGGAAGGTGCTTGCCAACACGATGAGCGGTGCCATCTTGAAGATGCGAGCTTCAGGCTGAGCGCTAGCAGGAACAATGTCCTCCTTCTGCAGCCACTTGCCCACTTCGGCAAACAACTGCATCGATCCGTATGGACCAGCTTCCATTGGGCCGAGACGTGACTGCATGAACGACAACATCTTGAAAAGGAACAAGTAAACGACGGTGCCCGCAGGGAGCAACACAGCCACGAGTCCACCCAAGACGCGAAGAAGCGAGATCGCCCAGTATGGAAGATCAGCGGAAAGAAGAACAGCATTCATCAGCGATCAATGTCTCCGAGAATGAAATACAGCGACGCAAGGATGGTGATGATGTCAGGGACATACACACCCTTCAACAACCAAGGAACAATCGAGATGTTGTTGAACGAAGCGCTGCGAATCTTGACGCGGAATGGACCTTGGTCACCTTGAGAGACAACGTAATAACCCATCTCGCCGAGTGGGTTCTCCGTTGATACCCATGCTTCGCCTTCAGGAACCTTGATGATCTTTGGAACCTTGGCCATCACTGGACCAGCAGGAATCGTGTCGAGAAGTTGATCAACGATCTTTGTTGACTCACGCACTTCCTGCAGGCGAACCCAGCAACGTGCGAACGAGTCGCCGTCTGGGTGCGTGATGACTTTGAACTCTGTCTTGTTCCAGGCCATTGGGATGTCCTGGTCACGACGAAGATCCCAGTCGACTCCGCTTGCACGAAGGTTTGCGCCGGACAAGCCGTATGACAAGGCAACGTCTTTTGGAATGACACCGATACCGCGGGTACGGGCTTGGAAGATTTCGTTTCCGAACAAGAGGTCTTCAATCTGATCGCAGAATGTGCGCAACTTCTTCATGACAACACGCGTCTCGTCAATGAAGCCAGCTGGCAAGTCGTCCTTCAATCCACCGATGCGGTCGAAGTTCGGGTGGAAGCGTCCACCGGTTGCAGCCTCGATGAGGTTCAGAACATATTCACGGTCACGGAATGCGAAGAACACTGGAGTGATTGCACCCAGCTGCACACCGAGGTCACCAAGGAATAGGGACACGTTTGCGATGCGAGAGAGCTCGAACAAGATGGTGCGAATGTGCTGCGCACGTGATGGCGCTTCGACACCCATCAGTTTTTCTGCAGCGAGAATAAATGGCACTTCGTTTGCAAACGAACCCAACCAGTCGATGCGGTTAACCAACGCAGTGACTTGCGGGAATGTGCGAACTTCTGTGAGCTTTTCGTAACCGCGGTGCATGTAACCGGCAGATGGTTCTGCCCACACCACTTGCTCACCATCAAGGCGGGCAATGATGCGCAGTGTTCCGTGAGTTGCAGGGTGCTGCGGTCCGATGTTGAGGGTCATGCCCTCGGTTTCAAGTTCTACGTTGACACGAGCATCAGCTGCTTGCGCAGCGATGTATGCAAGTTGTTGACGGTCGCCAAGCATGGTCATGATGCTTCGCCTTCCTCTGAATCATCACCAGGCAATGGCTCAACATCAACGATGCCTGGCCATGGCTTGACAATGCGTGCAAGCAACGGGAAGTCCTTGCGCATTGGGTGGCCTTCGAAATCTGATGGGAGATACATGTTGCGTAAATCAGGATGACCGTTAAAGCCAATCCCGAACATTTCATGTGCTTCGCGCTCGTGCCAGTTAGCACCAGCGAAAACACTGGACCAAGAATCAACTGCCATCACTGCATCGTCGACGTCAACTTTGATGTTGATGCCGAGAGTGGTGAACGGCTGTACCAAACGTGCAAATACTTGGAAGCGTGTTTCGCCACCGGCGTATCCCTGCTTGATAGTGGTTGAACGCTCAACTGGTGGTGCTGTTGGGTCGTCCTCGCCTTTACCAAATGGCGAAGGAAGCCAGTCGATTACTGACAAGAAACCAAAGTACGTGAAACCAAGAGACTTCAATGTCTCGCCTGTTGCACGCCATGACTCTGCGGTCACGCGAATCCAGATGTCATCGTTTGGCTTCAACAAAGAGTCGACGACATTTGCACCGAGTGCTTCAAGAACTCGTGCAAGCGCTTCTTCGCGAACGGTGTCGCGTGGAGCTTCGGTTGGGGTATCAGTTGTTGACGACAACGGGGACACCACCCTTCTCTGCTGATTCGCCATCGACAACATTCATTGGCTTGGTGCCTTCACCGCGCCAGCGTGCACCCATGTCTTCGTTCTTAATGCGTTGTTGCAATAAAACAATTCCTTCAAGCAAGGCTTCGGGACGTGGTGGGCAACCTGGGACGTACACGTCAACAGGAATGATTTGATCCACACCCTTTGTCACTGAGTAACTGTCCCAATACGGACCGCCGCAGTTTGCGCAGCTACCCATTGAGATCACGTACTTCGGCTCTGGCATCTGCTCGTACAAACGCTTGATAGCAGGAGCCATCTTGTCGGTGACAGTGCCAGAGATAACAACAAGGTCTGCTTGACGTGGTGATGCAGGCAAGGGGATAACACCCAAACGCATCACGTCATAACGAGGTGAACCGAAGGCTGCACCCATTTCAATAGCGCAACATGCAAGACCCCACTGGTACACCCACAGGGAGTACGAGCGTCCCATGTTAAAGAGTGTTGTGAGTGGCTTTGGAAGCCGACCGCGATCAACAAGTCCCATAATCGAAGAACCTTTTCCCTATACCCAGCGCAGGACGCCCTTGCGCCACGCATAGACAAGACCAAGCAGAAGAATGGCAACGAAGATGCCCATCTCTACAAGTCCGAATCCGGCGTAACGCTCGAGTTGAGTAGCCCACGGGAAGATAAACACAGCTTCAACGTCAAAGATGACGAAGAGAAGCGCGAAGACGTAATAACGAATCTGACTTTGCGACCAACCATCGCCAACAGGATCCACACCACTTTCGTAGGTGAGCATCTTTTCTCTGTTGGGCTTGTTGGGGCGGATGAGTGCAGAGATACCCAGCAATAATCCAGCGACTAAAAATGCGGCAAGTCCAAACCACACAACAGTGAGATAGGACCGTAGAAACGGAGACATCGCTTTTGAAACTACTACGGGGCCCCATTGCGCCCCCAACTTCACTTGCGAATTCAGTCGTTCGGCATGTGCCTTTGTGCGACATCAGCCAGAAACCAGCCGACTAATTCGTCACATCGACGCTCAGAATCATCCTGATATAGCCGGGTGGTTGTCAGCAGTTCCTCACGATCAATCCCCTGAGCAACTAGCTCTTCGACTCCTTCATCTGAAGACCACATCCGCACGATGGTTTCGGTGGCTTCCGGATGAAATTGCAGCCCCAGAGACCGCCCACAGACAATCGCCTGAGGGCCCGCTAGGGACTGGGCAAGGGGTGTGGCGCCCGTTGGCACCGTGAAACTGTCGTAATGCCACTGCATCCACGGGCCTTGAAAGAGGGTTTTAGGTGCCAAATGAGCTGTTTCTGAGAGATTTTCGACCGAAAACCACCCGATTTCGGTACTTTGTGCTTTTGTGACGGCCCCACCGAGGACGGTAGCCAGCTGCTGGCCACCGAAACAGATGCCCAAGATGGGGATACCCCGAACGATGGCCTCACGTATCAGGGCCTGCTCGGCCTGCACCGGTTCCGCCACATGGTCCCAGTAGGTACTCCACCCCGACCCCATCGCGACAACGAGATCAAAGCCATCAAGGCTTGGCCACTCGTGGAACTGCTCTCGCAAGAAATCAGTGAACCCATACCCCCGACGGCGAAGGGACCGACCGACAAAACCAGGGTCTGCTTCATTCGTATTCACGACAAGGGCTGCGCGCATGACTACTACGGTAGTGACGCATGTCCGACTTCCCTATTGATTCCGCCGCCATCATTGCCGCATGCTTGGCAGGCACGGGCGTGGTGAAGAGAACTCCCATCACCGAATCAGCTGCCCTCTCTGAAAAGTTTGGGGGCAACGTGGTCTTCAAAGCAGAGAACTTGCAGCGCACAGGATCGTTCAAAATTCGCGGAGCAATGAACAAGTTGGCATCGCTTGGCGAGGCAGTGAAGAACGGAGTTGTTGCAGGAAGCGCAGGTAACCATGCCCAAGCTCTTGCATTCGCTGCAAAGCATTACGGCGTTCCATGCCAAATTTTTGTTCCCACTGGTGCATCGCTCTCGAAGATGAAAGCCGTGCTGTCCTACGGTGCAACACTCACCGAGGGCGGTGACACGTTGTCCGATGCTGTTGCGGCGGCGCAGTTACACGCAGAAAAAACCGGAATGAATTTCTGTCATCCATTTGACGATCCATTTGTTGTCGCAGGGCAGGCAACCCTCGGTCTCGAACTTGTGGAAGACATTCCAGATCTTTCAACCGTGATTGTTCCTCTTGGTGGCGGCGGACTCACAGGTGGTGTTGCCATTGCGGTGAAGCAAGCAATGCCTCACGTGCGCGTGATTGGTGTGCAAGTTCGTGCATGTGCCCCGTACGCCGGAGATCCCCCTGCAGATGGCCCCATCGTCACACTCGCTGATGGAATTGCCGTGAAGACTCCTGGGGAATTCACTCGTCCCATCATTGAGAAATTTGTTGATGAGATCGTTGTTGTTGAAGAAGATCTTGTGGCAGATGCGATGGTATTCCTGATGGATCGCGGAAAGTTATACGTCGAAGGCGGTGGAGCCGTCGGAGTTTCCGCTCTTCTCAGTGGTCAAGTTGTTCCGGATGCAGAAGGAACAACATGCATTGTTCTCTCTGGTGGAAATGTTGATCTCGGAATTCTTCCCAATCTCATACGACGTAATGAAACCAAGGCAAACCGACGGCTCATCCTGTTTGTGCGAATCTCTGACCGCCCAGGCGGGCTCGCCCAACTTCTTGCTTTGTTCGCTACTGCTGGAGCCAACCTCATTGAAGTTGAACATGTTCGCGAAGGCGTCACATTGCATGTTCGCGAAACCGGAGTGCAAGTTGTTCTCGAAGTACGTGGCCGTGAACATTCAGATTCCGTTATCGCCGCAGCTCGCGAGAATGGCTACGTCGTTGACGAAGTCGTGTCACGATGACAAAACCACTCATCGCAATTCCTGGTCGTCGATCCGACGAGGCAAAGGGCCACCGCACCCCTGTTGTTAGTGGCGGCCGACTGTATGCCGATGCAATCCAGCGCGCTGGCGGACTTCCAATCGTTATTCCACCAACCGATGACATTGAACTCATTCGCGCAACTGTCGCGCGATGTGACGGCATGGTTCTTCTCGGTGGTGGTGACGTCAGCCCAACAAAGTATGGGCAAGTAGAAAACTCGCGCCTCTTTGGCGTTAACGAATTCACCGATGATTTCGAGATAGCTGCGGTGCAACATGCGATGTCGTTGGACCTTCCCATCCTTGCCATCTGCCGCGGTCATCAGATTTTGAACGTGGCACTTGGCGGCACCCTCATTCAGCATCTGGAAAATTATGAAGTGCACCGCGACACAATGCATCTTGTGAAGTTGGCTGATGGCTCCAAGGCAGCTATCGCAATGGGCACCACCACTCCAATGACGCATTCGTTTCACCATCAGGCGATTGATGTCGTTGCACCCGGCCTGATTGTCACCGGATCATTCGAGGATGGCACTGTTGAATCAGTGGAACACACAACAGCATCGTGGGTTGTCGGCGTGCAGTGGCACCCTGAAGATACGGCAGAAGAAGACCCTGCGAATCAGGCATTGTTCAACGCGTTAGTGCAACGCGCGACGAGGTAACTACTTCTTCACCTTAATCTTGACCGTTTTTGTAATTGTTTTTTTAGTTGAACTATTCACGACAGTTACCTTGATGACACAAGAACCAGTTTTCACCGCCACAACTTTCCCGGACTTAATCTTGCAGTACTTTGCGGAAGAAGAAGGCACCACGGCAGTTACTTTTGATCCACTAGGAACGCTGAGATTCGCTGTCATCGCAAGAACCATGAACGTTGCAGGATTACTTGACGTAAGAACGCTTACTTTCATTGCCGCAGGAGACGGAGAAAGGGAAGGCGCTGGTGTCGCGGGCAATGGAGCTACATAAGCCGGCACTGTTGTAGTGCTTGTGCTCGGCACCGTAGTGCGAGGAAGTGTTGTTGTTGTAGTAGGCGTGGTGCTTGGCGTCGGAGTGACAACCGAGGACGAGCAATTAATACCAGCAGCGGTAGCAACATCACACTTTGACAACGCCGTAAAGAGCAAATTGTTCACGGTCCCACTAGAAACATTCGTCAATGCATTTGGTGTTGCCGAGCCTGTGATCGCAGCAGCAACGGCAGATGGGCTTGCCGATGGGAACAGACCTTTGACGACTGCCGCATAACCGGCCACATGTGGGGACGCCATCGAGGTACCGCTCTTCACGGCCGTTGATGTATCAGTTGCAATACCCGCAGCAGTTATGCCGCTTCCTGGCGCAAATACATCAACGCATGAGCCGTAATTGGAATAACCCGCCTCACTATTGGTGTCTGTAGAAGCAGCAACCGTAATTGCCAACGGCTCACCTGCAGGTGACGAATTGCACGCATCTTGTGCGTCATTACCTGCAGCTACGACAACAGGAACTCCAAGATTGACAATGTTTCGAACAGCAGTATTCAAGATGGCATCAAAAGAACCGCCAAGACTCATATTCACTACTGCTTGACTATTGGTGCTTTGAATATTTGAGGCCACCCAGTTCAATCCACTAATGACGTCTGAAGTACTACCAGAGCCATCGCAATCAAGAACTCGGACAGGGACAACAGTGGCCAACGTCGCAACACCAAAAGTAGTGCCAGCCGCTGACGATGCGACATGAGTTCCATGACCATTGCAATCTGAAGTTCCATATTGGTCGATGACAGTTGAAAATCCAGAAGAAATTCGACCTGTAAATTCCGAGTGTGTTGCTCGCACGCCAGTGTCGACAATGTAAATACGTGTACCTTGGCCACGCCCTGCCGCTGAATAAAATCCGTCGCCAACGGGCGTACGCTCATCAATGCGATCAATGCCCCAGACCGTCGCTAAGGAGCGTGTTACCTCTGCCGATGTCGGAGAAATTGAACTCGACGATGTTGAACTCGGAGAATTACCTGCTGGATTAATAGCAATAACGGTAAAGGTGTAGGACGTTCCATTCGTGAGTCCTGAAATCGAACACAGGTACACATCTGTTCCAACATCGCAGGTTCTTCCATCGGGTGAACTGGTTACGCGATAGCCCGTAATTGCTGAAAAGTTTGTATCTGGTTTGCGCCAGGAAATGGACGCGCCGCCGTTGACGGACACCGCAAGAACACGCGTTGGCGAACTCGGGGCATAGAGACTTTGGGCAACAGTGTTCAATGTAATCGCACCAGAAGCAGGACCACCCCAAGCGTCGTATCCATCGACAGCGATGTAATAAACGACATTGGGCTGTGCAACAAATGAAAGCGCACTAGTTCCTCCAAGACCATTTGGATCATCGTCATTTTCTTGAACAAGATGCAACCCACTCATAGTTGCTGGAGTGACCGAGTTGTACACGGCCAGAATTGTGTCAAAGTCACTGCCGATTGTGTTCAGGCTCACTTCTTTCAGACTTGAGGATGAATATCTAAACCACATCGATTTGCCACCAGACACGCCTGCATGGTCTGGTTCACCCGATTCTGACGTAGCTTGCGAGTTATTCGAATAGACAGTCCCTGCAGAAATTACTAATGCACCTGAAAGATTGTCATTCTCAAAACCAAAGACGACCGAGTTCGATGGAACAGATGGAGAACTAGTACCAGCGCTGTTTCTAGCTGTCACCGTAAATGTATAGGCAACATAATTACCAAGCCCGGTGACAGTGCAAGACAAAGAACTGGTAGTACAGGTATAACCGCCGGGCGACGAGGTGACAGTGTAAGAGGTGATTATTGCTCCTCCATTTGATGAGGGCGCATTCCAAGAAACAGTCGCAGAGTTTGTACCTCTTGTCGCTGTGGCACCAGTTGGAGTTCCTGGAACCACAATTGGCGAAGTGATGTTCATTGACCAACGCAGTGCTATCGATCCGTAACTACAAGAGTAGGAAAGGCTGTTCCAATAACCCGCTATACGAACAAAGTAGGTATAGCCGTTTGTTACCGATTGACTACCGAGATAACTCGTACGATCTGTTGGATATGAATAGTCATCATTTTCATTGACATAAAACAATGACGAATAAGTTCCATTCGAAGATGACGACCGATACAGCGTCATGACTGTGTCAATACTGCTGCCGTATGCATCGAAAGTTGCAGTACCCGATCCAGATGGAATGATCTTGTACCACAGTGACTTACAAATACGTGTGGTGCCCGGCTCCGAATATTCGAGGGATGCATTTGTATTGTTCGAATAAATTGTTCCACTCGTTCCACTGAGAAGAGTTGCACAACTGAGATTGTCATTAATAGGTGATCCGTAACATGATGCCGAACCAAGAGACCAGTTCAATGTAATAGCGCCCGTGACACCAGACGCATAAGAACCAACTTGGACAAAATACGAAACTCCTGACGACACCGAGAGTGAAGCAAGACTGCTCGAACCATCACCGCTGTCATCGTCACTTATTTGAGTCGTGAGAGATGAAACCGATGAGCCAGTGAATACACCGAGCACTGTGTCAAACGAACTTCCGTTTGTGTTGATAGTCAAATATCCACTCGAAGAAGGGACGTAGGAATACCACTTCGTTGATGATGTTGAACCACTGGTTATCGGTTCGCCCACCTCACGAGTAGCTGAGGTATTACTGTCCGAAATCGTCCCACTCGTTCCAGAGAGAACACGTGCAGAAGAGAAGAAATCATTGTTACCCGATGTTGTGACAACAACTGAATTTGACAATGACGAATACGGAGAGGTTCCCCCAGCAGAAGATGCGGAAACCTTGAACGTATAAGTACCGCCGGAAAGCGACGACGACTGACACTGAAGTGGTCCCGATGTCCAGGAACACACTGGTGTTCCTCCACTTGTTACCACCTGATAGGAAGTGATCGCATTGGTCCCAGAACTAGCTGGTTGAGTCCAACTAACCGATACAACACCCGATGCAAATGTGGCCGAAATAGAAGGCGGTGCGCCCGGTGCTACACCACTACTTGGGGCGAGATACAACAGTCGGTTTGGTGAACCCATTGCATCATAAATTTTGTTTGTTGTAGCGCTATTAATTAGTGCGCTTGACACTTGCGAGTTTGTGTAGCTCGTGTTAAGCGACCAAATTACAGCTGCAGCCCCAGCCACGTGAGGTGAAGCCATTGACGTTCCATCTTTGGTCCCGCTTCCGCCAGAATTCAATGTGGAAAGAATAGAAACTCCGGGCGCAAACACATCAACGCAGGAGCCATAGTTGGAGAACGAAGCGCGATAATCCGATTGGTCTGACGCAGCAACTGTGATTGCCGCAGGCGTACTTGCGGGGGACTTGGTGCAAGCGGAAACACTTTCATTACCTGCAGCAACTGCCATGACAACACCATCGTTAATCACTCTGTTGACTGCATCGTTCTCCACGCTCGAAAAACTTCCGCCAAGGCTCATGTTGGCAACAGCCTTTACGCCAGCAGCATGGTCTGAAACGACCCAGTCAAGGCCCGCGATGATGTTTGCAGTTGTACCAGTACCTGCACAATCCAGTACTCGAACGGAAACTAGTGACACATTTTTTGCCACACCGTATGTGTTGGACCCCACTGTTCCAGCAACATGAGTTCCATGGCCTTGGCAATCAGATGCTCCCGTTGAGGGCCATCCAAGTCGGACTCGACCACCAAACTCACTGAGGGTTGAGTTGATTCCGGTATCGATGATGTACGCCGTCACGCCACTTCCAGAACCTTGATAGCTATACCGAGAGTTCAGCGGCAGATTCTGTTGATCGAGGCGGTCTAGTCCCCATGTTGGCGATAATTGTTCGCCCGTGACTCGAATGATTCGGTCAGGTTCTACTGACTTCACTGATGGGTTGGTACGTAAAAGCTTTACTTCGCTAAGAGTCAGGCGCGCAGCGAAACCTCGAATTGCTTGCGTGTACTGATATGTCACATTGTTATCAAGAAATGCAAGAACGCTTTCTTCAGCCGAAGCGCTTGCTCTTGGCAACATCTCGATGATGTACGCGCCCGGAATGACATCGGAATTGCTCAGTGAACTTTCTTCCGAACTAATGAATTGGTCTAATTCGATTGAATTAACACGCGGATCATTCTGCAGAGCTTGTGCTTGCTCTAGGGAGACAAGGACAGCTGCGCCGTTGAAGATGTTCGAATACTCTTCTAGAATTTCGGCACCAGCATTCTGAAGATCGCTTCGCAACGACGTGTAATCACTGGCAGAAGAAGCAATGATCACATACTTCGCACGTGAGACATTTTGCGAAACCGGAATCGGATTTGATATCGCACTAACCGCTTCTGTCATGGGTGTTGGCAAAACAACACAAGCTCCGGCGAGGCTCAATGCGGCGATATACGACCAAAACAAGCGTGTTTTCTTCATCAATAGAAGACCCTAATGGTTGTACCAAACAAACAAACAAACAAACAAACAAACAATCATCAGTAAGTTTTTTTACGAGACCTATTGGAAGTAAGCAGATTTCTTAAAGATACTCAGCGAGGTGCGAAACGTACCAAGTCAATTGCATTGAGCAAGAGGCTTGGGAAGAATCCGATGACCAGTGCGAACGCAACAGAAATTGCAATCACCACAGTTACTGGAACAGGAATCACAATTGCTTCATCAGTGGTTGGTTCTTCCATCCACATGCTGACAACAATGCGCAAGTAGAGGAATGCACCAATAACTGCACCCACCATCGCAGCAATACCAATGCCGTATGAGTGCGCTTCAACTGCGGCCTTGATTACACCAAACTTAGCGACGAAGCCCGAAGTGAACGGCACGCCCGCCTGTGCAAACAACAACGTGCTGAATGCCAATGCAAGTGCTGGGCGTCGCTTAGCAAGTCCCTTGAAAGAATCAAGGCTTGTTGCTGAATCACCATTACCGGCAACAGCGATCAGGATGGCAAAAGAACCCAAGACCAACATCGTGTAAATGGACAGATACGCCATTGATGCAGACAAACCATTGCTCTTCGCATGGGCTGCTGCTTCAACGCCCACCAGGATGAATCCGGCGTGGCTGATTGATGAATACGCAAGCATGCGCTTCACATTTGTCTGAACTACTGCCATGGTGGAACCGACAAAGATGCTCAAGATTGCAAGAACCCAGATGACAGGTCGCCAATCGTCGACGCGCGAATCAAGCCCAACGATGAAGACTCGCAAGATGGCCGCGAATGCAGCAACCTTGCCGGCAGAAGCCATATAAGAAGTGACTGATGTTGGCGCACCTTCATATACATCAGGTGTCCACATCTGGAATGGTGCAGCTGAGACCTTGAACCCCAAGCCGACAAGCATGAGACCAATGCCGACAAGCAGCATTGCGTCAGAGCCACCAACCTCAACGCGGTCAGCCAACGACTGAGCAATTCCAGAGATATTCGTCGTTGCTGTCGAGCCGTACACAAGGGCAATTCCGTAGAGCAAAAATGCAGAAGCAAATCCACCAAGGATGAAGTACTTCAAACCAGCTTCTTGGCTCTCCACTCGACGACGATCACTTGCGGCCATGAGATACAGAGAGAGGCTGAGAACTTCTAGCCCCAGGAACAAAACAATGAGGTCATTCGCTGATGCCATGACAACAGCACCAATCGCTGACGTAAGCAGCAAGGCGTAACGCTCCAAAGGGTCACCATTTGCCGCGTCGTTGTGAGCAGCAGCCAAGAGCGCACCCAACGCTACGGCAACAGTGATGATGATGGTTGCGGCAATTGCAAAGCGATCAACACTGACTGAATCAGAAATGATCGTAAAGCCCTTGCGGTAATACAGATCGTTCCATTGCACGCACGAAGCGATTCCGGCTGCGACTGCAGTAGAGATCGTCACGATAGGTGTTGCAACTCGTGGCCAGTTCGGAACAAGCGAACCCAGCATGAGCAGGGCGCATGCACCGCCAAGAAGAATGAGAAGTGGAAGAAGATTGCTCCATGGAATATCCGGAGTCGTCATCGTTGCAGCGAGAAACATCACTTGCCTTCCTCAGACGGAGTTTCGGAATCAGTCATATGGCTCACTTCATGTACCGGAGCCTTGTAACTCGAGTGTGATTCAACATGTTCGATCAATTTGTCGACGCTTGGTTCAATACGGCTCAACATTGGCTTGGGGAACACGCCAGTGAAACCAATAAGACCAATAAAGACGAGCAGCAGTGCACTCTCACGCAACGTGATCTCCTTAAACGTGGAGTTCGCTTCATCAGGTTCACCATGGAAAACGCGTTGGTAGGCCCAAAGCAGGTACAGCGCGGCAAGAATCACACCTGTTGCTGCGACCACTGTCCACCAACGTGCAGTTTCAAATGAACCGATGAGAATAAGGAATTCGCCAACGAAACCGTTGAGTCCGGGAACACCAATGGATGACAACATCACCACCATAAATGCAGCAGCGAAAATAGGAGCAACAGCCTGGATGCCCTTAAGTTCAGCGATCGCACGAGTGTGGCGGCGTTCGTAAATCATTCCGACCAACAGGAACAACGCGCCAGTGGAGATGCCGTGGTTCACCATTTGCATCACACCACCGGTGAGAGATTGAGACGTGATTGCAAAGGTGCCCAACACGATGAAGCCAAGGTGGGCAACAGAGGAATACGCGACAAGACGTTTGAGGTCTGTCTGCATTGTTGCTGCAATGGCTCCATAGATGATGCCAATCGTCGCCAATGTCAGAAGAACTGGTTTTGCCCACACAGCTGCTGCTGGGAAGAGATACAGACCGAATCGAAGGAAACCGTATGTACCCATCTTTAACAACACGCCAGCAAGGATGACGGAGCCACCCGTTGGTGCCTGCGTGTGTGCGTCAGGCAACCATGTGTGCAGTGGGAAAATAGGAACCTTGACAGCAAACGCGATGGCGAATGACAGAAACAGCCAACGCGCAGTATTTGTCGCGAAGGTTGCGTGTTCCGCAATCTTCACCAAGTCAAACGTGAGATAACCAATGTCGCGACGCGCCAACGCTGCCGTGGCAATGATTCCCACCAACATAAATGCGGAACCGAACATTGTGTAGAGAAAGAACTTCGTCGCCGCATAAATGCGCTTGTCGTATCCCCAACCACCGATAAGGAAATACATCGGCACCAGAACAATTTCAAAGAAAATGAAGAACAGGAAGAGGTCGAGGCTCAGGAAACTTCCCATCACGCCGGCTTCTAGCAACAGCAACCAGCCGAGGTACCGCTTCTCATCGTGATGCGGATCAACTCCGAGAATCACCAATGGGAACAAGATGCCGGTGAGCACCACAAGGAATAAAGAGATTCCGTCAACGCCAAGATGCCATGAGATTCCCCAGGCCTTGATCCATGAATGCTGCGACACAAACTGGAACCCAGCCTCATGCGTCTGGAACTTGGCCAACATCCACAAGGACATCGCACCGGTACCGACACTGACGAGAGCGGCTACAAGCTTGATGTACTCCGGACGACGATTTGACAACAACGTGATGGCAATCGCGCCGAACAACGGAATGAGAATAAGAGCCGAGAGGATCGGGAATGACGTTGTTGCTTTGGCAACGCCTTCATTCATCACGAGAGTGGACAGCATCAGAGGACTCCCCTCAAGAGGAACCATGCAAGCATGAGGACTGCGCCGAGCCCGATGATTGCGGCATAGGAACGAACAAGCCCGCTTTGAACACGATGCAGAATTCCGCTTGCTGCGCGCACTTCTGTACCAACGCCAACAACGGCTCCGTCAATGACGTGCGCATCGAATGCAGCAACTGCATCAAATGCCTGACGGCCAGGGCCACCAACTAATGCGGAAATGCCAGCGTCATAACGCCATGCATCAGCAAGGATCGCAGGCTCAATTGGTTTGGCCCTGCCCTTTGCATAGACCGCAATGCTTGCAGCGATACCGGCACATGCAACGACAACGGCAAGTGCAAGAAGCAACCACTTGTTATCGCTTGCCCATGTGCCTTCAATATTTGCTTCAGCGTGATGTACCACCGGCTCAAGCCAATGTTCCAACCAATGTGTCTTGTTGGAGAACGGCAACTGCATCACACCACCAGCGATGGCAAGTCCAGACAAAATCACCAATGGAGCAGTCATTGTCCATGGGCTTTCGTGTGGTGTGTGATCACCATGTGCGCCATTTTCTTCGGCGTGGTCATTCCATTGTGCCTTACCAAAGAACACCATGATGACTTGACGAGTCATATAGTAAGCGGTCAACAATGCAGCAAGCACTCCGATGAAATACAGCAGACGATTGTTTGCGAATGCATACAGCAGGATTTCGTCTTTCGACCAGAAGCCTGCAAACGGTGGCACACCAGCAATGGCCAACCAGCCGATGATGAACGTGATTGCAGTGATCGGCATGACTTTGCGAAGTGCACCCATGCGGCGCATGTCTTGTTCATGATGCATTCCGTGAATAACAGAACCTGAACCCATGAACAGAAGTGCTTTAAAGAATGCATGGGTCACCATGTGGAAGATGGCCGCCACATAGGCGCCAGAACCAATGGCTAAGAACATGAAGCCAAGTTGCGACACTGTCGAATACGCGAGAACTTTTTTAATGTCGGTTTGCGCAACTGCGATCGTTGCGGCAAACAGCGCCGTCAGCACACCAACGGTTGCGATGACATCGCCCATCCATGGGTAGGCAGCGTGAAGCACTGGGGCCATTCGAGTCAACAAGAACACACCCGATGTCACCATGGTTGCTGCGTGGATGAGCGCCGAGACAGGTGTGGGGCCCTCCATCGCGTCGGGCAACCAGATGTACAGAGGTAGCTGCGCGCTCTTGCCGCATGCGCCAACAAACAACATCATTGCGATACCGGTGGCGGTGACCGCAGCAAGGCTGCCATTTGCAGCTGCATGGTTGATGCCGTCATACGACAAGGTTCCTACTGCGGAGAATGCAAGGAACATCGCCGTCATCATTCCCCAGTCACCAACGCGGTTGGTCACAAAAGCCTTCTTGCCAGCAGTCGCTGCTGAATCACGGGTATGCCAGAAAGAAATAAGGAAGTACGAGCACGTACCGACGCCTTCCCAGCCAAGGAAAGTGACGAGCAAGTTCTCGCCCAAGACCAACATGAGCATCGAAAAGATGAACAAGTTGAGATACATAAAAAACTTGGGGAACTTTGCGTCGCCATGCATGTAGCCGATGGCATACAAGTGAATGAGCGAACCAATGCCGGTGACAAACAAAGCCATCGTGATGCTGAGTGGATCAACCAGCCATGCCATATCGACATGCAACCCGCCGACTGGAATCCAGGTGAAGAGTTTGACCACATGATGACGTTCCTCGGAAGGAAGCGACAGCAACTTGAAGTAGATAGAGGCCACAACGATGAACGACGATGCCGTCATGACTGTGGCGAGGATGCCAGCGAATGGCTCTCCCAACTTTCGTCCAAAGAGAACAATGAGCAGGAAACCCGCGAGTGGCAGTGCGGGGACAAGCCAGATGAGATTCAACATGGTGCTACTTATCCCTTCAATGCCGTGAGATCATCGGCAGTGACGCCGTTTCGACGACGCATGATCGCAACGATGATGCCGAGGCCAACAACAACTTCTGCCGCAGCTACAACCATCACGAAGAACACCACGACTTGGCCGTTGATGTCTGTCAGGCCGGTTGCCAACGAAACAAAGGTGAGGTTCACAGCGTTGAGCATCAGCTCGATACACATAAACATCACAAGTGGATTACGACGAACCATGACGCCAAATGCGCCGATACCAAATAACACCGCAGCGAGGATGAGGTACCAGCTCGTGGTGGGTTGAATTGCCGACAGCATGGCGATCACTTCCCTGCTCCAGTTGACTTCACACGACGGGCCATTAAGACCGTGCCGATAACAGCGACGAGCAACAGCACGGAGGTGAGTTCAAAGGCGAACACGTTGTTGCTAAAAATGTGTCGAGCAAGTTGGCGAATATTGGCGTCCGCAGACTCGAGCGTGGGTGTATCAATACCATCACCACGATGGCCAATCATGTCCTTCGATGCGACAACAGCAGCGATGATGATGCCCATGACTCCGACACCGATAACCAACGCCAACGGCCGTTGACCTGTGATGGGCTCAACATTGATGTCCTCAGATTCATCAACACCAAGAAGCATGATGACAAAGAGGAAAAGCACGACGATTGCTCCGGCGTACACAATCACCTGCACGGCGGCAAGGAATTGTGCGTTTTGCGATACGAACATCACGGCGATACCAAACAGTGTGAGCACAAGGCTCAACGCAGCGTGCACAGGGTTTGAACGAGTAATCACACCGAGCGCACCACCGAGAACCATCAATGCTGCTACGACGAATACGAACAGTTCCATTAGTGGCTGCCTCCGTCTGCTTCATCTCGAACAAGCTGAGCGGGCTCAGGCTTACGCACTCCGTAGCCAAGTTCTCCGCTCCACGAAACAACACCTTCGAATGAGGCATCGCCCGAAGGAGCAGTGGCACGCATCCAACCAGAAGTGTTCTGGTCTTCACCTGGACGCCAGTCTTCCCACGGCATGTGCTGTGGCATTCCGTCATCACCAACAAGCAATTCGTTCTTTGTATAAATCGCATCGCGTCGGTTTGTGAAAGAGAACTCGAACAATTTTGTTTCAGTGATTGCTTCTGTCGGACAGGCCTCAACGCACATGTCGCAGTGGATGCAACGGAGGTAGTTGATTTCGTAGACAAAACCAAAACGCTCACCTGGTGACGTCGGATTGTCAGGGTCGTTATCTGCACCACGTACGTAGATGCACTTCGCAGGACACACACCGGCGCACAGTTCACACCCAATGCACTTTTCCATGCCGTCTTCATAACGATTCAGAACGTGACGGCCGTGCAAACGCTCCGGCTTTTCGATCTTCTCGTCCTTCTCATCGCGATTCTTGCGCTTGAAGACGCGACCGCCTGAATACTCAGTTGTCACCTTGTTCTTTGCGCCGTGTTGGCGCATGGTGACGAGGAATCCTCCGAAGTAACCCATTAGAAGCTTGCTCCGTCCTTCTCACGATTGGCGCGACTCACACGGTGCGCCAATTGCAACAACACATATCCGAGGATGAGAACAACTGCCGTCACCAACGTGACCACGATTTGATCCCATCCAGCATCACGACCGACACGCTGTGCAGCCAACAACATGAACCAACCAAGAGACGCTGGAATCAACACGCGCCAACCGAGGTCCATCAACTGGTCGTATCGGAAACGCGGAAGCGTTGCACGGAACCACACATAGATATAGAGGAAGACCAAAACCTTGAGGATTAACCACACCGTTCCTTCAATTCCGTTTGGAATGAGAGGAATGTCAAGCGTGGTGTTACCAATCGAGATGGGCTGAGGTCCACCGAAGAACAGTGTGACGATGAGCGCCGACATTGTGATCGTGTTCATGAACTCTGCGAGGAAAAACAGAGCGAAACGAATCGATGAGTACTCAGTGTTGAATCCACCTACAAGTTCTTGCTCTGCTTCGACCAAGTCGAATGGTGGGCGATTCATTTCAGCAGTGGCGGAAATGAGGAAGATGAAGAACGGTATGAAACCCGTTGCTACAACGTTCCAGTTGCCAACAGATGACTGCATGTTGACGATGCCAGCTGTGGACAATGTGCCCGAGACCAACAGAACCGCCGCCAACGACAAGCCCAATGCTGCTTCGTACGACACCATCTGTGCAGATGCACGAACTGATCCAAGCAATGGATACTTTGATCCACTTGACCAGCCAGCCAACATGATGCCGTACACCGCGATGGAAGAAATTGCGAGTGCGAACAGCACGCCAACTGGTGGATCAGCTAATTGCAAACGTGTTTGATGTCCGAACAAGGTGACAATGCCGGCTTTGCCATTGCGGAAGTCTCCGCCCAAAGGGATGATGGCAAACGCGAGGAAAGCTGGAACAAGTGCCAAGTACGGCGCGAGGCGGAAGACAAAACGGTCAGCACGATCCGGAAGTAGGTCTTCTTTGAAAAAGAGTTTGGTTCCGTCTGCGAGAGTCTGCAACAAGCCCCATGGGCCTGCCTTGTTTGGACCAACGCGGTTCTGCATGCCCGCAATGACCTTGCGTTCAAACCAGACCATCAACATGGTGGCAACGAGACCAACAACGAAGACCACCAAGACTTTGATGACGATGATGAACAGTGGTGTCCACAACAGACCGCCATCTAGAAGTGGATCAATTGCAAACAATGACGACATCACATCGACTCAATTCTCACATCGACCACGGAATCACCGTGGCGGACCAACTCACGAATATCGGCGCCTGGCTGGTTAAACGGAACAACTGCTGTTCCGCGAGGAACCTTTTCGTTTGAACGAACCGGCAACACAATGCTGCTGTGATTGTTGGACACGCGAACATTTGCACCTTCTGCAGCTCCCACTCGTTCAAGGTCAAGTGGGTGAATTGTCACGCTTGCCCCAGGTGCAAGATTGACCAATGCGGGGCTGGTGATTGTGCCGACGGCGCGGTCGTACAACTTGCGGCTGACATCAACACGGAACTCGTACGAGTTGCGCGCTGCAATGGTTGGAGCTGCAAATGCTGTGCGGGTTGGTGTGGGGATAGATACCACGACACCATCACGCTTGACCGCAACTGCTGTTGTGGTGGTTCCGAAACCTGCAACCTTTTTCGCCATCAACTTTTGAACATCAGCAAGTGTCGTTACATCGGTGTCGTGACCCAGCAAGAAGCCAAGTTCTGCAGCAATCATCCAGTCGGCACGCGATGTGCCACGTGGAGTGATTTTCTGAACAACGTTCGTCACGCGACCTTCAAGGTTCATCGTGGTGCCATCTTTTTCACCGTATGCGGAGGCAGGAAGAACAATGTCTGCATGTGCCGCACTCTGAGTGAGGAATGTGTCAATCGCGACAACAAACCTTGCGCCTGCGATACCGCGTCGCGCAAGGTCTGCATCCGCGACGTCATTCATCGGATCAGCACCCAACAAGATCAGGCACTCAACATGGCCGTTTGCAGATGCTTCAAGAATGGACACTGCGTCGTTTCCATTCTGAGGGGCAAGTCCGAGTGTCAGTGCACCGCGCACATTGCCGCGACGCAATGCAGGCAACACACTGGCAGTTGGAACTGCAGCAATCACTGCATCGACTGCAGCCATCGTGTGTTCTGCGCCTTCCGCCAGGTTGGCACGTCCCGCGACGACAACAACTGAACCGCTTGCAATCTGCGCAGCAACGACAGGATCAGCCATGAGCTGCTGAACAGCTGTCACAGATGTTCCGGACTCTGCGCGCACTGAACGCCATGCGTGCTTGGTCAGTCCAGTTTCACAAGCAGAGATTTCGATGATGCGAATCTTCTTCTTCTCTGCAGCATCACGTAAGCGAATGTGCAAGACAGGAAGTTCTTCCTTGAGATCAGGCGCGAGCAAGATGACAGTGGCAGCCTTGCATGCAGCGTCGATTGTTGCCTGCGAGTAGTTAAAGATTGATGCGGGTAAACCATCGTCAAGTTGCGCATCGCGCATCGTGACACCCATTGCATCAGCAAGTTGCGCCCACATAAACGCATCTTCGTTTGTGCCACGTGCGCCACCAAGAATTGCAACGGAGCCTGGTGTTGCATGACGGATCGTGCGCGAAATTGTGTCAAGAGCTGCAGACCAAGAAGTCGTCTCGAATGAATCGCCCGACTTCACTTGAGGGGATTCCAAGCGATCTTCTGAATTCACGGACTGGAAGTTGAAACGACCGCGGTCGCACAACCAACCCCAGTTCACTGGGTCGCTGTCCACTCCTTGATAACGAAGAAGTTCATCACGGCTGGACTGCACAACGGTGCGGCATCCAACAGAACACGTAGTGCAAGTGCTTTCGCGCTGTTCAAGGTCCCATGGGCGAGCTTTGAATCTGTACGGCTGAGCAGTCAGCGCACCCACTGGACAAATCTGAACAACGTTGCCACTGAAATATGAAGCAAATGGTTCATCAGGGAACGTCATCACCTGCGTGTTGTTGCCACGCTGCGTGAAACTAATCAGCGGGTCACCTGCAACTTCATCGGCGAATCGCGTGCAGCGGTCACACAGAATGCAACGCTCACGGTCGAGGAAAACTAATTCGCTGATAGCGATGGGCTTCTCGTAGTGACGCTTTTCTTCAACGAAACGACTCTCGCCCGCACCATGGCTGAATGCCTGGTCTTGCAACGGGCATTCGCCGCCCTTGTCACAAACTGGACAGTCAAGCGGGTGGTTTGCCAGAAGAAGCTCAATCATTCCTTCTTGAGCGCGCTTGACCTGTGGAGTGTCTGTACGAACAATTTGACCCTCTGCCACTGGAGTCATGCAGCTCACGACCATCATTGGCCCACGTGGACCTTCAACTTCTACAAGACACTGACGACACATGCCGACAGGGCTCATACGTGGGTGATAGCAAAAACGAGGAATGAATTCATCTGCTGCATCAGCTGCAGCGATGATGAGGTCACCCTTCTGGGCTTCAACGGTGCGACCGTTGATGGTGATGCTCACTGCATTTGGATCGCGCTCTGGCATCTCCGCTGCTTCAGTGTTGGTATCAATTGTTGTCATTGGGCAACCGCCGTCACAGGGATAAGCGTGCGCTTCGTCACGCGAGCTTCGAACTCTTCACGGAACAATGTGAGTGCTGAGTGCACTGGTGCATATGCCGATGGTCCAACGAAACAAATGGTGTTCATGCGGTATGGGAACGGCACAGCAGTAATACCGAGTTTCTCGTTAGATGCATGAGGGAATGCGCCGGGGCAGATCGATTCGCCCACTTCAAACATCTGGTCGAGGTCTGCATCGGTTCCCTTGCCATCGACGACACGAGACAAGATGCGCTCCAACCAAGTGCCACCTTCACGACAGGGCGTGCACTTTCCGCACGACTCATGTGCATAAAAACGCGTGAGAGTGAGTGCTGCGCGAGGAATATCCGTTGTGGAATCCATCACCATGATTGCGCCCGAGCCAAGCATTGAACCTGCAGGTCCCACTTGACTTGCTTCAAAAGGAAGATCAAGTTGATCGGGTGTGAACCATGGAGCAGAACCGCCACCAGGAACAAACGCCTTCAGTTCATTTCCGTTACGAATGCCTTGGCAGAACTCTTCTCCGTACAACAAGTCACGGAATGTGGTGATGCCGTTGATGATTTCGTATACACCTGGACGCTTGACATGACCCGACACGGCGACCATACGCGTGCCAGGTGATGTTGCTGTTCCGATTGCTGTGTACGCCTCAGCACCATTGCGCAACAACCACGGAAGGTTGGCCAAGGTTTCAACATTGTTCACGATGGTCGGCTGACCATACAGACCAATTGCGGCGGGGAAATACGGAGGCTTCAGACGCGGCATGCCACGGTTGCCTTCAAGACTTTCAATCAACGCAGTTTCTTCACCGACGACATACGCGCCTGCACCCCAGTGCAACACGATGTCGACAGAAAACTTTGAACCGAGAATGTTCTTGCCTACATAACCAGCGGCGTATGCCTCATTTAGCGCTGTAGCAATACGCTCCTGCGCAAGTGCCATTTCACCACGGACGTAGAGGAAGCACTGTGAAAGACCAGCGGCATAACAAGCGATGAGGCAACCCTCGATGAGTTGATGCGGATCGCGCTCCATGAGCAAGCGGTCCTTATAAGTGCCTGGCTCTGATTCGTCACCATTGACAACGAGGTAACGCGGCCAAACACCTTGAGGCGTGAGTCCCCATTTGTTACCTGCAGGGAAACCAGCACCACCACGACCAAGAACTGTCGCGTTCTTTACTTCGTCGTGTACTTCAGTAGCAGGACGACCAAGTGCCGCGCGCAATCCGGAGTAACCATCTGTGGCGAGGTATCGCTGCAGTGTGTATGAGTCTTCGTATTCGAAACGTGATGTCACGATGCGTGGGCGATCACCTTCAATAAAGCCAGGTGCGTGTGGCCATGTGCCACCAGGATTGCTGGTCATAGCGCAGCCTTTCCGTCAAGCCATGCAGGGCCTTCAGTGACATCTTCTGGTGCGACAGCACCAACACCGCGATCTGCAGGAATGTGCTGACGAACGGATGCAACTGTTCCGTGAGCAGGAATCTCGCTGTTGAGCTCCCCGGCCTGCAGTTGATCAATCAGAGTGTCGAAATTTTCCGATGTAACCCGGTATCGGTAGCGGTAGTTCACTTGCAGACACGGAGCCTCTGTGCACGCTGCTTGACATTCAGCTTTTTCCAAAGTGAAAAGGCCGTCAGAAGTTGTTCCGCCCATGTGAATGCCTAAACGAGATTCAGCGTGGTGCATCAGCTCTTCACCACCCATCAGGGCACATGACATTGTTCCGCAAATATTGATGAGGTACTTGCCGACAGGCTCGAACTTAAACATCTCGTAGAACGATGCGGTGCCATACACCTCTGCGGAAGTTGCACCAACAAGTTCACCGATATGCGCCATTGCGTCGTTGGTGATATGTCCGTCTTGTTCTTGCGCAAGATGCAACAACGGAATCGTTGCCGAACGTGGCTTGGGGTAACGACCGATGATCTCGCGAGCGAGACGGACATTCTCTTCAGTCAGGCGTGCCATTAGCGATCAACCTCTCCCAATACAGGGTCAACAGATGAAATAACTGCAACAGCATCGGCAACGAGGCCACCACGCATCATGTGTGGCAATGCCTGAATGTTGACGAACGATGGTGCACGCATATGCATGCGATAGGGATTGGAAGAACCATCAGACACGATGTAGCAACCGATTTCGCCACGAGGACTTTCGATACCCACGTACACCTCACCCTCAGGAACTTTGAATCCTTCGGTAAAGATTTTGAAGTGGTGAATCAGCGCTTCCATTGATTCATCGATACGTGCACGCGGTGGCGGCGTGACCTTTTTGTTCTGAATGCGGTAATCACCAGAAGGCATGTGATCAAGAATTTGATACACAATCTTCATTGACTCACGAATTTCATTGAATCGAATTGCGTATCGGTCGTATGCATCACCGTATTGACCAACAACAACGTCAAACTCAACATCTTCATAACGCAAGTACGGCACGTCACGACGTAAGTCCCACGCAACACCGGTGGAGCGCAAGATTGGGCCAGTAGCTCCAAGGGCCATTGCCTCACGTGCGGTAATTGCACCAACGCCCTGCAAACGATCACGCCAGATGGGCTGACCGGTCATCAGGATGTCGTATTCCTCAAGACGTGATGGCAAGTTCTCAAGAATGTTGAGAACGTCTTCACGCCAACCTGCAGGCAAGTCGGCGGCAACGCCACCAGGGCGAATGAAGTTGTGATTCATACGAAGGCCAGTGACCTTCTGGAAGAATCGCAACACATCCTCGCGTTCACGCCATCCGTACAACATCATCGAAACAGCGCCGATGTCCATGCCGTTTGTAGCAAGGAACAACAGGTGGCTGCTCATACGGTTGAGTTCGGACAGGAGCATGCGCATCCAGACAGCGCGCTCGGGAATGTCACCATCAATACCCAATAACTTCTCTACTGCAAGGGAGAAAACAAGTTCGTTGTTTAGTGGAGACAAGTAGTCCATACGCGTGACGTTGGTGCCGCCTTGCATATACGTGAGCGACTCACCGGTCTTTTCCATTCCCGTATGCAAGTAACCAATGATGGGCTTGCAACGCAGAACTGTCTCACCTTGTAGTTCGAGCATGAGACGCAACACACCGTGAGTACTGGGGTGTTGTGGTCCCATGTTGATGATCATTGTCTGATCTTCGGGAGCCTCTGTTTGTACTTCTGCCAACTTGGCTGCTTCGGACTCACTGAGTCGAAGAACAGAACCAACTTCGCGAAAGAGTTCCTTCGCTGTGAGTTCACTACGCGATTGAAGTTCCTGGCCACCTTCATTGGTGCCAGCCGAAATGACAGTGCTCACGAGTTCGACCCCTTGAACTGAACAGGGATAAACCCAGCGTCGTAATCCTTGCGCAATGGATGACCATCCCAATCTTCCGGCATGAGAATGCGCGTCATGTCGGGATGACCATCAAAGGTGATGCCGAACATGTCGAATGTCTCGCGTTCGTGTGCTTCAGTACCTGGGTGCACATCAAACAAGGTGGGAAGTGTGGCGTCTTCTGCTGGAACCTGCACACGCAAACGAATGCGCTCGCGCTTGGTCAGTGACAACAAGTTGACTACAACCTCGAAACGTTCTGGTTTCACTCCTGCACCCACTGTGCGGTTGGGTAGTGAGAGGTAGTCAACACCGGTGAGGTCAATACACATTTCAAAGCCGTCGTCAGTAAGAGCCTTCACTACTGCGACGTATTGATCGCGACCAACGAGCAACACACGCTGTTCATGTGAATACACCACGGGGCAACCGTGCAGAGTCTCGACGGTTTGCTCCACTTGTTCCACTGCGTCACTCATGATTACTTCGACCCGAGCGCGACAGAGATAGCTGATGGACCCTGGGCATCCAGCTCCACACCAGCACCACCATTGTTGGCTTCACGACGGCGCATGATTTCACCGTCTTCAATGAGTTGATGAAGAGTTTCGATTGCGTGGATGAGAGTTTCTGGCGTTGGCGGACAACCAGGTGCATACACATCAACTGGAACAATCTGATCAACACCTTGCACGATGGCGTAGTTGTTGAACATGCCGCCACTTGATGCACATACGCCCATGGAGATAACCCACTTCGGTTCCATCATTTGGTCGTACACCTGGCGAAGAACGGGAGCCATCTTCTGGCTGACACGTCCCGCAACAATCATGATGTCGGCTTGACGTGGTGAAGCACGGAACACTTCCATTCCGAAACGTGAGATGTCGTAGTGCGAGGCACCAGTGCCCATCATTTCAATGGCGCAACATGCCAGACCGAATGATGCTGCCCAGCTGGAACGAGAACGCGCCCACTTCACGAGATCTTCAACACGCGCAGTGATGAAGTTGTGATCGAGACCACCAAGGCCATCGTCAAGAACATTTTGCGCCAGACCCATTATGCGGCCTTTCCGTCTTTGGTTGCACGTCCCTCTGAACCGACAACGCGAACGCTGCGTAATGGTTGCAATGCGGGTGCATCAGAAATTTCGCTGCTGCCATTGGCACGCTTCATTGGGCCCCAGTCGAGTGCGCCACGTGCGATGACGTACACAAACGCGACGAAGAAGACAGCGCTAAACGACACCATCTCTAAGAAACCAAACGACCCAAGGAACTCGCGATCAACTGCGTATGGATAGGCAAAGATGATTTCAATGTCGAACATGATGAACAACATTGCAATGACATAGAAGCTGACGGGGAATCGTTCTGGTGGTTCACGACCAGGAACAATTCCGCACTCATATGGTGCTTCCTTTGCTGAACTTGGACGATTTGGCGCCAAGAGGCGCGATGCGATGAGGCTAAGCAACCCAAAGAGAACGGCCAGCACCATCAATGCGACGATGGGGAGGTACTGACCCATGGGCTATGCCGCCGTTGACTTCAGTGCAAGGTTCTTACGAAGAAGTACTTCGCGACGATGCAAGACCCAGCAGAGCAGGAAGAAAATAATTCCTGATCCGATTCCGATGAGGAAACCAGGACGACGCCGTGCTCCCAAATCGCGAATCATGACCACGTAGCGATGAGGCTTTGTGGTGTCCACCTGCACGCGTGCGGGTGCACGACCTGGTTCTGCGCGCTGTTCAACAACCGGAGCGATTTCAACAACTGCATAGTGGGGAGTGTGCTTGAAAGCGAAGAAGTCAATGGAATTGCCAATCTTTGGCCAACGCTCGCCGCCCTTGTCAAACACATTGATTGCTGTGTATTCGCCAAGAACGAATTCCTTCGCTTCGACCTGAATGATTTCATCAGCGGAAGCAATGGCCTGTCCACGACCTGGGTCAGCTTCATCAAGAATCTTCCAACCGCCGTCGACCATTGTGTTTGATACTTTGGTTGCTGCAGCAGTTGCATCAAGTCCATCAATGTTGATTGAACTATCGACCACATTCGCTTGATCAAGCAAAGCACCATCTCTCACAATGGTGATCGGACCTGCCGGTTTCCATGCAGGCATTGGCCCTTTCAGACCAATTCCGTAGATTGCCCAGGTTGCACACATGCACATCATCCATCCAGCAAGCGCTGTGATGGATACCAAGAAGCCAAGTCGCGCGCCGAGGTTACTTCCAAGCAACAAATAGGTGGAGCCCATGAGCACTGTGACGGCGATAAGAACAACGACGTACCCGCGGATCTCGGGTTGGAAATCGATGGAGAGTAAAGCAGACAACATCAGAGACCTCGCACGTATTGGACGATCAATTTAATTTGTTCATCGGTGTAGAGCTGTCCAAATGCAGGCATTCGACCGCTTCCCTGACCTTGCTCGCCGTAACGCTTACCAAGTTCAGATCCACCTCTAATGAAAGCAATCATGTCGGACTGGTTCGGGAACTGACGCACTGACGAACCACCCGTGAGGTTTGGTCCAAGTGCCCCGCCGCCTGTGGCTTGTGGATCACCGTAGGACCAACCCTTTGTGTGGCAACGCGCGCAAGAGTACGCACCAGAGCCAAGATCAAGATTGAACATTGCCTCACCAAGTGAGCCATAAGTACCAGCGTCGACTTGACGTTGTGCTTCTGCAATCACGTCTGCATTGTTTGCTTTGGGCAACTTACCTTCATCACACGTTGGGTTGAATGAAGCGCGAACCTTCAAACATCCTTCTTGTGGAATCTGAATTGACTTCAAGTACTCCACCAAAGTGGTGATGGATTGATCGTTCATTGGGCCACCACCAATGGTGCCCCACGCCGACATTGGCGAGAACGGACGTCCGTAGTTAAGGATGAAACGAATCTCATCTTCGCTAAAGCGGTAAAGAACAGTATTCAGTGCTGGAGCTTTCCAGTTCACTGCCTTCACTTCGCCAGTCTTTGGATCGGTGACTGCAAAAGGAGCAACACCACCGGTTCCCTTCATGCCGCCGTGACAACCTGCGCAGTTGAAACCACCGTCGGCTGTCGGAGCAAACAATTGTGAGCCCCAGTTAACGAAACGCTTTTCGAAACCAAACTTTGCTCCTGCTTCACGACCGGGTTCAAGAATCCAGTAGAGAGGTAGTGCAATGGTGATGATGACGAGGAACAAGAGACCAAGCACTTGCACGCGCTCAAGTCGTGAACCTTCGAGAACTTCGTCGTCGTAGTACGGCTTACGGTTTGCTGCGAGTGTTTGCTCGGAGCCAATCTCGTCACGTCCCTTACGGATGTTGAGAATGCCGTACACAGCCCAGCCGCCAATTGAGACGACAAGGATGAGCCAGGCAATTGATGTACTTGTTGCAGCAATCATGACTAGTGATGTCCTCCGGTAGATCCGATGCAGTGCGGGCCTTCAGCTTCTTGACCAGTGGTGTTCACACCAATTGCTGGACCAGCGAAAACCGAACCTGTGTCGATTGTGAGATTGCCATTGCTGATGGTGACAGCGAAGCGGTCCATTCCGCGAGGAGCGGGTCCGCCCTTCTTTTCACCAACACGGTTGTACTGCGATCCGTGACATGGGCATTCGAACCACTGCGAAGTAAGGCAGTTAGGAACACGGCAACCAAGGTGTGGGCACTTCTGATACAAAGCGACGATTCCGGACTGCATGCCCGTAAACACAGGAGCTTGATTTCCGTACACAGCTTTTGCCTTGCCAAGGGAACTCTTTGGATATTCCGTCACCCAGGCGCGTGCTTCAGACAAGTACAAGAAACCTTTGTTCTGACGAATCAACTGAACAACGTCATCTAACTTGCCAGCATTGATCTTTGAGCCAAAGCCGCCTTCGGCGCCCTTCCATAAAAATGCAACAACAGATGCACCGAATGAACCAACACTTGCAGCCATCAAAGTGATTGCAGTGCGGTTGAAGAATTGGCGACGCGAGACGCCAATTGCTTCAGGGTCTGGTGCAACGAATGGCGCAACTTCAACAGGTGCAGCCTTCACAATGTCAGTCGTGCGTGCAGCAGCCTCGACCTCACGGCCAGTTGCTGCTTCAGCACCCACGGTTGCTTTTTTGTCGCGTGAACGTGTCTCGCGCGACAACGAACCAGCGCCACGTACTTCCGTGCTGCGCGCCGTGGTTAACACCACGATCGCGCCGAACACGACCGCCGCAATGATCACGATGGCGATTACGAATCCGGTACTCATGCCTTTACGTTCCTTGTTCCTTTGTCTTTACGTCGAATGTTGTGAGTTGTGGTCTTCTGTGAGATCACAACTCGAAGAAAATTCCATCCCGCCAAGGGAAGGTGAAGTTGAATCCGGGACCTCGGAAGAATGAGCCGATGATGACCAGTACTGCCCAGAACATCAGGAACAACGTCATCATGGATGTGATGAACTTGCGATCTTCCGGCTTGTTCGATGGGTTGCGGTCGAGATAAGGCGTCAGCATCAGAGCAAGAACACCCACACCAGGCAAAGTCACACCAGCAATCATTGGGTGGAACATGGTGAGCAATTCCTGCAAACCGAGGAAGTACCACGGTGCCTTCGATGGGTTTGGTGTCTTGTTGAAGTCAGCTGCCTTCAACAATGGAGCATTCACAATCCAAGAGAAAACGAAGAGGAATGAAATCAGAGCAAGGCTTGCTACAAATTCCACTGCAAGAAGGTGTGGCCATGTGTGCACCTTGTCTACGGGTGCAGCCTTTGCTTCTTGGATTGAACCTGACTTAACAACTGTCAGTAATCGCTGGGTGTGCCCTCCAGGACCAGCGCCAACAGGCAAGCCTGCAGCCGGCGCTGCAGCAACAAGTGTTGCACCAGCACCCGCGGCCTTGGTGCGGTCGAGCAATGCGTCAGGAATACGGTCACCTGCCGGTGCCGCATCTCCGCTTGCTGCGCCAGCGGCCTTTTCACGAGCAGCTTGTGCTCGCTTCAGGAGGTGTTCGGGGATTTCAGTCATTTTTGTTCTCCCTCAGATCAGAGCGGTCCGGAAATTCCGCCGTCCTTGCGGACGCGCCAGAAGTGGATAGCCATGAAGATAACGATGACGAACGGAAGCATGAGTACGTGCAACACGTACCAACGCAACAACGTTTCGGAACCAATTTCGACACCGCCAAGAAGTACGAAGCGCACCTGAGAACCAATGACGGGTGAATAACCCATCATGTTGGTACCCACGGTGACCGCCCACAGTGCCAACTGGTCCCAAGGAAGCAGGTAGCCGGTGAACGAAAGAAGCAATGTAAGCGTGAGCAATACAACGCCAATAACCCAGTTGAACTCACGTGGTGGCTTGTATGCACCGTGGTAGAAAACGCGAGCCATGTGAAGGAAAACGCTGAGAACCATGAGGTGAGCGCTCCATCGATGCATGTTGCGCACTAGTAGTCCGAATGTCACCGATGTCTGCAGCGTTTGAATGTCTTGCCACGCGTTCGCACCAGTTGGTCGATAGAAGAACATCAAAAAGATGCCCGTCACGGTGAGCAAAATAAAGAGGAAGAAGCTGAGTCCACCTAGGCAGAGTGTGTAGCTCACCTTGACTGCGTGTCGCTTCACTTTCACTGGGTGCAAGTGGTACAGCACCGAGTTCATGATCACATACGAGCGGTTACGTGGGCTGTCCGTGTAACCCTTACGGAAAATTGATCCGGGTCGAAAGATTGAGTTCCACGCTTGGCTTCCTTGGAGTTGTTGTCCAATTTGAGCGGCCCGCTCTTTGAGCGTTGGGCGGGGGTTATCGAGCACTTTTGCCATGTTCATTCACCTCAGAGGCGCATTCCATAGCCGTAGCCATGGTTGTTTGTTCGGGTATGGCTATCGCCTTCTGGGTCAGGTGCGCCGACCTTGCCCAGAATGATGACGCCAGTAGGACAACGATCGACGCAGAGTGCACAACGAGTACACACGTCGTCATCGATGATGAAGATCACATTGTCGGACGGATCCGCGCCAGGCATATCGACTGCTTCTGCTTCGGCAACTGCTTCAGGAGTCACCATGTGAATGCACTTCCATGGGCAGATGTCAACGCATCCTTCGCACATGATGCATTCGCTTTGATCAATATGGATGAATTGCTTTGGCTTAACAGCCCTGCCCAAATAGTCGGCATCGACCTCGACGAGTTGATACTCAGTCGACCACTCCGGCATGGGTGGGTTGGCGTCGGTGCGCGTCATTAGAAATCAGCCCTTCCGGACCAATGGACGGCCGTAGGACGACGTCTCGACTTCTTTGCCGACCTTTTCGCCGCGCTTCTGCCATACAGCGAAGAGGAAAATCATGAGACCAATGAAATAGACATGCAAGCCAACAACCAAAATGTCGCGTAATGCTTCATAGCTAACGGTGAAAGGGAAACTTCCGCCGTTCGCCTTTGCCTTCAGAATGCCAAAAGGACCTGTGAGCAATTTGTCTTTACGCCAACCCAGGTTCTTGTCCATGTGGTCGATGAACTGGTGAGGCACGACGCCAAACGCAAGGAACATGCAGAAAAACACGTACACAGCGCCCACCATTGCTTCACCCCATGTTGTTGGAGTACCAACAGGGCGACGCTTTCCGAATGGGATTACAGCTAACGCCATTGCTGTCGTAAACAGCAATGAAAACAAAAAACCCTGATTCATTCCGGGCCACTTGAGGATGTCAATTGCGAGCATGGACTCTTCTTCTTCTCCGGTCCTGGTGACGGTTTGGTCCTGGGGCAGGTGCCTAAGCACTTAGAACACTAGTCACGGGGCAGGGGGTAACACCCATTTCCTTGCGAACAACTTTGGTCACTTCATTTCGACCCCGGCAGCCGAGGATGGTTGTGCTTTTGTGCGGAAACATTGTGCTTTTGTGCGTTTTCAAGCCCGTGGGAGCGATGGTCTCGGGCAGGGCCATCGTCACCTGAACCCAATCGGACCCCCAGAAATCTTTTCTCCCCTACCCCCTCGGATAATTGCGATGACGGGTGTGGATTTGTCTAT
Organism: Acidimicrobiaceae bacterium; assembly: GCA_947446815.1. Taxonomy (GTDB): domain Bacteria; phylum Actinomycetota; class Acidimicrobiia; order Acidimicrobiales; family Ilumatobacteraceae; genus UBA2093. The sequence continues at coordinate 46,969 of CANFGT010000007.1, forward strand.
CGTGGAGAGGTCAGGCGCCATAAAGAGGTGAGCAATCCGCTCACTCAGGCTCTGAACAGGTCTTCCGAGAGGTAAGTGCAGTGACCGAGATCCCCGAGCACCTTCTGAATCGTTCCAAGGCACGCCGTGCGGCTGCTTCTGGCGAATCGACTGGCGACGCCACTCCGGCCGTCGCTGCGGCAGCGACTCCTGCTGCGGCTGCGCCTGCCAAAGCGGCACCCCAGCCAAAGGCCATTATTCCTGATCCCCCGTATGTTGCAGCAGCGAAAAAGCGCGGACGCATCCCATTCTGGGCCATGGCTGGCTTGGCTTTGCTCCCATTGTGGGGCTTCATGTACATGATGGCCATGGAACCAGCAGTCAAGGTTGTTGAAGGCCCTACGACTGCTGGCGCCGCAGTCTTTTCTGGCTGTGCGGGTTGTCATGGTGCCGATGGTGCAGGTGGTGCTGGCCAGGTTTTGTACCAGGGCAACGTCCTGAAGACCTTCCCTCACATCGAGGACATGTTGAACTTCGTATATAACGGCAGTCAGCGTTTCGTTGCTGCAGGTTTAGCCGTGTACGGCGACCCCAACCGTGAGGGTGGCCCACACAAACCACTTGGTTACAACGGCAACCCCATGCCAATGCAGGGCGAGAAGGCAGGCGGCGGATTAACCGAAGCACAAATTCTTGCTGCGGTCTGTCACATTCGTTATGACCTCTCTGGTGCAGATCCAAAGAGCGAGCAGTGGGGCACCGAGTACACCGCATGGTGCTCACCCGACTCTGAGATATACAAGGCCCTTGAAGCCGGAAGCACCAGCTTCGACACCATTGCAAAGGACTTTGCTGCAAGCCCAGCCAAGCCAATTGCAATTGGCACAGCGCCTCGCCCTGGCACTACCAAGTAATTAGTCGCGCACTCTGCGCGCAGTACCAACGAATTTATACAACGTCTATTTGCACGTCACGGAGACAATGTTGTCCGTTATGAGATTCATCGTTGATGTACTAAGTGCATCAGGGAATCGCGTAATGAAATCACGAAGCGATGTTGTGTCGGTGTTTTCACACACACGTTTCACTGGTGTTGCAAGTTTTACAATCCAACCGTTTTTTAAAATACCTTGATCACCATTGGCCTGCATATCGACAAGGCCAGGCAACGTCAATGTTTGCATGCCAGAAACTTTGTCTGCTGGTACTAACGCAAACCACACGACAGCATCGCCCAACATATCTGCAAGCAACACACAAGCATTAGGCGTTGTGAAGTCAGCGCATTTGGAAACGCTCTTGTAATTGTCAACAAGTGTTCCTTCAGGAATCGTGAGAGTTCGCAAGTCATCAAGTGCGAGGCGCAATACGCCTGCGCTCGTTACTCCGTCTTGTTTCCAATTCTGATCTGCACTCACGGTGTTCACGCTCGCAACGAGATCAACGTTGTGTCGAACATCAGAAGCAACAACCGCAGAGCTGTTATTGCTCAATGACGAATAAATTCCGTTTCCTATAAATATGACAGCAACAACTGCGCCAATTATTAACGGAAGGCGACGATTCAACGTGCAAGACCCTTGAGTGCCGCTGCCACTCGATCAGCAAGTTCATTCATGACGCTGTCGGTATGTGCGAGTCCGACAAACAATGCTTCATACGCACCGGGTGCCAGTGCAACACCGCCGCTCAACACTGCATGGAAGAACTGTGCATACAACTTCTCGTCAGTTGTCTTTGCTTCATCAAAGTTTGTTGGCGCATCAGCGAGTGCATCACCAAAGTGCATTCCAACCAAAGTGCCAACAACTGGAAACTGTGCACGGATGCCAACAGCAGAACATGCATCACGCAACATCGCAGACAATGCACGAGCACGCGCCAACAATTCCATATACACGTCGGCATTTAATTCATTTAATGCTGCAAGGCCAGCAGCTGTTGCCAATGGATTACCCGCAAGTGTGCCTGCATGGAACACGCTTCCAAGTGGAGTGAGATTTTCCATGATGTCGCGGCGACCACCGACTGCACCAATAGGTAAACCACCACCAATGACTTTGCCGAAACAAGTGAGGTCTGGTCGAACATCAAACTTTGCTTGTGCTCCACCTGTACCTAAACGAAAACCTGTGATGACTTCATCAAATACAAGCAGTGCGCCGACGCGGTCGCACTCAGCACGCAGACCTTCAAGGAAGCCTTTTGCTGGGGCAACGACGCCCATGTTTGCTGCAACTGGCTCAACAAATACGGCCGCAACATCATCATCAAGCTTCGGAACAATGTTGTACGGAACTACCCAGGTATTTGCAACAGCTTCTTCTGGAACACCAGCGGTACCAGGAAGACCAAGAGTTGCAAGTCCGCTTCCACCTGCTGCCAACAACGCATCGGTTGCGCCATGGAAGTTTCCATTAAATGTCACGATGCGCTTGCGACCCGTTGCACCACGTGCCAATCGCACAGCGGTGCTCGTTGCTTCAGTGCCACTATTCATGAAGCGCACTCGTTCGCATGATGGAACACGTTCGCCAATTGCTTCAGCCAATTTCATTTCTCGCGGAGTCGGCGCACCATATGAGGTTCCATCGCCGGCTGCAGAACGAATTGCTTCAGTCACCTTTGGATGTGCGTGACCGAGAATGATTGCGCCGTAACTCTGCACGAGATCAATGAGGTCATTGCCTTCAACGTCCCAGACGCGTGCACCTTCGGCACGCGACACGATGTATGGGTTTCCTCCCACAGATTTGAATGCGCGAATGGAAGAGTTCACGCCACCAGGAATTGCCTGTGCTGAACGCTGAAAGACTTCATCGTTTGACGGCATGCCTGCGCCCTTGCACACAGTTGCAACGCAACCAGCTGCAACACAACGTGTGGGATCACAAAAGGGAATGGTGCCCGACATAGGAACTCCTATTTAGCGACGTACTCTGCGAACCAACGCGTGAGATACGTGAGAATGATGTCAGCGCCTGCGCGCTTGATTGACGTGAGATGTTCAAGTGCAACTGCATCATGATCAATCCAGCCACGTTCTGCTGCAGCTTTAATCATGCTGTATTCACCGCTCACGTGATACGCAGCAACTGGTGTATCAACCGATGCGCGCACTTGACCAATGACATCAAGGTACGACAACGCTGGCTTCACCATCACAATGTCTGCACCTTGTTCAATGTCTTCAAAAACCTCGCGCATTGATTCGCGAGCATTGCGCCAATCTTGTTGGTATCCCTTGCGATGACCACCGCCAGCAATTTGCACATCAACTGCATCGCGGAATGGTCCGTACAACGCCGACGCATACTTTGCCGAATACGCCATGATCGCAATGTTCTGAAAACCTGCATCATCAAGTGCTGCGCGAATCGCACCAACTTGACCGTCCATCATTCCGCTTGGCGCAACAACATGCGCTCCCGCCGTGGCCTGAGCAATCGCTGCCTTGCAATAGATCTCGATGGTTGCGTCGTTATCCACATCGCCATTTGCACCAACGATGCCGCAATGCCCGTGCGAGGTGTACTCATCAACACATAGGTCGGCCATAATCACCATGTCGTCACCGACGGCATCACGTAATGCACGAAGAGCCACTTGAGCAATGCCCTTCGGATCAAAAGCTCCTGAACCAATGTCGTCCTTTGTGGCAGGAACGCCAAACAAAATGACTGCTTTGACACCAAGGTCACGAAGTGCGACAACTTCTTCCACTAACGAAGCCACAGTGTGCTGCACGACTCCCGGCAACGACAGAATCGGCTGGGGCTCGGTAATGCCCTCGCGCACGAACAATGGAGCAACGAGGTCCGAGACGTGAAGTCTGGTCTCAGCGACCAACTCACGCATGGCCTGGGAGGTGCGAAGCCGACGGGGGCGTGAAACGGGGAAGGTCACGCCCCGATGCTATTGGCAAGCACGCCCTGCCCGACCTGCGGGGACGACTCGGGCTTCCTATTCAGCGTCAAGAACGCGTTCGGCGGTCTCAATTAGCGACTCAAGGCTCTGATCTTCGGCCACGGCGGAGAGGTCAATGCCTAGGGCGTCCGCGACTTTTGCCGTCGAAGGGCCAATGGCCACCACGACAGGAGGCGTCGACGTCCCGAATGCTTCAAACCAGGCGGTGACTGCGCTTCCGGATGCCAACAACAAGACGTCGGCGGCAAGGGCAGGTTCCATGATCTCTGGAGTGGGACGCAACTGCACCGTTCGGTACGCCACCACTTTGGTGATGGTCCAACCCTTTGCAGCGATGGCATCAGTCAACGTCTCGTCTGCCATGTTGCCTTGCACCACGAGAACGGTTCCCGCACCCGCTGGGAATTCTTCAGCGAGCACCTCGGCGCGCGCTGGATTCGCAATCAATGCGACAGCTGTATCAAGCGACCGCGCGGTGGCTTCGCCTACCGCTGCAATGAGAGGAAATCGTGGAGCATCACCTGCAGCTTCTGCAGCGGAAATAAATGGCGCAACACGATCGGCACCATTCGGCGATGTCACCACAATCCAATCAAATTTGTGAAAACGGTGAAGTACTTCATCACGCTCGCGACCCTCATCGTCTGGCTCTGCAATTGCAATCAGCGGAACTTCAACAACATCAGCGCCACGGGCTTCTAACAAACGACGCAGTGATTCGTTCTGAGTAATCGCACGTGTAATGACGACGGATTTACCATCGAGGGACGACGACATGATTACGCCTCGCCCTGCAATCTGTTTCGACACTCGACAGCCATTGCAATACCAACAACGATGTGGTCATCAGAATCACCAATTTCGCCTTCTAATTGCACTGAATCGCTGATGTCATCGGATGCCATGAATGCACGGAATACGCCATCCGATGAAAGATGCGCACCCACAGGAAGTGAACATCCGGCACCAAGCTCGGCAAGGAACGCACGTTCTGCCTCAACAGCGCGACGACTTGCTGCATGATCGATGCCGGCGAGAACATGCGCTGTTGTTTCATCATCAACACGACATTCCACTGCAACGGAACCCTGGCCAACCATTGGCACCGCAACATCAAGTGGCAACACTTCAGCGATGCGATCAGTGATACCAAGAATTTCCATTGCCGCTACCGCCATCACGATTGCGCCACCATCGGGAATCTTCGACAAGCGTGTCTGAATATTTCCACGCAAGTCAACAAACTGAAGATCAGGACGCAGCCGAGAGATTTGTGCACGACGGCGCACCGAACCAGTGGCGATTGTCGCGCCCTGCGCAAGGTCCTTGAGCGTGCATCCAACAAGGGCATCGTGTGCAGAACGCCGTTCACCGATTGCAGCAATGACTAAGCCCTCCGCCTGCTGTGAAGGAAGATCCTTTGCAGAGTGCACCGCGATATCTGCTCGGCCTTCGAGGACTGCTCGCTGGACTTCCTTCACGAAGACTCCCTGGCCACCCATCTGATGCAATGGCGTGGTGGCATTGAGATCACCTTGCGTATCAACGTAGACATATTCAACGGTGTCGGAGGAAGACTTCTCAATGAGCCCACCCACGTATTCCGCCTGAGTACGAGCTTGCAGGCTGGAGCGAGTTGCGATGCGGAGAACAGTCATAGAGATGGTTATTCGAGATTAAACAAATCTCGGACCGCAGCAGACAAACGCTCGCCCTGCGGTGTTCCGGCAGCTTCACGTAAGCGCACAGAAGGGGTATGCAACAACTTTGCAACGATGCCGCGAGTGATGGATTCCACTGCTTCGCGCTGTTCGTCCGTCAGATCGCCAAGGCGAGTACCGAGACGGTCAAGTTCAGCGGCGCGCATGCCTTCAACGACCTCACGCAATTGGGCCACCAACGGGGCTGCTTGCCGCTGTGTTTGCTCTTGCGCGAAACGCTCGACTTCAGCTTCGATGATGGTGCGCACCTGATCGACTTCGGCTGCTCGTTGTTCAAGACCACGCTGGGCCCATTCGCTGAGATGATCAAGGTCGCGCAATGTGACGCCATGGAGATCTGAAACTTTGTCGTCTACATCGCGGGGCAATGCAATATCAACAATAAGCAACGGCGAGTCAATTCCTACTCGTGCGCGGTGCAACATGGCCTGATCAATCACGATGTTTCCTGCGCCAGTGCAAGCGACAACAACGTCTGCGCCGGATAGTTCTGTTTCCAAATTCTCAAACTTAGAAACGCGTGCTCCAACTTTTTCTGCGAGTGCTTCACCACGAGATTCTGTGCGGTTAATCACAGTCACATGTTCTGCACCTTCGCGTGCAAGTGCTGTCGCGACGCCTTCGCCCATCTCGCCTGCACCCACAACAAGTACATGCTTGCCAGTGAGCGAACCAATGATGTCCTCTGCCATTTCCACTGCGGCATGAGAGACAGATGCGGTTGAACGGCTGATGGCAGTTTCTGTGCGTGCTCGCTTGCCCACTTCGAGGGCATAACGGAACAACAAATTCAGGGTATTTCGCGATGCGCCTTCGGCCATTGCAACTTCCCATGCGTTACGCACTTGACCAATGATTTCACTCTCACCAAGTACGGCGGAGTCGAGACCAGATGCAACTTCAAACAAATGCTTGATGGCTTCTTCGTCCCACTGGCTATACAAGTGTGGCGTTACCTCATCAGCGTCAAAGCCACTGGTTTCACACAAGAAATTCTGAATCTCGTCGTATGCGCCATGGAAGCGTTCCACAACTGCGTACACCTCAGTGCGGTTGCACGTTGAGAGAACAACTGCTTCACGAATGTCTGCACGATTTGAAAGAGTGCGAAGTGCAGCCGGCATCGTTGCTTCTGAAATCATCACCTTTTCAAGAAAGGCCACAGGCCCTGTGCGGTGATTGACGCCAATAACAACGATGGACATGACGACCTAGGCGCTCACTGCACCGGTGTTGTCACCCGTAGGCGATGCAAGATGATTATTGGTACGGCACTGCTCGTAGTAACTAAGGATCTGCAACTCAAGAGCGAGATCTACCTTGCGCACATTGACACCGTTTGGCACAGACAAAACAGTTGGAGCAAAGTTCATGATGGAACCGACGCCAGCGCGCACCAGTGCATCAGCGGCTTCTTGAGCGTGCTGTGCCGGCGTGGCGATGATGCCGATGCTGACCGTCTTTGATTGAACAATCTGAGTGAGCTCATCGGCATGAGTCACGCGTACGCCACCAACGATGGACCCAATTTTTGTTTCGTCCTTGTCGACAACGCCCACAATGTGGAAGCCGCGCTCAGAGATACCGGTGAAGTTGGCGAGCGCCTGGCCCAGGTTGCCTGCACCAACGATGACCACGGGCCATGACTGGTTGAGGCCCAGCTCACGCTGGATTTGATACATGAGGAACTGCACGTCGTACCCGACACCACGGGTGCCATAGGTGCCGAGATATGAAAGGTCCTTACGCACCTTTGCTGCATTGACGGCAGCCAACTCAGCCAGCTGTTCGCTGGACACCTGCGTCACTTCGTCGGCCGCAAGATCGACAAGGATGCGCAGATAGATCGGTAGGCGGCTCAGAGCTGCCTCTGGAATTTTGCGGCGGGGGGTTTCCGACATCGGAGTCCACGCTATTCCTTCGTGCACACATTCACGAAGTCCGTACGAGCCCGCCTAGCCTTGACCAGCGTGACCTTCAACACGGCTCTCGCTGCAGCCTCCGCCATCATCGCCCTGGCATTCGGGCTCAGCACCCTTGACCGCTGGTTACGCCGTCGCCGCCCCCATGAGTTGGCCTGGTCCATAGCCATGGGGCTCTTTGTGATTGCGGCCTTGTCTCTGTGGTGGGCCGAGGGGCACGGTTGGAGCACCGTCTCTTTCCGGCTGTTCTTCACCTTTGGCGCCATTATCAATGTGCCGTGGCTAGCTCTCGGCACGGTGTTTCTGCTGGCAGGTCCACGCGCCGGGCGTGCAGCAACACGAGGGCTACTAGTTTTCAGCGGTTTTGCAGCCGGCGTCGTCTTGACCAGTCCGATCCATGGATCCATCGACCCACACACATTGCCAACGGGCAGCGAACACTTTGACGCCCTGCCCCGCATTCTGGCTGCCGTTGGTTCTGCGGTACCGGCCCTCGTCATCTTTGTTGGCGCGGCGTGGTCGGCGTGGCGCGTTCTCCGTGGAGCGAACCCTGCTCTCACCACTGCAGCTGGTCGTCAAGTGCGCTCGGCACGACTTCTCGCGTTAGGCAACATTCTCATTGCAGTCGGTGCAGCCATCTTGTCCGCCAGTGGGGCGTTCTCTGGTCGCCTCGGCGCAGATCGCGCTTTTGCCACCACATTGCTCGTGGGCATCTCAGTGTTGTTTGCAGGATTCCTGGTGGCAAGCAATGCCACGCACGGATCTAGCGCAGTGCGAAGCGCTGCACCTTCCCGCTGATATTGCGCGGAAGCGAATCAACGAGGATCACCTTCGAAGGGCACTTGTACCGTGCCAACTTGGTCCGACAAAAATCAATAATGGCGTCTTCATCAAGATGCACTCCGTTACGTGAAACAACATATGCACGCACCGCCTCGCCAGTATGAGGATGATCCGTCCCCACGACCGCAACTTCTGCAATGTCAGGGTGGGATGACAACACGCCTTCTACCTCTGCAGGGAAGACATTAAAGCCCGACACGATGATGAGGTCTTTGGCTCTATCCACCATGTACAAGTGGCCTTGTTCATCAACAACTGCAATGTCACCAGTACGCAACCATCCGTCGCTCGACAACACGCGCGCTGTTGCTTCAGCATCATCGAGATAGCCCGCGAAAATATTTTCACCGCGGATCCAAATTTCTCCGCTGTCGCCCATCAACACGTCCCCACCGTTTTCATCAACGATGCGAAGTTCGATGCCAGGTACAGGACGACCGATGGAACCCGGAATCCAATCAAGGCCAATTGCCGTTGTTACAACAGGAGCTGCTTCTGTCAGGCCGTACCCCTCGAATACCTGCAACCCGAATCGAGCACTCAGTGAATGTGCAATTTGTTCTGGCAACTTCGCAGCACCGGATAATGCAATGCGCACCGACATAAAACCATCTGGCGTGGGGTGATCGAGTTGCGCCAACGCCATCCACATGCTGGGTGCCCCCGGAAGAATCGTGACGTTTCGTTCGGCGATTGTTTCCATCGTGGACACTGGATCAAAACGCTGTACCAATACAACACAACCGCCGCCCGCCAACGTTGTTCCGAGTACAACATTGAGACCAAAGATATGAAACAACGGCAAAAGTCCAAGCGTTACATCGTCTGGTCCGATGTGTTCCGCGATATTTGCTTGACGAATATTTGTGAGCAAATTGTTATGCGTCAGAATCGCAGCCTTCGGTGAACCAGCGGTGCCGCTCGTGAACATGTACACAGCTGGATGTGATGGCTCTACGTCAACAATCGGCGCCGGTACAGCACTCAAGAATTCATCAATGGTGTGTGCACCTTCGATGGAATGGCCCTCCGTCGAAATCACGACGCGCACAGCTGAAGTGGTGATGGTGGGAATCTGTAACCATGCAGCAACTGCAGATGGTTCAATCACCACTGCACTCGGCTTCACAACGTTGAGTTCACTCTCAATCTCTAGAGCTGGACTTGTGGGGTTCAATGGCGCAACAATGGCGCCGATGCCAACAGCCGCAAGATACGACACTGCGAAGTAGCGGCTGTTGCCACATAACAATGCGACAACGTCGCCTTTACCAATGCCGAGACGCGAGAGTTCTCCACGCATGGAAGCAACTTGTGAGCGAAGTGCTGCGTAGGTCGTCGGTCGACCACGACTAATCAGTGCAATGGAGTCGTCAGCATGACCCTCAATGATGTGCGAAAGGTTCATGGACATTCTTCTGCCTACTTCAACATCAAGAGGTTGACAATGCCAGCAGCCATGATGATGCCAATCAGCAAGGCGATGGTAAGGGTGGTTGCGGGGCGCACGAACCGAACCTTAGTTCCCTAAACGAAGGGTCACGGAAGAGGTGGTCACGCCGCCGTCACCAGCAAAGACAAGTACGGCGTCGCCGGTCCCCAAACGCAGGATTTGTGCGGCCGAATCCCGATCAACACAGAGAGCAACCATGCCGTACGAATCAACAACCGCTCCAATTGCACCGCCGTCAATCTCTGCATAGTGCGACACAACACGGGCGCTGCGCACGTCCTCGCCCATCACTAGTTTCAACACGGGCCCAAACGGAGCTACGTCATCTGGCCCAACGTTGAGCTGGCAGTTACCAAATGCATCCACCCACGTGACTTCACAACGCATGCCATCACCATGAACGGAATGCGTCTCGTCACTCGGCACTGGCACCAAGCCAGGCATCACGCTTGCAGTGTCAATCTCGCGACCAACTTCTTCAATTGCCCCACCATTGGCAAGAAAAGCAGCCACTGGTGCGAAAACATCACGGCCAGCAAAAGTGGTGCCAGGCGCTTCTAAATGCAGCTCTGTATTGGTGAGTTCAAATGCGCGATCAGCTCCACCAGCCATCGCAACGCCTGAACCAAGTAATCCATTGTCCGGGCCTAGAAAAATTCCACGCCCACCGGCAACTTCCACAGCAATTGCACGACGCGTTGAACCAACACCTGGATCAACCACCGCGATGATGATGCCCGGTGCAACGTATTGCACTGCACGCGCTAATGCGAGCGAACCAGCGCGAACATCAAATGCAGGAATGCCATGTGTGAGATCTGTGATGCGCACGTGAGGTGCCATGTCGATGATCACACTTTTCATCACACCGACAAACTCATCATTCAGTCCGTAATCAGTGAGGAGCGCCACGTGGTTGTGCATTGGGTCAGAGTAAACGAAAAGGACCGGTGCCAACCCCCCGACGGCACCGGTCCTTTCGGCGCTGCCCTTTTCGGGGCGCGACTCCCGGTGTTGGTTTCCCAGCACTGGTGACCTCTGTCACAGACACTACACCGCACATTTAGAGAAATAGAAAATCCTCAGAGGATTTCTTTTATTTGTTTGTGTTGCCCATTTCAGCGCTACGAGCAGCAGCAGCCCGCACAACTTTGTTCACGGTTTCACGAAGTCCTGCGGCCTCAAATTGTGCAAGTCCTGCAGCGGTTGTGCCGTTTGGCGAAGTGACTCGCTCTCGAAGTGTTGCGGGGCTCTCAGGTGAATCGGCCAACAAAATGCCAGCGCCACGAAACAGCTGTCGCACAAGAGTATTTGCAACATCCTCGGGCAAACCTTCTGCCAGTGCGGCGTTCAACATGGCCTCTGCCATCAGGAAGATATAGCCAGGTCCAGATCCGGCGACTGCAGTCACGGCGTCCATTTGCGATTCAGGAACGCGCACCACAACGCCGACTGCTTGAAGCAACGATTCTGCCCACACATAGTCGCTTTCAGTGCAGGTACTGCTTCCGCAAATAGCGGTGACTCCTTCTTGCACTAAGGCGGGCGTGTTTGGCATTGCCCGCACCACAGCAGTCTTGCTGCCCGCAGATGCCTGCAGGGTTGCGAGTGAGATTCCTGCTGCAATCGACAAAACACGCGGAATTCCTAATGCCGATGCGTCTGTGCACACCGCTGCCGCATCATTTGGCTTCACAGCGATGAGCGCACCCTCGGCGGCAACGATTACATCGCTCGTGCGCACACCAAATTGAGATTCGAGCATCTTTCGTTTTGTTGCATCAAGTTCCACCACTGTGATGGTCGATGCATCCCACCCGCCATTGACGAGGCCGCCAACTAATGCAGTGCCCATGTTTCCGCCACCGATAATGACGAGACGGGAAGTTTCAGAAGACATGTACTGAGACTAATGGTGCACAGCAATGGGAGAACGATGAGTTCTGTGAGGCTGCTGGCCTTGGGTTGCCGGGGCGGAGGTGGCTTCCCCGACCATCTCAACCCCGGCGCAGTCATGTGCACTCCAGGGATGTTGAGTTGGCAGTTGTTTATTCAGCGAAACGACTGGCGAAACCGATGCGGATGATGACGGGGAAGATTCGTTCCACGGTGGCATAGAGCGTGCCAATTACTCGATCGATCTCTTCTTCATAGACCATGCGCAATGGCATCTCACCGCGAAGAAATACGGCGTCTTCCATGCCGATTGAGAAATGAGCGCCCACCAAAGATTCATTTCGGCGCAACAGATGCTCGTACAACTGCTCTCCGTTTTCTTCCGGTGCTGGCATCACATACGTTTCGTACTTCAGGGTGCGCTGGCCCAACGTGATCCACACTGTCGTGAATTCTTTTTCTTCACCACGCATGCGCACGTACCAACGCCGCTCGCCAATCTCGCCACGATCAACGGCAACAATTGTGTCGTTGCGCTGCTTCATATCAAGCAACCAACCGGTGAGTGCGCCTTCTAACGAATCAAGATCATGTGCCCCAAAAAGTTCACTCATGATTACTTACACACCACACGGTCACGCGATGTGAGGTCGGCATACGCGCGACGCAAACGAGCAGCAGCAAAACTCCATGTGTATCCAAGCGCACGTTCTGCTGCGGCAGCAGACATGCGCGCTGAGAGAGCAGGGTCATCAAGGATTTGTGCGATGTGTTTTGCAAATACTTCAGGTTGACGGTCTGCGACAAGAAAACCTGTGCGACCGTGCTCAACGATGGTGAGTAGTCCACCAACAGCGTTAGCGACGACGGGTGTGCCACACGCTGCAGCTTCTAATGCAACCAAACCAAAACTTTCACTACGACTTGGCACTAACACCACATCAGCTGCGCGGTAGTACGTAGAGAGCATGTGATGTTGTTGTGGTTCAACAAAGCGCACTTGGCTATCTAGTCCGTGCTGCTGAATAAGCGAATAAACCTTGGCTAATTCCGCTTCGCCCTCGGCACCACTAGCGCCACCAACGATAAGCAATTTTGCATCGCGACGATTCAGTGCCGCCAACGACTTCACTGCCACATCGGCGCCCTTCAGCGGTTGAATGCGGCCAACGAATAACAACACGGGGCCATCGCCTAGTTCTAATGCTTTGCGTGCTCCGCGCTTATCGCCCGGTGCAAAGAATGCATGTTCAACTCCGGGAGCAACGATTTCAATTGACCCTGGCGGATTGCCGTATAGATCAATGAACTGCCGCTCTTCTTCTGTGCAACTCACGCAGATGGCATCAGAACAACCGATGACTTCGGCTTCGGAACGCTCGCGCAATTCTGATTCAGGGTCTCCACCTAATGCCTTTACACGAGCGAACGTATGAAACGTACTGACGAGTGGAACATTGAGTTCATGCTTCAATGAATGTCCGCTGAGACCGCTGAGCCAATAGTTCGCATGGATGATGTCGGTGCCACCGTGTGCGTTGATGTGGCGTAGCACTCCATCGGTGAATTCCGGAACGATGTCGAACATGTTGTCTTTCGGCATGTCAACTGCGCCCGCAGGAATATGCACCACCTTGTGATTGGGCTCAACCACAATCTCTGCAGGTAGATCTGCGCTGTGCGCACGTGTGTACGTGGTGCAATCGATGCCCGCATGCGCAAGAGCCGAAACAAGCTCACGCACATAGACATTCATTCCACCACCGTCGCCAACGCCTGGCTGAGCCAGTGGTGAGGTGTGAAGCGAGAGAATGGCTACACGACGCATGCTCAATGCAACCTATCTAGGGGCGTCTGGATTCCCCTCGTTGGAGGTACCCATATCACGGGGCATTCCAGGCTCATTGCTGCCCACAAACGAGCGATACACAGACAAAAGGCTTGACTTCTGTTCAGCAGTCAATTTTCCATCGGCATTAATTGCTTCGGCAACTGAACTGATCTCGGGCACACTGCCATCAAGAATGCCGGCACGCACATACAAGGTCTCCGATGAAATCTCGAGAGCACGTGCAATCTGCTGCAAAATTTCTGCAGATGGCCGGCGCATCCCGCGTTCAATCTGTGACAAGTACGGATTCGATACGCCCGCTGAACGTGCAAGATCACGAATGCTCTTCTGAGCACTCTCACGTTGCAGACGAATGAACTCCCCAACGTCATGCAGTGCTTCGCTTGGGTTCATTGGCATGAGGTCAGTTGTCCTTCACGATGGAGCCAGCTCCACCTTCACGCACGCGACGAACAAGTTCTGCAGTCAGTGCATCAATCTTTTCGAAGAGTTCATGGCGTTGACCGGAACAAGACTTTTCAAACATTCCAAGAGCACCTGCAAGCTCATCAAGAGACTTGTCATCAATGTTTTCCATTGATTCGAACTGATAGTGCTCACACAACTGATCAAGTTCAAGCACCAACGGATGATCGGCCGGCACGTTCGTTTCACGTGGCGGACGTGCACTGCCACCACCATGTTGTTGGCCAAAAACATCGGCGAGTCGATCTGCAAGTGAGCCTGCAGGCTGTTCAGAACCATTGGCGCGTCGGCGCTCTTCGTCCTGCACTAAATCAAGACGACCTTGCGCGAGACGACGTACGAAAGAGATTGCATCTTCTTCGCCCTGCAAAGCATTTCTTTGCGCACGAATGTCAGCAAGGGTGAGTTCTTCGTCTGCCATCACATGCCTCCAGAAACGGGCGGAAGTACCGCTACCTCATCTTTATCGGTGACCGCATGCGAGCGTGGCACCTCTTCACCATTGACCCATACTTTGCTCATGTTGACGACGGCCTCAAAGGTGGCGCCGTACTGAGCAATTGCTGCCTTGACCACGTCGTCAACTGTTGCCCCAGGGAATGTGGCCGAGCCTGTGCCGGCAGCTTCGCGAGCTTGAGCAAAGAGTCGAAGTATGGCCACACGCTGATGGTATCGGCACGTGACGACGCGACATCAGAAGCGAGCAAGGAACGTGTCAACGCAGATTGATGCCAGGTCCACCTGGCTCAAAATCTCCGATTTCCGTCCAAAGGCCAGAGCCAATCAATTCAGTCGCAAGGTCTTTAGTGACAGCCGCCAACAAGCCTCCCGATGTTTGAGGGTCCATACACAGCGCCACATGTGCATCATCAGCCGTACTTGTCATGTGTTCACCGACATAAGACCTATTACGGGGATCGCCGCCCGTGCGGTGACCTGCAAGAGCGATATCAAGTGCGCCGGGATACAACGGCAACAAGCCCGTATTGATGTTCAACACCACACCGGATCGTTCCGCGATTTCCCAACCGTGACCAGCAAGTCCATAACCCGTCACATCAGTCACGGCATGAACATTTTGATGATGAGCTTGCAATGATTCAGCGGCTGCTCTGTTCAGTGTGCGCATACCAGCGATTGCGACTCGCTTGTCTTCTTCCGAACCTTGCGCCGTTACTAGCCCAGTACCAAGTGGCTTCGATAAGACCGCAACATCACCTGGCTGAGCTCCGCCTTTACGGAAAATTCGTGAAGGATCTACAACCCCCTGAACAGCCAGCCCAAAAATTGGTTCAGGGTTACGAATGGTGTGTCCGCCTGCAATCGTTCCGCCCGCTTCCAACACAGTTGCTGATGCAGCGGCAAAAATTGCCGCGATGACATCGGGAGGAAGTTCTTCGGGAAATGCAGCGATATTGACGGCTATCACCACTCGGCCGCCCATTGCGAAAACATCGCTACAGGCATTCGCCGCGGCTATGGCACCAAAGTCGGACGGGTCATCAACTAAGGGCGGAAAGAAATCTGTCGTGCTCACCAATGCGAGATCGGGAGTCAGTTGATACACGGCTGCATCGTCGAACGGAGCAAGACCAACCAATAAAGAGGTGTCAAAACCTGTTGGCATCTCTTTCACCATGCCAGCCAGTAAAGAGGCCCCCCACTTAGCGGCACAACCACCACACGAAGTCCACTCGGTCAGTTTGATGGATGCGTTATCGGGCATGGTTCGCAAACTACTAGGTTGACCACGTGACGACTACGACGACACACCCGCCTTCAGTTGACTCGCTCGCACGTCAACTGTCCCAGACGAGTTCTCTTCCACATTCCCTGTTGGTGGATTGTGCCCGTCGTGCAATTACGAGCGCACCAACCAATGCAGTTGCTATTGCAGAGCAATACGCACACGAACTCTCTTCTGCACTTCTGACGGACGTCATCAATGCAACAGGTGTGTTACTACACACCAACCTGGGTCGGGCACCTCTGGCTCACCACAATGCTGCTCGCCCCAGCAATATTGAATTCAATCTCTCTACCGGTGAACGCGGTTCTCGACAGACTGCAATCTCAGCTCTCGTTTCATCACTCATCGGTGCAGAAGCAGCCATCGTGGTGAACAACAACGCAGCTGCTGTCATGTTGGTTCTTGCGGCACTTGCAGATGGGCGAGATGTCGCAGTCTCGCGAGGTGAAAGTATCGAGATTGGTGGGGGCTTTCGCATTCCCGACGTCATGGAGCAATCGGGCGCACGACTCGTTGACGTTGGCACCACTAATCGCACGAGATTGCGCGACTATGCGAAAGCCGTTGATAACAAGCGCAACGACATTGCGCTCATCATGAAAATTCACCCATCAAATTTCGCTATCGAAGGCTTCACTGAATCAACAACTGTGGAACAACTCGCAACATTGTCCGTTCCTGTGGTGTCCGATATTGGTTCAGGTCTTCTCGATAACACTGCACCGTGGCTGCAAGGTCATACGCCCACTGTTCCATCGTGGTTAATGAATGAACCAGCAGCAAAGCAAGCACTTGCAGATGGCGCATCCCTCGTTACTTTCAGCGGCGACAAACTTCTGGGTGGCCCACAGTGCGGCATCATTGCTGGACAGGCAGATCTCGTTGCTCAATGTGCATCACACCCTCTCATGCGTGCACTTCGCCCAGGTAGCTACACGATGATCTTGTTGCAACAGGTATTGCTTTCGTACGCCTCTCGCAGTGTGTGTACCGATGTTCCCTTCTGGCGCATGGTCGCAGCTTCGATATCCGACTTACGCGAACGCGCCGAGAGCATCGTTTCTTCAACAGGAGTTGGCTCGGTTGTCGATGTCGAGTCCCTCGTAGGGGCTGGATCAGCGCCCGGCAGCACGATTGCATCTGTCGGCATTGCGATCCCTGGCGACATTCGCGCCAATCTTCGTCAGCATTCAATACCAGTGATTGCACGCACACTTGGCAACACCACTTATATAGACATGCGCAGCATTGCACCCACCGACGACCATGTGGTGGTTGAGGCAATCTCCCACTTGAGCTAATCATGACTGTCATCGCGACCGCTGGACATGTGGACCACGGCAAGTCATCTCTCGTCCGAGCCATCACAGGTACTGATCCTGATCGGTTAGCGGAAGAAAAACGTCGCGGCATGACGATTGATCTTGGCTTTGCGCATACAGACACTCTGAGCTTCATCGATGTGCCCGGGCATGTTGACTTTCTCAACACAATGGTGGCTGGTGTGCACGGCGTTGACATTGCACTTCTTGTAATCGACTCTGTTGAAGGGTGGAAACCACAAACGGTAGAACACCTTGACATTCTGATGTTGATGCAGATTCAGCACTATGTGGTGGCCATTACAAAATCTGATGCTGCGACATCAGATGCCATTGCAGAACTTGTTGATGTGACCCATACAGAATTCTCTTCGCGCGGTATTACACCTCATGACATCATCATCACCTCGGCTCACACTGGGACAGGAATCGAAGACCTTCGCACTGTTCTCGCCAGACTTACTAGTGATGCATTGACGCTGAATACTTCAACAACTCCACGATTGTTTGTTGATCGAGTTTTCACTATCGCCGGGTCAGGCACTGTTGTCACAGGCACATTGGGTGGTGCATCGATTCAGATCGGCGACGATCTCATCGTTGCTCGCACACAGCAGTCGACCAAAGTAAGAAGCATTCAACTGCACGGAGCGTCTAGCCCAACAGCACTCCCACGGTCTCGCTGTGCGCTGAATTTGTCACACCTCACAACAAATGACATTCGCCGTGGGGATGTACTTGTGGTCAATAACTCTTGGCACACAACAGAAGTATTTGATTGTTCGATAGAACCAGCGTTCAGTACTCGCCTGCTGCACGACCCACGCAAACCACTTCGCAACGGTGGTGGCTACACATTGCACATTGGTACTGCTCGTCGCGCTGCATCAGTGCGATTCCTGAAAAATGACTCCGCCACTATGCGCATTCGTTTCAATGGCGCACTTCCACTTATTCCAGGGGACAGATTTCTTCTACGTCGCACCGGTGATGACAGCACCGTGGCTGGTGGCTCAATTCTTGACGTCATGCCCGTCGTCCGCACGACTCGCGCGACCCCCAACGGCACTGCGGAATCAATTCTGGAACACCATGGATGGGTCACGATTGAAAAGGCACAGCAGTTGGTGGGGGTTCCAATGGCAGCCACTGTGGGTGAATGGGTAGCCGCATCGCACACAGTCGATGTCACCACTAAGGAATTAGTGGAACTGCTGTCAGAAAAAGGAGAAGTCGATATCTCGCGGCTGCAACCATGGGAACGAGCACTAATAACCACTCTTCCTAACGTGACCATCTCGCAAAACATCGCCACTCGTGGTGTGAGCAATCCATTGCTTTCTCATCCGTATGTTGAGCTCTTTCTCACTTCAGGAATTGTCACCCCAGACACCAAGACGCTCGACAGAGACATCATTCGTCGACTCACACATGCAGGAATTGTGTTCGAGCACGACAACATTGCATTTCATGCAGACACATTGCAGAGCCTTCGTCCTACTTTGCAGAATCTCTGGCACAAACATCCTCAAGGATTCTCGGTCAGTGATTTACGCGAAACGCTGGGCATCACACGCAAACACGCAGTGCCGTTAGCAACTTGTCTCGACAAGGCCTCGCTCACCAAGCGAGTAGGAGACACCCGCATTCCTGGATCTGCGTGGTGATGGCGGAGGCGGACGGGAATCGAACCCGCCAGACGGGGGTTACCCGTCTCGTCTGTGTTGAAGACAGCGAAGCCCACCAGGTACTTATACGCCTCCATGTCCGAGGGTATAGCGTTCGACCATGAGCACCACCGCTCCACAGTTGCCCGACGGTTTCGTTGTCATCGTTAAACACGAATGTGCGACATGCCAGATGGTTGAACCGGTCCTTGCGGCCCTTGCCGCCAGCGGTGCGGCCCTCACCGTCTACACCCAAGACAATCCAGATTTTCCAGAATCTGTTTCCCACATACACGACGACAATCTCTCGGTGTCGTGGCACAACGAGATTGAAACCGTGCCCACTTTGATGATGGTGGTTGATGGAGTTGAAACCGAGCGCACCTTCGGATGGTCTCGATCAGAATGGCAACGCATCACCGGCATTGACACCTTGGGTGCAGATCTTCCTGCCACACGACCTGGATGCGGATCCATGAGTGTTGACCCTGACCGCGTCGATGCATTACGCGCTGCGTTTACCGATTCACCTGTCATCTCACGACATGTTGAATTCTCCGCAGCAGAAGACGAATTTGAAGCAATATATGCACGT
The DNA here is from genome assembly GCA_947446815.1 of Acidimicrobiaceae bacterium. GTDB lineage: Bacteria > Actinomycetota > Acidimicrobiia > Acidimicrobiales > Ilumatobacteraceae > UBA2093. The sequence goes on from CANFGT010000007.1 coordinate 66,361, forward strand.
GGTTGGACAGACGGCTTGCCCGTCATCCCACCAACGCGTGAACGCGTACTTCGAATGTTGACTGGCACAACGCGGCATCCACAAGAAGTAGTTGCTATTGCCCCACCAGATCTTGTTGAACTGACCGTCGAGAAAATTGCAATCAACGCAGTGATGGCGGGATGCCTACCTGAATACATGCCGTGGGTGATTGCTGCACTCGAAGCTGTGTGCAACGACCAATTCAATATGCATGGCGTCTTAGCAACGACGATGCCCGTTGGCCCCGTCATTATTTGCAACGGCCCTGGCACGCGCGCGATTGGCATGAACTCTGGCATCAATGCTTTTGGTCAAGGTAATCGCGCCAACAACACAATTGGCCGCGCAGTGCAATTGACGATTCGCAATGTTGGTGGCGGTCGACCTGGCGAAGTAGATCGCGCGACTCATGGCAACCCCGGAAAGATTTCATTTTGTTTTGCAGAAGACGAAGAGAACTCACCGTTCACTTCACTCGCGACAGAGCGTGGAGTGCCCGAAGGCAAGAATGCTGTCACTGTGTTTGCAGGTGAAGGTCCACGTTGTGTTGTTGATCAACTGGCGCGAACGCCTGAAGAACTCACAGAGTCTCTTGCGGCATGTCTTCTTACGGTTAACCATCCGAAATTGGTGATCGGTTTTGATGCAATCCTCACGCTCAGCCCCGACCACGGTCGTGTCTACGCCGAGGCTGGCTGGTCCCGAGAGAAATTACTGGAAGAAATTGCCGCGCGAACTTTGCGCCCGGGCACAGATCTCGTGCGTGGGGCTCACGGAATGGCTGAAGGAGCGCCCCTTCATTTGCGCGACAGCATGCTGCCCAAGTTCCGTAAGGGAGGGCTGTTGCTGACCTATGCCGGTGGCGGCGCAGGTCTGTTCTCATCCATCGTTGCCGGATGGGCAAACGGTGCCATCGGCAGTGATCCCGTCACGCGCATCGTTGGCTCGTGACATACTGAACACATGGCATCTGGGCTCACCATTCTCGATCCGACAAGCGAGTCGAATCCGTCCACTCGACAACTGCTCGCACGCCCAACAGATATCAAGGGTCACACCATTGCGCTACTTGATATTTCAAAGCCACGTGGCAATGTCTTTCTCGACCGCATCGAAGAACTTCTGACCGAGCGCGGTGCTCATGTGAAGCGCTACGCAAAGCCCACTTTTACAAAGCCTGCTCCCGTTGATCTTCGACACGAGATTGCCACTCAATGCACTCTCGTCATCGAAGCCCTTGCCGATTGAGGCAGTTGTACGTCGTGCAGTGTGCATGACATCGCAGACTTAGAACTTCGCGGCCTTCCTGGAGTATTTGTGGCATCTGCTGAATTTGTTTCGGCCGCCACTGCACAATCAGAGGCTCTGGGCTTTCCTGACATGAAGCGCGTCTTTACGTCTCATCCCATTCAGGATCGCACCGACCAAGAAATGCGCGATCTGGCGGATCAGTTTTTCCCTGAAATCCTTGCTGGCATCACATCAAGCCAGTAGTCGATGCGCCTCGTAAACTAAACGGGTGACTTCCCCCACTCGCATCCTCATGCTCCGGCACGGTCAGAGCGAATGGAATGCAATGGGTCGCTGGCAAGGTCAGGCCGACATTGAGCTCACAGACCTCGGCTATGAGCAAGCGCGAAGGGCCACTGAGAAGTTAGGCATGTTCGATGCCGTGATCTCTAGTGATCTTCGACGCTCTCACATGACCGCAACCATTATTTCGAACGGACTCGGCATCGGGTTATTGCCCCCCGACGTTCGCCTTCGCGAAACGCATGTGGGTGAATGGCAAGGCATGACCCACGATCAAATCGAACGCGATTGGCCCGGTTATCTCAAAGAACACAAGCGACCCCCCGGCTTTGAGACAGATGAATCCATTGTTGCGCGAGTCACGGATGCACTTATTGACCTTGCATCTGAATACCCAAGCTCTGAAGTCTTGTGCATTGCCCACGCCGGAGTCATCCGCGTGATGCGTCGTGCGTATGGCGCTTCTGATCCACGAATCTCCAATCTGGGTGGCTGCCATTTCATCGTGCGCCCCGGTCATCCGTCGCCTATCGAAGTGGGCGACGTTGTTGATCTCTTTCAACATGGTGAATTGGGCGAAGAGCTCTAAGTGTTCTCACGTTTCGTTGACGATTCCTACGCGCCAGTCGTTCGCAAGAACATCGATCGTTTGGTGTGGGCACGACTTGTGTCGAACTCGTGTTATCGATTCGCTCCACCATTTATTGCGGTTATTGCGCGTGGATTACACGTCACCGTGGGCCAGATGGGCATCGCATTTATGGTCGGCGAGTTCGCAGGTCTTCTCTCGCCCATCATTGGGCGATTCATTGATCGAGGCAATCGACTCGTATCGATGCTTGCAGGCATCACACTCATTTCTCTCGCGATAGTCATCGCAGCGACATCGCAGAACCTTGTTGTATTCGCAGGCGCAATGTTTCTCATGAGCGCATCAAAGGTGTTGTTCGATACCGCACTCATTGTGTGGGTGAATGATCATGTGCCATACGAAAAGCGCGGACGCATTGTTGGCGTCATTGAAACTTCATGGGCGCTATCGCTATTTATCGGTGTTGCCATCATGGGAATTGCGACAGCTCTCATTTCATGGCGCGCAGGTTTCATGGTCGGCGCTCTCGCGATGATGTTCACCGGAGCATTGCTTGCAATGGGGCTCCCGCGTCATGACGCACATGCACCTGTGAGCGAACATGCGCGCGGGAAAGTGCCCGCCAATGCATGGTTCGTATTCGCTTGTTCCTTCATGCTGATGGGTGCGAGTCAGTGTGTCGGCATCACATTTGGCCCATGGTTTGAAGATGAATTTCATTTCACCAGCGGTGGACTCATCGCAATCGTCATTGTTTTAGGCGTCTTTGAGCTTGTCTCCAGCGTGAGTAGTAGTCGCGTCACCGATACGTGGGGCAAAGAAATCAGCGTTCGTCGCGGCGTGATATTGATGGTCATTGCCGGCGTCACGATGACTGCAGGCAGTCACATCAGTTTCGTTGCAATCCCAATGTTGGTGTTGTTTATTGCTGGTTTTGAATTTGCACTCGTCAGCATGTTGCCTTTGGCAGCCAACCTGGTTCCCACTGCTAGTGGAATCGGTCTTGGCCTCACTGTCGGTGCTGGCACCTGTGGTCGCGCAGTGTTCAGCACAGTGGCAACAACGTTGTACGACTCGGTGGGTCCTGTCGGACCTTCACTCACAGGCACAGCACTTGCAGCACTCACAGTGCTGGCGATTACTGCTTACGCGCGTTCTGCGCGATAACCGTTTGTAATCGGCACGCGGCGATCTTTGCCGAATGCCTTTGTTGAAACACGAACACCTGGTGCACATTGGCGACGCTTGTATTCGTTGACATCAACAAGTCGTGCAATACGTGCAACAACTGCTTCGTTGAAACCAAGTTTCACAATTTCGCTGACCGTGAGATCGTTATCCACGTAGTGACGAAGAATCGGGTCAAGTTCTTCATACGGTGGAAGGCTTTGGTCGTCACGCTGATCAGGGCGAAGTTCCGCTGAAGGTGGCTTGCTGATCACTGTCTCCGGAATGATTTCGCGACCAGCACGCTCGTTGATGCGGCGGCACAGTGCAAACACTTGTGTCTTGAACACATCCTTGATGACGGCGTAACCACCAGCAGAGTCACCATAAATCGTGAAGTATCCGACAGCTATTTCGCTCTTGTTGCCGGTGGTGAGAACCATCCAGCCGAACTTGTTCGACAACGCCATCAACGACATACCGCGACAACGACTCTGCAAGTTTTCTTCGGTGAGATCTGGGTCGCGACCTTCGAACGATGGTGCAAGCATCTCCAAATAGGCACTAAACGCTGGCTCGATTGAAATAACTCGATGGTCAATGCCCAGTGCTTTTACTAACTGATCTGCGTCATCCAACGAGCCTTGGCTGGAATAACGCGATGGCATTGCAACGCCATGCACGTTCTCTGCACCGAGTGCATCAACTGCAACCGCGGCAACGATGGAAGAGTCAATGCCGCCAGACAAACCGATCACAACACTCTTGAATCCGTTCTTGCGAACGTAATCACGTGTGCCGAGAACTAGTGCTGCATACACACGATCAAGTTCAGATTCAAAAGGAACGATGTCGGCCGGCGCAACAGTTCCATCTGCTGCAATGTCGACAATGGCGAAGTCACTTTCGAACGACTTCAGACGACACGCAACAGTTCCATTCGCTGCGATGACAACACTGGAGCCGTCAAAGACCAGTTCATCTTGTCCACCCACTTGGTTGACATAGACAATGACCGCGTTGTTGTCGCGCGCACGCTGCGACAACATGTCTTCGCGTTCGGTGTTCTTTCCTTGATGAAATGGCGATGCATTGAGATTCAAGATCACGTGTGCACCATTGGCAGCTTGCGCTTTCACCGGACCATCTGCAAACCAAATGTCTTCACAGATGGAGACACCGACAGTCACGTCGTTTAACGATGCAACACCCGCAACGGATCCATCTGCGTTCTTTGGAACACCTGGCTCGAAGTAACGCTCTTCATCAAATACGGAATAGTTCGGCAACAGTTGCTTGCGATACACATCGCGCACGACACCGTTCACGCACACAGCTGCTGCATTAAAAAGTTGCGCACCCTCGCGCAACACAAACCCGACGACTGCAGCACATGCACCAGTGGCCAAAGCGAATTCATCAAGTGCTTTTTGGTTGTCGGCGATGAACGCGCCCTTCAACAGAAGATCCTCTGGCGGATACCCTGTGACACTTAATTCTGGGAACACGACAACCTGCGCACCGGCCTGCACAGCCCGTTGATAGTCAGCCGACATGAGGGCCACATTGCCCTGCAGGTCTCCGACAATCGGGTTCAGCTGCGACAAAGCCACCCGAAGGCCCATTTTGGGGGCGGGAGCAGTCGAATTGGTCACGCCCTGAGGCTAACCACCTACCCCGCCAAACCCTGTCCCCATAAGGCTTCCCGCCCCTGGGGGACCCATACCCGCACCTCTTTACACAGCGTTCACAATTGGGAAAAGGGAAAGAAATCCCTACCTGCCATCATTAAGGCACTCAGAAATCGGGATTTATCCCCCAGAGGCAAAGGAATCCTCAATGCCAATTCAGGCCGAATACATCTGGATCGACGGAACGTCACCAACACCATTGCTCCGTTCGAAGACAAAGGTCATTCCTGACTTCGCTGGCTCAGTGACTGATATGCCAATGGATGAGTGGGGCTTTGACGGTTCCTCCACCGAGCAGGCAACAGGCGATGCATCTGACTGCATCTTGAAGCCAGTTTTCCAGTGCCCAGACCCAATCCGCGGTGGCAAGAACGTTCTCGTGTTGTGCGATGTGTACATCGCAAAGACCGGTGAACCACACCCAACAAACACTCGCGCTGCATGTGCAGCAGTTGCTGCAAAGTACGCATCAGAAGAGATGTGGTACGGCATCGAGCAGGAATACACCATGCTTCGCCTCGACGGTTCACCATTCGGTTTCCCCGTTGGTGGTTTCCCTAAGCCACAGGGTCCTTACTACTGCGGCGTCGGCGCAGGCCGCGTTGTTGGTCGTGACATCATCGAAGAGCACACACAGGCTTGCATCGATGCAGGTCTCCTCATCTCCGGCACCAACGCCGAAGTGATGCCTGGCCAGTGGGAATTCCAGATTGGACCTGGCGATGCACTCACCGTGTCCGACCACATGCATGTTGCACGTTGGTTGCTCCACCGCATCGCAGAGGACTACGACGTGGTTATCTCCTTCGATGCAAAGCCAATGAAGGGCGACTGGAACGGCGCAGGTGCGCACACCAACTTCTCCACCAAGGCAATGCGTGAGGGCTACCCAGCAATCATCGCAGCTTGCGAGAAGCTTGGTACTCGCGTTCTTGAGCACGTTGAGAACTACGGCGATGACATTCAGAGCCGTCTCACCGGTAAGCACGAAACAGCACCTTGGAACAAGTACTCGTACGGCGTTTCCAACCGTGGCGCTTCCGTGCGTATCCCTTGGCAGGTTGAGCGTGACCAGAAGGGTTATGCAGAGGACCGTCGTCCAAACGCAAACGTTGACCCATACACAGTCACCCGTCTCATCCTTGAGACCGTCTGCGGCTAAGCCCAGAAAACACACACTTTGTGAGACGGGGGGCCGAAAGGTCCCCCGTTTTGCTTTCTCAGTAGCCCTTTGCCCCTGACCGGGGGCAGACTGAAGGAATGAGCGACATGCTTGATCAACACCGCGACTACGTATTGCGCACAGTGGAAGAACGTGGAGTGCGCTTGGTGCGCCTCTGGTTCACCGATGTGCTCGGCACTTTGAAGAGCTTCGCCATTAGCCCTGCGGAACTTGAGAATGCTCTCAACGACGGCATGACATTTGATGGTTCATCCATCGACGGCTACTCGCGCACCGAAGAATCTGACGTGCTTGCGATTCCTGATCCGAACACGTTTGAAGTTCTTCCATGGGTGGACAACAAGTCCGCTGAAGCTCGTGTGTTCTGTGACATTCACAATCTTGATGGCTCTAACTTCAGTGGCGACCCACGTCAGATCTTGCGCCGCACACTTGATGCTGCTCGCGCACAGGGTTATGAATTCCTCATTGCTCCCGACATGGAGTACTTCTACTTTGAAACTCCGAAGCGTGGCGAGTTGCCGGTACCTCTTGATGAGGGTGGCTTCTTTGATCTCACCACCACTGACGTTGCATCCTCACTTCGCAAAGAAACGATTCGCACTCTCGAAGTAATGGGCATTCCTGTGGAGTATTCATTCCACGAAGATGCACCAAGTCAGCAAGAGATCGACTTGCGTCATACCGATGCGTTGTCGATGGCCGACTCTGTCATGACATTCCGCATGATCGTGAAAGAGATTGCTGCAATGCACAATGTGCATGCAACGTTTATGCCAAAGCCTCTCGAAGGCGTGCAAGGTTCCGGCATGCACCTTCACCTCTCACTCTTCAAGGGTGACGAAAACGCGTTCTACTCCGCAGATGATCCGAACAACTTGTCGGCCGATGCGAAGGCATTCATGGCTGGTTTGTTGCGCCATGCTGCAGAGATCACTGCCATCACGAACCAAACAGTGAATAGCTACAAGCGTTTGGTTCCTGGTTTCGAAGCGCCCGTGCACATCAGTTGGGCACGCAATAACCGCAGTGGTCTTATTCGTGTTCCTATTCCGAAGCGCGGAAACCCCAGTGCAACCCGCATTGAATACCGTTCACCAGACCCTGCATGTAACCCATATCTTGCGTTCTCTGTCATCCTCGCTGCAGGTATGAAGGGCATTCGCGAAGGATATGAATTGCCTGCAGAAGCGGGTGCAAACCTCTTCCAGATGGACGATGCAGAGCTTGCGAAGTTGGGCATCAACCAGTTGCCACAATCTCTCAATGATGCGTTGAAGGTGATGGAGCAATCAGAACTCGTCCGCGAAACCCTCGGTGAGCACATGTTCGATTGGTTCCTTCGCAACAAGCGTCGCGAGTGGATGGAATACAAGACGCAAGTGACACCGTTCGAACTCAACCGCTACCTGAAGTCGCTGTAAGAACACCATGACTTCGTCCGACATGATCGTTGTCTTCCCAGGCACACCATCACCAGATTTGGCGCGCACCCTTGACTTGGGTGGGTACCGATGGAAGGCCGTGTCTGGCGCAGATGAAGCGACGAAGTTAGAGCCGAAGAATGGCTGGATGGGCGCGATCATTGCGTGCGATGAAGAGTCAGAAGCAGCGTGGGCATTTGCTCGTGCACTTCGCAAGCGCGACAACCCAGTGAACTCGGTGTTGTTGTTGGTATCTGGCGCTCAGTTGGCAGATCTTGAATTACGCGATGACTTGTTTGACGACTTCTGTCTCACTCCATTCCATCCGCGCGAACTGGAAGCACGTCTTCGTCACTTGTTCTCCAACAATGGAGAAGGTGCTGCGGCACGACCTGAACTTGTGGAGAACTCCGGTCTTGTTCTCAACCTTGAGACCTATCAAGCGAGCTTTAATGGCGCATCGCTTGATCTCACGTTTATGGAATATGAGTTGTTGAAGTTCCTTGCGCAAAACCCGGGCAAGGTGTTCACACGCGAGATGTTGTTGTCACGTGTGTGGGGCTATGAGTACTACGGCGGTGCACGAACCGTTGACGTTCATGTGCGTCGTTTGCGTGCCAAGTTGGGCGAAGAACACGCCAACCTGATCCAGACAGTGCGCTCTGTGGGTTACCGCTTCGGCCAAGGCCGCTGGGGCAACTAGTTGCAGCTGCCGCCTGCACCAAAATTTTGTGTCCAGTAAATGGATTCTTGACCTTTGAAATCACCCGTAGCCACACCAGACCCAAAATGTCTGTATTCAGGTTTCATAATGTTTGCCCGATGTCCTGGTGAATTCATCCAAGCGACCATCACTTCTTCCACCGATCGTTGACCGACAGCAATGTTCTCACCAACAGTCTGGTACTCGTACCCCTGGGCTAATGCACGGTCAGAAACTTGTCCACCATCAAGGTCTTCGTGCTCAAAGTAATTCTGAGCTGCCATGTCCTTGGAATGTTCAGTTGCAGAGCGAGCCAAAGCTGGACACCACGTCAGTGCTGAGAGAGATTCTTTTGCACGTTCTGCATTGACAGAGTTCAGCATCAAACTCTCTTCTGCCGTGATCTGAACTGGCACCGTAGAAGTTTCAGAGGTGGAGCTGGGAGGCGCTATTTCAACGGTTTTCTGATTTCCCCTAGCGCCAAGGAAGAAACCTATTGATCCAGCCAGCAATGCCACGACAATGACGACGGCTACGACTGCTGTAAGTGGATTTACACGCCACTTTTGCTCATGAAATCCCAGACATCCGCGCTCTCCGCATGTTTCACATGGAGAGTCAAAGGGGTCGTTCATATCCCAAGGGTTCGACATGGTTATCCCGCGTGGACGAAGGCCGTAACGGAGTTTGCAATCATCTGCACTGCAATGGCAGCGAGAAGCATGCCCGCGACTCGAGCGAGCAACACGACGCCGGCTGGTCGGATCACCTTGACCACAAGACCGCTGAAGCGAAGCGCAAAGAGCGTGATGGAAAGCGTCACACCGATTCCAGCAAGAACACTGAACCATTCCGCAACATTGTCTGCACGCTTGAAGAAAACGATGGTGGCAACGATTGTTCCCGGACCAGCCAAGAGCGGTGTTCCAAGCGGAACCATGGCAATGGAAGTGCGCTGTTCCGGCGATGCTGCTTCATAGGACTCTTCATGACCTTTGCCATAAAGCAACTGGAGGGCCACCAATAGAAGAAGTAATCCACCTGCGCCTTGCAATGCAGGTACCGAAACATTGAGGTAATTGAGAATGCTCTGCCCACCAATGGCAAACAAAGAAATGACAGCAAAAGCAGTTGCGACTGCAAGATAGGCAGCACGATGACGTTCCTTGTCAGAAAGGTTCTTCGTGACGGACAGGAAGATAGGCGTATTCCCCGGTGGGTCCATGATGACCAACATCGTGACGACGACTTCTCCGAATAAATTCATGCTTGGAGGTTACTCGCGACCATCTTCGATCTCGATCACGTTGGAGTTCAAACGTGTGAGGACTACAACATCATCTGTTTTCGAGACGACAACATCGTTATTTGGATTCATTTGAACAAATGGAATTCCCGTTATTTCATTGATGGTTCGAATAGCAAGACCAATTTCTCCGGTCGATACTCGAAGACGTTTTTGGACTTCTGACCACGAAAGAGTTTCATCGGAAACCAAGATTTCGCTTGCGGGAATACCTTGCAGGAATACGGGTGAATCCCCACCTAGCAAATGCCTCAGCACCGCACCATTTTCCGGATACAAAGCAAACTGCGCCATTGCACATGCGGTCAACGCCTCACTCACCAACAAGTCATCTGCCATTCGCACTGCAGCAATGTGTTTGCTGGCGCGCTGTCGAAGTTCCGCCACCACAGTCATCGGCTGAAGATGCGATTCTCGACTTTCCAGGTGAACTCGACATGCCAAAACATCTGTCAGCACTTTGGCATCACTTTCCTCTTCGGATACCTCATGGTCTGCCATCACGATCACATGATCAAAACGAGCTGCAAATGAATCATCGTCAAGTGGTTCATTCACGGCGGAACGAATAACAGTGTCAATAATGCTCCCAGCAAAATGAGGCATTCTTTCCACTTCGTCCTCAGAATGGAGCAGCAAAGTTGCAGTCGAATTTGATGGCACAACAAGGCTTAATTCACGGATCAGACCTGTCAGCCATTTGTTATGTCCAATAAAGAGATAATGCTCCGGGGTTTGCGATTTGTCTCTTCCTGTTCGAATCGCATCCATTCCACTTGGAGAAAGTGACCAACTATTCATATAACGACGAACGGAGTTCATACTTTCGCCCACCACGACGATGGAACGTCCATTTGCTTCATCATCCCATTGGGGCCAGAGTTCCACCCTCGATTCATCTGCAAAACCAATAGGAATACATCGATCTGCAGGCATCAGGCTGCCGAATGTTAAATCAGGATGAGGTGGCGCAACGACATAAATCTCATCGCCCTCGAAATCTAAAAGGTCTTTATAGACAGCAGAGAGACCACGACTTCGCACAACATTGACTTCAATCTTGTTTCTCACAAGTGCCGGAGTGATCACCTGCATCTTCAAAAGCCCACCGAAAGTATCTTGACGAGCTGCGACTACTTTCTTGATTCGGGTACTGAACCGTTCAGCAATTTCTTCCGAATCAAATTGAGCGATCACTTGCAACGGATTTTCTATTGATCGACGTTGAGCCTGCGGAAGTTGCAAAGCCGCCAAAATTGCGAGAACCACACGTGTGTTCCCATGCTCGGAGTGATTGTCCAAGAGGCAAATCACCGCCCGAGCTTCATCAATTCGACCAAGCGTCAGAAGGTCATTCGTATTGTCACCATCTGCCCGTCGCACGGTAACCCACCCAGCCACATTACGAGCGGTATCGCTGCTCTGATCAATTTCGTCTTCTCGATGAATATGTTCAGTGATGTAATTCAAAAGCTCTATGGGATCTTTTTCCGTGAAAACAACGACCGATACGTCAACACCTTCAATACGTGCAACTGCCAATTCCTCCATCAACTTTGAGGCAGCGTCGTTCCATCCAATAACCACCACATGATTGTGAAGATGCACGGGGCGCCGTCCGCGACGAACACCTTCAATTCGGCGTTCCAAACTGGAATTGATGATCGAGATGAGAGTCGAGACCAGCAACAAACCAAAGATGGTGACGGTCAGAAGAATGAGACGACTGGACCATGCCTGTTCCCCAGCTAACTGACCAGGGTCGATTGCTCGTTGCAGGATTTCCCACATGGAGTCAACGAAGTTGAGATGGTCACGAGTGGCATGAATTCCCGAAACTCGGACAATCGTGGATCCCACAAAAATGAGAACCGCTGTTCCGGCAAACAACATGAAGACTGCAGAGAAACTGCCCGAAAGCAGAGCACGGTCGAAGCGATTCATCAATCGATTACGCAGATTTCGCATCATTCCCCCCGTTGCACTCGGCCCCTGTGCCGACGACATGACTAGGGTACTTGAGGGCTTTTGACTAAATAGGGGTGCTCGCATTCATGTCTTTGTCAAGGCACATATTTCAGCCAAATAGAGCAAGATCTATTGCCGGCAGTCTCCTTGTGCTCATTTCCCTGCTATCCCTTTCAGCATGCTTAGAAACGGTCCCCACGGATACTGATCCGGATGCCCCTCTGGTCACAGACGCTCCAAGTGACACCATCGGATTCCGAGACCCGTCCGTCCCCATCATCAATCCCGGAAGTGGCTTGCCAGATTTCGGCGACGGCTATACGAGCACGGATGAAGAGATCGACTGCGACAATGCGGAAGACCTCTGTGACTCAGGTGCCTGGGCATGTGATGACATCGCCGACTACTGCGATATCGGACCTGACGACGGCAGCGATATTCCGGACGACTGGGACTGGGACCAATGAGACCGTTCCAGAAGAACCGAAATTCATTAAAGGTTGGATAAATCATGGGATTCATCTTTCGACGCAGTATCAACCTAGGTTTCTTCCGAATCAACTTCAGCAAGAGCGGAATCGGCTGGGGAGTTTCGCCACTCCCAGGTTTCATTTCATGGACGCGAACTGTCCATAAGAAGAGATATTGGACTTTCCGAATTCCAGGAACTGGCATTTCTTACAGAACAAAAATGAAGGGCCACAAGGCAAATTAGACGGCTTCTAACGAGCGACGATTTTAAAAATTACCCAGAGCACTGCGAAGAACATCAGAATATATGCAAAGAGATCTGATGTGGGAATTATCAAAGAGCCGAATTGTGATTGATCCTTCAATCTGATTACTCGCTCACGAGAAGCTGTAACGATTCCAACAATTCCTAATATGCCAATAGCAATGGCTGACAATGCTGTGGTATACAGACTTGCCTCAGTGTTTACTGAAGCCCATCCTTCAACTGATGAAGGCAAAAGCCAAACAAGCGCACGCCCGCCTATCCAGACAAGAACTGTGTACACCAAAGTTACAAACGACAATGCGATTGCCAAAGACCCTGCGAGACGCATCACAATTGGCCGTCGGAAAACCGCACTCGTAAGCCACAGTCCTAGACCAAGCCATAGAACCATAATGAGAATTCCACTGCCCAACAGAGAGTCTCCCGGAACCTCTGCATGCCACTGTGCTTCCGGATTTCCAAGCACAAGCCAACCTTGATGAACCGTCCCGGTAACTATCAACATTGGAATTAGTGATGCCAGTTGAATGACGGGGAATTCAAACGATGGCGAATATTGGGCAATTGGTTCCAGTTGTCGAACACAAAGAAACGCAAGAATCAAACTGAATATCACCGACACCACAACCCCGGACCCTTGACCTACTTGGGCTTTACTTAAGTCAATTCCCGCAACTTCAATTGCAGGAATAAAGGAACTCACAACCCCCAGGAGCATCCCTGAAATGGCGGCCATCCAGCCAAGTGAAGCAACAGCGAGACTCAACATGATCATCCCCGTTACGCGACGCCAGATCATGACTATGGAACTAGTCACTACCGCGACTAACACAGTGATGAGTACGCCAATTCCACCTGGGACATTGGTCAAGTTGAAACTGTTGTGATTCTCGCCAAGAGGACGTATCACAATCCAGGGCATCATTGCCCCAATGAAAACCATCACTGCAAGTGTGATGGGAAGCAGAATTCTCGGCTGACCCTCAGAAGACTGGACCACTGTCGTGAACCGAGGAATTTCAATACTTTTGTTCTGAAATGGATTGTTCATGAGAAAGGATTCGATGTTCGTGATTCAACGCGAACTGGTAGGTCCCTGATTCCTAGTGCCTTTCGACGCTCAAGAGTTCCAAGTGTTAGCACAGTGACAAGGCCTAGGGGTCCGAGCAACGCTCCCAGAAGTACTGACGTTGAAATCTTCAAATTTATTGAAGCACCGACTAACCAGCACAAAGATGTCCATCCCAAAGCCCAGATGGTCGTGACACCAATTATGGCTATGAAGGTCAAAGCCCCTTTGATCACAAGACTCTCTTAACTAACTTGCGAGTCATCATCAGGCAAGTCCAAATTGATATCTGAAATTGACATTGCAGATGGAATAAATCCTCTAAATGCGCTCAATGGTGCGATGGGTTCTGAGAACTCAATTTTCCAAGCAGCAGCGGTCATTTCTATTCCCGGTTGAACTTGGATTTGACCAGGTCGATTTGAAGAGTTTCCGTATGGTGGCAACGTTATTTCGGGTATGACTCCACGGAAATTCGTGTGTGAATCACCAATCACATCAGAATCAAAGGGAACTGGCTCTACGGGCATCTGTGAAAGTCCTGAGAGAAAATCATGAACACTCAAACCAGATAGAGCTCCACCCATTCCACTAACTTCCACAGGTCCAAGAATCTGATCTAATGAATTTGACGCCATATCGGCTGCAACCAATTCAGCTTTTTGCCGCACCAAATTGTGTTGCAATTTCCCGTCTAACACTTGAACTCTGAAATCGGTTCTTGGGTAGAAAACATCGTCATCACTGAGCGGACGCTTGCCAACAATGCTGCCGGAAGGGGCATTATCCGATTCGGGCAAAATATTGTCCCCAGGTCCGATGAGACGGGAATATCTATAGTGATTTTCCCATTCACCTTTAAGAATATCGACTATGTCTTGCAACCAACCCGAATGAATTGTCTGTTTCCGGGCATTGAGAAACAGCCGCATTTTTTGTTCGTCATCTGGTGTCGAGTTCGCAAGGATAAATGCAGGAGGCCGTCTTACTTCAGACACTCCTTTATTTTCACCGCCAAAAGCAATGTCTCTACCGAATGGCATATGCACAACAGTGCGGATTATCTGTTGCCAGTCTTCAAATTGCTCTCTCACTGAACCCAATCGGACTGCTTCAGTAGCAGCGTGTCGACCTTCGAGATATGCCCGTTCAAATCGATCAATCTCGAGCTTCAAACGATGTCGTGCTTGTACCAAAGCTTTTGCGAGAAGGAATAACTTCACAGCAAGTCCCACAAAATATGTTGAGAGAAATCCCACCAACAAGAGCAGCGGTAGCGGTGTAAGGAAAATGCTCGCCACTGATGCAGCAATCAACAGAAGGAAGATCATCAAGCCGCGCCGAGTCCACTTTCTGAACTTCCTCCGAGCAATAGCGGAGGCCTCGTCAGCATGTGGTCGTGCGCTGAGAATTGCAATGCAGTCAGAGAGAATTGATCGTGACTTATTGAGATTGGTAACCAGAACATCTGATACTCGCCAGAGCAAAGAACCAGTCCGCTTTGCTGACCATTCCGTCCATCTGGAATCCAACTCAAAAATTCTTCGAGAAATGAAATCCTCCGAAGTTGCACTTGGAAGAAATTTCTTGGCGCAAATATGACCGACATGTACCAACTGGTTTGTTGGGGTATGCAGAAAGAGCACACCGTGATCAAATTTGGTACCGCAGAAGTCACATGTCTCGTTCAAACCCCACAATCCACTGACATTTGGATATTCCAAACAGAGTTCTTTATACCGATCCTGGCTCTCACCGTATTCACGTTCTATTTGTGCTCGGTCACCACAATAGAAACTCGTCAGCATCACATACTCAGACTGGTCAAAATCTTTATGCGAAGGCCGATGTCTATCAATATCAGTTTCTATTTTGGGTTGTTCATCTAAATGTGTGGAATCAGACTCTTCCAACACAGATTCGCTGACTTCATCAGGTACTAACTGTGTCTCTACTGAAGATGCTTCAGGAATTTGAGGGACCGGAGCTGCCACTTGAATCGTGTTCGGAGCTACGGATTTCAAATTCTGAAGTTTCACATTGAATTGTTGAGCACTCTCAACATCAAGAACGCCAATCTGACTCTGGATATCCCGCAAGCCAAGGACATTTCTGTCAAATTCTGAAATCTCAAACGATGCATCATCTGGTGATGGACCAATCGCCCAGGGATCTGTGTACACCAACCTATTCGTGGCATTCATCGGCGGCTTGATGGAATCTGGAAAAGCACCACCATCAACGGAACTAAATGCGACATTTTGAAGCAAACTCCATGGCACGGAATCTCCGATGGGATCAATGTCATCCCCAAGATTCAATTGTCTAATAGCTGAGACAATTTCATTTTGTTCGGTCTCGGAATCCTGAGGATTGAACTTAAGGAGAATCTGGGAATCTGAACCGAAGGTTGCCCGTTGCACCCAATCTTCAACTTCACCTTTTATAGATTCAACTAAATCTCGCGGAATTGATCGAAGTGCATCCAGGAACTCTTCAACATAAAGTTTGAGTCCTTCCTTAAATCCCATCTCAGTCGCACGTCGCTGTTGTGGTTCATTCCAAGGGCTATAGACGAAGCCACCATTGATTGTGAGTGTGGTCAGCACTGATTCCGGAATATTTGTGCCCGGGGAAACTGCACGTCCATTAACCAAATCCGGGGGAACTGCCCACGGACCACTAGCGGGGAAAGCCCCCGACAAGACATCATCAGTCAATCGACCTGCACTGACAACTCTTAGGAATGATCGCGCAAGGCGAAGGGGTTTGTTATTGCCAATTGAAGGATCAACCATCCCTTCGAGTACCGGCGCCACTTGCCAAACAAAACCACCTGAAGATGTAATAGCCAACAGTGCAATTAATAGCGCACGATACTCGTCTCGAATTGGTTGGGATGCAACTGAAGTGTCAATTCGAACAATGGGCTCTTGCAGAAGATGGACATCCCACACTGGAGCGAACGCCTCCGAAACAACGCCCTCGGCTTCAATAATTGAAACTGTTCCTGTCTGTAGGGAAAGTTTGCGATGCACATCAAAATGCTTACGAACTACGCCAAGAATATTTGTTTCTGCGGCAAATCGTGAATGAGCATATTGTGCGAGGTTCCCCTCACGAACAGCCAAGACACTGACATAATCCCAGATCTGAGACGTCAAAAGTTCAAAGAATTCGACGTCAACAAGAACGCCATTATTCAAATACTTCACAGATGAAATCTCATCTGGATGTTCTTTATCTACAGAGACCCAGCCAACTGATTGAAGAAGTCCTGCCGCTGACCATTCAGTAAGGACAGCACCCAAATCCTTCTCTGCGGTTGAGAATTCTCCGACGAGAAGGGTGAGCCTATTCGTCATGAAATTTGTTCTTCCTGCTCTCGAACTCTCTTCACAGCTTCACGAACCTGGACATAACCCTTCAAAAGGTCATCCAAAATCTCAAATCGCAAAGTGTCTGGCGGGTCGACTTGACCCAGACCGATACGCCAACTCTTCGGGCTCACACCTTCGGCTCGAATCTTGTCAAAAGCTTCGATGTTCTGATTCAGATAGGTAATGACGTTGTCGCAGCGTTGCTCCATCGTCTCGCCCTTTGCCTTCTCAGCACGACCCTTATCCATTGTCTCGCGACTAAATTGACCTGTTTGAAGGAAGTCGAGCAATTCTCCCTCTACATCAAATGCATCGAGGAGGCCGCCGCCACTTCCATATTCAATAAGAGTGCGATACGCATCAAAAGCTGACTTGCCCGCAATTGTTGAATCGGCAAACGTCAACACCATCGCTTCCAACAATGCCGGAAGGATGTTGTTGTTATTTGTCTTCGTTAACAACCAGCGTGGGAATTTATGCACCTGTCCGCCGGCACCAACAATGGTGTTCTGAATCTTGACATCAGCCGTCATGTAACCCAACGAACGTGCAATTGCATAACCCCTAATCGCAGCTCGACGCAAATCATCGGGAAGCGGAACAAAATTCTCAAGAATTCGTGCACGACGCCACAGCCAGAATGATGCTTGCAACGTATCCGAATCATTGATTCTTTGAATTGCTTCGTAAAACGGCTCTGTAAAAGAAGTGATGACACTTGGATGAACTGGATATTTCAAGAACGTTGAAATCAAGACCGATTCACTGGACGAAGAATTGAACATTTCATCAAGCGAACCTGGTCGATCAAGAAACCCTTGAAGGATTCCGCGGGTCAATTCCCTTGCTGGGTGCCCGGGACCAAATGGGAATCCCTGAACATTCAAGTCGTAGTCAAGTGGCATGTCATGAACAGTTGGGTACATGGTTGTGTTGATTTCAACAAGTGGTCGCGATTGACTCAAGGCCTCTTGCAACCGCTGTGCATACTTCGTCAATCGAGAAGCATGATCAATCACAGGCATGTCAGTTGAAGGATTCACCGCAGAAAGATAATCGCGGAGATTTTCATTCATGAAAGTGCTCAGGTCTGTGTTAGGACGCGAGATCCATGCCTCAACTCTGGCAGCAATGTCTTCAACGTCATGTTCAACATGAATCATCGTTGTTGAATCTGGAGACCATCGAGGTTCAGTACTCTCCGTCCAGATGAATGGCAATACAGAATTATTTTTCTGTTGACCAGCAAAATTTCCTCTCAGAATGAGGATTCTTGCTGCATCCACTGAATTCGAGGGCAATCCTTCAAAGCTTGAAACCGCATCCTTTAATAGATTTCTCATGGTTTGTGGCCACGATGCAACATCTTCAAGGAAAAACTCCACAGGACTTGGCATGAATCCGACCGGCACTTCACCACTTGTCTGTGGCCATTCCTCAATGATTGCGTCTTTGCCATTCTGGGGAGCGAATTGTGTCTGTAAACCATTTAAGGCTTGTGTCAACGCAGCTTCAATTCCGGTCAACATCGAAGTAGCAACGGATTCAATTGTTGAGGCAACACGATCACGGATAACTGCTGTCCACTCGTAGGTCACAACAACAGAGGCTGAAGTAATGCAATCAGACACTGGACCACTTCCAATGCCAATGCCGGACTTGCCATCACCTGCAAGTTTCTCCATTTCGCCCATGTAGTACTGAATCTGCTTACGGTCTTCGATTGCCAACTGCCGCAACGAAGCAGCACTTTCCAAAAGTTCAGCACGCATCATCTGAATCATCTTGTTGGCAACTGGAATACTGAATTGTGCTGCCGACTCACTCGCGACATTCATAATTCGCTTAATTGCATCAGTTCCCCACTTGGCAAGGGTCTTTTCGAACTCCGCATTTGCATGACTCAGCGAATCAATTCGGGCTTTCGTAGCCTCATTCTTAATTTGTCCAAGCCATGTACTGGCAGTTTGATTCTGAGAACTTGGAAGACCTTGACGGATGAGTGTCGCAACACGACCATTTTCCGCAGCCTGCATTTCACTGGAGGCAAAGAGAGACGAAACTTGAGTCATTCCGTCTTTTTCTCGCAATTTGCACTCAACTATGAACTTCTCATAATTAATCCTTGCAAGTTCGCTGATTTTTCCTTCAGGGGTTTTCAGCACATCCGAACCATCGCTAGGAAGATGTCGTACTGCAACGTTGTATCCCTCAACAAGTCGTTCAACTATGTTTCGATGAAGCAACTTTGTGAGATAAGAACGGAAACGATCTCGACCAATCGAAACCGTCACACTTCCAAATGAAGAAGCAACGCCCTTCATGTATGACTTACCAAATCCATATCCACCAGCATTTGCTTTCGCCTGATTATCCCAGTTGGTGGTAATGAATTCGTGATAGTTCTCTTGAACATTGATGTCGGTGACCACAGCAGCAAGCGCTTCACCAACAGCTCGGTACACATTTCGGGAGTTTGACAAGTCAAGTCCGTCAATATTGCGACGGCCAATGACGAAAACACTGTGAGGACCACGTGTCGTAATTGGTACTGGACCTGTCACGAGATGATTGTCGGTCGGCTCATTATCCCAATACGCGGACATCAGTTCTGACATAAACGCAGCCGAATTTGCTGTCATCATGTCAGTCTTCACATCTCCAAAAATGTCTGGAGTGAATGCAACGAGCACAGGAAACTGACCATCATCATCTGTTCGCCTGATGAGGTCAACGACGTCCAACGCAATTCCTGCTCCGGTACCACCCGCCATAGAGCCCACCACAATCGTGATCGGCTTGGGAGTTGGTGCACCTGGTGGGACATCTACTCCAAGAAGGCGAGAAATCTGTACGAGTTCTGCAGCACCTGCTGAACACTCATCGAATGCATGCTTCACACGAACTTTTGCTTTGGTTTGCAGAGCGAGGACTCCAGCCGCGCGACCCACTGCACGAAGCTGCCCAGCTCCACTACTTAGTGGAACAGCAACTTCTTCTGGACTTGGGCGCCAACCTACTAGTTCCTTAAATGCAGCCTCATGTGGCGGGAACTTGGACAACAGTGCTCCATTCAATGCAGCAAAAGTGTCATATTTCAAAGAGACGCTGACGTAATCACTTGTAGGAAGAAATGGAACACTTGGATCTTCCTGCTTAGAAGGTGTGTCGATTCCTACGAATTGCCACGCACGTGGGAAGTCTCCCGTCCAACCTTGATGTGCAAGGTGGCGTTGTACTGCATCGCGCACATATCGGATGGATTTCTGTCCGGATCCTCCACAGCCAATCATGATTACTGGTCTAAGCATTGCTATCTCCTAGTTAGATGTTTCTTAGTTAGCGAAGGGATTTCGCGGCTTATTTTCAGATGGGGGTTCAACAGAAGGCGATACATCCTTCTTCTTGTTCTTCTTCTGCTTCTTTGGTTTTTCAACCTCAGACGAAACCATGGACGCATTTGGAATTGAGCTAGTTGCAGTGACATTGAACGGATTCTTGTTGACCGAAGAATTATCTGATTGATGATCTACAGAGACCTTCAAATCATTCTTTTCGTGAGTCTCAGACTTATTCTTCGCTACTTCTACAATTTCTCGAATCGATTCAGGAACAGCACTTGAAACAATTGACGTACCCAAACTCTGCATCTGTCCATCCATGTGTTTGAAGTCATAGGGGTCGAAGAAAGCTACGACTTCACCTGAAATTGAACTTGTCCCGTTTGCAAGACTCTCGATTTCATTCCTCGAGACACGGAGCACCCATTGATTTCGGAGAGCCAGATTTACTAGTCCGATTGATAGGTCATTGCTCATCCGCGAACTAGATGAGCCAAAAACATGTGTATCAGCCGCCGAGGCCTGTCCAATCGGGGTAACTGTGGACTTTAGAAATGTTCGCAACGGTGAACAGCTAAAGCGGATTCCAAATAGATCGAATTCACGAACCGATTCGCTATTTTCAATCGCATAACCATCATCAATCAACGCGAATTGGGCGGAGCCGCGGGGTGAAATTCGTCCCGAACTGTCAATGGAGACCGGAATACGGCCACGCCGGGAGGTGCCATTGAGTCGTGCGAATCGTGTCATCAGTATCGCAAAGCCAGCGCGAAGCGAACCCTGAACTAAAAGAAAGAGAGCAAGAAGTTCAATCGCTCGCCGAATTCCGGGGCCAACAGGTGGTTCAGTCTTCATGTTGACACTCGCAACATGAGAAATCTTTTTTGTTTCAGACGAGGTCTTATTCGTGTAGGTGATAGTCAATGGAACGCCGTATGGTCCGTAACCTTTTACTTCAGGCTTGATATCTACTTGGCACGTCTTTTCTCGCCCTCGGGGTACTACGCACTCTTTTTGTTCGATGACTGTGAACTTCTTCGGATTACGGGTCAGACTTTGATCTCCCGATGAAAATTCAACTTTCGTATCTGCAGCATCTGCACCTGCGAATGTGAAATACGCGGTCCTCTTAGTTGTTCCTTTGAATTCCAATCGCTTTCCATCAGCCCCAAGAATTGACTTAACAATCGGTTGTTGGTCGCCGTCAGTAATCTGCACGTCGTGCAAAAACGTTGGGTGATATGAAATTGAGACGTCGTCGCCCTTTTCATCTTTCAGACCGAGAACGTACCCAAGCGGAAGTGCAGAAATATCAACTGAGCCTACGGATGCAAATTTTCCGCTATTTGATAAGAGTTGAGCGATGGCATTTTTTTCAACTTTGAAACTATTGTTGCCTATGGACTGAGCAATAATTTTTTGCTCTTCTTGCAAGTATTTAAAAGTGAATTCAATTGCCTGAATTCTCGAACCTTCTGAAACTCTTGACAACTTTGCTGTCAAACCCGTCGTCTTGAATCGATCAATAGATCTCAGTGGCTTGTCGGTGCCATCCATAATTCTCAAGGTGGTGTCACCTACAAAACTGACTTTGCCTATGGCGGCCGATGCATTTGGCCCCAAGAAACGAATCTTCCAATGTCCTTCGATCGACTCACCTTTTTCTCGAAGGACATCGAGAAGAACCTTCGTCGATGTCAACGATGTAGCTGTAACTACATCAATAGGGTGTTTCTCTTCGCCTTCAAAGAGAGAGAACGAATCACCCTCGCCAGCAGTTACTACAGTTGAATTGACTCCGGTCTCGGGAGTAGTCACCAAGAACCTGAACCGAGAGACCGTCTCGTCCACTTGGAAAATAAATTCGTAACACTCTGGAGTTCCGTCGGCACACTGATTCGGATGGACAGGCTCGCCAGAGATAAGAGCATCAATGAGGCCATCAGCTTCGTTCACCCATGTAAATTTTCCGATGCCAGGCTGCTCACCACATCTAGTCAACGTAAGGCCATCGCTCTTAAAAAGCCCATCGCGTACTGCAATGATTTTCATTAATTCCATGGCCTGAGAACTGTCGTTCAGGCCAACTGCTTGTATGAATACACCGTTCTCACGAAGTTGATCGACATAACCACCAGATCTACATAGGTCATAAGAAATTTGCCGTTTTTCAAATTTTGACAACCCTCGAACGTCGTCATAATCATGTTGTCCGTCGCTAAACCAGATTAATAGTCGACAAGAATCGCCATCGTTGGTTGACTTCTCAAATGAAGCGACAGCTCCTTTCATTGCTTCGTTATAACGAGTGTGAAAGTCCGTATTTCTCTGTGCTTGTTTTGCAAGTTCTAGAGAAAAATCAGAAATTGTTTCTGAGTCGAGTGACATCCAATCTTGGTGGGGCGTATACCCGTCTCCAAAACCGGCAATTGAAGCTTCAACATCAATGCGGTCTTGCTTGTCGCCATTCGCCAACGAGGCAAGTGCTGTGGCTGAGGCCTGCAGTGCCTTGACGCGTAAATTTTTGGGGTCGGTTCCCTTTGGATTTTTCTTATTTTTAGTCAGGCTGATTGATTCATCAACTAAGAAGAGAACAGAGAGTTTGTGCTGCTTTGAAATGCATTCATCAAGAGGCTTTTCTTCTTGAATGATTTCAGTTGATGCATGACTCGATGTGGCACCAAGCAATCCCAGCGAACTAGCAATCAGAATCGCCAATACTTTCTTCGTAGAAGCACTCACCTGACAGCATCCTTCGCGGCCGAAATTGCAAGCAGTGCAATATGCGCGAATGCAACCAAAATTACTGCGTATCGAATCACTCGCAATGTCGGAGCAAACCAGTCCTTGCTGGCATAGTTGACATCTGCACGCCTTTTCTGATCAAGCAATGCAGTGACCCCACCAGTTAAAGATGCGACAACGCTGAGACCATAACCAAGCGCGTTTGAGATGGGAAGAGCCACCAGTGAGAGAATCAAAATTGCAACTGTTGTCCAAAGAAACTCAACGGGTGGGTGAATCAATGCGGAACTCGTGGGCTGGACAGCAACGCTGCCATTCATCCAATCGGCCATGCCGTACCCCCCCATTGATTGCTCATTGCAATTCAAAAGCCGACAGTAGTTCGGTATTTCTGTCATAGCCACATTTAGTCAAATAGTTTTAAACACTCTATTTAGTTGCGTAAAACCATTTACAGATTAATGTGAACATATATATGACTCACATGAACTCTTATTTGGAGAAATCCCTGGCCAAATCTGCCATGAGCAGGCCAGTCCGCTGTACGAGAGTTGAGATCCACATAACGATTTCTGACCAGTACGGCTGAATGGCGAAATAACCTGCTGTACTACTGAATCTCATACACATCAATGAGTTCTTTTAAGAAACTCTAAAATCTCCAACACGCTAAACAATGAAATCCTATGGATTGAGCCAAATTCGAATTGCATTCAGAACCTGAACATACGCACGCATCAAATCCGGGAGCAGCTCGTAAGTCAAGGTGTCTATCGGTGTCACAGTCCCGTCAGAATTTCTCCAACTCTTCGCATCTGGCCCTGAGTACCCCAAATTCTTAAAACGCTCAATGTTGCGCTGCAGGTACTCAATAATCTTCGCACTCCTCTCGAACCGGTCATCACCCGCCACAAAATCAGCCCGAGTTTGGTCCACGACTCGCACTCCGTCGTAATCACCCGTCTCAAGGAAGTGCTCCAACAGGCCGCCGACACGGAACTCACCATAGAAGCCATCGCCTGTCCCATATGCAATAAGCGATTCATAGGCCTCGAATGCGCTCAGACCTTTTGTTGGGACATCCGCAAATGCCAACACCATCGACTCAAGAAGCGCAGGCAACAGGTTTCTTTGATCAGTGGAGGTGAGAAGCCACTTCGGGAATTGTTTATCTCCATCACGATCAGCAATCACATTTTGCTCTCTGTCTTCAGCGGACATCACACCCAGTGCCCGTGCAATCGCAAAGCCACGGATCGCTGCAATCCGCACTTCACGTGGCAGGGGAACAAATTCTTGAAGAGAACGTGCCCGGCGCCACCTCCAGAAAGAAGATTGCAACTGCACATGATCGTTATTGAAACCATGAATACTTCTGCCAAGCGGTTCAGTGATTGAAGTAATCACACTTGGATTTACCGGATAACGCAAGAAAGAAGAGAGAAGAACTGATTCACAATCGGTTGATGTAAATGCATAATCAAGAGGACCGGCACTATCTAAGAAACTGTGAAGAAGTTGTTCCGTTACTTCACGTGCCGGATGACCAACTGCAAAGGGAAAACTTTGCATATTCATTGTCAATGACATTGCTTGTGGATGAACCGTCGCGTACATCTTTGAATCGATTTCAATAAGAGGTCGAGACATCATCAACGCCAGCTGCAATTTTTCTCTAAAGGTTTCCATGCGATGCAGATGGTCAGCCACTGGCGTGCCGGTGATTGGGCTTACTGGATTGAGATACGAACTTAAGCCTTCGTTTAAAACAAAATTGACTTCAGTTGCGGGTCGAGATAACCAAACATCAATTCTTTCTAAAAGTCCGTGTATCGAATCGTCAATCTTGATTTTTGTCGAGCGGTCTAGCAACCAATCAGGCTCTGACTTATTCCCTTCATCCCAAATCATTGGTAGTAGAGATTGCCCAGCACTCGAATTGCCGAATTCACCACAAATGATCAATGTGCTCGCAGCTGCAATTGGGTCAAGCGGTAATCCTCCATGATTATCAAGTGTTTGATGAATCAGTTCCCTTGCGCGTTGTGGCCAACTTGTGTAGTCCTCAAGAAAGAACTCAACTGGGCTTGGAGCAAATGCAATTGGAACTAAGCCATCATTGCTCGGCCATTCTGCAGACACAGGGGGCAAGCCATCTTGCGGTGCAATCAATTCGCCGATACGCACAAGTGAGATTCGAAGTTCGGCTTCCAGCCTTGCCAATATCGTAGAAGCCACTGACTCAAGAGCCGAAGCTAATTTTTCTTGTACATCAGCGCTCCATCCCCAGACAATTGACTTTGCAATTTCGTTGACCGTCTCTTGGATTAGTGCGGATGACGCCTTAACTCTTCTTTTCCGACCATTTAATTGCACTCTGAATTTCGCTTCTGCGTTAGCCATATTTGAGTGGGATAGTTGCACTTGTTCTCGCAATACAGATGCACTGTTCATTACATCAGCACGAACAAACTCAAGCATTAGAAGAACAACTGGAAGACTTAACGTTGCCGAAAATTCATTGCATGAACGAAGTACACGTCGATATACCCCAGATATCCATAATTGAATTGATTCGTCATTGAGTGAACCTTTGGTTTCTTTATTCCAAGATCGGCTGATCTGCGCCTGTGCGAGGATTAGTTGTGCCCAGGATTCAAAACTCTGCGCTTCAGATGACGGAAGAGAACTATTTATTAATTGAGTAATTTCAGAATGTTGAGATCTCATTTCCTCATTTGAATAAAAGACTTCACTCAGTTGTTTGACTTCTAAGCCACAGTCAAAAAGAAACTTTTCTTTATTTCTGCGAGCAAGCTTTTCAATTTTCAGGGGAGTGGAAATAGTCTTTGCTTCCATCTCGCCAAAAGTTTTTATTGTTGTATCCTCATAACCATGAATGAGCTGCTCAACAACTGAACGCAACAGAAGTTTCTGCATGTAATCGCGGAAACGATGTCGACCGACTGAGATTGTTGCGCTTCCAAAAGATAAAGCAACACCTGGAAGAGCCTGTTGTGCAAAACCGTAGCCACCAGCATTTGCAGCCTTCAGCATCGGCCAACTCACAGTCGTGTAGTTATGAAAATCTTGCTGAACTTGTATTGAAGTAGTTATCGCAGCCAATGTGCTGCTAATTGCACGATAAACATTTCTTGAATCTCTGAGATCAAGTCCATCAATGTTGCGTCGTCCAATCATGTAAACGCTATGAGGACCACGAGTGTGAACTGCAACCAATTGCGGAAGAAGACCATTCTCGGGCATCTCATTATCCCAGTATGCGTTGAGTAATTCCGACATAAAGGCTGAAGAGTTCGCAGCCATTCCATCGTTGTGTAAATCACCGAAAACATCAGGCGTCAGAGCAATAAGTGTTGGGAACGCACCGTTTACATGAGTTCTGCGAATGAGCTCAATGACATCCAACATGATTCCTGAGCCAGTCCCCCCCCGCAATTGAACCAACAACCATCACAATTGGATTTGATACCGGTTGCCCTGGGGGAACTTCTACGCCTAAGGCTCTTGAAACATTGGAGAGTTCTCCTCCACCTTCTTCGCATGATTGAAAAGCTTCTCTAATGCGATCTTGCAGATGCCTTTGCATGGAAAGAAGCGCAGCGATACGACCAACAGAACGGAATTGTCCTGAAGAATCTCTAAGTGGAATATCTATCCCATAGGGATTTGGTCTCCAGCCAATCAATTCCTGAAATTGGTTCGCCTGTTGATTGTGAAGACCAAACATGGCTTCTATCGCGTAATTCAACATTTGATAACTATTGAACTGATTTGCGAGGTTTACAAAGTCACTCTGAGGAAGAAATGGAATCGAAGGATCATCGAGGGACCCGTGCGAATCGACCCCGATGAATTGCCAGGCGTGTGGAACACCCTGATCCCATCCGGCTTCCTTCAATCGACGTACCACTGCATCGCGTGCGTATCGAACAACCTTGTTGCCCGCTCCACCGCATCCGATCATGATTATTGGACGCAACATAATTTTCTCCTCTATTACTTAAAACTTTTTACGAAAACCAGTTAACGATTTCTGACCAATACGGCTGAATGGCGAAATAACCCGCCGCACCGCTGATTCCCATACACAGCAATAAGTGCCCTGATGCAACTAACCGTGCAGGAAGTCCGGTCACCTGTGACATTGCTTCTGCATCCACCCCACTACCGGGGGATTGTCGCACCAATTTCAATTGGATCTGTGCGAATTCAATTCCGTTCATCGCTAAGAATCCAGCGATTGCTGCGACTCCCACGCCCACCCATTCCGCAGACACCAAGCGGAGCCCGAAAAATGAAGCAACAACAACTCCGGTCGTCCAGAAGAATCCCCAGAAGTTACGTATTAATAGGACAATCGCAATAGCCAGTACCGCCATGGAAAAGACAGCCCACACCTGGGAATGGCCCATTTGAATTGCCTGAATTGCAGCAACCGCAGCGATGCTCGGGGCTGGATACCCCGCTGCTGATACAAGGAAACTTCGGAATCGACCCCAGTTTGGAGCTAATTCAAAGATGGCAAGACCAGCTGAACTGGGCTGAATGAGAATGGTCTTTGGTTTGGCAAATAGCGCTCCAGCCATAAACGCGTGCCCCAACTCATGCACGGCAGTCGAGAAATACCGCAACAACATCTTTGCCGGTGATGCTTCAAGGACAACTCCGGCCGCAAATCCCACAGCCACAAGAAATGCTGATGGTGATCCGTCATGTGGAGCCATCCAATGCAGAGCATCCACTGCCTGAATCGGCAGATTCTGATGTGTTCCGAAAAACAAAGAAACAAGGAGTACCGCAACCGAGAGAATCCACATGAATCTTGACCCTAGACCAGCGTCAAGAGATCGATTTCACCGGTCCTATTTCTATTTGGACAAATCTGGTCCATCTATTCCCTAATATCAAAGAATGGTTCTCAGCCCAATGATGCAGCTCGTGACGCAAGTTGGACGAATGTTCGGAAATGAGATTCTCACAGGCATTGGAAAGTCCGTTAGTGCTATTGCCGAAAGTGGAGAAAAACGACAAGGCACCACCACTGATTTCCGATGTCCTTCTTGTCAGAAGATTGGCCACTTTCAAGTGAAGAAGTCGATCAAGATTCTGAAATGTGAATGCAGCTACTCATTCCCCATTGTTCATGGCATTCACCGTTGCACTTGTAATTCTCTCTTCGAGCCTGTCAATAAAGCTCAAGAGATTTCAGCTTGTCCTATGTGTAAGAAGTTTTGGAAAGTTCAACAAACGACAACTGTCTTTTGCATCTGCGAATGCGAAAATGTCTTCTCATTCAATGCTGTAAAAGATCCAAACGAGACCTCCAGTTGTTGCCAGCAACCTATGGCCCGTATAAACAAAATCTTCTATATGGGACCAACTTCGAAAGTTCTGTCAGAAGCCGAGCGCAATCGCTAATTAATCTCAACAAAATTAAGTAGGAACACAAAATGACATCAGCAACATACGGAAAGCGCGTTGGCGCACTACTCATCGACTTTTTGATGTCTTACGGAATTGGTGGTGCAGTTTTCGTTTTTGGTCTTGCTCTGGCATTTAGCGAATCAACAGCAGGACTCGGCGTCTTTTTCATCATCGTCGGTCCCCTGGCTGGTCTAGTTATCGGCATCTGGAACAAAGTCTTTAAAGAAGGTAAAACGGGCCAATCAGTTGGCAAAGCACAAATGGGCATCTCGCTTGTCGATTCAACAACTGGCATGCCACTTGGACCAGGACGCTGTTTCCTTCGCGAATTCGTCTTCGGACTTCTCAACGGAATTACCGGAAGCGTCTTCGGACTTCTTGATTACCTCTGGCCTTTGTGGGACCAGAACAATGAGCGCTTGATGGACAAGATCATGACGTCACGGGTCGTAAAGTCCGGAATCACTCTCTAAATACCTGATCAATAATTCAGAAATACTTTCTACTCTGATCAGACATGTCTTCCCATGGGAAGCACAGAGCAACACAGCATGCGAATGTCACTGGATTAGGCCAAGGGCGTACTGTTCCGTCTGTAAGTAGAACGTTGGCGACAAAGCTCAGTATCGAGAAAACTCCAATGGGAATAGCAACACAGTTTCTCCAAGGTGAGACCATGAATCCTGTTGCCACCAACAAAGCAATGAACACCCACTCAAAGATGCTATTTCCAGTCATAGATGCGGGAGAGAAAATGAACTGCCAGTCGGTGAGATTTCTGGCAGCGAGAAAAGTCAAAGCTGCAACTACTGCAAGAGAAACATGAACTGGATTTAGATCTTCTGCAAACCAGCTTTGAAATGGCTTTTTCCAGGGAAAAGAAACACCAACGACAGCAAAACCCAATATTCCAATGAGTTGCGAAAGAACAACCAACCCTTGATCGGAGTACCAACCCTCTATCAGAGCGTCAGCAGCACGAAGCGCGACTAACAAAGCTGCAACAGCACTCACCAATGCAAATCGGTCATCCGAAACAACCAGTCCGAGAAACTTTCGTTCTCCCAATAAAGGTATTGCCACAATCAAGGCCGGCAAGAGAACGCTGATGGACCAAATCAGTTGAATATTTTCATTCCAATACCATCCATCGAGAAATGCGA
The DNA here is from genome assembly GCA_947446815.1 of Acidimicrobiaceae bacterium. Classification (GTDB taxonomy): domain Bacteria; phylum Actinomycetota; class Acidimicrobiia; order Acidimicrobiales; family Ilumatobacteraceae; genus UBA2093. Next base: position 95,837 of record CANFGT010000007.1, read on the forward strand.
GCAATGCTGGCAAAGGTGACAAAGCCACCAATATTCGGAGAACTTTCAGGAGCGACTCTTTGCTTGCAGAAGACACGATCGGGCTCGGCCATTGAGCATCTGGGGCGGCATTGGGAAAGTCATCTAAAAACGGCGACGTGGGCACAGCATCATTTCCAAGTCGATTGCCACACGAAGCACAATAGATTCCACCTTGTTGCCGAGCAGTTCCACAAGATGGGCAATATCGAATATCCATTGGATCAAATCCTTCCTCGTGATTTGAACTTATCACCCAAGGATTTTGAATAATTCAATTTCTAGCGGAGTGAGTCGAACAGCATTAGCGCAGCGAACACAAAGAACGCAATAGACGATCCAATACGGATGGCCTTCTCTGGCAAGCGGTCGCCTAACGCCTTGCCCACAACAATTGCTAACGCATCTGCGGCAACCATGCCCACTGTCGAACCAGCCCACACGCCAACAATTCCATTGTTCGTTGCCAACGTCACCGTTGCCAACATTGTCTTGTCACCAAGTTCTGCCAAGAAAAACACCGTACCCACCGAAATGATGATGTTCTTCGAAGAGATGTTCGTGCTCGCTTCGTCTTCCTCGGTCAGTTCATCTCCGCGCAACGTCCACAAACCAAAACCAATGAATGCCAAGGCACCCACAATGTTGATGAACTTTGTAGGCAACGCGGCGCCCATCACACCGCCAATGCCCACCGACACCAAATGAACAATTGCCGTTGCAATAGTGATGGCGATAATCACGGGCCACGTCTTGAAGCGTGTGGCAAACGCCAATGCCATCAACTGACTCTTGTCGCCTAGCTCAGCAACAAAGATGACGCCGAAGGCGAGAAAGAACGCTGAAAGCATTACTTGTTCAGCTTCTGCATTTCTGCAGCAAGCTTGGTGTGAGACTTCATCATCTCTTCCACCTTGTTGCTCACTAGCTGTCCATTGTGCACAACATGTCTGCCGTGCACGATGGTGTCGCGCGCACCAGTCGGGCCGCAACGCAACCAACCTTCCACCGGGTCAGCAATTGCGCCGGCGAACTGAATGCCTGTCATATCCCAGATCGCAAGGTCACCCACTTGGCCCACGACGATCTGGCCGATCTCCCCAAGACGTCCTAAACAACCAGCACCACCAATAGTGGCAACTTCCAACGCCATACGCGCATCGGCTGCATCGGCACCACTCTTCAATTTGCCCAACAACATCGCAGTGCGTGCTTCCAACCACAACGATGCAGAGTCGGCACTGGAAGAACCATCAACACCAAGACCAACATGCACGCCGGCTTTACGAAGATCAACAACGGGCGAAATGCCTGACGCAAGAATCAAGTTCGACGATGGACAATGCGCAGCACCAATACCGGCTGCACCTAACTGCACAATCTCTTCATCGTTCGGCATCACGCAATGCGCCACCCATGTGCGGTTACTCAGCCAGCCGACTTCCTTCAAGTATTCAAAGGGACGGCAGCCAAACGTTGCAATTGAGAAATCGTCGTCTTCTGCGTTCTCAGCAAAGTGCGTGTGCAAACGCACATCAAGCTTCTCTGCAAGTTCTGCAGAACGAATCATTAGATCTTTTGTGACGCTAAATGGAGAACATGGCGCAAGAGCAACGCGCGTCATCGCACCAAACGAACGATCATGATGACGTTCCACTGCTGCCTGCGATAACGAAAGAATTTCGTCGTCTTCTTGCACCACATCATCTGGTGGAAGACCACCATCTTTTTCAGACAGCGACATCGATCCGCGCGTCGGATGGAAACGAATTCCTAAATCTTGTGCTGCAGCAATCTCTGCGCTCAGCAAGTCGCCACCATTACGTGGGTGCAAATACAAGTGATCAGTCGAAGTGGTGCAACCCGACAACGCAAGTTCTGCCAGACCAATCCATGCAGAAACGTGAGCACTCTCTTCATTCAAGGCACGCCACAACGGATACAGCGTTTGCAGCCAACCGAACAACGGCGACGATGTCATCGGCGGATACGCACGAGTGAGGTTTTGATACAGATGATGGTGCGTGTTGATGAGACCAGGAGTTACTAAACAACCCGATGCATCAATGCGTTCAACAGCTTCAGGCATTGGGTCTACAGATGAACCAACACCAGAAATCAATCCATCGGTAATTGCAATCCAACCACCAGGAATTTCACGACGTGTTGCATCAACAGTTGCAACTAAAAGCGCGTTGTAGACAAGCAGGTCAGCAGACATACAAGTGACCTAACGACTGAGCGAACTCAGATGTTGGTATCGAGAAGCTCGCTACCTTCGTGACGAATTTCTGCGTCCTTATAGAGAAGGTGACCGAGGAGACCAGCGAGTGCTGCCGTGGACAAGCCAACAACAACAGGGAATCCAAGAAGGATCGCGGCGATAATCAATGGACCAGGCATCGGATTACTTCTTCTTCTTTGCGACGGTCTTCTTCGCCGACTTCTTTGGTGCTGACTTCTTCGCAGCAGCCTTCTTCACGACTTTCTTTGCGACAGCCTTCTTAGCTGCTGCCTTTTTCTTGGCAGGAGCCTTCTTCGCTGCGGCTTTTTTCTTTGCCGTCTTCTTCGCTGGCTTCTTTGCAGCAACTGGCAAATATGCCCAGGCTTCAATTTCAACTGCGCCGCCGAAAGGAAGTTCCTTCACGCCAATGGTGCTGCGAGCAGGACGAGCCTTGCCGAAACCTGATGCGTACATCTCGTTGAACGTTGGGAAGGTGTCCATGTCGGTGAGGAAGCAAAGCGTCTTTGCGATGTCATCGATAGTGGCGCCCATTGTGGCTAACTGAGCCTTGAGGTTGATCACGGCCTGTTGTGTCTGAGCGCGAACGCCGCCAGAAACAATGGCACCGTCCTTCATGCCGAGCTGGCCCGAAACGATGACCCAATCTCCGGCGCGGACGACAGGGGTATATGGAGGATGTGCTGGTGCTGCCATGCCCCTAATCCTACGCACCCATTGGGCGGGCATACGATTGAGGACGATGAATCCCTCGCAGATGTTTAGCCGCCGTCAGTTCTTTGCCCTCTCGGCAACAGTCGGCGCCGGGGCGGCACTCGCCGCATGTGGCTCCGGCGAAGCCACAACAACCGACTCCATTGCCAGCGACTCCACCATGGCTACGGGCAAGGTTTTGGCCGGCATCGAAGGGTCCCTGCAGATCGCCAAGCGCTTCTCGCCCGATGCCCTCATCCCCGGCAAGATTCGCCTTCCCATTTCCCTTGCCGACAAAACAGGTGTTCTCACATCCGCAGGCACCGTGCGCCTACCCGATGAATTGACGGGAAAGGTCATCAACTCGGAAACGAACGAAGTGATTCTGAAGTCCGTCACTGCCAAGCGTTATGACAAGAACATGGCCACACCGTATTGGCCATTTATTTTCAACATCAAGCAAGACGGCATCTATGTATTGATTCTTGATGTTGCACCTGACACAGAAATTTCATTTCAGGTGATGAAGCGCAGTGACGTCGTGATGCCAAAGGTGGGCGACAAACTTCCGCCATTTGATACGCCCACAGTTGATAACGCACGCGGCGTGAACCCGATTTGTACACGTCCACAAGGCACATGTCCATTCCACACGATGACGTTGACGGAAGCATTAAAGAGCGGAAAGCCAGTGGTCTACTTCATTGGTACACCCGCATATTGCACAACGGGTACGTGTGCACCTGGGCTTGAAGCCCTCATTAAACTTTCAAAAACCATTGGAAACAAAGCAGTTTTCATTCACGCAGACGTGTACAAAGACAAAACTGCAACGGAAGCAGCTCCAGCGATTCAGGCGTACAAACTCAGTTATGAGCCGTTGCTATACATCACGGATGCACAAGGCGTTCAGGTAGATCGACTCGACGTGATCTTTGATGTGAATGAGATGCGAGAAACTCTCGCAGCCGCAGGGATTAGCTGAACGACTTACCGCAACCGCATGAACGCGTTGCGTTCGGGTTGGAGATTGCAAAACCCTGCTCGGTGAGGGAGTCCTTGAAGTCAAGGCTTGCACCTTCGAGCATCGGTGCCGACGCTGGGTCAACAACAACCTTCACGTCACCAAAAGTGAGCGTGACGTCGTCTGCTGCGATGTCACCATCGAAGTACATGTCGTACGAGAAACCGGAGCATCCGCCGCTCTTCACTGAAACGCGAAGTGCAAGATCTTGTGCGCCTTCGTCAGCGAGAAGCTGAGCGACTTTCTTTGCTGCTGTGTCGGTGAGAGTGATCATGATGACCTCCATGAAGTGACCGGATTCCCTTCATACTAGGCATGGCTAACCGCATTTCCGATACCCCCGTACACTTCATTTTGTGAGCCAGAGAGTTTCCCCCGCGCCCACTGAGGAAGAGGTCCGCAACCTGCTTCGCGCTGTCATCGACCCAGAGCTGGGCGACAACATCGTGGACCTCGGAATGGCTGGGGAAATCACCATGGCAGAGGGCATCGTGACTATCGGGGTCAAGCTCACCATCCGGGGTTGCCCCTTGCGTGCCCAGATTCAAAAGGACATCCGTAGCCGCCTCGAAGTGCACCCTTGGGTGCAGAAGGTGAAGATCGACTGGGGCGAGATGACTGCCGAGGAACGTAGCGACGTGATGACACGCGCGCGCTGGAATGCCCGCGAGAACGCCACCGACACTGCAGTACCTACGGCGGCTCGCGTGTTGGCCATTGCCAGCGGAAAAGGTGGCGTTGGCAAATCATCCGTCACCGTGAACTTGGCAGCAGCACTCGCGGCCGCGGGTAAAACGGTTGGTGTTCTCGATGCCGACATCTGGGGTTTCTCCATCCCCCGCATGTTGGGCATGCCTGATCGTCTCGAAGCGCACAAAGTTGATGGTCGTGACAAGCCGATGATCATCCCCAATGAACGCATCGTTGGCAAGGGTGTGCTGAAAGTTGTCTCCACCGGAATGTTGGTGGAAGACGAAGGCACCGCGCTGATGTGGCGAGGTCTCATGCTCACGAAAGCAGTCGAACAGTTCTTGAACGATGTGCAATGGGGTCACCTTGATTACTTGGTGATTGACATGCCGCCGGGAACTGGTGACGTACAGATGGGCCTGGCGCGCATGTTGCCGCGCACTGATCTTCTTATCGTGACTACTCCCGCCGTGTCTGCGCAGAAAGTTGCAATTCGCGCAGCTGATATGGCGCGACGCAGTTTCTTACGCGTTGCAGGCGTGATTGAAAACATGAGTTCGTTTGAATGCGAACATGGTGAGAGCTACGCGTTGTTCGGTACCGGTGGCGGTCAAGCGCTTGCCGATGAAATTGGTGTGGAATTGCTTGGGCAAGTTCCGATTGAACCGACCGTGGCTGCGGGCGGTGACAGCGGCGAACCAGTGGTTATCGCTGGTATCGGCAAGGCAGCAGAAGTGTTCTCACGTATTGCGGCTCACATCATCGAAGAAACTCCCGATAACAGCGACATGGCTGGTTGTTCCGCACGCGACGAAGACGCCGGCGTTGGTGTCACAGTGCGGCGTAGTCCGGATCTCCAGGCATAGCAATACCCATCACGCGGCCGTCAGAGTCAATCTTTAACTTCGGCAAAATTGTTTGTGGTGTGCCGACTTGAGCGGCAGCGGCCAATACTTCATCTGCTGTCTTATACGGCAACAAAAACTCAATGTTTGCCTTCGTCGGTGGCATCAACATCAGGTCTTTTTCGTGGGCACGTTCAATTGCTTCCTGCGGTGAAATCCAGAAGCTTTCAATTGTTTCGCCATCATCATGCAATGGTTCCTGCGCCTGAGGTGCGCGTGCAATAAAGAATCGAGTATCAAAGCGACGCTTTTCACCCATCGGTGTAATCCAATGACTGACATAGTGAATGTCATCAGTTGTTAAACGCAAACCTTCGCGCTTGCACAGGTCGAGCAAAGCAATCGAACCATCGTGGATGTTCTCACGCTCAGCTTCGAAACGCTTCGCCGTTGCATCGTCATCAAATCGAACAACGTCTCCTGTTGCTTCGTGACGGGCAAGTAACACGCCTGCTTCTTCGAAGCATTCGCGGATGCATGCAACCCAAAAAGCAAGTCCGCCATTAGCAATGCCCAGCAATGAACTTGCGTGCGTATCAGTCAAGCCGTCGCACAGTTCAGCGATTTCATCAACACCATCAACGTCGTCCACTTTGCCGCCAGGAAACACAAACATTCCGCTTGCAAATGCTGCATTGAATGTGCGTCGCAACATAAACACTTCAACGCCGCCAGCGTCGGCATCGCGCACCAGCAACACAGTGGCCGCAGGTTTCACCGGCACGGTTGTCGGATCAAACGCTTCTTCATTTGATGTATTGCTCACCGCTCATCATCCCCTTCGAGTGGTTCCACATCAATCACGTCATTCGACGTTGATAGATACCCCTTGTATTCCACCCTAGGTCCCGAATGTGTTCCCTTTATCACTGTGGTCTTCCCATGAATGCGACGACCAACAAGACGAACAATCACCATGCGAACCGGTGGCAACAACAGCAGAATGGCCAACACATCCGAGATGAATCCCGGTGCCAGGAGAAACACTCCCGCTGCGAGGATGCACACACCGTTGGCAATTTCCTTTGTGAGTTGCTCGCCAGATTGTGCTGCTTCCATGAATCTGCGAAATGCCTTGAGGCCTTCGCGTTTCACCAATGCAGAGCCAACAGCGGACACAACAATAAGAAGCGCAATCGTGGGGATGAATCCCAACTGATGACCTACTTGGACAATGAAGTACAGCTCGATGAGTGGCATCACCACGACGAGAGCAACGATGAGAAGAAACATGGCCGCCTAGTGCGACTTGCGCGCCTCTCGGTAATCGCGCGCCGCGCCTTCAAGTGGTTCTACTTGCAATGTGATGCCATCAATACCTGCAACACGAATTGCATCGTCTGCGGCAAGAGGTGTTGCACGGTTTGTACGTGCGCGCCACTGCGCACCATCAACCAGCACAATGCCCTCTGGATTCACTTCACCGACGGCCACACCAGTGGTGCCAATCAAGTTGTCGCGACCAATTGTTGGCGTTGCAAAACGAGTACGCACCATCGATGGCATTCCCGCAATAAATGTGAGAGCCACTCCGCCGATGCACACCACCAATGAAATCCATGATGGACGCATTGTGAGTCCATCAACATCGCGGAACATCGTGAACGATGCGACGATAAACGCCACGAGACCGATGCCGGTCCAAAATCGCGGCACTCCGACTTGTACGTCGATGGCAAATGAAATCATCGAAAGAATCAATAAAGTCACGCCGAATCCGCTCATCGGTAAAGCACCCAAACCGAGGGTTCCGAGGATGAGACAGACAGCGCCGACAAAGGCACCGACGCCGATACCTGCAGTGAAGAACTCAAAGATCAACAATGCAAGACCGATAGTGGTGAGCAGGTACGCCGATGGTGGGCTTGCAACGGTGTGTAACAAACGAGGCATGAGGCCCAATTTGAAAAAGCGCACTGTTGTCGCCTCGCGCGTGACTTGATTTGTTTTGCTCAAAACATCAGTCACCGTGTCGAGCTTGACTCCGCGGATGGTGAGACCATCAAGCGCGTACAGCATGTTGCGCAACACCGGAACTCCGCGGTCGTCTGTAGAGAACTTCAGCGCATTCTTCTGACGTGCATCAAGAAAGCCGAGCGAACCGTTGTGTAATTCATCATCAGCCATGCCAAACGACAAAGCCTTGCCATTCACTGTCAACATGGTGCCAGTGCGACCAATGCGAGCACCAGGCGCCATTGCTGTCACATCGGCAACTGCCAATAACTGCGCTGGCAAGCCATACGCGCGTGCACCACTAGGACCCACCCAAATCGCAACAGGAATCTTCGACGCCTGAATCGACGCCGCAAGTTCTGCCATCCGATCGCGACCGATCACTGCACCCTTGGTGTTGAACTGCAGCACAATCGCTTGAGCGCCGTTCTCTTGTGATCGCAGAATGGACTGTCCGATGTTGTCGGCGACGATGTTGTCTACCAATCCGCTGACCTCGACAACATCGACGGGAGCCAATTTTTCAGCACCTGTCGCGGCTTGCGCGCCGTTTGCCGAAAGGACTCCCATCACTGGTGCGACAAGAACCAGACCAAGTCCGCACATGATGCGTCTTTTTGCGCCTACCCTCAAAGGTCTCTCCTTGCTTATGGAACCACACCACTTTTTCACGGCACAGCGTGTCCTCATTGTTGCTGGCAAAGGCGGCGTGGGGAAATCCGCAGTGGCAGGCTCGCTGGCGTTGCTCTCTGCCCAAAGTGGCCTGCGCACCCTTTTGGTCTCTTTTGATGCTGAAACCATTGCAGTTCCTGACCATGAGCACCTCGAAAAGGTCATTGTGACCCCCGGACGGGCCCTCACCGACTATCTGGCCTCCAAGGGCATGGGACTTATTTCACGACAGCTGGCGAAGTCTGGAATCGTCGAATTGGTCGCCACCACGGCCCCAGGCCTCGACGACCTCCTCGTTCTCGGACGTATCAAAGCCTTCGAGAAGGAACTGCGAGCCGACGTCATCATCGTTGATGGCCCCGCCGCTGGCCATGCGATTGACCTTGTCCGTGCTCCACTGCAATTGAAGCGAGCATTGTCCTCTGGCCCCATCGCGCAACAAGCAGATGAAGTGTTGGCGATGCTCGCCGATGGAAATCGTTGCAAAATCATGATGGTCACCACACCAGCGATGACTCCAGTGCAAGAAACTGTGGAAGCAGCAACCGAACTTCGTGATGACGTGCACATTGTTCTTGCTCCTGTCGTGATCAACAAATGCGAACAAGAAGTACCTTCCATCGACACCAACGGATTGCCACAAGAACTTGTCGATGCGTATCTGTACGCAACACAACGCGCAACTGCACAACATGATGCAATTGCAACGCTAAAGACTTCACTTGATCTTCCCCAACTCGCCATCACGCGTCACCGCTGTGAAGGTGTTGAGCTTGTCAATGCCATAGTGAAAGAACTCGCCGAAGTGTTAGAGAAGTTGTCATGAGCAACGTCACCGTTGACACGATGTGCACGGAAGCACGCGTGATTGTCACATGTGGTACCGGAGGCGTTGGCAAGACAAGCGTTGCTGCAGCTCTCGGTGCACACGCCGCTGCATTAGGTCGTCGCGTCTGTGTCATCACCATCGACCCTGCAAAGCGTCTCGCTGATGCCATCGGATTAGCCTATGATTTAGGCAATATTCCGCAACAAGTCGACATCGTCGCTACAGGCGAATTATGGGTCACCATGCTTGACGTCCGCGAAACATTCGACAACTTGGTGCGTGATACTTCGCCAACTCCCGAACGTGCTCGTGAAGTGATGGAGAACTCCTTCTACCGAAATCTCTCACGTTCGCTCTCTGGCACACGTGACTACATGGCGGCAGAACGTTTGTATGAACTGAGCAATGACGAACGTTTTGATCTCATCATCGTTGACACTCCACCATCGCGAAATGCCCTCGACTTCCTGGAATCACCCGAACGTCTCGCGCGGTTTTTAAAACATCCAATTGTTCGACTACTAGTTGCGCCAAGTCGTGGTGGCCTTCGTTTTGCAAATGCTGCACTCACACCAGTACTTAAAATCATTTCCAACATTGTTGGTTCCGATGCACTCTCAGGTGTCGCCGCATTCCTTCGTGCATTCGACGGAATGGAGAATGAGTTTGCACGCCGTGCACTCTCCGTTGCCGCTACTTTGCGGAGCAATGCAACAAGCTTCGTCGTTGTCACTGCTCCATCTCCCGATGCGCTGAAAGAAGCAGACCATTTCGTCTCAGAGCTCGATCGTCTCGGAATCACATTGCGACTCGTCGTGGCTAATCGCATGCCGCCGCATTTCGGAACCGGAACTTCAGAAGATGAACATCGCCTGGCCACAGAATCAACGGGCGCGCTAGCCGTTGCCCACGCACTCTTGGCCACCATGCAAGAAGATGCCGAACAAGCCGATGCCGGAATCACGGCCTTCCTTGAGCGCAGCCGCGGCCGATTCGCCGACCTGTCAGAGGCTCGCGCCAACGAACTCCCCTCCGACATTCATGACATGGAATCCATATCCCTCTTGGCTCAGCAACTCGCAGCCCCACAGCCTCGGCAGTAGAGTCACACCCGTGCATATCCTGATTGCCACCGATGCCCAGTGGGTCGTGAACGAGGTCAAAGCCGCGCTCGACTCCCCCTCCACCACCTTCCAGATTTTCACCAACGGTCGTGAAGTTGCTGGTGCCGTTGCTGCCAGCACCCCCGACATCGCCATCCTCGATATGCAGGTCGGCAGCATGGGCGGAATGGCCATCACCATGGATCTTCGCCTTGACCAGTCAAGTGGCGCGTTGCCCAAGGTCCCGGTTCTCATGCTTCTTGATCGCGTTGCCGATGTGCACATGGCACGTCGTAGCGGTGCCGATGGCTGGACCATAAAGCCCCTCGACTCACTTCGCTTGCGCAAAGCAGTCAACGCAATTGCCGGTGGCGGTTGCTACGCAGAGGGAATCCCCACGCCGGACGTGGAAGAAGAAGTTGTTGCAGAAGAAGCAACCGTGGCTGAAGAAGTCGCAGCAGAAGCACCTGCTGAAACCGTTGCGCCGTAACGCGACGACTCACTTCACCAGTAGTTCTGCAATCTGTACTGCGTTCAACGCAGCACCCTTACGCAAGTTGTCATTGCTGAGGAACAACGCAAGTCCGCGATTGCCGTCCACTGTTTCGTCTTGACGGATGCGTCCGACATAACTCGGATCTTTACCAGCAGCTTCAAGCGGCGTTGGGATGTCGACCAAACGCACACCCGGTGCATTCGCAAGGAGTTCATGCGCACGAGCAACCGTGATGCTCTTGGCAAACTCTGCGTTAATCGCAATGGAGTGACCCGTGAAGACCGGAACGCGAACACACAAACCGGACACTAATAGCCCTGGAATATTGAGGATTTTGCGACTTTCAAAACGAAGCTTCTTCTCTTCATCTGTTTCGAATTCGCCGTCATCCACCATGGACCCAGCAAGCGGCAACACGTTGTACGCAATGGTTCGTGCAAATTTCTTTGGTGTTGGCGATGCAACTGCTTCACCGTTGAACGTGAGTTCTGCAGCGTGCTCTGCCATTGCACGACCTTGCACATCAAGTTCTTCTACGCCGGCGAGTCCGCCACCGCTGACTGCTTGATACGTGCTTGCAATCATCTTGAGAAGACCAGCTTCATCATGAAGAGGCTTCAAGATCGGCATCGCTGCCATCGTGGTGCAGTTCGGGTTCGCGATAATTCCCTTTACTAAATCGTGCACCAAGTGACCATTCACTTCGCTCACCACGAGTGGCACTTCAGGGTCCATGCGGAATGCGCTGGAGTTGTCAATCACGGTCACGCCAGCAGCAGCAAACTTTGGTGCAAGTTCTCGTGACGACGTTGCGCCAGCAGAGAACAGTGCAATGTCGAGACCGGATGGGTCTGCAACAGATGCATCCTCCACAATAATCTCACCGCCATTCCATGGCAAGGTGCTGCCCGCAGAACGTGCTGATGCAAAAAATCGAAGTTCAGAAATGGGGAAATTGCGTTCGGCCAAAAGGGTGCGCATCACGCTTCCGACTTGACCTGTTGCTCCAACTACACCTACGCGCATAGGAGTTGAGGCTAATGGGCTTGAGCGACCAGCCACCAATGACTTTTATTGGCTACGTCAAGGTCGCGTTGGCGAATGGCTTCACCCGCAAGGGAAACACTGCGTTGTGGACGACCAGGGTGATGCAGGATTGCGGCATCCGTGAGCCCAATATTGCTGGCTTCTAGCAATGCAAGAACACGACGTGGATCGAGTCGATTTGCCTGCCAACCAAGACGAGTAGACCAACGCCACTGCGACAAACGCTGACCAGCAACTGGGATGCGCCACAACCAACGCATCAGCGCACCCGCGGGCACCAAGATGACGTCGGCGGGAACCCATGTGCGGTAGTTAAGTGCGATGTAGCCACCCGGCTTCACCACGCGAAGTGCTTCGGTGGTGAGGCGCAATGCATCGCTTGCTTTGCAGTGTTGCAATGTGATGTATGAGAACACCACATCAACAGAGTTGTCAGGAATATTGATGGAGCTGCCATCGGCAATATGCACAGTGCGTAAAGAACTGATCTTGCCGAAGCGAGACACTGTCTCTCGGCAACGTTCGAGGAAGGCAGCATCAACATCTGTTGCGACTGTGGAGTCAAAACGACGAGATAACGCTGCTGTCATACGGCCAATACCGGAACCAATTTCCAGCACAGTTGCCTGTGGTGCAATGCCCAACCAGTTGAATCGATCGAGATAGATATCCACCTCGGCATCACCGGTGTGAACAAATTCTTCCAAAGTCAGAGAAGAACCGGTCTGGTTGTTAAACACCCATCCGGTGTCACGAACAACTTCGTCAGCGTTGCGACGCATCTCTGCGCGGGTGCCGGCGGCGCGCCACGGGATGATCTGTCGACGAAGTGCCATTAGTTGAGTATTGCAGGCGCGTTACTTGCGTTCAGGCAATGGTGCGGAATACGCAGTACCTGAGTCCAAATCAAACGCTGTATGCAACGACTTCACAGCTGATTCCATGTCTGCAGACGACACCACGACCGATACACGAATGGTGCTGGTGGAGATCATGTGGATGTTGATGTTGTTATCCGCAAGAACACGGAACATCTTTGCTGCGATACCTGGGCTTGTCTTCATGCCTGCGCCCACCAATGAAACCTTGGCAATCTCGGAATCATGAGTCACGCCTTGTGCGCCAATTTCTGATGCAACACGAGACACGATTTCTTCTGCGACCTTCATGTCTGCTTTTGGCATCGTGAATGAAATGTCTGTCAGGCCATCTTTTGATGTGTTCTGCACGATCATGTCGACGTTGATGTTTGCGTTCGCAAGATTCTCAAAAAGCGCAGCAGAGATGCCTGGACGGTCAGGCACACCAACAACAGTGACCTTTGATTCGCTGGCGTCATTAACAACGCCGGAGATAATGGGCTCTTCCATTGAAGATTCTCCTTGTGATTTTTCTGCGCTCACCCAAGTGCCGTGCTCCCACGTGAAGCTAGAACGAACATGGATAGGAACATTGTGATTGCGGGCGAATTCCACTGAACGAAGTGCAAGAACCTTGCTACCAACGCCAGCCATTTCGAGCATTTCGTCAAACTGCAAACGAGTGAGTTTGCGAGCTTGCGGTGCAATACGCGGATCTGCAGAGAACACACCCGTCACGTCGGTGTAAATCTCACACACGTCTGCATTCAGAGCAGCCGCGATTGCAACTGCAGTTGTGTCACTACCGCCACGACCAAGCGTGGTGATTTCATTGCTGGTGGACACACCTTGGAAACCTGCAACAACAACGACCTTGCCCTGGGACAATGCATCTCGCACACGCTCACCAGTGATTTCAAGAATCTTGGCCTTGGTGTGAATCGTGTCGGTGATGATGCCCACCTGGTCGCCGGTGAAACTGACCGCCTCAACGCCAATGCCAGCAAGGGCCATCGAGAGCAAAGACATTGAAATGCGCTCGCCAGTGCTGAGAAGCATGTCCATCTCACGCCCCGGGTGTACTTCGGAGACAGCATTTGCAAGAGAAAGCAGGTTGTCGGTGCTCTTGCCCATGGCAGAAACAACGACGACGACGTCATTTCCGTGCTTGCGAGTGAAGGCGATGTGGTCCGCAACCGACTTGATGCGGTCAGGGTCTGCGACTGACGTGCCGCCATATTTCTGAACAATGAGTGCCACCGATGGAAGAGGATACCCGTGAGGTACTAACCTGCCGACTTCGTGGGAACAGATAAAAGAGAACGCCAAAAAGCCAACCGTGATCGCGCCCGACAGGAGCGCATCCGCAAACAGCAGCTCAGCAAGGTCCGCAAGCGCGGTCTGATTTTCGGAATCGGCATTCCAGCCCTTGTCCTTGCGCTCTTCGCCGTGTCACGTCTCACGGGTGGAAGCAGCACAGCATCCACGACATCGACGCCAATCGAAATCATCGATTCCACCATTGCTACTGGCGACACCACTGCCGCCACCAGCAGCACCGTTGCGGGTAAAACCCCTGCAATCGTTGAGGGAACCACTGCATGCCCCGCAACCGACGGCTCTCAGAAGCGCGTTGCAACCTTCACCGATTCGATGAAGAAGTGCATCGACATCGCCAAGACATACACAGCAACCTTCGATACTTCAGAGGGCACCATCGTCGTTGGTCTGAACACCAAGTCCGTCCCGGGCACGGTGAATAACTTCGTCGCACTGTCTCGCTACAAGTACTACGACGGCACCACCATCTTCCGTACTGACCCCTCCATCGACATCATCCAAGGCGGTGGATTCAGCGCGTCCGACAGCGTTGGATACAACATCCAGGATGAGGGCGGCCCCTTCAAGTACTCCGAGGGCGACCTCGTGATGGCTCGTACCGGAACGCCTAATTCCGGTGGAGCACAGTTCTTCTTCGCCACCGGCCCCAACGTTTCCCTCCTTGATGGCCAAGGCACCTACGTCACATTTGGGCATGTCACCAAGGGCCTTGATGTTCTGAAGAAGATCATTGGTCTTCATAAAGCCACCAGCGATGGCATGGGCGGAAAGCCAAGTCACAAAGTCACCGTCAAGACCATCTCCATTACAGAGAAGTAGGCCCCCGGCCTGCGGTTCTTCCAAAAGAAGGGCCTGTTGTTAGCCTCGCGAGTACTCATTCGGGAGGTTTGACATGAAGACAATCGGTATTTGCGGCTCAGGCATCATGGGTTCTGGCTTGGCAGAAGTAGCTGCCAAGGCCGGTTACACGGTCATCGTTCGCTCACGCAGTGCTGCAACAGCACAGGCGATGATCACCTCAATCGAAAAGGGACTCGACAAGCAGTTGCAGCGCGAGAAGATCACCGCTGACGACAAGGCAGCCATTCTTGGTCGCCTCTCCGCAACAGACAAGATTTCTGACCTTGCTGATTGTGACCTTGTCATCGAATCAGTCGTTGAAGATCTTGCGGTCAAGAAAGCTCTCTTCGCAGAGCTCGACAAGGCAGTGAAGCCAAGCGCCATTCTCGCCACCAACACCAGCACCCTGCCAGTAGTCGAAATGGCGATGGCAACGGGTCGCCCCGACAAGGTCTGCGGCATTCACTTCTTCAACCCAGCAACTGCAATGCCATTGGTCGAAGTTGTGCGTCCCATCACCGCATCAGATGAAACCATCGATGCTGCAAACGCATTCACCGCACAGTGCGGCAAGAACGGCGTGCAGGTGAAGGACCGTGCAGGCTTCATCGTGAACGCGCTTCTCTTCCCGTACCTCAACAATGCAATTCGCATTTGGGAAACAGGCACCGCTTCAATGGAAGACATCGACACCGCAATGAAGGGTGGATGCAATTTCCCAATGGGACCATTCGCATTGCTCGACCTTGTTGGTCTTGATACATCGCTTGCAATTCTTGATGCGTTGTACGCAGAGTTCGCTGATGCAAACTACGCAGCTGTACCAACACTTCGTCGCTTGGTTGCCGCTGGCAAGCTTGGCCGCAAGTCCGGTGCGGGTTTCTACAACTACTGATGTTCAACGGTCGGTGCAATGAAGTTGCCGACTGAATGCAGGTGGACATTTCCGTCTCCCGACCAATGGCCAACAGATGATGATGTCGTTGCTGTTGGTGCAGATTTAGAAGTTGACACTTTGCTGTATGCGTATTCGCGCGGCATGTTTCCAATGCTCTTGGATAAACGCAATCTCGCTTGGTGGTCTCCAATGGATCGCGGCGTCATTCCGCTTGATGGTGTGCGAATCTCTCGTTCTGTGCGACAGAGTGCCAAGAAGTTCACATGCACCGTGGATACTGCCTTTACCGAAGTGATGACACGATGCGCAACATCTCACACTGATGGCAACTGGATCACAAAGGAATTCATTGCCTCGTATACCGAGCTGCACCAACTCGGTCACGCACACAGCGTGGAGGTGTGGAACAACGCAGGAGAACTAGTGGGCGGCCTCTATGGCGTTCGCATCAACAAGTTCTTTGCCGGTGAATCTATGTTCCACACCGAGACAGATGCCTCCAAGGTGGCGCTCTTGCATCTGGTACAACTCATGACCCTCGATGGCATGGAACTACTGGACACTCAATGGCGCACAGACCATCTTGAATCACTGGGCTGCATCGCCCTTCCCCGCGAGAAATACCTGCAATTGCTCAACTCTGCTGTCCAGCCTTAGCAATTTCTGTGGTGAACGAGCCCACCCGTTGCCATACTGATTACGTGACTGATGCAAGCACCCCTCGCCGAGACGATCCATGGTTGATGCGCACCTATTCGGGCCATTCCACCGCCGCAGCTTCAAACCACCTCTACCGCACCAACTTGGCCAAGGGCCAGACCGGTCTCTCCATCGCATTCGACCTGCCCACGCAAACCGGATACGACCCTGACCACATCTTGGCGCACGGAGAAGTGGGCAAGGTCGGCGTCCCTGTTGCACACCTCGGTCATATGCGCACGCTTCTTGAGTCCATTCCTCCCGGCAAGATGAACACGTCGATGACCATCAATGCCACCGCTGCATGGATGCTGTCTCTCTACGTTGCCAATGCTCGCGAGCAAGGCACCACCTCGCAAGAACTTCGTGGCACTACACAGAACGACATCGTGAAGGAATATCTCTCACGCGGCACGTACATCTTCCCGCCAGCACCATCGAAGCGACTCATTGTCGACATGGTGGCGTGGTGTGCGCAGAACGCACCAAAGTGGAACCCCATGAACGTGTGCTCGTATCACTTGCAAGAAGCGGGTGCGACACCAGTGCAAGAAATCGCATACTCACTTGCGACGGCTGTTGACATTCTCGACGCTGTTCGCGCAAGTGGCCAGGTTGATGACGCACAGTTCGATCAAGTGTTCGGTTCAATTTCTTTCTTCGTCAATGCAGGTATTCGCTTCATTGAAGAAGTGTGCAAGATGCGTGCTTTCACAGAACTGTGGGACCGTATTGGTCGCGAGCGCTACAACGTTACGGATGCAAAGGCACGACGTTTCCGTTACGGCGTGCAGGTGAACTCACTGGGGCTCACCGAAGCACAACCAGAGAACAACATTCAGCGCATCGTGCTGGAAATGCTCGCTGTCACGTTGTCAAAGAATGCACGTGCTCGCAGTGTGCAGTTGCCGGCATGGAACGAAGCACTTGGTTTGCCACGTCCGTGGGATCAGCAATGGTCGCTTCGCATGCAGCAAGTACTTGCATTTGAATCAGACCTTCTTGAATACGAAGACATCTTCGATGGTTCAAAGGTCATTGAATCTCGCACTGCAGAACTGCGCGATGCAGCATGGGCAGAGTTTGAAGAAGTGTTGTCGCTGGGTGGTGCATTCAATTCTGTTGATGAGTTGAAGGGTCGCCTTGTTCGCTCAATGGCAGAACGTACGCGTCGTATCGAAAGCGGCGACCAAGTGGTCGTTGGTGTGAACTCGTACACCGAGTCAGAAGACAGCCCACTTGCAGTACCTGGCAACATTTTTGTTGTTGACCCTGCCGTCGAAAACGAAATGATCGCCGACGTCAAAGCATGGCGCTCATCACGTGACAACGCACATGTCGATGCTGCTCTGGCTCACTTGCGTGCCGCAGCAGAGACAAACGAAAACATCATGGAAGCATCCATTGAGTTGGCTGAAGCTGGTGGCACCACCGGTGAGTGGTCGCAAGTTCTTCGTGAAGTATTCGGCGAATTCCGCGCACCCACCGGCGTTGGTGCTGCAGTGGGTCGTCGCACGCACGCATTGGCTGAAGTTGCTGAATACGTCAAGACAATCCCTGGTGGCCCACCACGATTCCTTGTTGCAAAACCCGGTCTCGATGGTCACTCCAACGGAGCAGAGCAAATTGCTGTCGCAGCACGTGATGCCGGCATGGAAGTTGTCTACAGCGGAATCCGCCTCACACCAGAACAGATTGTTGCAAGCGCACGCGATGAAGATCCCGATGTCGTTGGACTTTCTATTCTCTCGGGTTCACACATGCAGTTAGTTCCTGAAGTGGTGCGCCAACTCCGCGCCGAAGGTGTTGATGCCCCTGTCATCGTTGGCGGCATCATCCCCGAGGAAGATCGTGAATTGCTCATGAGCCAAGGTGTCGCCGCTGTGTACACACCGAAGGACTTCGACATCTCACGCATCATGCGCGAAGTTGCCGAGCTCGCTGCTGCGAACCGCAGCTAATTAATTAGGTTTTCGGGGAATCCATCGCCCTCACATGTGGTTGCATTATGCATGAGCATTTACGCAACCTCCATCGCAACACTGAACGGCCAGCCCAACGCATTGGCACAAGCCGATGGCAAGGTCACGCTTCTCGTGAATGTCGCCAGCAAGTGCGGACTCACCCCGCAATACGAACAACTTGAGGGCTTGCAGAAGACCTATGGTGACCGTGGGTTCACCGTTGTTGGAGTCCCGTGCAACCAGTTCCTCGGCCAAGAGCCCGGTACTTCTGAAGAAATCGCTACGTTCTGCTCCACCACATACGGCGTCACTTTCCCTCTGACGGAAAAGATCGATGTCAACGGCGAGAACCAGCATCCTCTGTATGCAGCGCTCACCCCAGTGGCTGATGCCGAAGGCGAAAAGGGCGACATCCGTTGGAACTTCGAGAAGTTTCTCATTGGCCGCGATGGCTCGGTCATCGCTCGTTTCCACCCGAAGACTTCACCGGACGCTGCCGACATCACATCGGCCATCGAAGCAGCCCTCTAATCTGAGCCTCCGACCAGGAGGATTCATGAACTTCATCACCATTCACTTCGTCGGCATCCTTGTTGCCGTGCTGGCAGGCTTTGCCACCGGGGCGTTGTGGTTCAGCCCCAAGACATTTTTCCCGCTGTGGTGGCGCACCATGGAAAAACCAGCCGACGAGGTTCCGGGTAAGGGCTCCGGCATGGGCGAAATTTTCACCAGCTTGATTGTTTCGCTCATCGTGCAAGCCGTTGTCTTGTCCGGCGTTATTAACGGTTTCTATCCACACGCATCTGTCTTGCAAGGTGCATGGGTTGGCGCACTTATCGCAGTTGCATTCAGTGCAATGCCATCACTCGGACATCGACTCTTTGCTGGTCATGGCTTTTTGGTGTGGGCGTTAGAGGCTGGCAACGACATAGCTGCACTCGCCATTATGGGTGCCATCATCGCCGCAATGTAGCTCGCAGTTTTCCTGCGAAATATTTATGCGCGTTCGCGTGCGATGAATGAATCGAGAGCATCGCCGCTTTCAAAACTTGTAATCAATGCGTAACGAGGGAAGTCATGGTTGTGAACAACAACATGCCACAAGCGTTGTGTGTCCACTACAAAACGTGAACCCTTAGACAGGGGAACACGACGTTCAGTTGCAGGGTCTGGCAAACCATCGGGCCCGTTGTCCATCAGCAACATGTAGCTGTCGGGACTGTCTGTGAGTTCAACCCATGAACGCACAACCCAACCTTCGTTGTCAGGATTGAAACGATTGTTGTCATCGCGATGAATCGAACGAATTGCTTGTTCGCGATCTTGTGGTTCAAGCTTGATAATACGAACACGCCCAAAGTTTGCGCCGACTGAATCAACGTAATTCTTCAATGTTGGCGCCAGTTCTGCGTTCGATGTCCACATCGCGTCTTTGTCGGTTTTGCCTTTGTCCCAGAAGCCACGACAATCAAGTTCGCCATCAGCGGAAGCAATCGGAGCGAAGTTTGTATCGCCGCCACTCTTCCAATCGAAGTACTCGAGCGATTCCCATTCATGTTGCGGAACTTCAAATGCGATGGGCTGTAATGAAACGAAACCTGTTTCGGAAAGACAATCAAGTCGCGCATGTGGAGTACGCAATGGGATTGCGACGGACCAATGTTCTTGAGTGGGCCAAAACGTTGAGGTCATGAATGCAGTGTATGAAAGAAAAGATGTCTCATGTGGTCATGAAGAGATCGTTATGGCGCCATTGTGGTGGAGGCGCCGATTGCCACAAAACCGTTACTGGGCGGGAGCAATAGTTCCGTGCCCGCAGACACACGATCTGGATTTTTTATTTTGTTCAATTCGACAAGTGCTGGAGCACTGAGATTGAATTTCATTGCGATGGCGAATAACGATTCCCCAGGCTGAACAACATATGTCTTCGGTGCGGTTGTGGGACCAGTTGCAATTGTTGTTGTCGTTGCACCGCTTACTGCAGTAGTAGTCGCAGCTGAAGAACTTGAACCGCCATCGGTGAGTAATCCGGAGATAATTGCGAGGAACGCAAATACGCACGTGCTCCACAGCAGGTACATGTGGAGTCGGGTACGCAAGAACATCTCCTTTATGTTACGGCGATGTGGCATGTGACTTGTGCGTGCTCCGTATGGGGAGTTTGGGACAGCCTGTCCTAACCTCGTATACCAATGACGACCGACACTCGCACTTACCCCGGCGCACGACAGCCCGACCGTTTCCGCCGCGTGACTGCCGACGGTGTGGGAATCGCTGTCTATGAGTGGGGCCGCGAGACAGATCCCGTGGTTTTCTTGGCGCATGGCGGTTCAGACTTCGCTCGAACGTTTGATGTTTTTGGTCCGATCATGGCCGATGCCGGTTGGCGAGTCGTCACCTGGGACCATCGCGGTCATGGTGACAGCGACTACGCCGCGATGTACAGCTGGGACTCGGACATCCGCGATGCGCTCTCGGTGATGTCCTCCACCACAGATGCACCCGCTCCAGTTATCGCGCACTCCAAGGGTGGCGCATTGATGATGCAACTCATCGAGGCGAGTCCGTATCGCGCTTCGCGCATGGTGAACATCGACGGCATGCCAAGCAAGCGTCGTATGCCTGATGTACCTGACCACGATCAGACACGATTGATGGCAACAGAAATTGGTTCATGGCTTGACTACCGACACGACGCAGCGACCGCTATTCGTAAACCTGGCACGTTGGTTGACCTTGCTGCACGACGTGCACGAATGAACCCTCGTCTCTCCATTGAATGGTTGGAATATCTCGTCACTGTCGGCGCACGACATGATGAAGACGGTTGGAGATGGAAACTTGATCCGTCAATGCGCTTTGGTGGCTTTGGTCCATGGCGCCCAGAGTGGAGCGCATTGCGCATGGCATCACTTCCCATTCCATTCCTTGGTTTGTTAGGCACTGTGGATGAACCAATGGGTTGGGGTGCACGCGCACGCGATGTGTTGCCGTGGATTCCACAGGGTGGTCATCTCGAAGTGTTGGAAGACATCGGACACTTCATTCACATTGAAGCGCCGGAACGTGTCGGCGCATTGGTCTTGGATTTCCTGTCATGAGCACTGCATTGAAAACGATTTCTCTTCAACACAACCGCATCACACTTGCATTGCATCAGTTACGTGAAGGCACAGGTCGTCCCCTTCTTTTGTTACACGGACTGGGTGAAAGTGCCGAAAACATTGCCTCTTTGCCCATTTCTTGGGCTGGACCCGTGTGGGCTCTTGACTTCACTGGTCATGGCCAATCAACTGTGCCCCGCGGTGGTGGCTACTCATGTGAAGTATTGATGGCCGACGTTGATGTCGCCCTTCGACACCTTGGTGAAGCAACAATTCTTGGTCGAGGCCTTGGCGGCTACATTGCATTGCTCATCGCTGGTGCGCGCCCCACATTGGTACGCGGTGCGGTCATCATTGATGGCACCGGACTTGTTGGTGGCGCAGTTCATGCAACATCCAGTTCAGAAATTCCAGTTGCAGGTTCACGTGTGGGAACAACCCCCGATCCGTGGGCACTCATCGAATTGTCTCGTGATGCTCGCCCTCCGAGTTACGCAGTGACGTTCACACATCTCGCTGTTACATCTTCAGGACTTGATGATCCGATTGCAGTGACCTGCAAAGTTACGCCGCAGTGGGTGGAAGCAATCCGCGCCGAAGCAGGAGTGATGACAGACATCACGATGCAAGAAGCGTTAGATATCTACGCTGCGATTTAAATATTGCGTTGCGTGACAACGTCTGCAAGATGCACAAGCGCATCGTACGACTCGCCTTGCATCTGAGACTTATCAAGTGCGTGCACTGCTTGTGAATGATTCGATGTGATGAGATCTTCCATCGCTTTCAATGCACCGGTGTCAATGACGACTTGCTGAATCTCTGCAATGTCTTCATCAGACAAACCAGGCTGGCCGACCTTTGCAAGAACATCGAGGTGTTGCTTGTGTGCCATCTGGTGAGCACGCGCCAACAGTGGAGTGGGCTTGCCTTCACGGAAGTCACCGCCCACTGGTTTGCCCGTGACCTCTGAATCGCCATATGCACCCAAGATGTCATCACGCATTTGAAATGAGTCTCCGAGTGGCAAGCCGTACGCCGATAGCATCGGCATCAACGCTTGGCCACGCTGCGGGTTGGCGGCCACTGCACCGATATGGAGCGGTCGTTCAATGGTGTATTTGGCACTCTTCATACGGCAGATGAGGTCGGCTTCAGCAACATTGCGGGTTTCGCGGACCGACCCGAGAACATCGAGGTACTGGCCAATGTTCATTTCCAGGCGTAAGTCGTGCCACAGAGGACGGGCTGCAGCAGGCAGGTTGTCCATGAGTGCATCAGACATGACATAGGTGATGTCGCCAATCAGGATGGTGGATCCTTCGCCATGTCGGCGCGATTCCCCCGTCCATCCGTTGGTGACATGGTGCTGTGCAATGGTCTTATGAGTCGTGACGCGACCGCGGCGAGTATCAGCATCGTCAATGATGTCATCGTGAAAAAGGGCTGCGGCATGAAGCAGTTCAATAGCAGCGCCAATGCGTGCTGACTCTTCGGCATCGGCAGAACCACCAGCGGCTACCCATCCCCAATGGCTGAACTGTGGTCGAAGGCGCTTTCCGCCTCCCATCACCAATGCATTGATTTCTACAAACACCTCGTTGAGGTCCGCCTGCACCGCAGTCCAGCGTGCCGCACTCACACTGATGGAGTTTGCCAACACCGCATTAACGCGGTGAATCAGTTCGTCTGTCGAACTCATTCGTCGTCTTCGTCTTCATCCTCGAAGTCGTCTTCATCGTCAAAATCCACATCGTCATCATCGTCATCATCGTCATCGAAGCCGAGATCTGCGACAAGAGCATCTACTGTCATCTGAGCAGTTGCAATTCGTTCATTGCACCAGTTGATAAGGAACGATGCACGTTCGACTTTGGTGGAAAGAACATCAACGTCAACAAAGGGTGAATCAAGTTCAGAAAGAATTGATTCCACTTCGCGCATTGCTTCTGCATAACCCTTTGGTTCTGCCTGCTGAGCTTTCTTTGTTGCCATTATGCAACTCCTTCTACGGTGCTGGTGATACTGCCATCGGCAAGCAGTGTGGTGATCTTTTGGCCGGCTGCAACATCATCTTTCGAGCGAACAACATTGCCGTTTGCGTCGCGCGTAATGCTCCAACCTCGAGCCATTGTGGTGACAGGGTCAAGCAAACGAACTGATGCTGAATGCATTGCGAGTCGTTGCGATTGACGCTCCAACGCGATGCGGGGACGTGTCGTTAAACGTTCGACGGCCATGCCGATGCGTGAGCGGGCCTGCACGAGCGAACCTTCTGTTGCACGTCGTAGTTGATCAACGGAGAACGACAGTTCCCCAAGAAATTCTTCAACAAGCGCAATGACAACCTGCGCGCAAGCTGTGGGTGTCTTGTTGGCAGAGTGTGCAACAACGTCGGCGATGCTTGTATCAATCTCATGACCGATACCTGTGAACACTGGATGTGCACATTTGGAAATCGCCATTGCAATTCCTTCATCATCGAATGCCGCAAGGTCTCCCTTTGAGCCACCACCACGCATGAGCAAGACAAGGTCGATGTCATCGCGGCGAGAGAATGTATTCAAGGCGCGAATGATTTGTGGCGCGGCGTCATCACCTTGCACGCGCACATCAATGAACGACACCGAGAATCCAATGCCAGACTCCAACAGATGTTGTTGTGCATCAGCCCAACCAGCCGCCTGGCTAGATGAAATCACTCCAAGACGTAATGGCACTAATGGCACAGGGCGACGTTTATTGACTTTGTCAACACCCATTTCTAAAAGCTTGCGAAGAAGTTCTTCACGCTTGGCTGCAATATCGCCAGCAGAGAACTGAGTATCCACATCGGACACCTTGAGCGACAACTTTCCGAATGGCGCGTAGAAATCAGGGCGGCCATACAGGCGAACCTTGAGGCCGTTCTTCAACTCAATGCCTTGATTGCGCAACTTGGCCTGAACGTTCTTCAGTGGACCAGCAAACAAGTTGCACGGCAGTTGCGCTTTTGCACCGCCCACATTCTCAATCAACGAGAAATACGCATGAGGGTTCGGAGAGCGCAGGCCTTCGATTTCTCCTTCGACCCAGACGCCTTCGTCAAAGGATGCACCCATGACCTGATTCAGGACACCGGCAAATTGACCGACGGTGAAGGAAGGGATTCCGTTGACGAATTCAATCTCTGCAGGCATTGCTCACACTCTAGAGAGTCGGTGCGGCAGCACCGAAAGAGCCACCGGCGCGGACCTGAGAGGCATAGGCACCATCAAGAGCCATCAGTGCGTCATGGGTTCCTTGTTCCACAATCCGACCATTATCGACAACAACAATGCGGTCGGCATCGCGAATGGTGGAAAGACGATGGGCAATGACCAATGCGGTTCGTCCGTGCAGTGCCGCTTCCAGCGCCTCTTGGACCAATGATTCGTTCTCATTGTCGAGATGGCTGGTGGCCTCATCGAGAATCATGATTGCGGGGTTCTTCAACAACATGCGGGCAATGGCTACTCGCTGCTTCTCGCCACCAGAGAGGCGATAACCGCGTTCGCCAACGAATGTGTCGTAACCATCGGGCAATGCTGCAATGGTGTCGTGTATTCGCGCTGCTTCACACGCCGCAATCACTTCTATATCAGTGGCGTCGGGGCGCGCATACAGAAGGTTCGCCTTAATGGTCTCGTGGAAGAGATGTGGATCCTGGGTCACCACACCGATGGCATCGTGCAGCGAGTCACCCGTGAGGTCACGGACATCATGACCATCAATTCGCACAGCACCAGATGTGACGTCGTACAGACGTGGAACTAAGGACACCATTGTGCTCTTACCAGAACCACTAGAGCCCACAACAGCAACCGTTTCTCCTGGTGCAACGTGCAACGAGATGCCCTTCAGAACATCAACGTCTGGATCGCCCGATGTACCGCCGGGAGTCTCCAAAGATGCAACGGATGATTCCGATGCGGGCGGATAACGGAAGACAACATTGTCGAACTCAATCAAACCTTGTGGTTCCACGAGATCAATTGCACCCGGACGATCAAAAATGGAAACCGGTGCATCGAGAACTTCGAAGACACGATCAAACGAAACAAAGGCAGTCATCACTTCGACACGAGCATTCGTCAAGCCAGTGAGTGGTTGATAAATGCGGGTGACCAAGGCAGCCAAAGCAACCAATGTTCCTGGGGTAATTGACTTCGAAACTACAAGTTGTGCACCAATGCCATAGATGGCAGCAGCGCCCATCGCACCGACAAGTCCGAGCGCCACAAAGAACACTCGGCCATACAACGCAGCTTTGATGCCAGAGTCACGAACACCTGATGCCCGCGATGCAAATGTGTTCACTTCACGCTCGCGACGGCCAAACAGTTTGACGATCATCGCACCAGCAACATTGAATCGTTCACTCATCTGCGTATTCATTTGCGCATTGAGTTCCATCTGCTCACGAGCAATTCCTCCCAATTTGAGACCCATGCGCTTTGCCGGAGCAATAAATAACGGCAAGACCACGAGTGACAAAAGCGTGAGACGCCATTCGAGAACAAACATTGTCGCCAGTGTCGTGATGAGAACAACGATGTTCGACACCACACTTCCCAATGTCGATGTCACTGCTGTCTGTGCGCCAACAACATCGCTATTCAAACGACTAATCAGTGCGCCTGTTTGCGTACGTGTGAAGAAAGAAATGGGCATGCGTTGCACTTTGTCGAAAAGCGCAACTCGCAGGTCGTAGATAAGGCCTTCACCAATCGTGGAACTCAACCACCGTTGCGTGATGGCAAGCACGGCATCTGCAATCGCAGCAATCACCAAGATGATGGCCAACGTTGTGATGAGGCCTCGGTTTCCTTGCGGAATGGCGCGGTCGAGAATTGCGCGGAAGAGCAGAGCTGGCGCGAGGGCAATAATTGCAGCTGCGATAATTGCACCAAGAAACCCGATGATCTGCCACTTATATGGCGATGAAAACTGCCACGCACGGCGCAAGGACGCACGCTTCATACGTGCACCTTTCACGGCATCGGCATCACCGGGGAGAAGCATATGAGGACCCATTCGCACCCTGTTGAGGCTACGGGCGAACCTGCGCCTAGTGTCTTCTGTGTGCTGCGCAAAACACTGATTGCTTCTGTTTTATTGGTCTCCATTGCGGGATGTTCATCCGCTTCATCGTCTGATTCCTCCGTAGACACCAAGCAACCACCTGCAACCTCAATCAAGCCTGCGGTCGGCGGTTCCATTGTCTGGAAGTCATGCCCCGAGGACGCAATGAATGAGACCATGTGTGCCACTTTCGATGTTCCTTACGACTATGACAACCCATCTGTCGGTCAGTTCTCTCTCAAGTTGAAGAAGCACATGGCGACGAAGCCAGAAAAGCGCATCGGTTCCATGTTGGTGAATCCTGGAGGGCCTGGATTTGGTGGGTCTTTCCTTGCCGACAATGCAACGGCGTACTTCGGTGGCGACCTTGTTGAATCGTTCGACATCATTGGCTGGGACCCTCGCGGGACTGGCGAATCAACACCGTTTGTCGATTGCATCGATAACTACGACACGTACTTCGCAGCGGATCCCACTCCGCAAACTGAGGAAGAGAAGACAGCACTTGTTGATGCCACTCGATTGTTTTCCGAAGAATGTGAGAAGAACAGTGGTGAAATCCTGCCGTACATATCAACGAACAACACTGTGCGCGACATGGATGCAATTCGTGCAGCACTGGGCGAAGAGAAAATCACCTACTTTGGATTCTCTTATGGAAGTGAACTCGGTGCTACTTGGGTAACGATGTTCCCCACCACTGTTCGTGCTGCTGTTCTTGATGGCGCAACAGATCCGAATGCTGACTACATGCAAGCCGGACTTGATCAAGCTAAAGGTTTTGATACTGAGTTCAATAAGTTTCTGAAAAAGTGCTCTGCAAATACGCAGTGCGAGTTCTACAACAATGGAAATGCAGAAGTTGCGTATGACAAGTTGATCAAACAACTTGATGAGCATCCATTAGTGGTGAGCAAGGATCGCACCCCTGTTAATCAGTCCGTCGCATTTACTGCAATCTCTGAAGCGATGTATTCATCAACAATGTGGCCCGAGCTTGAAACTGCTCTTGCCGATGCGCAAGCAGGAAAAGGTGCAGGATTACTGGCCTTGTATGACCAGTACTACCAACGCAATGGAGATGGCACATACGGCAATGAACTTGAAGCGTTCTATTCCATCATGTGCCTTGATGATCCAGGTCCAGCAACAGTCGAAGCGACAGATGCATACGTTCCTAAGTTTGAAGCCGTTGCACCACGTCTTGCACACGGATTTACCGCTGGTTATGGATGCGTGTTCTGGAAAGCCAAGCCAGACCTTCGTATCAAGATCACAGGCAAAGGTGCAGGGCCAGTTGTCGTTGTGGGAACCACTGGCGATGCCGCAACTCCACTTGCAAGTTCTCGCAAAATGACAGCTGCGCTAGAAGATGGTCGCCTCATTGTGGTGACCGCTGATCGCCACACTGGTTACGGCGAGAACACTTGTGTCACTGATGCCGTGAACAAATACTTGATCACCGCGAAAGTGGCCTTCAAAGAAAAATCCTGTTAACGATTTGCGTGTGAATGTGTCGCGTTCGCGAACTGATCAAACCAATTCGGATTACGAGACTGTGCGTAGATTCGCCCAGTACCAGAAATCTCGAAGACAAGTCCTTCTCCAGACTTAATGGTGTTCATCCATCCGGACGCCGACTTGCGCAATGTCGCAGTCAAACTGGACTGCAGAGCTACAAGGTGACCCGAATCAATGGTGATGGTTTCGGTTCCATTGAGGTCATACACATCAAGTGCGCCATAACAGTTCACGAGTACATCGCCTTGTCCTTGCGCAAGAACCGCGAAGCCGCCTTCGCCGCCGAGAAGATTCCCCCAGCCGGCCCACTTTGAATCAAGCGTCACACCCGTACCAGAGGCAAGCCACGCACTGCGCATCAACATCCATGGAGCATCTGGTGTTACTGGCAACGTGATGATGTCACCGGGAAGACCTGGTGCAATATCCACCCAACTGCCTTGTGGACTAGCCGTCATTGTCGACATAAAGAATGAATCCCCCGACATCACCGCGCGCTTCAACGACTTCATAAAGCCGCCTTCCATCTTTGATGTCAAAGCGGCTCCGGCAGAGTGCGCTACCAATGCGCCTGATTCCATCTGAATCTGTTCGTTGGGATCCAACTCCACTCGTGCGATGGCATAAGCGGGCTGATGGCGCAATGTGATTCTCATGTGATCAGTTTGCTACAACCAACCATCATGTTGTGCGTGTCTAGGCCGACTTCACTCGATTGGGTTGGAAGAGAGACACAGCCGCAGCCGCAAGTGCGAAAGCAATTGCAACCTTCCAGCCGTTACGGAATCCACCGATGCCCTCTGTCTGTGATTGCACTGTGACAACCAACGCCACACCCACTGCCGCACCTACCTGGCGGAAGGTGTTGTTGATTGCACCACCAACTGCGAAGCGATTCTGAGGAAGACGCAGGACGGTGCTGGCCGACAGAGCGGGGAATGTTGCACCAAGTCCAATACCGAGGACAAACATCAGCGGAAGGAATGGGAACCACGGTGTTGGCTTGACATCAAGGAAGAGAATGGAGCCCATCACTGTTGCCGACATGATGAGCGGTCCTGTCACCATGAGGCGCTTGTAACCAATGCTGGCCATCTTGCGTCCAACAATCATTGATGTCACTGCCACGGTGATGGGCGACAACACGGAGAACCATCCGGCTTTTGTTGCGCTGAACTGCCAGATGGTGCGCTGGAACAGAACGTTATTCAAAATATTGCCGCTAAATGCCGCGCCGTAGAGGAAGGTGCTGATGTTTGCCAACGTAAACGTGCGTTCCTTGAACAAGTCTCCCGGCAGAAGTGGATCGGGGTGATTCACCGAGCGATATGCGACAAACAATCCAAAGATCAATGCGATACCAAAGAGTGAGAGGACGGATGAATCGGTCCATCCCAAGTCTTCTGAACGCGAGATGCCCCAGACCAATGAGGCGATAGCAAGCGTGAAGATGATTGCTGCAGAAATATCGGGCCTTGAGCTCTTCTGTTTCTCAGATTCTTTGGTGACACGCCATGCAAGAACAAGAACGAACAAGCAAATAGGAACATTGATCCAGAATGCCGAGCGCCAACCGAACGTTGAAACAAAGAAAGCGCCAAGTGTGGGGCCAGATGCAACTCCGAGTGCACCGATGGAACCTGTCCACGCCATCACTTGTCCGCGCTTTTCTGCAGGAAACACACCAAGGAGCAATCCGGTGGAAGCGGGCGTCATCATTGCGCCACCTATTCCTTGAATCGCACGACCAGCAATCAACAAGCCCATGGTGGAAGCAAGTGCGCAGAACAGAGAGCCTGCGAGAAAGAAAGACGTTCCGACAAGGAAGAACTTCTTGCGACCGGCTTGATCAGCGAGTCGGCCAGACACAACGAGCAGTGAACCGAAGAGGATGGAATATGCCGTGACCACCCATGAAATGGTGGAGGCAGAATCTTTGGGGAAACTCTTGTGAATCTCAAAGAACGCCACATTCACAATGGACATATCCAATGTGGAGATGTAACTCGCGATGGCACAGACGGTGAATGTTGCCCATGGGCTACGCACCTTCCGTATTGCTTCTGTTGTGTTCATGATGTCCCCCTCGATATCAAGAAATCTTTTTGTTGTTTAGTTCAACCAGCAAGCCGTGTCTGTCGGACAGTTGCTAGCAGTTCTCCGTTTGGCAACCAGATCCAGCCATCTTCTACAGCGAATCCATCGTGCGAGTGAAACGTATGCATACGAGCTGGCATGAGTTCGTTGTCACTGATGGACCAATGCCCCGCTGCATCATGAATCTGAATTGAATATTCAATGGTGACAGCTCGTGATCGTTCCGTGATTCGTGCAAACACAGCTGGTGGAAAATAATCGCCGAACATCGTGAGCCACGTTGCATCAAATGTTCCGCCATGTTGTGGTCTGCACCATGCACGCCATTCTCCACGCTCTGCACCACC
Source organism: Acidimicrobiaceae bacterium (assembly GCA_947446815.1). Lineage (GTDB taxonomy): Bacteria > Actinomycetota > Acidimicrobiia > Acidimicrobiales > Ilumatobacteraceae > UBA2093. The sequence continues at coordinate 126,289 of CANFGT010000007.1, forward strand.
GAAGGGAATACAGGTGGCATCGAGATGGGTCTCCACATTGTTTAAATGCGTCACTCGCGCATTTTGGTCTAGTCGAACCAGTTCTGCAGGACGTTGAGGTGGTGCGGGAGCATCAGAGAATTCAATTCCGTCCCAGGGTGATGCGAAATGTAAGCGAGCCAGCGTGGTGGATTTGCCATTCTGCGTAACGGATGCATGTGCCGTCACCATCGTGCGACCGCGGCGAATCACATCGACATCTATTGTCAATTCACCCGGCACATTGCCACTTGCATAACCAAAGGTTGCTGCGCGCAAAGTTGTGTTTGCATCAACACCGAGTGCTGTAAGAGTTTGTTGCGCAGACCGCACCGCGAGTGCAGCAACAACACCGCCATGTGCCCCTTGCAAGGAAGACCAATGTTCGCCGACAGTGGCGGAAAACGAGTTCTCGCCCCGCTGTGTCACATTCATGTCTGCGTTCCAGTCCATGAGCTTCCTCTCTAGTTCCTTAAAGAGACTAGACTGAACCACATGCAGCGCACGCCATTGGAATCACTCAACTGCTCCATCGCCCGCTCGCTGGACATCATCGGCGAATGGTGGACACTTCTCATCATCCGCGACGTGTTTATGGGTCTGCATCGTTTCGAACAAATTCGAGAAGATCTCGGTATTAGCCGCAAAGTCTTAACTGACCGTTTGAACACACTTGTCGAACATGGAGTCCTTAAGAAAGTTCCGATCGAAAAGGGTTTTGAGGAATATCGACTGACACGCAAGGGCGTTGAGTTGCATGACGTTCTCGTTGTTGTTCGCCAATGGGGTGACAAATGGGAATCGCCACAGGGTCCGCCGATTGAACTTGTTCATGATTGTGGTCATGTCACCACTGCATTTCTCGCATGCGATTGCTGCGGGGAGGAAGTATCGGCGTCAAACGTGACTCCGCAAGCTGGACCAGGCCACTCTCGAGTGCGAAAGACTTCGAAGTAATTCGAGAAACAAAAACGACCCGGCCGAAGCCGGGTCGCGATGGCGGAAGAGGCGGGATTTGAACCCGCGGTGGCTGTGACACCACAACTGTTTTCGAGACAGTCCCATTCGGCCGCTCTGGCACCCTTCCGTTAATAAACGCTATCGGGGCATGACTGCCATTGACCCTCTGCCGTCTCGTTAGTCTTTGCCCATGCCTTCTGGTAGTCCCGTTTCTTCAGCGCCAAATGCGGCCCGTCGCAAACGGGCTGATGGGCTTAAAACTATTGAGCGAATTCTGGAAGCTGCCGAAGCTGAGATGTCTGAGTTCGGTCTGGCGGATTTCAATCTTGACCGTGTCATTGAAAAATCTGGTGTTGCTCGCAGTTCTGTTTATCACCACTTCGGCGGACGTAATGGTCTGATTGCTGCATTAGAAACATCGAGCACGATGCGCTCCCTTGAGCGAGGCATGTCGCAGTTTGATGCAATGCTCGATGACCTCACATCCGGGGAACAAGCTTTTCAATTCATTGAGATGGGCCTTCGACTGTTCGGATCACAAGAGAACCGTCAATTGCGTCAGCGCAGAATCACTTCATTGGCGGCATGCCAGAGCGCCTCGGCAATTAGAGAGGTACTTGCAAAAGACCAACGATGGGGCACGGAAGTATTTGCCCGTGTATTGGAGAAATCCAAAGAGCGAGGCCTTTGTGATCCCGTCGAACCCTTTATGGGTCTGGCCTATGTCATCCAATCAATGCTCGTGGGGCGCATCTTGGTGGACATCAGCGATGACCCTGAATTGGACCGCCAATGGGAGGACGCAGCCTTGGCATCCTTGCGCCTTATGTTGCGACCAAGTCCCTAAATAATTAGATAAATCATCTACTTGTATTAAAAATACAATTACAGTTATGGTTCCACTATGGAGCCGACCGTCAATTGCTGCACCTCGCACTCCCAGAATTCGGATTCCCGAGGATTTCGTTGGGGACTTTGTCTCATTCTGATTATCGGATTCTCATCCTTGCTGTTTGGCCACACCGCACATGGCGCCAGCACCACCGCCAAGTTCTGCGTCAACAAATCACAGATGGTTCTTGCCACCACAAAAACTGGAGGATGCGGCAAGGGCGAAACAAAAATCACATGGTCTTCAAAGTCGAAGGCTCGCGTCTGCATCACCCGTAACAAGACACTGAAATATGCCAAGACAGGAACGTGTCCAAAGGGCAGCACACGTGCATCGCTGCGAAACATCAACGGATCCCTTGTCACTTGCGTCAAGCCTTCAACGCGACAACTTGTCTGGAGATCAACCGTCACTTGTCCAAAGTCTTACGTTGCATCACCACTCGATCTACAAGTCGCTGAAACGACGACCACCTCGCATGTGCCAACGACGATTGTGACTTCTGGAAATTCAGAAACCACCACATCACTGCCTTACTCCTCAACGACAATCACACCAGCCACTTCGTCAACGACAACCGTTCCATCTGGTACTAGCTCGACGAGTTCATCTTCCACAACGACTAGTCCTTCAACAACAACAACTTCTCCGCCACTCACCACCACTTCTTCAACCACTATCCCAGTCACAACGACAACGATCGCAGTGACCACTTCGACATCTACTTCCACGACGACGACCACCACAACAACTACGACAGTCCCAGCAACAACTACGACGACTGCCGCCCCTGAGCCATCGTCAATTACGTACTTCTTCACGGGCAATCCCACAATTAATGAGGGGTCCACGACATATCTCTGGGCGTACTACTCAGGAGTGACCGCCACTGTTGACAACGGAATTGGTGCAATGCCCAATGCACTCGCAATCGATGTGACGCCAACCGTAACGACCACCTACACACTCACTGTGTCCAACGGTGCAGGCCACACTTCCACCGCAACAGTCACCATCACAGTGATACCTGCCGGCGGCACAACGACAACAACTTCGCCACCAACAACAACCACCACTGTTCCAACAGGTACAACGACAACGACAACGACCACCACTTCGACAACCACAACCACAGCTCCGCCAGGTCCGTCATCAATCACATATTTCTTAACAGGAACTTCAACTATCAACGAAGGTGACTCGACATATCTCTGGGCGTACTACTCAGGTGCCACCGCCACTGTTGACAATGGAATTGGTGCAATGCCCAATGCACTTTCTGTGACGATTACCCCATCGGTGACCACCATGTACACACTCACGGTCTCTAACGGTGCAGGCCACACTTCCACCGCAACAGTCACCATCACAGTGATACCTGCCGGCGGCACAACGACAACAACTTCGCCACCAACAACAACCACCACTGTTCCAACAGGTACAACGACAACCACTACAACCACCACCATTCCAGGCGATGGCAACAGTGTGTCAATTCGTACCCAGCCACTAGATACAACAGTTCTGTTGGGTGATTCAAAGACATTCTCGGTCAACGCAACCGCCGCAGGCACTTTGACCTACCAGTGGTACCGAAACGATGTCGTCATCAATGATGCAAATTTGAATCAGTACACCACGAATCTTGCAGGTTCATACAAAGTGGATGTAACCAGTACGCTCTACGGAAATACACGCACGATCACCTCTAATGCAGCAGTTCTCACACTCCGCGCCGCCACCATCTCGGCGGTGTCTCCGGACACATATGTCACGCAAGGTCGCAACGTTCCCATTGCCGCATCGATTTCTGCAAATCTCGCATTAACAGTGACATACCAATGGAAACTAGATGGCACAGAGATTCCGAACTCCAATTCCGTCGGCATCTTGGCATCACAAGGAGGCGACTACACAGTCACTGTGACAAGCACACGAAATAATGTGACGGTGTCGCTAACAAGTGCAGCGATTCATATAACGGCTATTCCAGCGCCAACCATCACATCATTTGATTCGCTGACCCAAACGATTCCATTTGGAGGAAGTACAGATCTCGTACCCGTCTTCTCCAATGGCACCGCTGTCATCAATCCAGGAAATATTTCAGTTGTTAGCGGTGAACACATCCGAGTGTCACCAAGCACAACAACGACATACGAGCTGTCGGTATCGAACCTCGCAGGAACACAAGATGGAAAGTCTTACGTAGTCGTCGTGACAACAGGTGTCTTCGCTGACATCTCAAATGCGATGAGCACGCAACGGGTGTCTGGAAGTACATCCATCGGCTTAAGCGATGGCCGAGTGCTTATTTATGGAAACCATGAGGCATCCGGCACAAAAATCGCTGACATTTTTGATCCAATTACAAATACCTTTTCCCGTGCTGGCGATCTTGGCTTAGCGCGGCGTGAAGCGCCAGGAGTATTACTTGCCGACGGAAAAGTACTTGTTGCCGGTGGCACCACGTACAACATTCGCTACGAAGCAGTGAATGCTCCCGAGATCTACGACCCCATGACTAACTCGTGGACATGGACTGGAAGCATGTCCACAAGCCGTCGAAACCACGCCATGATTCGTTTAGCAAATGGCAAAGTTCTTGTTATCGGCGGTACTGACACAAGTGGAAATCTTCTGCAATCAGCAGAAATTTACGATCCAACTACCGGGCTGTTCACCACTGTCGCTGCAATGCCAGAAGCCCGTGAATTTGCACTTGCTTCTCTTCTGCCAAACGGCAATGTCATCGTTTTTGGTGGGTACGGGGGCACGGATTCCGGAATGCTTACGTCAGCAATTGTCTATAACCCGGTCACCAATGCATGGAGTTCTATCTCTTCACGGATGCAAATTGGTCATGGGAAAGGAGCTGCGCTGGTCACTCTTGCTGATGGTCGAATCATGATTGCTGGCGGCTGGGAGAACAATGGAGGTTCGAATCTTGGTGTGTCAAAAACCGACATATTTGATCCGACGACCGGACAATTCTCTCACGGTGCAAGTCTGACACTTCAACGAGGAGATCTCACAGGCCACCTCCTCAATGATGGAAAAGTAGTTTTTATTGGAGGTAGCGATGGAAGCAATGTCGCTAATTCAGTCGATGTTTACGACCCCACAACTAACCAAATGATTCGTCAGTTCAACACAATGTTTCACACGCGGTATAAACACTCGTCTGCTCTTTTGCCGGATGGTCGTGTATTGATTATCGGAGGAAATTATTGGGCTCCGAATACCGCGGAAATCTTCATCGAATAATAACTACGACCGCTTTGAGGCGAAGAATTCCTTCAGCAATGCGGCAGATTCATCCGCCAATACCCCATGTTCCACGGGTGGATTGTGTCCTAAACGCGGATCACTCATTACGTTGTACAAGCTTGCAGTAGCACCGGCTTCGAAGTTCGCCGCACCATACACAAGGCGTCCGATACGAGCTGATTGTGTAGCACCAGCACACATCACACACGGCTCAAGTGTGACAACAAGTGTGCATTCACTCAGACGCCAGCTATTCAGCAACTTGCTTGCATCACGCAAAGCCAATACTTCGGCGTGTGCAGTGGGGTCATTACTTGCTTCACGTTCATTGTGACGACGTGCGATCACTTCGCCGTTATGCAAAATGACAGCACCAACAGGAACATCACCATGTGCCGCAGCGACACGAGCTTCTTCTAATGCGATGCGCATGGCTTCTTCGTGCGTCATCACTTCACCAGTTCGTAACCGGCTTCAACAACAGCGGCTTCCATCTGCTCCGTTGTGATTTCTGCTTCTGCGGTCACCGAGACAGCGCCCGATTTGAGTTCCACATCAACCGAGGTCACCCCAGCGATCTTCTTCACTTCTTCCGTGACGTGATTGACGCAATGACCACAGGTCATGCCCCGAACGGTGAATGTGGTGGTGCTCATGGCCCCAAACCTACATATGGCTGGCGGAAGAGGTGGGATTCGAACCCACGGAAGCTTTCACTTCACACGCTTTCCAAGCGTGCCGGTTCGGCCGCTCTCGCACTCTTCCACGCGGGATCATTGCTGAACCCACGAGTCAGTCAGGATATCTGCCTTGTACGCTGTCATCCTCTGCGTTCTCGGGTTCGCTCGTGGGCGGTGAGGTGGCGGTCGGGTCCTGTGCGACGATCGCCCGTAAACCAGGTCAGGTCCTGACGGAAGCAGCCTCCACACGGGATAGGTCGTGCGCCGCAGGTCGCCTGGCCGTCACTTCACTGCCCATGGGCGCTCCCCAGAGCTTCGAAGGGGCTATTTAGGGAAGATAAGTGAGCCCTAAGATACTTAGGTGTTGAAAACCCTTCGTTTCCGAGCTCTTCAGGCCATTGCGTCCATTTTCCTGGCGGTCGGCCTTCTCGCCCTTCCGAACCCCGCCGCTGGCACCCCTCGGGCAAGCGCAGCCACATTCCCAAACACCACAGGGACATTTATCAACGGGACAATCTCTTGGATTTGTGCCTGCAGTGTTGATTCCGTAAAAACTCCCGCACTCTCTAGTTTCGATGTGACAGTTGATGGAGTACCGAACCCAGCCACGGCATTCACCGCTTTCGGAGGTGCCATTATGGACCTCACTCTGACCAACCCTGTGTACAGCGGTTCGGTCATCACGTTCACGTATAACGCACCGCCGACCGACAACACACTTGCAAACAATGCATTTCAAAAAACAAATGGTGAGGACTACGCGTCCTTCACTTTGACAATCTCAAACCTGGCTCCGTCCCGACCAGAACCAAATGCTCCCGGAACACCCACCGTTGTTGCAGGCGAGGAAAGCGCAACAATCACAGTGACCGCACCAACAAGTGGACGCACTCCCACGTCATACGTCGTTACTGCAACACCAGGAGGTGCAACATGCACCGTCACTGGCGCATCGGGATCATGCACCATCACCGGACTCACAGCGGGCACCGCATACACATTCACAACAGTGGCAATGAGGTCAGGACTTAGTTCCACTCCAAGTGCTGCATCTGCTGCAGTCACAGTTCTTGCAAAATCCGCGACAAACTTTGCGAGTGGAACGACTGGCCCGTCATGGGACAAAGAGCCAGCAACTGATTCGGAAACCGATGCCTACACAGAGGGTTACTGGCCCGCTGCAATTCCAGGCAACATCATCATCACTGATGAGTTCGGATTTACTGTCGACAAGAAGAACGGCATCAAGCCAAAGATTCGTATGAAGAACTATTCAGGAATCATCAAGATGAGTATTTCTGCGTCCTATAAAGATGGTTCCAAGACGAAGAAATTCAAATGCACATTTGCGCCGTTCGGTTCCGCCAAGAAAATGAAGACCGCAAAATGGAAGTGGTACACACCAAAGAAGGCCTGCGTTCTTCCAAAGCCTCTCGTTACCGCAATACAAACCGGTAAGGCAACACTGAGCGCTAAAGGCAAATGGAATCGTCAGTGGGTCACTAGTGCCAAAAAGGCACGTCCCGACAAGACAAAAATCAAACCACGCACACTGAAGTACACCGTGCGAGCAAAGCCTGCTGGTGTCTAACTAATTAGATTCGGCGGCCAATCATGGCGCGTTCGGCGCGCTCCACAAGGTCTGTCATCTCTAACTGCTTCGCGACTGCGGCAAGTTCCTTCGAAGGTCCACGCCATTCCCAGTCGTCGACGTGTCCGATAGCAACATCGTCATCAACATCGGTCACCACGGTTGCAATAACTTTGAAGAGGTCTGCCATCTCGCGTTGATCACGAAGAGTGGCTGCCAACTTTGCAGCACCGCGAACCGCAACACCATCTGTTGCCCACTGCGTTTCATCATTCGGAATATCTGAGATGTGTAAGTACTTAGCAAGAACTGTTGCAGCACTCTTCGCACCCCAACCAGGAAGGCCGGGGAACCCATCCGCGGTGTCGCCAACAAGACCTAACCAGTCAGCGATGCTTGCAGGACCAACACCAAACTTCTCGATGATCTTTGCTTCATTAATGATGAGGTCGTTACGGCGGTCGTACTGCACGACGTGATTTCCACTCACCATTTGTCCGAGATCTTTATCGGGCGTGAGCATCTGCACTTGATCAACACGCGCATCTGCGGCTGCACGAAATGCGCCAGCTGCCAAACCATCATCTGCTTCGTATTTCACCATTGGCCACACCGGTACACCGAGTGCTCGTAATGCATCCTCCATGATGGGCAACTGATGAAGTATTTCTTCTTCCATGCCGTCGGATGTTTTGTACCCGTCATAGAGGTCGTTACGAAAACTTTCAATCACATGGTCAACAGAAACCGTGACGTGCGTTGCGCCACCTGAAAGCAACTGCAATGTCGACGTGACAACTCCGCGGGTTGCAGCAAGTGGTGGTGGCGTGCTGTGGCGAACTGCTTGGCCGAAATGCTGGCGATACAGCTCATACGTGCCGTCAATGAGGTGAACAATCATGGTGATTCAGTATCGCAGACCCGTTGTAATTGTCGCCCGTGGCACATATAGTTGACCCCGCAACTACTTTTAGGAGCCACACAATGCCTGCAGTTACCGCCGACACATTGACACTTCCGCGTTACGAAGCGCCTGGCATCGAGACCATTGACCGCCCGATTCGTTCACTCACCACGGCACCGCAAGGACTTGAGGGTGAAGGTTTTCCTGTTCGCCGAGCATTCGCCGGTTTGCCAAAAAGTGCAGTCGATCCAT
>CANFGT010000008.1 GCA_947446815.1 Acidimicrobiaceae bacterium
CGCCCATTAAAGCGGTACGCGAGCTGGGTTCAGAACGTCGTGAGACAGTTCGGTCCCTATCCTCCGCAGCCGGAAGAGTCTTGATGAAAGCTATCCCTAGTACGAGAGGACCGGGATGGACGGAGCTCTAGTGTGTCAGTTGTCCTGCCAAGGGCATGGCTGATTAGCTACCTCCGGAAGGGATAACCGCTGAAAGCATCTAAGTGGGAAACCCGTTCAAAGATGAGGACTCTCACAGGGTTAACCTGGTAAGGCCCGTGGCTAGACCACCACGTTGATAGGCCGGAAGTGTAAGTGCGGTAACGCACTCAGCTGACCGGTACTAATCGGCCGAGGGCTTTATTTTGAAATTATGCTCGTGCTTGCTCTGGAGTCCTTGTGGGGTAAAACCACATTGACAACTGATTTCTGGTGACCATAGCGACAGGGTCACACCCGTTCCCATTCCGAACACGGAAGTTAAGCCTGTCAGCGCCGATGGTACTTGGGGGTAGACCCCCTGGGAGAGTAGGACGTCGCCAGATTTATTCGAGGAACAACCCTCGATCCCTTCGGGGGTCGAGGGTTGTTCTATGTACTGGGTTAATCGTCTACGGGGTAATTTGCTGTTTTCTCGCTAGCCTTTCGCGCCTATGTCAGAACGCCGCGAGAGCAATTCAGGTCGACCCAACAGGGGAGCAGGTCCACGTGGCGCTGGTGCATCGCGCGCAGGGGGTTTCTCTCGAGGTCCGCGTCGCGACGACGACCGTCCAAGTCGTGGTTCGCGTCCTGATGGGGACCGCCCGGCTCGTGGTCGTTTCGACCGCGATGATCGCGCGCCTCGCCGTGATGATGACAGGCCTCGCCGTTTTGATCGTGATGACCGTCCAAGTCGTGGTCCGCGTCCTGATGGGGACCGCCCGGCTCGTGGTCGTTTTGACCGTGACGACCGTCCATCTCGTGGACGCTTTGACCGTGACGATCGCGCGCCTCGCCGTGATGATGACAGGCATCGCCGTTTTGATCGTGATGACCGTCCAAGTCGTGGTCCGCGTCCTGACGGAGACCGCCCGGCCCGTGGTCGCTTCGACCGTGACGACCGTGCACCGCGTCGTGATGACGACAGGCCTCGCCGTTTTGACCGTGATGAACGTGCGCCTCGTCGTGATGATGACCGTCCGGCTCGTGGCCGTTTCGACCGTGATGACCGTGCACCGCGTCGTGATGATGACCGCGATGATCGTTCATCGCGCGGTCGTTTTGGTCGTGAGGATCGTCCGCGTCATTTTGATCCTGACCGTCCCCGCAGAGAAGACACTCGCACAGCAGCCCAGCGTCGCTCCGACGAAGTTGGGATGCGCACCGGTGGGCGTCGCACCACAGGAGAGATGTCGGGTCCGCCCGATCGCACCAGTGAAATCTGGGTGGATGAGGGTTCAACCCGTCCAATTCGTCGGCCTGAAGGAATTCGCGCGAGAGGAACAGGACGTGCGCAAAAGGGCGGTCGCAAAGAAGTGCGTGCACTTGATTCCGTCGTTGAAGAGTTCGAGCGTGCGGTAGGAAATCGCGGATCAGTTCGTGCGTTGAAGCGCTACGACGCTGCACTTCAAGCATTTGAAGCACATCGTTATGAAGATGCGCGCAAGATTTTGAACCCGATGGCGAAGGAGTATTCCGACGTTGCTGCTGTGCATGAAATGTTGGGCCTGTGCCTGTATCGCGGTGGACAGTGGAAGCGTGCCCTCACGGAACTTGAAGTTGCAGTTGCACTGAATCCGGACTGGATTTTTAATCATGCAGTGATTCAAGACTGTCACCGTGCTTTGGGTAATCACCAAATGGTCGAAAAGTATTGGCGCGAGCTGGCAGAAGCATCACCTCATCCTGAGCTCATTGCGGAAGGTCGAATTGTGATGGCCGGATCCTTGGCTGATCGCAAGTTGTTTGAAGAGGCACACGCAGTCATGGAAAAGGCTGCGGGTGACATGAAGCGTCCTTCGGAGTATCACCTTCGCCAATGGTTTGTCATTGCAGATCTTTATGACAAGCAAGGAAACGTCATCCAGGCACGACAGTTCTTTGAGCGGATTGCATTGCATGATCGCCAATTCGTCGATGTCGCCGAAAGACTTGCCACACTCGGCGCATAGTCGCACACATCTCTTTCATAGCGAAAGGGAAATATGTCAGCTATTGCCGTCGATGAAATCGACAATCTCAATATTGTTGTACTTGTGGGTGAGGTCACCTCTCCACCTGTGAGTCGAGAACTTCCTTCGGGAAGTGTGGTGTCCACGTTTGATGTGGCAACCGTGACCGAGAATGGGCGAGTTTCTGTTCCTGTTTCGCTGGAGGGCGAGTCCGAGGTGGCCGTAGTTGGAGCAGAAGTATGCATTATTGGCATCGTGCGTCGTCGGTTCTTTCGGTCGGGAGCATCGGTTGCCAGCCGCACCGAGGTGGTGGCGCAATCAGTCATCTCGATGAGACGTCGGGCACAGGTACGCAAAGCTGTGGGGAAGGCCACGGATAATCTTCTTGCGTTTCTTGATGTCTGACTAGTGTGATTCCTGACGAAAGGGAACCACACGTCATGAATTCCGAACAAGTTGAACATATGCGCTCCGGCAAGGGCTTTATCGCTGCACTCGATCAGAGCGGCGGCAGCACTCCGAAGGCATTGATGTTGTACGGGGTTGAAGAAAATGAATACTCCGGCGACGAGCAAATGTTCGACCTGATTCATGGCATGCGCACTCGCATGATGACAAGCCCCGTTTTCGGCGGCGATCGTGTTCTCGGGGCAATCCTCTTTGAAGGAACGATGGACCGCCAAGTGGAAGGTGTTGGAGCCGCGTCGTATTTGTGGAATGTGAAGAAGGTTCTTCCTTTCCTCAAGATCGACAAGGGTCTTGCCGATGAGGCAAACGGCGTTCAGATCATGAAGCCGAATCCAGACCTTGATGCCCTGTTGAAGAAGGCTGTTGCAAACGGAGTCTTTGGTACCAAGATGCGTTCGGTTATCAAGGTTGCAAACAAATCCGGCATTGAAGCCGTTGTTGCTCAGCAGTTTGAAGTGGGTCGTCAAATTCTCGCAGCCGGGCTGATTCCGATCATTGAACCTGAAGTCGACATCAACAGCCCAAGCAAGTCTGAAGCGGAAGCAATTCTTAAAGTTGCACTTCTCGCAGAACTAGACAAGCAGCCCGCTGATCAGCCCGTGATGTTGAAGTTGACTCTTCCTGAAACAGATGGCTTCTACGACGCACTTGTGGCTCACCCAAGCGTTCTACGCGTTGTTGCTTTGTCGGGTGGATACTCCCGCGAGGAATCAAATGCTCGTTTGTCTCGCAACAAGGGCGTGATTGCAAGTTTCTCGCGAGCACTCACTGAAGGTCTTTCTGCCAAGCAATCAGATGCAGAATTCAATGCCGCACTTGATGCGTCCATTGCAAGCATCTGCGCAGCTTCAAACACGTGATGTAATGCCCCTAACGTAAGGGGCGCATCACCATTCCTGTTCGCAGTTTTGGTGTGAAGAATGTTGATTTTGGTGGCATGAGTTCACCTGTGTCTGCTGTGCGACGAATCTCTTGCAGAGACACGGGCCGAATGAGAATTGCTGCGCCATATGCGCCGCCGGCAACTTTGCCGAGAATCTCTTTGACACCATGTTGATACGACACCACATGATCGGTAGTGCTCAGAGCATGTTCAAGTCGGGAACTATCGAGAGCACGAACATTTGTTAACGCATCCTCAATAGGTGTGAGGAAAGTGCCCGTACCATCGGGAGAGACAAGGCACAGGCAGCCGTTCGAGTCCATGTCGCTAATGGTGTGTGGCCCAACTTTGCCGGCATCGGAGAAGTTGTAGAACGGTGCGAGTGCCGTCATCAATGCTTGTGGCGAGATGTCATAGAGGCGATGAATTGCTGCAACGCTGAGCTGTTCTTGAACCAATTCGCCAACATAGGTCATGGTGAGCTCAGCATCAGACGGACCACCGTTGGCCCGTACCTCATCTCGATAGGAACGACTGATTGCATAACGATGATGACCATCTGCAATAAGAACGGGATTCGAAGAAACGAGTTCTGCAATGCGGGAGATTCGTGCTGGATCTTCGACACGTTCGAGAACGTGCACAACGCCTTCCTCGTCCGTGCATTGTGCAATGACGGTTGCGGGCTCGACAAGCGCATCAGTAAGTCCAGCTGTCAATGAAAGACCCCAGATAGGGCTGAGGTTGGCCTGAGTTGCGCGAGTGAGATCGAGACGGTCCGTCTTGGCTTTCGGTGTGGTTCTTTCATGTGGCAGAACTCCGCCTGCGCCTTCGTCAACAACTTCGAGAGCACCGATGACGCCGATGGTGGTCCGTGCACGACCAGCTTCGTCAGTAAAGGTCATGCGGTAAATCGAGAAGGTGGGCGAAGAATCTTCAGCAACGATGCCCTGGGTGATCCACGATTGAAGAATGGTGGAGCTCTGTGCATATCGACCAGCACCGTCAGCCTCAATGGGGTAGTCGACAAGAACCACATTGTGTGAGTTTATTGCTGCATATTCCCCACGGCGAGCCTCGTCGAACACGTCGTATGGCGCCGACGTCAAAGCGGTGATATCGGCACTTCCCGAAGTGGAGTAGCGCAGGGCAGGGAACGGTTCGAATCGTGGCACAGGTACAAGGGTGGCAGGATTAGGGGCAATGAGCAAAACCCTTTCCACCAAAGTTGTTCTCTGCGACCTCGACGGGGTGGTGTGGCTTGCTCATCAGCCGATTGCTGGTGCAGCGGAGGCCATTGCTCGCTTGCGCTCTGCAGGAATTCGCGTTCTCTTCGTGACCAACAATTCGTTCTCCACCAGACAGCAACAGGTGGAGGCACTTCGCAACATTGGCATTGAGGCGCAAGGCGATGTGATTACCTCCGCTATGTCAGCTGCAACAGTCGTTCAAACAGGATGGCGAGTCATGGTGTGCGGTGGCGAAGGACTTATTGAAGAAGTCTCCCTGGCCGGTGCAGAAGTAGTGGTGCCGTATTTGGAGCGTGGAGCACCGGGCAGTTTTGACGCCGTGGTTGTCGGCTTCCACCGTGAATTCGACTTTGAAGTGCTGACGGATGCCTTGACGGCCGTTCGTGGAGGTGCGACCTTGATCGGCTCAAACGGTGACCCGAATTACCCGACACCAACAGGTCCTATTCCAGGTGGTGGCGCGATTCTTGCAGCAGTGGAAAAGACAACTGGCGTGGCGGCACTCGTGACGGGTAAGCCTCATCGACCCATGGCGGAACTTGTGTATGCAATGTGTCCAGGGGTGGCGGCTTCTGAGATGGTGATGGTGGGTGACATGCCAGCGACTGACGGCGCTTTTGCTCGCACGATTGGTTGTGCATATGCGCTTGTTCTAAGTGGAATGACACCATCTGGCGACGGAGTGGACGCTGACATTGTGGAAGATTCTCTCGCGGGGGTCGCTGACCGCATTCTGAACTCCTAAAAGCTTCTCTCTCGTCCGAGTACGATTCAGTTGTGCGAATGCGACTCGACGCTGCTCTTGTGAAGAGAGGTCTCGCAGAGAGCCGTTCCGAAGCATCGCGACTGATTGACGATGGTCATGTCACCGTTTCTGGAGCCTTTGCCGACAAGTCTTCGCGTCTGGTGGCACCAGACGAACCCATCAATGTTGTTGTTGAGAAGAAGTTTGTGAGTCGCGGAGGCGAGAAGTTGTCGCACGCACTCGACAGTTTTGGTATTGAAGTTATTAACCGTTCGGTCATGGATGCCGGAGTGTCAACGGGTGGATTCACTGATTGTGTTCTTCAGCGCGGGGCTCGTCGTGTGTTTGCCGTGGACGTTGGGCGTAATCAATTGCATGAGCGCATCAAGAAAGACCCGCGAGTCGATTGGCGAGACGGAGTCAACGTTCGGGAAATTGAACCCGATGTGTTGCCATTCCCTTGTTCACTCTTAGTGGCGGATCTCTCTTTTATCTCTCTCACGAAAGTCCTGCCCGCATTGATGGCTGTGATGGGGCCCGAGGAGGGCTTTGCACAACCCGCCATGGTTCTTCTCGTGAAGCCTCAGTTTGAAGCAGGCCGGGTCGAGGTCTCACGTGGCAAGGGAGTCATCACAGACCCAGTAATCCACGCGGAGGCCATCAGAACGGTCCAGGACTGCGTGGAAGGCCACGGTGGAATCGTTGCGGGCCTTGTGGAATCCCCCATAAAAGGCGCGGAGGGCAATACGGAGTTTCTGATGTTCGTTGAATGCCCCACCTCTTTCGTAGGTTGTGAGTCATGACTCGAGTTGGCATAGCTGTTCACCGCTTTCGCCCTGACGCACTAGAAGTTGCTCGTCAGGTGGCGAATTGGAGCGTGCAACATGGTTTGGTAACTGTTGTTGATGAAGCCGACGTTGCGGCCGTTGATTCACCACATGTCCTTGCTGGAGACACAGGTGATGTTGATGTGATGGTGTCAATCGGCGGAGACGGCACAATGTTGCGCGCCGTTCGTACGTTGGCTGGTCGACAGGTTCCCATCATCGGTGTCAACCTCGGAACATTGGGATACCTCGCGGCGGTGGAGGCTGACTTTGTACTGAGTGCCCTTGATGCTTGGCGCGTTGGGGTGGAGGGGAAAGACTTCTACTTCGATGACCGCATGTTGCTCGAGGTCGCAATGTGGTCAAACGGTGCTCGGCTCGCAAATGTTCTCGCACTCAACGAAGTCGTCATCGAAAAAAGAGAGACGGGACATACCGTGCATCTCGGTGTGGACATCGATAAGGCGCCTTTCACCACATATGCAGCGGATGGTTTGATTATCGCAACGCCCACAGGTTCGACGGCATATTCGATGTCAGCGCGTGGTCCAATTTTGTCGCCACGTCTACGAGCCATGCTGCTGACTCCTGTATCGCCACACATGTTGTTTGATAGGTCAATGGTCCTCGACGGTGGCGAAGTGATTCGAGTCGAGGCATTGGGCCATCGATCCATCAATGTCGCCACAGACGGCGACCTCGTGCACACATTGCGTCCGGGGGATGTCATTGAAGTGAGAGCAGCAGTAGAGGTCGCGAGATTTATGCGGTTTGAGGAACGGCGATTCCATCAGATTTTGAAATCCAAATTTGGACTGAGTGATCGCTGATGCTTGTTGAACTATCGATCGAAAACTTGGGCATCATCGAGTCGTCCCGCATTTCGTTTCAAAGTGGTTTCACTGCGTTTACAGGTGAGACCGGTGCTGGCAAAACAATGTTGGTTGAAGCCATCAATCTCGTGTGTGGGCGTCGCGCCGAAGCAGGAGTGATTCGTGATGGCGCCGATGAGGCTCATGTTGAGGCACGTTTCGTTCGTGTCAATACTGATGGTGAAGAGGAAGAAATCATTCTCGCCCGTTCCCTGCATCGAGAAGGTCGTAGTCGGGCTTACATCAATGGTCGAATGGCCACGGTTGCCTCGCTAGCGGAGTTTGGTGAGGAACTTGTCGACATTCATGGTCAGCATGCTCATCAGCGTTTGTTGACCGCTGCTGTTCAGCGAGAATCCCTTGACACTTTTGCTGCGATTGATCTAACGGAACTCCGGGAAGCTCGTGAGGCAGTGACACAAGTTGATGCGATGCTTGCGGCTCTCGGCGGTGACGAAAAATCACGTGCTCGTGAACTTGATTTGCTTGGGTATCAGTGTGAAGAAATTGAGATCGTCAATATCTCGGGGCCGAACGAAGACGCTGTTTTATCGCAAGAAGAAGATCTTTTGGCCGATGTTGTACGCCATCAAGAATCGCTATGGAAAGCAGCTTCATTACTAACCGATGATGGCGCAGCAGTCGAAAAATTGGGTGAGGCACACCGAGTACTTGGGAATGTGTCGTCGATGGCTGATGTGTCGGCGCGTCTGAACGCATTGTTGGCGGAAGCAGAAGATGTTTCTCATCTCTTAAGAAGTGCTGCTGAGTCCACCGAAGAGAATCCAGAGCGATTGGAATTCATTCGAGTGCGTCGCCAATCTCTCAGAGACCTGATGCGCAAATATGGGGATTCGCTGACAGATGTGATTGCTTTTGGTATCGAAGCGCGCACTCGTCTCGATGAACTCATGGGCTACGCCGAACGAGTGCAGGAATTGGAGCTTTCGAAAAAGAAGGCATTACTGGCTCTTCGCTCAGCTCAGATTCGAGTGGGGGATCAGCGCCGTGCGGCTGCCCCTGCGCTCGGAAAAGAGGTGGAAGCTCGATTGCGTCAACTTGCAATGCCGAACGCATCTATGCAGGTCTCAGTGGGCAATGCGGAGTCTGATCCCGCTGGCGAGTCCGTGGTGTTCATGTTGGCGGCTAACCCTGGGAGCGCTCCTCAACCGCTCACCAAAGTGGCAAGTGGAGGAGAACTCGCACGTGTGATGTTGTCTCTTCGTCTGGTGCTTACCGGAGACCCAGCAACGATGGTGTTTGACGAAGTGGATGCCGGCATAGGCGGAGCCGCAGCTGTTGCGGTGGCGACGGCGTTGCGTGAGTTGGGTGATGGACATCAAGTTTTTGCTGTAACGCATTTAGCTCAAGTTGCAGCTTCTGCACATCAGCAAATTTCTGTTTCTAAGACCGTGAAGGCTCAACGGACCTATGGCTCGGCAACGACCGTGCGGCCGGAGGACAGGGCGGGCGAGATTGCACGAATGTTGTCTGGCGGGGTGGCCGATGAGTCAGCCATTGCGCACGCAAAGGACTTGTTGACCTCTTTAGGTACAACCGTGAACGTTTCGAAGAAGGGCAAAGGGAAGGCCCGTTAGGGGATTCTCAGGTGGTCCCTCACATCGGTTATGATGAAATCCCGTTAGCGGTTTAGACCTGGCGGGAGAAGCAATGCCAAAGCACATTTTCGTGACGGGTGGCGTTGCAAGTTCCCTTGGAAAAGGTTTGACAGCATCGTCGCTTGGTCGCTTGCTCAAGATGCGTGGTCTTCGCGTCACCATGCAAAAGCTTGACCCGTACATCAACATCGACCCAGGCACGATGAACCCATTCGAACACGGCGAAGTGTTTGTGACAGATGATGGTGGCGAAACTGACCTCGACCTTGGTCACTACGAGCGTTTCATTGACGAGAACTTGACTCGTTCTTCGAATGCGACCACAGGCAGCATCTATCAAGCTGTTCTCGCCGCAGAGCGTCGCGGCGATTACCTCGGAAAAACTGTCCAGGTCATTCCACACGTCACCGACGAAATCAAGCGCCGTATTAAGCGCATCGCAACGGAAGACACCGATGTGGTGATTACAGAGGTCGGCGGAACCGTTGGCGACATTGAGATTCTTCCGTTCTTGGAAGCAATTCGCCAGTTCCGCAACGAAGCCGGACGCGACAATGTGTGTTACCTGCATGTGACCTTGGTTCCATTCATTGGCCCCAGTGGTGAGCAGAAAACCAAGCCCACTCAGCACAGCGTGACAGAGCTGCGCTCACGTGGTATCCAGCCAGACATCATTGTGTGTCGAAGCGAGGAGCCACTCAGCACCGGACTGAAGCGCAAGATTTCTCACATGTGCGACGTAGCGCCTAACGCTGTGATCAACGCAGCTGATGCCCGCAACATTTACGAGTTGCCTCTCATCTTGCATGAGGAAGGTTTGGACACCGTTGCATGCGATGTTCTGCGCCTTGATGCGAATGTGGATTTGTCGTCCTGGGAATCAGTCGTTGCCCTCGTCGATGCTGCCGTGAAGCCAGTGCGCATCGGATTAATCGGAAAATATATTGAGCTGCAAGATGCTTATCTCTCGGTCGTCGAAAGCCTGAAGCATGCAGGTTTCCATCACGGCGCAAAGGTTGAGATTGATTGGATTCAAGCCGAAGACGTCGAAGGGCTGCTTGCGTCTGGCCGTCTGGACGGTCTCGACGGAATCATCATCCCTGGTGGATTCGGCAAACGCGGTATTGAAGGCAAGATTGCAGCTGCGGCGTATTCGCGCGAGAACCTTGTCCCGTGTTTGGGCATTTGTCTCGGCATGCAGGTCATGACGATTGAGTATGCGCGTCACGTTCTCGGACTTGCAGATGCAAACAGCACAGAGTTTGAACCAGCAACAACGAATCCCGTCATTGATTTGATGAATGATCAGCGTGATGTCACCGATATGGGCGGCACGATGCGATTGGGCGCGTACCTTGCGGTGCTAGAACCAGGCACCAAAGTGGCTGACGCATACGGCGAATCAGTCGTGAGCGAGCGTCATCGTCATCGTTGGGAATTCAACAACAATTACCGCGCTCGCTTTGAAGAGTCGGGTTTTGTGTTCAGCGGCAACTCTCCCGATAAGCGCCTGGTTGAATTCATCGAATTGACCGATCATCCATATTGGGTGGCGACCCAGGCACACCCTGAATTTAAGAGTCGCCCGGATCGTCCTCACCCGTTGTTCCGTGAATTGATTGCTGCTGCTCTTGTGAATCGTGAGAAGCGTCTTGCGCGTTCTAGCAGCAGCGTTGCTGCCACGGCATAGGTTTCTTTTCCATGCCGACGTCGAATCGGTTCACTTCGGTAGAAACTCAGACTGTCCACACATGGGCAATGTTTCGTTTGTTGCGCCGATTGGTAGCGGGGTCTCACGGCGAATCCTTTGAGCGTACTTTTGTGAGTACGCCCGGTGCTGTTGCCACGGTTGCTCTTACAGATATTGGCGAAATAGTGCTCGTGTCTCAATACAGAGCGAGCCTTGATTCTTTCGTCTTGGAAATTCCAGCGGGAATGAGAGATATCGAGGGCGAGGACCCTTCGGTCACGGCTGTGCGTGAACTGCGTGAAGAAACCGGTTTTGAAGCGAATTCCATTGAGAAGTTGGGTGAGTGTCTATCGTCGCCCGGCGTCACAGATTCCAGTGTCATCGTGTTTCTGGCAACTGGTCTGTCTGCTGGGCAATTCCAGCCTCACGGTCCAGAAGAAGAAGCCATGCAGACGGTGCTTGTTCCGTTTGCAGAGGCTCTCGAGATGATTGATGATGGTCGTCTTAAAGATGCGAAGTCTGCGTATGGCCTTCTTCTTACGGCTCGTCGTCACCCACATTTAGTGAGATAGTTGGTCGTGGCACAACCAGCACCTCTTTCTCGAGATGCGGAGTCATTTCTCTTATGGATGACCGTCGAACGTGGGCGTTCATCAAACACCATCTCGTCGTATCGACGTGACTTACGTAAGTACGAAGAGTTTCTGAGCAAGCGTCGAGCAACTGCATTGTCAGCATCTGAAGATGATGTGGAGTCATTTGTCCGCGCACTGCAGGCAACAGGGGAGGCCGTGGCGAGCACGGCGCGGCGACTTGCTGCAGTTCGAATGTTGCACTCCTATTTGGTGGCTGAAGAGGTTCGCTCTGATAATCCATCTGCTCGTGTGGAAGGTGTGCGCGTACCTGCTGGAGTGCCAAAGCCCCTTTCTTTGCCTGAAGTTGAATCTTTGCTGTCGTCTGTTGTCGGCGAAGACTCCCTGGCATTGCGTGACCGCGCACTGTTGGAATTCCTATATGCCACTGGTGCACGTATTTCTGAAGCGTGCGATTTGAATCTTGATGATCTTGATTTGAATTCCCGTGTCGTGCGATTGTTTGGCAAGGGATCGAAAGAACGAGTGGTGCCCTTTGGCCGCACCGCAGATACGCACTTACGTGAGTATTTGGGTGTTGGTGGTCGCGAGATGTTGGCGCCGGAATATTGGGCACGTCAAGGCGATCGTGAGGCCGTATTTCTCACAAATAAGGGTCGCCGTCTGAATCGTCAGAAAGCTTGGAACATTGTGCGTGATGCTGGGGTGAACGCAGGAATTTCTCAAGAGTTGTCTCCTCATGTGCTGCGACATTCGTGTGCGACGCACATGCTGGAACATGGCGCAGATTTGCGTATCGTGCAAGAGATGTTGGGCCACGCCACCATTTCAACCACGCAGATTTACACCAAGGTTTCACAAGATCGTCTGAGGAGTGTGTATCGCGAAGCGCATCCGAGAGCGAGGGGCTGATGAAGAATCTGTGGCATCTCATAAAGCGAGCGGTGACATCGTTTTCAAATGATCCATTGTCAGGTGCAGATGTTGCTCGAGTGGAGAGACTCTTGTTATTGGAGGAATTTGAAATCTGGTGGTCGATGCAGCCACGGGATCAGCGACATTCATTGCAAGTGCACGAACGTTTTATGCGCTTCTATCCGCCAGCAAAGCGCACGGAGCAAGCTGCAGCGTTGTTGCACGATGTAGGCAAGACGGTCTCAGGTCTTGGATGGTTCCTGCGCATTGTGGCAACCCTGGTGGGTCCACGTGGCGCTGTATTTGCGTTGTATCACGACCATGAGAACATTGCTGTTCAGATGCTGCAGGGGATTAGCGAGCAACGCACCTTGGAACTCATAGGCGGTGCAGTCGAAGACGCAGTGATGGTCGCATTGCGCGACGCTGACGAGATTTAGATGCGGGGCATAAGGCCGATAGCGCGGTGTGCGCGATCAAGCGTTTGCGCCGCAACTTCACGTGCACGCTGATTTCCGATCTTTAAGAGGCGAGCGAGCTCGCCTTTGTCATTCATCAGTTCGTGGTATCGAGCGCGAATCGGATCAACCAGTGCAATGACCGCATCGCCGGTGTCCTTCTTGAGCGGACCATATTGGCTGTAAGTCTCTGCCAAAGTTTCTGCTGGCGTACCAGTTGCTGCGGAGAGAATATCGAGCAAGTTAGAAACGCCAGGTTTGTTCGCGCGATCGTAGGCAACAACGCCGTCAGAATCAGTCACGGCACGCTTGAACTTCTTCTCGATCACAGAATTCTCGTCGAGTAAATACACGATCCCGTTTTCCGTCTCGGCAGACTTCGACATCTTCGATGTAGGGTCTTGCAAGTCCATCACCCGTGCACCCGCCTTTGGGTGTACCGCCTTTGGAAGAACAAAGGTTTCTCCGAAACGATGATTGAAACGAATAGCGATATCGCGCGTGATCTCGATGTGCTGACGCTGATCTTCTCCCACGGGAACTTCGTCGGCGTCATAGAGCAAGATGTCGGCAGCTTGTAGAGCGGGGTAGGTGAAAAGGCCGGCAGAGATGAAGTCACCCTCTCGCTTTGCAGATTTGTCCTTGAACTGTGTCATGCGGCTGAGTTCGCCAAAAGACACCGTGCACTCCATGATCCAAGCAAGCTCGGTGTGTTCATGGATATGGCTCTGAACAAACACCGTGGCTACTTCGGGGTCAAGGCCTACTGCAAAGAGCATGGCGGCCAATTCCACAGTGGATTGTCCCAAGATTCCTGGCTGTTCGGTGATGGTGAGTGCGTGAAGGTCCACAATGCCGTGGAAAACGTCTCCGTCGTGCTGGCCGGACACCCAATTCACCAAAGCACCCAAATGGTTGCCGAGATGGACCGAACCGGTGGGCTGGATGCAAGAAAGGACGCGAGGCACGCTGAAACGCTACTGCCTATGGCCCAAGAGGACGTGGTTGGTTTATCGGTCTCAGAGGCCTGACAAGTACGATTGACCCGTGGCAATCGAAGTGGCAACCCCCGTCTATGAAGGCCCCTTCGACCTCCTTTTGCATCTCATAATGCGTGAAGAAGTCGATATCCACGAAATCAGTTTGTCCACCATCGTTGACGCCTATTTGGCCGAGCTGGTGAAGATGACTGAATTGGACCTGGAAGTTGCTACTGAGTTCTTGTTGATTGCGGCGACATTGATTGAACTCAAGACCCGCCGATTGCTACCGGGTAAAGAAGTTGTTGATCTTGATGAAGAACTAGCACTTTGGGAAGAACGAGACTTGCTGCTCGCTCGTTTGCTGGAGGCCAAAACTTTCAAAGATGTTGCGAAGGTGTTGGCTCTGTTCGTCGACGATGCGGACCGTGTGTACGCGCGCGTCGTCGGAGTCGACGAACGTTTTGCGGACGTATTGCCTGATCTTCTTGAAGGTATGACCATCGAAAAGCTGCAGATGGGTTTTGTGCGCGCGATTACGCCACGCCCACGCGATGAAGTGAATTTGTACCATGTGTCGCCGATTCGTTTTACCGTTGCAGAAGCAGTGGAAGAGTTGATGGATGAGCTACCTCGTATGTCAAGCACATCCTTCCGCTCGCTGACAACTGGATTGGTCGAGCGTCTCGAAGTTGTGGTTCGTTTCCTTGCACTGTTGGAGTTGTACAAACAGGGATACATCGAGATCGCTCAAATTGATCGTTTCGGCGACATTGTTGTGGAGTGGACCGGCATCGGACCTGGTGATTCAGGAACGCTTGAAATTGATTTGTACGAAGGCTAGGAATTATGGAAGCTGAAGTAACGACAGAGACTGTGCGAGCGGTTGAGGCGATTTTGATGGTGGCACACGAACCAGTGCCCACAGATCTCATTGCCCAGCTTGTTGAATTGCCCAGTGCAACGGTCGAAGAAGTCTGTGTGCGATTGGCTGAATCGTATGAATCAGCAGGGCACGGATTCCAGGTGGCAAAGGTTGCTGGTGGATGGCGTTTTCAGACTCACCCCGATTTGGCTCCCTACGTTGAGCGTTTCATTCTTGACGGCCAGCGCGCACGCCTATCTGGTGCGGCTCTAGAAACTCTCGCCATCATTGCGTATAAGCAGCCAATCTCTCGTTTGCAGATTGCTTCTATTCGCGGTGTCGATCCTGACGCTGTGATGCGTACGCTGCACGGCCGCGGTTACATCGCACCTGTCTCTCGCGATAATGGCCCTGGGCAAGCTGTGATGTGGGGAACAACTCAGTTGTTCCTAGAAAAGCTCGGACTTGCTTCGTTGGCTGATATGCCACCGATTGCAACATTCGTTCCCGATGCCTCTCTTGTTGAGGCCTTAGAAAAGACACTGCGAATTGAAGCGTTAGAGGCAGATGTTGCTCCTTCATCGAGCGACTCTGCAGAAGCATCGTCTGTTCCTGAAGAAGTCGTGGATTCAGCAGAAACGTCTGAGGCGGAGTAGATGCCGCGCAACACCCCGCCGGGAGGCGCGGTTCCTGAACCACCTCTGTGGGAAACACTGATTCAGAATGCCAAAGATGCAGAAGCGGAAGGTGAGCGTCTACAAAAGGTGCTGGCCCGTGTGGGTTTCGGCTCGCGACGCATCTGTGAAGACTTAATTGCTGATCGTCGTGTCACCGTCAACGGCGAGATAGCAGTGCTTGGCCGTCGAGTTGACGTATCACGCGATGAAGTCTGTGTAGACGGACACCCAGTGGGCGTCGTGCCTGGGCTTGTGTACTACCTCATGAATAAGCCAGAAGGTGTTGTGACGACTTCTTCCGACACGCATGGTCGACCAACCGTGCTGGAAATGGTTCCCGAAGAGCCTCGAGTCTTTTCAGTGGGGCGTCTCGATATGGAAACAACTGGCTTGTTGATCCTTACGAACGACGGTCAGCTAACGCAACATCTCACTCACCCCAGTCGAGGTGTGGAGAAGGAATACATGGCAGAGGTGGATTGCGGTCCACGAGGTGTCTCGAACGGCGCATTACGCGAACTGCGCGATGGTGTGGAGCTGGAAGATGGCTGGACTGCGCCTGCACAAGTGGGACAACCAGAGCCAGGCGTTTTGCGCATCATCATCCATGAGGGCCGCAATCGACAGGTACGCCGCATGTGTGACGCCGTGGGATATCCCGTGATTCGTCTTGTTCGAACACGAATTGGTCCATTGAGGGACACGCGATTGGCTCCTGGTGAATGGCGCGAGCTCACACTTGACGAGGTGCGCGCGTTATCCGGAGCAGTCGAAGACATCGACATGGATACCATTTAGTCGTGAACTCAACCACCTCGACGTCTGCTGGACGAGCAAATGTGCTCGGGCTTGGTTTGATTGGTGGTTCGTTAGCTCTTGCTTTACAGCGTGCTGGATACGAAGTGGGTGGCGATGATGCCGACGCTTCGAAGATTTCCGTCGCCATTGATCGTGGGATCATTCAACACGTTGGTCTCTTTGAGGATGCAGAAGTTACTTTTGTGGCAACTCCCGTCAACACGGTGGCAGAGCAAGTATCTCGAGCGTTACAACAGACCAATGGTGTGGTCACAGATGTTGGTTCTGTAAAGGCGCATGTTGCATCGGTCGTCACGGACCCTCGCTTTGTTGCGGGCCATCCGATGGCTGGTTCAGAACTCGATGGCTTAGATGGTGCTGATGTGGCAATGTTTGAAGGTGCGGTATGGGTGTTGACCCCATCGCCAACTTCGTCAGACTCTTCTTTTTCTGTACTTGCAGGCCTCATTACAAAAATAGGCGCAGAGGTGGTGGCACTAGACCCGCAACATCACGATGACCTCGTTGCAATCGTTAGCCACGTTCCGCATCTTGCAGCAGCAACCTTGATGCGTTTGGCTGATAATCGCTCGGAAGAGCATCTCGCACTGTTGCGATTAGCAGCTGGTGGATTCCGCGATATGACCCGTATCGCTTCGGGTCGACCAGGCATTTGGTTAGACATTTGTGAACAGAATCGCGATGCCATAGTGCGCGGACTTGATTCTCTTATCGGTGGACTTGCTGAAATGCGCGACATAGTTGCGGCTGGGGATCGGGACGCATTGTTCTCCTCTCTCGACCAAGCGCGTAGAGCACGAATGAATCTTCCTGTGGGCGCAGGTTCCGTCGAAGATCTAGTGGAAGTTCGTATCCCCATTCCCGATCGTCCAGGCGGCGCCGCAGATGTGTTCACTTTGTCGGGTGAGCTCGCAGTCAATATTTATGACTTCGAAGTTGTGCACTCCGCTGAGGGTGATCGTGGCGTCATGGTGACGGTGATTCGTGCTGAACATGCCGATATTTTCCGTGGTGGTCTTCTTGCTCGTGGCTTCCGACCTGCGGTACAGCCACTGACATGAGTGCAGCAACATTCTCGACCCCAGGTGGGGCATTGAATGCAACCGTGATTGTTCCCGGTTCAAAGAGTGTTGCTAATCGTGCACTCGTATGTGCGCTATTAGCTGAAGGGGTGTCACGAATTTCTGGGCTCCCGAACGGAGACGACACCGCAGTCATCCTTGATGTTCTGTCCCAGATGAAGCGACTGCGTCAAGAGGGTGATTGCTTCGTTATTTCTGGCTCCAGAGAAGTGAAGTTGCCTGGCATTGTTGATGCCCAACTTGCTGGCACGTCATCACGATTTTTGACTGCTGTTGCAGCCCTCGGTGAAGCAACGTGCATTGTTGACGGGGGAGAGTCGCTGCGCACACGCCCAATGGCCGACCTTCATGATGCACTCTCCGCTCTTGGGGCAGAACTGGTACCGCTTGGTGAGGTGGGTTACATCCCAGTCTCAGTCACTCGTGGATCCATTCGTGGTGGTCGCATTTCAATTCGTGGCGATGTATCGAGTCAGTTCATTTCAGCATTGATGCTGATCGGACCCATGCTCGATGAAGGGCTCGTCATTGATCTCTCTGGTGAGATTGTCTCGCGCTCATACATTGAGATGACCGCAAAAGTGATGTCCTCATTTGGTGCTGATGCACGATTTGTTGACTCGTCTATAGCGATAGCTCCAGGCGGTTATCAGCCCGCGGATTACGTCGTGGAACCAGATTTTTCCTCTGCGGCTTTTCCTTTAGTTGCGGTTGCGCTACGAGAAGGGTCCGTTCGTGTGCCCCACCTTGCGTTGGCGTCCATGCAGGGTGATAGTCAAATTATGAACATCTTGCAGACAATGGGTTGCTATGTCACTACGGAGAACGATGATGTTGTAGTCGTTCGAGGGACAGAGACTCTGCACGGAATCGACATCGATATGTCTGATTGCTCTGATCTTGTACCAGCTGTTGCTGTGGCGATGCTCTTTGCCAATTCGGTGAGCCGTATTTCTGGAGTGGGTTTCATCCGTCGTAAAGAGAGCGATCGTCTGGGCGATCTTGCAGCAGAACTTCACAAAGTTGGTGCGTCGATTGATGTGCAAGAAGATGGCCTTCTTGTTCATCCGATTCAGGAGATTCGATCCGCCTTGTTGAACACTCATCATGATCACAGACTTGCGATGGCCTTTTCACTTCTGGCTTTGTCGGTTGAAGGTCTAGAAGTGCAAGACCCAGGGGTGGTCTCCAAGAGCTGGCCGAACTACTTCAACGATATGAAGGCAATCCTCGGGGCGCCTTTGGCATCCCACTAGCCTCGGCTCATGGAAGTAACTGTCGCTGCATTCGACGTTGATCACACTTTGACAGTTCGTGACTGTGTTGTGCCGTTCATGCGACAATCGTCTGGAACTTCGCCATTGTTGCTGGCAGCGTTGCGTCGCCCTATCGAAGTTGCCCGCATGCTGTTGCGGAGAGATCGTGATGCACTCAAGGCATATTTCGTCAGAGCCGCATTTGCGGGCCGGTCGGTAGACGAGGTTGATGAAGCGGGTGCAATATTTGCAGCATCCGTTGCGGACAAATGGATGCGACACGACGTGGCGCAGCGCCTTCGATGGCACCAAGAGGAGGGGCACATTGTCCTGCTGGTGTCCGCATCCCTGAATCCATATCTGGAGGTCTTGGGTGATTTGCTGGAAGTGGATGCAGTGTTGTGTACTCAGCTTGCAACTGACGGCGTTGTGTGCACCGGTGCATTAGAAGGCGCAAATTGTCGAGGCGCCGAAAAAGTGCGTCGTATTGAGGAGTGGTGCAAAACCGCAAATGTTCCGATGAATTCTGTTCGTTACGCGTACGGAGATTCCTCGGGAGATCATGAGATGCTGTTGGCCGTCGAGAATGGTGTTCAAGTGAAGTCCATTGAATTAACGCGAGTGCCCGCATGATGAAGGCAATTCTTAAAGAAGCTCGCCCACAGCAGTGGACGAAGAACGTTCTTGTCTTTGCTGCGCCAGGAGCCTTGGGTGTTTTGAACCAATGGGGATCGTTGTGGAAGTCCCTAGTGATGTTCGTCGCTTTCAGCATGACTGCGAGTGGCACCTATTACTGGAATGACATAAAAGATATTGAGCAAGATCGTCTTCATCCTAAAAAGCGGTTTCGACCAATAGCAAGTGGCGCTGTTCCGCTGAATATCGCTCGTGTCCTTGGAACTGTTCTTCTCGTGGGCGGGCCAGTTATCGCGTCGCTCGTTCGTGTACAAGCCGGTGGAGTTGTCGCCCTGTACGCAATTTTGACGATTGCCTACAGCACTCGTCTGAAGCATGTTGCGTTACTCGATCTTGCGATTGTGGCTAGTGGTTTCGTGTTGCGTGCGATGGCGGGTGCAGCCATCACACAAACTCCGATGTCTAATTGGTTTGTGTTGTGCACAACATTTGGTTCTTTCTTCATCGTGACAGGTAAGCGGTTTGCCGAACTGGTTGAAATGGGTGACAACGCAGGGTCGACGCGTTCCTCGCTTCGTTCCTACACGGTGCCGTATCTGCGTCAAGTGTTGTCGGTTTCTTGTACAGCAACAGTTGTCACTTACTGCATGTGGGCATTTGAGAACTCAACGTTGTCGGGTGAATCTTTCCCGCTGCATAGTCTTTCCATCATCCCGATGGTTTTGGCGTTATTGCGGTACTTGATGGTTCTTGAAAATGGTGGCGGCGGTGCTCCTGAAGAGGTGTTCATCAGTGACCGAACTTTGCAGTTGTATGGCTTTGCATGGGTAGTTGTCTACGGACTAGCTGTATATCGGGCCTAACTCGCTGATGTAGCCGATGAGGCGTTGCTTCACCGTCTACAATTATCAAATGACAATGCAGCGCCTGTCAGGCTGGGGTCGCACAGCGTGGACTGTTGCGGATGTGATCTCGACAACTGATGTAGACACCATTCGATCCACTGTCGCCCATGCAAACAATCGCGGGGTTATCGCACGAGGACTAGGTCGCTCCTATGGCGCGGCTGCCCAGAATGCTGGTGGAACAGTTGTAGAGCTAACCAGCGAACATGACCCTATGGGTATCGACGCTGTCCTGGACCCGACCACGGGTGTGCTCGACGTTGCTTCCAGCGTGAGTCTTGATTCGATCCTTCGCTTGTGCGTTCCGCGTGGATGGTTTGTGCCTGTTACCCCAGGCACTCGTTTCGTCACTGTCGGGGGCGCAATTGCTTCAGATGTGCATGGGAAGAATCATCATTTCGATGGAAGTTTTGGTCAGCACGTCTTATCCATGACCGTGATGCTGGCTTCAGGAGAAATCGTTTCGTTATCTCCAAGTGAGAATCCAGTGTGGTTCTGGGCCACTGTCGGTGGAATGGGCCTCACGGGGATAGTCCTGCGGGCGTCAATTCAGATGCTGCAGATTGAAAGCTCAAAGGTGCGAGTAGAGACAGAACGTCTAGCCAATTTTGATGCGGTGTGCGATGCAATGTCCGGAGACGGCGATGACGACAAATATCGGTACTCCGTTTGTTGGGTCGACCTTCTGGCCACAGGATCAGCAATGGGGCGTGGAGTCCTCACTCGCGGTGATCATGCAACAGTGGCGGAATCTGAGAGTGACGATCCACTGCATTATGACCCTCGTTTGCGTGTGTCTGCGCCGGGGTGGATGCCTAATGGGCTGCTCAATAAGTGGTCGATTAAGGCCTTTAATGAGACGTGGTATCGCAAGGCGCCCGCTAAGCGTCATATCGGAATTGAATCAATCCCAGCTTTTTTCCATCCCCTTGATGGTGTGAATAAATGGAATCGCCTTTATGGCTCTCAGGGTTTTATTCAGTACCAATTCATTGTCCCGTTAGACCGTACGGATGTGTTGCGCAAAGTCATTGAAACTTTCTCCGCTGCTGGAGTTGCATCATTTCTCGCAGTGCTAAAGCGGATGGGACCTCAGAATCTTGCTCCATTGTCTTTTCCTACGGAAGGGTGGACCCTCACGCTCGATATTGCAGCGGGTATTAAGGGGCTTGCAGAATTATTGGCTTCTGTTGATGCAATGGTGCTCGATGCTGGTGGGCGTCATTATCTGGCGAAGGATTCCCATGTGTCACCAAGTGCAGTGCGTCGTGGTTATCCACGTTTTGAAGAATGGATGTCCACGCGTGATGCGATGGACCCAGATGGAATCTGGCGTAGCGATCTAGCTCGTCGTCTTGGTCTTGTTGACTTAAGGAGAAACTCATGAAAAATGGCGTCGGAGTCGCACAGAACGTTGTGCTCTTTGGAGGTACCAGCGAGATTGGCCAGGCAATCCTTCATAAGGTCGTAAAGCCTGGTGTTTCTCGCCTCGTACTTGTTAGTCGAGATATCGATGCGGCGAATCGTGTGTCGCAAGATCTTGTTGGATCTCACCCAGACCTCGATGTTCATCATGTTCGTTATGACGCTTCAGATGCTGCGTCAATGGAACATGTTGTTGCTGAAGTTGCAGACGCCATTGGTGACATTGACATAGCGATTATTGCTCAGGGGCTTCTCAATGAAGGTCAGGACTATTACAACACTCCATCTCATTTGGTCGACGTTGTGAATGTAAATCTCACTGGCGCAATGGTTCTGCTGTATTCACTGTCGTCGCGTATGCGTAGTCAGGGTTACGGCAAGATAGTGCTGTTGTCATCTGTCGCCGGAGAGCGTGTGCGAAAGGGAAACCCCGTCTACGGCGCGACCAAGGCCGGTATCGATGGATTCGCACTGGCTCTTGATCACGAACTTGAAGGGTCTGGGGCGTCGATCCTTGTTGTGCGCCCTGGTTTCGTGACAACAAAGATGACAACAGGAATGAAGAAAGTGCCGTTTTCAACGGACCCTGAGCATGTTGCTCAGATTGTTGAAAAGGCCATTTCGTCTGACAAGAAGATTGTCTGGGCTCCGGCCCCACTGCATTGGATGTTCTTAATTTTAAAGAATCTTCCGATTGCTATCTGGCGTCGTTTACCGCTGTGATGTTTAGGGGATAGCGGCGCGTACGCCGTACATCCCCATCACGGTGACAAGTCCCGTTGCAAACAGGATCAAGGTGAGTGGCCACCATTTGTCTTCATCATCACGTAACGCGCGAGCGACTGGGAAGATGAGCGGGAAAGCGGTGAAAAGAAATCGTGGTCGTGCAGTCACTGTTGCTGGCAAGAGCATGAGGACAAGAACCCCCGCTGTATAGGCCATATACATTGCTGGAATTCGATATTTCTTCAAGCACCACAAAGCCAGAATCATCGCCATCATCGATGCTGCGGTAAGAACAGTGGTTGGTGAGCTGGTCGGATGCAAGAAGAAGTCAAAGGTGCGGGTTAACGCAGTTGCACCAAAACTCGTGCCTTCTTTCCAGGCTTCAGTTTGAACGCGGAACCAAGCAAAGTTCTCATCGGTGTGTTGCACAAGAAATGCCATGAAGCCGAGAAACCCGATGGGCGAGAGAAGTGGCGCGATGAGTGATTTCCATTCGCGATCATCCTTAATAGCGATGAAAGAGGCAACGGCACATGCCAAGACAAGGGCGACACCGTTGGGGCGGCATGCGGTGCCCACAGCGGCGAATACGCCTGCCCACAGCCAGGCTTTTCGACGCAACGCGAGAAAACAGAGACATGAAATGCACAGCATCAAGGCTTCTGAATACGCCATGCTCAAGACAAAACTTCCGGGGAAGAGAGCAGCAATGATCATTGCCTTTTCGGCGGTCTTAATGTCAAAAAGTTCTCGTGCAATTTTCCCGATGAAGTAGATGAAACATCCTCCAAGAATGAGGTTGATCAACAGGGCGACGCTCACGGGGCCACCAGGGATGATGTTGTCGAAATAATGCACAAGGCGCGGGTACATCGGGAAAAATGCAGCGCGTGCGTCAGAGACAAAATACGTCACATTCGGCATGATGTGATGCGGATATCCCTGACGGACAACGTCGAGGTACCAGTGTCCATCCCAGCTATCGAACACTTGCACGAGGGCGGTGAGACCGCCCTTTGGAACCTGTTCATTGACGCGGGCGGTGACTGCATCGGCTGCAACAGCGATGGACGCGCCCATCACGACAACAAGACGAGAGAGAAGATACGCGATTGCTCCTCTTCGAAGCGCCCGACCCCAGGGGTCAGTGGATGGCGGAAATTTCGGTGGGCGCAAGGTGATTTTCAAGGCATTCATAAGTACCCAACAGGGCAGACAAAAGATTACGCCTCCTGACGAGTACAGACGGGCTCTGTGGCACGATGTGGCATGGCAGAAGTTGAAATTTCTCAGCCCCGTGAGGGCATTGCATTGGTCACTCTGAATCGCCCTGACAAGTTGAACGCAATGACTTCAGAGCTTGTGGAGCAATTGCACGAAAGCTTGGCTGCTATCGGCCGGAATCGAGATGTCCGCGTGGTTGTCCTGACGGGTGCAGGACGGGGGTTCTGCGCTGGCCTTGACCTCGGTGGTTATGGCGAGGCGCCGGGCTACCAGTGGACTGGCGCTGTCGAGAAAGGCTTTGCCATCCAGAAGCACATTGCATCTCTTATTCCACGTATGCGGTCCATACCTCAGCCCATCATTTCAGCCGTGAACGGACCAGCGTCGGGTGGAGGCTTTGCGCTGGTGCTCGGATCAGACATCCGACTAGCGGCAACCACAGCACGTTTCAATGCTGCATTCATTCGAATCGGACTCTCGGCGTGCGACATTGGCACAAGTTGGCTCTTGCCGAGATTGGTCGGCGCTGCCCGAGCTCAGGAATTGATGCTGACGGGGCGACTATTTGATGCGCAAGAAGCCCATCGAATTGGGTTGGTAGTAGATGTCGTTGCAGATGATGTCCTCTTAGAGGCTGCCTATGCAAAGGCTGAAGAGATCATGTTGAATACTCCGCTTGGTGTTGCTTTGACGAAGGAAGGGATGTGGTCCGCGCTGGAAATACCAGGCCTACAAGCAGCGATTGACCTTGAGAATCGTCAACAAATAATGGCCAGTTTTTCAGACGATGCCCGTGAGGCTCGTAAGGCGAAGGCCGAGAGGCGCCCACCGAAATATCAGGCATAACTCTCGGTATTGACATTTCGTTCAAATCTCCACGGAATCGGAACTAGGGCCTACAGCCGACTAGTTTGAGTATGTGAGCGAACGCGAAATCATGACCTGGGACATCTTCGGAGATGCGAGTCGTGCACTCGCAACGAGCGTTGCGGAATCTGGTTATGAACCAGACATCATTCTCGCGATTGCACGAGGTGGTTTGCTGGCAGCAGGCGCACTGGGTTACGCGTTGGCTGTAAAGAACCTGTACACAATGAATGTCGAGTTCTACACAGGAGTTGATGAACGTCTTCCAGTTCCAATGATTCTTCCTCCGGTGCCTGACCTTGTGGAGCTTCGTTTTGCCCGTGTATTGATCGTTGACGATGTTGCCGATACAGGCCACACGTTGAAGATTGTCGAAGATTTCTTTCGAGGTCGTGTGAAGGAAGTGCGCTCTGCCGTTCTTTACGAGAAGTCACATTCGGTCGTGCAATGTGAATACGTCTGGAAGAAGACTGATCAGTGGATCAACTTCCCATGGAGCGACAAGGATCCTGTCGTCAAGCGCGACGGAATCGTCAAGGACGCTTAATTACGCCATCTCTTTGATGATGGCGAGTGCGGCATTGCGCCCACTCGCGCCCCAGACTCCTGCGCCGGGGAATGTTGCCGCTCCGGTGAGATACAGACCCTTGATGGGCGTGTGGTATCTCGTGAGTTCGGGTGTTGAGCCAATGAAAGCCGCAAGCGGGCCTCCAGCAAAACTTGTTGCGTGACCCTTCGGCAAGTGAAATTGGGTTTCGTAATCGGCAGGCGTCATCACTCGCCAGTCAATGATTGAATCCATGAACCCGGGTTGAGCAATCGTGGAAAATTGTTTGAGCCATCGCTCGGGTTCGTCTCGTGAGTCCCAGCCGTCAGTGAATGAGTACGGCGTGTACAACGCTTCCAAACTCAAGATGTGTTTGCCAGCGGGAGAGATAGTGCTATCTGCAACG
Source organism: Acidimicrobiaceae bacterium (assembly GCA_947446815.1). Classification (GTDB taxonomy): domain Bacteria; phylum Actinomycetota; class Acidimicrobiia; order Acidimicrobiales; family Ilumatobacteraceae; genus UBA2093. The sequence continues at coordinate 24,865 of CANFGT010000008.1, forward strand.
GAAGGCACATTTGCAAGTAACGCCATCCGTGGCATCGTGCGCCCTTCGCGCATGAGTTGCGCGCCTCTGTGAAGCTCGGCCAACGATGGGCTCAGGACCATCGTTGAAGCAATCGGCGTGCTGTATCTGTCCGGCGAAACGCCCGCAAGCGTTGGAGGCGTATTGGTGATTGCATCAATCTTTGATTCGTAGCCTTCGCCTGCCTCGGTAGTTCTCCAACGCTCGACCAGAGCAGATGCTCGTGCAGGCGGATTCTTTAACCACGAGACGAATGTTCGATGAGGGTCGCATGCGGAGACGACAATGCGCGCAGTGACAGTAGCGCCATCGCTTGTTTGGACTGCGCTAACACGAGTCCCTTCGCAGACGATTCCGGTGACCTTCGTATTCGTGCGTAAAAGTCCGCCCGCTTGAAGGAATGATTGTTTGAGAGCTTCAGGAAGGGCTCCGCTGCCACCAACGGGGCGACCAAGATTGGCAACATGTCGTAATGCAAATGCAATAGCACCCAATCCAGTCCCTGGAGTCTCTGGCGAGAGTCCCCATACGACGGGGCCTTCAACCATCGCCGGGCCGATGATTGCTTCATTGTCGAAGAACTGACGCATAACGTCGGCTGCGGACATGCGACTCATTCGCAACATCGTGGCGACACCACGACCGCCCTTGCGTGCAACTGATGATATGAGAGAACCACGAGTTGGTGGGTGGGACGCAGCGTCCAGAATTAATTTGGCGACCGGAATTGCAGTGCGAGCGAACTTGCGGTAGCCGTCGATGGAATCCGGATGTGACTGAGCAAGCGACTCAACAGTGCGTTCCACGTCATGCCAGATTTCCCACGGCTTGCCCGTGTTCCAGTCGAGGTTGATTTGTGGTGGCTCAATATTGATATAGGAAAGACCGTGACTCGCAAGATTAAGCTCTTCTGCCACAGGCGTTGTTCGAAACGTGAGATGGTCGCAATTACAAATGTTGACGGTTGATCCTGCGAAAGATTCAGATGCTGCAGTCCCACCAACTTCTGCTCTCGCTTCAATAAGCAAAGTGCTGAGTCCGTGACGTGCAAGATATGCCGCGGTCACAAGACCGTTATGTCCAGCACCAATAACAACCGCATCGAAATCTGTTGTTAACCGCTTCGTCATAGGTTCATTCTTCCACTGAGATAGGTTGACTCTATGGCTTCTTCACGCAATCTTGCAGACCTACGTGCACCAGAAATTCCTACGTCATTGACAAAGGACTCAATTATCGTTCTGCCCCTGGGAGCAATTGAACAACATGGGCCCCATTTGCCGTTGAACACAGATTTCGTCGTTGCCGATGCAGTGTCAAAAGCTGCAGTAGAAAAAGCAGGTGAGGAGACAAATGCGTGGCTGTTGCCCACTTTGCCTTTCACCAAGTCAAATGAGCACGCGTGGTCCGCTGGAACTTTCTGGCTCTCTGCGACAACCTTGATGTCCGTGTTGGATGACATCGCCCGCAGTGTGGCGTCGACGCCCGCGCGCAAAATCTTGTTCATTAATGGTCACGGTGGCAATAGTGCGCTGACCGCAATGATGAATCGCGAAATCCGATTGAAGTACGGCCTACAGACCTTCTTGGCGCATCCTCATATGCCAGCTGATCAGGGCGGGTCCTCTGCTGCATCTGAACTGGGCATGGGGGTGCATGGCGGAATGGATGAGACTTCGGTGATGCTGCATCTTCGTCCAGACCTCGTGGACATGAGTCTTGCGGTCCGCCGCGTGCCCGAAAAACTTGCACAGAACGAACAGGTTCGTTTCGGTGGTCGTGTTGCCTTCGGTTGGCTCTCAAATGATTTCTTTGCTGAAGGTCATATTGGTGACCCAACCGGTGCTGATGGAACAATCGGGGCGGGCATGTTCTCTTCGGCTGTTGACTCGTTGTGCGGTGCACTACGTGAAATCAGCACATTTGACTACGGTCGCTAAAACTCAACTCTTTATAGAAAACGAAAAGGGGAGGGACCGTAAGGTCCCTCCCCAAATCTTTACGTCATTTAGCCAAGCTTGATTGCTGGATCAACGTAATCGTTGGTGACGAGGTCGCCAGCGGTCAGGCCAGTCTTGACCTTTGCGCCAGTTGCTGTGTACACAGGTGTTGCAGTTGCGATGAACTTGGTGATGCGATCAATGTCGAATGAACCAAGAGTTCCATCTGGGCTGTTTGCAACCAACTTGTCAGCTTGCATCTGAGCTACTGCTGCAGTTGCCTGTCCGGCATCGTAGGTCCAACCGTTGTTGTACTTTGCCACTGCATCAAGGATGATTGCATTAGCGGTGTCTGGCGAAGCAACATAATCAACTGCTGCTTGCTGAATCACTGGTACAAGTGCCTTGAGGCAAGAGTCGTACTTTTCGATGTTTGCAGGTGTGCCGCCCAAAGACTGTGCGTAAGCGGTCCAGCCAGCGTCGTGGACGTACTGGTAGGCAACATCTTTTGCCCAATCCTTAAAGACATTCTTGTATGCATATGGTTCAGCTGTACCGAAGCCCTGCTGTGCATCCTTACCGCCTGAAGCGATGAAAGAAGCTGGTGAGCCGTCATAGGTGTCGTCGGTCTGCTTCTTGTCGAGTTGACCACTCTGGATGAGGTAGTCCATGTATGCGGCACCCTGGAAGTAGCGAACCTTGACGCCTGGCTTTTTGAGGTCAGCGATGGTCTTTACTTCTGGATAAGTGTTTGGATCCCACATGATGATCTGAGGATTGATGTTGAACGGTGCAACAACAGCCTTGGTGGGGAAGTCAACCGAGTGGCTGACTTGTTCATCAGTGCTGGTGAATCCGAGAAGGATGGTTGGATCTTTGTAGAGCTCGGCAGTGACCTGGCCGTAGCCAATTGCAGGACCACCTGCGCGAATTTCAACCTGCACACCAGTGGTCTTGCCACCAGCCATGAGATCGCCGGAAACGCGAAGTTTCTTCGTGTCTACTGTGTAGCCAGGACCAATGAGTTGGTACAAGTTGCCGTGTTCTGCTTCTGGGTTCCAGTCAGTCTGAATGGAAACTGTGGAAGGGCAGCCTGCATCTTTAAGAATTCCTGATGATGATGCTGTTGTTGTGTCGGAGGAGCTGCTGCCGCCACATGCTGCAAGAGCAAGTGAACCAGCGATTGCTGCTCCGATAATTGGACGGAATTTCATGAGTGGTTGTTCTCCTGATTGGTGGTGTTTCTGCGGTGTGGGTCAACGACCCCTGTTGGTTGTATGCCACTTTCCAATGGCAATGCGTGAAAGCCATCCGAAGAAGAGGAATACAACCAGACCTAAAGCGCTCGCAAGAAGGATCGCTGTGATGAGTTCCGCGCCCCACAAACGGGAGCGGTAGACGTCGATTTGTGCGCCGATTCCAACTACGCCGCCTTGGCGGAAGTAGAAGTCGCCCACGACTGCACCGATGACTGCAAGACCAGCAGAGATTCGGAAACCGACAAAAATATTTGGAAGCGCGGCAGGGAATTGCAGTTTTGTGAGTCGGACCCACCGTGATGCACCTTGCAACGTGAACAATTCGTGTTGACTATTTTCCGCCGACAATAAACCGAAGAGTGTGTTGCTCACAATGGGGAAGATGGAGATGAGAACCACAACGAGAAGTCGCTGTGTTTGAGTTCCATCAATGAGTGCACGGATCAGTGGTGTCAAAGCAAGAATTGGAGCGCTTTGTACTGCAACAAGAAATGGCCACGTCGCTCTTTCAAGCCAGCGACGTGAACTCATAATCACAGCCAATGACATGCCAATCAGAATGGTGATGGCGAGACCAATGAGAGCAATCTTTGCTGAGTCCCACAACGAGACAAGGATTGGCTGGAGTCCACGGCGTTCGCCTGTATGCCACACCATGAAGCCGTCTTGGACAACTTTGTGAGGAGTCGGCAACAAGAAACGCTTCTGTTGAGGGAGGACGACGTCAGAGAGCAAATACCAAACTGAAATGAAAAGTGCAAAGGTGATGAAGGGACCGATGTAATCCGAGATTTTGAAGCCATCTCTTTGTTCGTGAACAATTTCGTCGGGCGAGACTGCGGTTGCCTTTGTAGGCGTATCGATGGAGCTCATTGGTGTGCTCCTCTCAGCGCGTGAGAGATTTCCCCGCATAGCTCTGCGAATTTTGGTTCATAGCGCAGATCGTGAGAACGATTGAGTCCGAATGGCACGTCGAAGGATGCGACGATTCGGCCAGGACGAGCTGACATCACAAGAACCTTGGTGGACATGTACACAGCCTCGGTGATGGAGTGTGTAATAAATAATCCAGCGAAACCTTCGGATTGGAATAGATTCAACACTTCGTCGTTGAGTCTCTCGCGAGTAATTTCATCGAGGGCGCCAAAAGGTTCGTCAAACAAGAACACCTTGGGCTTCATGACGAGCGATCGTGCAAGTGATGCTCGCATGCGCATGCCGCCCGAGAGTTGGCGAGGGTATTTGTCCTCGAAACCACGCAGCCCAACAACTTCGATTGCTTCTGCTGCTCGAGCAAGACGCTCGGCCTTTGGAACTTTGTGCAATTCGGCAATCAATTCAACATTTCGTTGCACATTGCGCCAAGCCATCAGCGTTGGGTCCTGGAATACATATCCGATGCTGTCGCGGTCAACGGAGCATGTTCCGCCAGTGTTCGCTTCAAGGTTGGAAGCGATGCGGAGCAATGTTGATTTGCCACAACCGGATGGTCCGACAACAGTGACAAACTCTCCAGCTTTCACTGAGAATGAGACGTCATCGAGAGCCTTTGTTCCATCGGGGAAGGTCATTGAGACGCCTTCGAAGTCCAGCAGGGCTGGTGTGTTTGCTTCAGTCATGTTCGTACCTGTCTGCATCTCAAACACCGACGAACTCCGCATGTCAGTCACCATAAAGGATGAAAGGCACGCCTAAGTCACGGAAGTGTTTACTTTATGTTTCGTTTTTGATTTGAGATCACGACGCCGCCATATACGACAAATCTGTCGGGGGGCCCCATCGCGATTGCTTCTCGAATATTAGTTGCTGGAACCGCGACAAGATTCGCCCGCTGTCCCACGTCCACAGTGTGAAAATGGTTGTGGACAACTTTTGCAGCGTTTGACGTCACCATCTGGAGTGCATTGACGGGCAGTTGGTGAGCAGCCATCACCATCAGGGCGGCTGTTTCGAGGGGGTCTGCGCGTCCCATGGGGTTAAACGGATCCTGAAGATTGTCTGCACCTGCTGCAACGTTGACTCCGGCAGCCGAGAGCAACTGGACCGGAGTGATGGCTCGTGGGTTCGATGAGTGAATGTCTCGACCTTGAAGAAAGAGATTTGTGTGGGGCAATGCGGTCACATTGATATTTGCCCTTGCGACTTTGTCTGCAGTTTCACGAATTGTTGACTCATCTTGAATCGACAGCGAAACACAATGGCTTGCCGACAACGGGTGGACAAGGTTTTCGCTGTTCACAATGTTGGCAAGCGTCTCTAGGTCCCGAGATGTTGGTCGGAGGTTTTCATCGGCGTGAAGATCGAGCGGGAGGTTATGTTCCACTGCAAGGCGTAGGAAATATTCAACAGCACCGGATGGGTCCGGATCCAAATGTGGGCAGCCACCTACGACGTCGATGCCGGCGGCGATTGCATCAAGGGCTACAGCCCGACTGTTAGCCCCGTCAACTCCTGTCACGGGCCATGTCAGAAGCATTGCTACCTGAATATCAATAAACGCTGCGCATCGACGTTTTGCTTCGAGGAGTGCAAGGACCGATGTAAGCCCTCCTGAAGTGGTGGTATCTGCATGCGTGCGGATGCTCGTGACGCCGTTGCGTGACATCACGGTTGCTCCGCGAATAGCACGTTCAACAATGTCGTCGTGTGTGATGGTGGCACGCACGTCTTCAAGGCCGTTGATGGCTCCAAGGAGATCGCCTTGAGGGTTGTCGATGCGATCCGCCAAAAATGCCTTGTCGAGGTGTGCATGTGGTTCGACAAAACCGGTTGAGATGATGTGGCCTTGTAAGTCGTGAACCTCGGCCGGGGAGGGAGTTGTCCCTGTGGGGGAGATCGAACTGATGAGTCCGTCAGTGATGTCAACGTCAACAGTGCCGTGAACGGCATGTGTCACTGACGAAAGACGAATTGTCATTGACTTAGATGAGCGGCTGGAGGTTTGGAAGAGGGCGACGTTCCATCTTCTCGCCCAATTTGGGCATCACTTCTTCTGCGAAGAGCTGCATTTGTTCACTCATCTCTTCGCGATTGATGCCAGGGAAATCAAAGAAAATGCAGAGATGCTTGAGGTCTAGAAGTTCTTTCCAGAATCCAAGAGTGTCGACAACATCATCGACAGATCCAATCGCCATGATTTTCTGGTTCACAGAATCATCAACAGTGGGGCAGAAGTCAAAGGGAACCTTTGAACCATCTGCATTGCGATAGCTAGAGAAGCGTCCGTATGGAGAGAGGAAGCGACAGAATTCATCGTGTCCTGGCGCGCCACGTCGCATTGCGGCTTCACGGGTTTTCCCAACGTGGATATTCATGACGAACATTCGGTCTTCGCCACTTGCTACAGGGTTGCCCATTTCTTCACGAATGGCTGCATACCGATTCCACTTATCAAGTTGGCTATCTGGATTCTGTAGCCAGTACACGGCTTTATGTCCAGCACGAGGAACATATTCGATTGTTTCGGGCGAAGTGACTGGCTGGTAAATATCAATGGGGCGCTCGGGACGCGGAATCAGGGTGAGGTCATCGACATATGAACCACGATCTGGAATGTCGTCGGGAGGGAAGACAAACTTTTCTCCACGAAAGCTAAATCGTTCATTTGTCCAAGCCCGCTTGATGACTTCAATTGCCTCTTCAAAAGTGTGACGGTTCTCGAGGTCATGCTCTGCAGACATTGCGTTGTCACCTGAAGCAACGACGGTTCCGAGGCTCCACGCTTCTCTTGGCACAGTGCCGCGGCCTACTCCGAATTCCATGCGGCCGCCTGTGATGATGTCGGCAAGTGCAAAGTCCTCAGCCAGACGTAATGGATGCCATTGCGGAAGCACATTGAACATTTGTCCAAGACGCAGATTCTTCGTCTGCATGGCGAGGTGTAGTCCAAACATGATGAGATTGGGTAGAACCTCGTAGCCCTCGAATTGAAAGTGGTGTTCTGTCAACCACATCGTGTCGTATCCAAGACCATCCGCTGTCTTTGCCCAGGCAACCAGATTCTTATAACACTCAATGACGGCGTCATTGCCGTAGCGGCGAGATGTTGGTGTTATCGACGGGTCCCCAGCGTCTGGCATAGGGACGGTGCAAAAGAAGTTGGTGTCAACGCGCATGTATTGAAGGTACTGCACGTATGTTCCGACTCAGGACTCGGAATGTGAACAAGTTGTAAACGAATTGAAAGGGGTCTTCTGTCACCACAAACCGCGGGACGCAAAGACGTCTCGCAGGGCGCGAGTGTCATCGCTCATGATGCCATCAACGTCAAGATCTAGAAGTCGGGCAATCTCAATTGGGTCGTCGATTGTCCACACATGAACCTGCAATCCGAGCGAATGCGCCGTACGAACGAATTGCTTGGTGACAACGGGGATGGGTCCTTGTGAAACCGGAACTTGTGCCAATAGGGCGTGATCAGTGACTGGGAGCGGAAGATGGGATGCGCTGCGAGCAACAAGCTTTGCTACTTCTCGTGGACCCATCGAAGTGCAGACCGATGAGCCGAATTCTTCGCGAACTCGCTCAAGTCGTTTGTCGCTAAAGCTTCCGATACACACACGATCAAGGCAGTCGCGATCCTTGAGTTTCTGAATCAGCGGCTCAAGAGCGGAATCTGCTTTGCAATCGATATTGAATTTGGCATTGGGAAATTCATCTAAGAGGTCATCGAGCAGGGGAATTGCGTCTGTTCCGGATAGCCGAGCAGATTTCAGTTCATCCCAAGTGCTGCCTTCGATGGTGCGCTTCTCGCCACATGTTCGTTGCAAATCATTGTCATGGAAGGCGACGAGAATCCCATCGGATGTTGTGTGGACATCAGTTTCTAGATAGGTAAAACCAAGCGCTACCGCATCTGCAAAAGCACGAAGAGAGTTTTCTGGTGCTGCAGATGTTCCTCCGCGGTGCGCGAACGCAATGGGTCCTTCATGCTCGAGATATGGGTGCGGTGCCATCAGATTGAACGACCAGCAGCCTTCCAATACTCATCTTTCAGAATTCGCTTGTACAGCTTCCCTGTCGGATGGCGAGGAAGCTCTTCACGGAAGTCGATGCTTCGTGGGCACTTCACATCAGCCAAGTTGGCGCGACAGAAAGCAATTAACTCTTTCTCGAGCGCTGACGCTTCTTCTGCATTTTTAGGCATCGCACGCGGTTGCACAACGCCCTTCACTTCTTCACCGAAATCATCATTTGGAATGCCGAAAACAGCGACGTCTATAACTTTGTCGTGATTGACGAGAATGTTCTCAGCTTCTTGCGGATAGATGTTGACACCACCAGAGATAATCATGAACGCCTTGCGGTCCGTGAGGTACAGGAAGTTGTCTTCGTCTAGATAGCCAACGTCACCCAATGTGGACCATCCACGACCTTTGGGGTCTCGTGAAGACTTCGTCTTCTCTGGATCATTGTGGTACTCGAACGCGGCAGTGCCTTCGAAATAAACAGTGCCCGATTCGCCTTGTGGTACCTCTTCGCCATTTTCGTCACAAATACGCACAACGCCCTGAACCGCTATACCTACGGTTCCGGGATGTGCGAGCCACATCTCACTATTGCAATATACGAAGCCATTGCCTTCAGTGCCTGCGTAGTACTCGTGGATGACGGGCCCCCACCATTCGATCATCGCGCGCTTTGTTTCTGCAGGGCATGGTGCCGCCGCGTGAATTGCAATCTCCAGCGAAGACACGTCGTACTGGGCGCGCACTGTCGGGTCTAGCTTCAGCATGCGAATAAACATGGTGGGTACAAGTTGAGTATGTGTTGCCTTGTACTTGTCGATGTACTTGATGTAGTCCGCAGCGTCGAAATGTTCCATGATGACGGTCGTGCCGCCCTTGCCGATGACAGACATGTTGAAGCGCAACGGCGCTGCGTGATACAGCGGTGCCGGGGAGAGATAAATCATTCCGTCACGAAACTTGAAAAGACCTTCAGTAATCGCAGTGGCAAGTCCGGCGGCAGTACCTATGGGTGTACCTGGGAATGCACGAGAAATTCCTTTTGGCATTCCTGTTGTACCACTGGAGTACAACATGTCCGTTCCATCAATCATGTTCTCAAGTGGAATTGTTGAACCCGACGAAACGGTGTCCTCATATGAGTCGTAACCGTCAACCGTTCCACTCAACATAAGGCGCAATGTCGCATTCGGAATATCTCCAACAACTTCGAGTGCTTGGTCGGCTTTGTACTTCGATGTGATGAAACCTTTTGCAGCACAGTCATTGATGATGTACACCAGCTCTGCCTTCGTGAGTCGGCTAGAACATGCGGTGTAGACGAGTCCGGCATAGTGACAACCCCAAATCACTTCGAGATAACGAGGGTGATTCTCCATGCAGATGGCGATGTGGTCACCTGGTTCAAAACCTGCGGACCGCAGCACGTTAGATAGTCGCACGGCTCCTTCGTGTAGTTGCTTGTAGGTGGTGACTTCGCCTGTTTCGGCCTGAATAATCGCGGCACGATCGGGAAACTGGTCTGCATATGCGCCTGGGTACATATCCCCAAACTAGTGAATGACCGGAGTCACATTCGCTTCCGAATGCAGTCGGTTCGCAGAGCCCGAGAGGAGGGCCCTAATATCTGGGGACACTTGACCACAGGGGGAAACATGAGTGTTGTTGAATCCACGATTGACGAGGCACGCGTTCTCGAACTCGCTCAGGAACTTCTGAAGGAGTTCCCGCCAGGAAAGGTCTCGACCGTGGAATTCCTGGGGGCCCAGTTCGACAAGGGACTCGCGTGGGTCCACTTTCCCGTTGGACACGGTGGTCTGGGGATTTCTCCTAAGTTCCAAAAGACAGTGAACGAATGCATCTATGCCGCTGGTGCACCTAATCCGATGATGCGCAACCCGATTGGTCATGGCATGTGCGGCCCAACAGTGGTGGAGTGGGGAAGCGAAGCGCAGAAGAAACGCTACTTGCGACCTCTGTTTACTGGTGAAGAGGTGTGGTGTCAGTTGTTCTCTGAGCCTGGTTCAGGTTCTGACTTTGCTGGTCTTTCAGCTAAGGGAGTCAAGGACGGCGATGAGTGGATCTGCAACGGTCAAAAAGTTTGGACCACGTTGGCTCACTTGTCGCGTTGGGGACTTCTCGTTGTTCGCACTGATCCCGACGCGGTGAAGCACGCTGGTCTTACTGCCTTCGTTGTTGACATGCATGCCCCCACTGTTGAGGTTCGTCCACTTCGTCAGATGACTGGTGAAGCCGAGTTCAATGAGGTGTACTTCACTGATACGCGAATCCCTGCAGCTGAAATGCTCGGCAGTCCTGGAGATGGATGGCGCGTCAGCCTCACTACGTTGATGAACGAGCGTGTCTCCATCGGTGGTGCGATCCCGCAAAAAGGTTCAGGAGCCATCTCTCATGCAATTAAGGCGTGGAATGCTCTCCCGCAAGATCAGCGCGATCCAGCTGCATTGGAAGAGTTGATGAAGTTGTGGAGCCGTGCTGAAGTCCATCGTTTGACGAATATTCGAGCCAATGCAACCCGCCGAATGGGAGCACCTGGTCCTGAAGGTTCCATCGGAAAAATGGAAAGCGCAAACCTCAACAAGGCGATCTATGAATTCACCATTGGGTTAATGGGTGCAGAAGGAATGCTCTATGGCTCCTACGAGATGGTTCGTCCGGAGACTGCCATGAGTTTTGAAGGAATTCAAAAGGCATTCTTGCGCTCCCGTGCAAACTCGATCGAAGGTGGCACCACAGAAGTGATGAAGAACATCTTGGGTGAGCGCATTCTTGGCCTGCCAGGCGATGTGCGTGTTGACCGAGATGTGTCGTGGAGCAAAGTCCCACGCAACTAAATAGTGCGCTAGTTGTTCAACCCACGTGTGCGTGGGCGAGCAGCACGCCGCCATAAGCCGCGAGGAGTGATCCGAGGAGTCCAAGTGCTCCGCCGATTGCCTTCGCGGCTTTGCTGCTTCCATGCGAATGAATCACAGTTGCAACTACTGCAATGAACACCATCAACATTTTGAGGGCAAAGGTTGTCAAGTACTTCGTGCCTGATTCAGCTGCATCAACTGATGCAAGACCCCAAGCACCTGTAAAGACGATGACGATCATCGCGGGCCAAGCGACTCGCGCAAATGCCTGTGCCACCTTCGGAAGAGCATCGGGAGCACTCGCACGAATGGCTGGCACAAGTCCTGCGAGAACTATTTGTCCACCAACCCAAACGGCGACCGCCATGAGGTGAAGGAAGATGCGAACGGAATCGAGTGTGGGCGAAATCATGACTGAGAGAGTGCCTCAAGAACCACGCTTGCTGCAAGTGAGCGATCATCTAGACCTGGAGTTCCCAGAACTGAGGCACCGGACATCGCAGTAATCGCAATATCGATGGAACTTTGTAAATCACGAATATTGCGTGGTGGTGGAAAGTATTCATCTTCGTCAGTGACAAAGATTTCTTCGACTCCCTGAGCGGGGCTAAGACGAGCAAGAACGCCTTCCACCAATTCCTCAGGTGCCGATGCACCAGCAGTGACTCCGATAACTCCGTGTAAGTCAGACGGAAGTTCATCTGCTGAATTCACTCGGTAGACACGTGCGCAACCCGCTTCGAGTGCCAGTTGTTCAAGAGCTCGCGTGTTGGAGCTATTCGAGGAGCCAATGACGATGAATGCATCGACTTGCGGCGCGATGCTCATGAGTGCGCTTTGGCGATTAGTTGTTGCGAAACAGAGATCACTACGTCCAGGCGTCCATACGTCGGGGAATCGTTTTTTGACTTGTACCGCGACTTCGCTCCACTCGCGATGGGAAAGTGTCGTCTGAGCAAGCATTGCAACGGGTCGATCGAATTCTGGGAGAGCATTGACTTCTTCGACGGATTCAACGCGTGTGATTGCATCGGGCGCGACTGCCATTGTTCCGACCGCTTCTTCGTGACCTTCATGACCCACGTACACAATATGAAAACCTTTTCCAGCACGAGTTTTAACTTCATGGTGAACTTTGGTGACGAGCGGACAGACGGCGTCGACGACATAACTACCTCGAGCGCGAGCAGCGGCAACAACTTCTGGCGCAGATCCATGAGCTGACAACATGATTGGTGCACCCTGTGGCACCTCATCTATGGAATCCACAAAGACAACGCCCATTGCAACGAAGCGATCCACGACAATTTTGTTGTGAACAATCTCGTGATAGCAGTACACGGGTTCATCAAAGGATCGAACCATCCAGGCAAGCGCCTTGATGGCCATTTCAACACCGGCACAGAAGCCACGGGGTGAGGCGAGGAGAACCTTTTCAACCGTCATAGGACCTTCACAGACTACCGATGGATGCTGGCACTAGCCTGTGATGAGTGAGCGCAGCAATTGACACTCTTCCTGAGATTTCGTCAGTTGAGGCCTCATCTGCGGCTGCACGTGCGGGTCTTTTGGTGGGTGACCAAATTGTTCTCGTGAATGGTGTTGTGCCACGTGACATCTTGGAATGGCACCGACTTGTCGAGTCGGATCTGGTGGATCTTCAAATTGCTCGGGGGCGCGACACCTTTGATGTGGTGGTGGAGAGAGTCTCTGGTGAGCCTTTTGGCGTAGCCATTAATAGCGCTGTGTTTGATCGCATACACACATGCGACAACCACTGTGAATTCTGTTTTATTTATCAATTGCCCAAAGGCATGCGCCGAAGTCTGTACTTGAAAGACGATGATTATCGATTGAGTTTCCTCTTCGGCAACTTTACGACTTTGACACGTTTTACCGAAGCTGATTTGGAACGCGTTCTAGAAGAAAAACTTTCTCCGCTCTATGTGAGTATTCATGCTGTTGATCCTCATGTTCGATCCGAGATGTTACGAAATGATCGTGGAGGATTCAGTCTTCGCTGGGTTCGGCTCATGCTTGATAATGACGTGAACGTGCGTGCACAAATTGTTCTTTGTCCCGGGGTAAATGACGGGCACGTGCTTGAATCAACGCTCAACGGTTTATTGGAACAATTCTCAGAATTGGAATCGATTGCAATTGTTCCTCTCGGCCTGTCACGGTTCAATACGGAATCTCGCATGCGAGTACAAACACCTGAAGAGTCTTCACTTGTTATCGACTTGGTGGAAAAGTGGCAACACCGCTTTCATTCAGTTCTTGGTCGACAGCCAATCCATTTAGCTGATGAGTTTTATCTCGTTGCGGGCAAGGAAGTGCCGACAGCTGATTTCTATGGCGAATATCCAATGCTGGAAGACGGCGTGGGTCTTGTTCGGTCCTTCACAGATGCTTTCCTTGGCCGGGGGCCAGAGTTGATGGGGCGACACGATGGATTCTTCGCCTCGGTCGACCAGGCTTCTCCAACGGATTACGTGCGGCCGGTGAATCCGGCAATGGAAACCTCGTTGCGTAGTGCACGACCAGTCCCAGTGTCCTTGTCGGTTCGTTCTGCGGTGGCAAAAAGGCCAGCAATTGTCTCTGGCCCCTATGGGGCTCAGATGTTCCGGGATTTGTTGAATATTGCTGGATTCAGTGATATTTCTGTCGTTGAAGTGCCCAATCAGCACTTTGGTGGCAACACAGGTGTGGCGGGTTTAATGACATTTGCTGACATTCAGGGTGCGCTTCGAGCTCATGGGCGCGAGAATGTCTACCTATTGCCTGATGTGTGTCTGAATGACGGTGTCTTTTTGGACGGCGCCACAGTGGGCGATCTGTCGAAGGAATTCGACATCGAGGTGATTGCCACTAGTGGTACTGCCTTGCGCCAACGGCTTGACGCCGCAAGAAAAGAGAACAGTCGTGACTGACATTGACGAGACAATTGAATTTCCCACGGTGGTGATTGTTGGTCGTCCCAATGTCGGTAAGAGCACCTGGTTCAACCGAGTTATTGGTGAACGCGCAGCAATCGTGGAAGACCGACCAGGAGTGACACGAGATCGCCACCGTCGTTTGGCATCTTGGCTAGGCATTGAGTTCTGGATTGTTGATACTGGCGGTTGGATGCCTCACGGTTCCGATTTGGACGACAAGGTGAGTCGCCAAGTGGAAGAAGCGGTTCGCGAGGCGAATCTGGTTCTGTACATGGTGGATGCTTCTGTTGGTGTTACCGATGAAGACGAACTCATCGCGGCATGGCTGCGACGAACAAAGGTCGAAGTACTTTTGGTTGCAAACAAGGCTGATAATGAGCGTCGCGAACAAGAGCGTTGGGAATTTATGTCTCTCGGTCTAGGCGAGCCATTCACCGTCTCTGCACTTCATGGACGTCGTTCAGGTGACTTCCTTGACGAAGTCGTTGCACGTATCCCTAACGTGGTGCGTCCGGATGAGAAGGTCGAGCCTGTTGGCGCCGATGGGATTCCGCGAGTTGCGCTTGTTGGACGTCCGAACGTAGGGAAGAGCACATTGTTCAACCGTCTCGTAGGCGAGGAGCGATCCATCGTTCATGACATGCCTGGTACGACACGCGATGCGATCGACACCTTGGTGGAAACAGAAGATGGCCCACTGGTATTTGTTGACACCGCAGGAATGCGTAAGCGCAGCAGGGTTGACGATTCGGCTGAGTATTACTCATTAGTTCGCGCATTGCGTGCGATTGATGAGGCTGACGTTGCAATGTTGATCATTGACTCTACGGTCGGTGTGACCAGTCAAGATCAGCGCCTTGCTGAGCGAGTCGATGTTGCAGGTTGTCCGATTCTCATTGTGATGAACAAATGGGAGTTGCTGGGCTCAGAAGAGCGTCGAAAGGTAGAAGCTGACTTGGCTCGCATGCTCTACTTCATCGATGATGCCCCCGTGCTGAAGATTTCTGCTTTAACGGGCAAGGGTGTGCACAAACTTCGTCCCGTATTGCAGGATGCAATCGACCAATACCATCGCAAGATTCCAACGCGTGATGTGAACCGCATCATTGCTGAAGCGCAGGCAAAACAGCCAGCTGCTGGCGGCGCAAAGGTGATGTTTGCTGTACAGGGCGCAGCAAATCCTCCGACGTTTACTTTGTTCGTCAATCGAGATTTGCCGGCACCGTATCTCCGTTATCTCGAGCGTTCCATTCGTGAAGCATGCGATTTCGGTTCAACACCTTTGAAGTTGCGAGTTCGCCGAAAGGGTGACTAGGCGTGCCGTGGTGTGAGCCATGCGCTCGCTATTTAGCACCGTCTGCAATGACCGAAGAGGGATGCTGTCCTGATTGTGGTTTTCAGATGCAGACACCTTCTGTATCGGGTCGAGTGACTGCCGATGAACTAGATCTGAAGAAGCTTGCAGGGCTCGATGGGGGAAAGACCCCGTGGCACTTCAAACTGCTTGTGTCTCTGCTCTGCCTGTACATGGGGTGGCGCATCGTTTCGCTGTTTCTCTAGGGGCCGAGCGGTCCTGCCGATAGAGTTATCAACCATTCGGGCTGTAGCGCAGCTTGGTTAGCGCGCTTGTCTGGGGGACAAGAGGTCGTGGGTTCAAATCCCGCCAGCCCGACCAATAGGTCGCGACCGTACTAGTTGTTGTTCCTTCTTCTTAAGCGAAGAGTGGTAGGCACTGCTAGTCCGACAAAGATTGCAAATGCAATCAAGAGTCCAATCCATAATGTGGATGATCGTGAAGTTTTGCCTTCCATAACCAGACCAACGGTTGAGAAGATTGGCTTGTTGGCGGCATTTGTACTGCTAACACTCACCTTGTATCGACCATTTTTCAAGCCTTTTGGCACGGCAACATTGGATTGAGTTTTTCCAGATGCGTCGGTTGTTGTTGCATCAAGATGAACGCCACCTGGGTAGAGCCACAAATCAGCGTCCGCCGAAGGCGCAAGTCCGGTTGTCTCAACTTTGAGGGTGTCTCCATTCATCATGACCACAGAGCCGTCGAGATTGAGCGGACGTTGAATACCGTCAGCTTGGGTCACAGAAATCGTGGTTGAGATTCCACCTGCGGATGATGTGAAAGTGTTGTTGACTCTCGTCACTGATGCTGTGATGTCGGAGTTGTCAATAGTGACGACACCTTCGCCTGGCGACACACTCGGAGTCTCAGGGGCGGGGATTGTCGTCGTGGTTGTCGTTGTGGTTGACGAAGTTGTTGTAGTGGCGCCTACCACCACCTTTTTAGCAAGCGTGGTTGTTGTGCTGTTTGACGTTGGACCTGTTGTTGTCGACGAGTTCGACGAAGTTGTAGTGGTGGTCGTATTTGGTGTTGTTGTGGAGGATGCGGGTGCAGTTCTTCCGATGCTCAACAGTGCGTGGCTGTAGTTGCCTGATCCGACTGAATTCGATGTGATGGTGACACCGGAAACGGTGCCTGTGATCTTGACGATGCCAGTTCCAAATCCGGTTGATTGAGTAATGGTCGTGTTGCTTGCTGAACCATTGGCCATTCCAGAAAGTACCGAGACGCTTCCGGATCCACCGGAGGTGGACACTGCATAAGGGCTTGCATCCGAACGCAGATACCAAAAATACAACTCAGGGTTTGAAATAGGGCTGGCAAACGTAAATGTCAGAACCGAATTCGCTGAGAAGTCGTAGCAATCTTCGGACGCTCCTGCGGGGTGAGAGAACTTGGAACTATCAGAGAAGTCGCAGGTCTGTCGAGAAAGAGCACTAGTGGTGGCATTGAGGGTGATGGAAACGCCATCTAGCGAACCTGACACGGTGTTGGCGGAAGCCGTGTTCCATGTTGCCACTGCAGTAGCACCAGCTGCGAGTGCGTTTAACGGTTGCACAGGTGAGGTCAACACCGAGATCGTAGTTACGAATACAAGCAAGGCCGTAAGAGAACGTTTCATGTTGGAATCCTAGGGGTAAGTCCACGACTGCTCAGGGAATGGATTGCATTTTGAGAGCGTCAGACGCTGCCGTCATGTTCTTACCTCGATTCAAGGAAATGAGTTCCGATGCTTCAATCTGATGCTGAAAACGATCACTTAGATAAGGTTCGCCCATCGTTGTTTGCAAGACACTTTGTCGAGCAGACCTCTCTTGAAAGTGTGTTTGTTGTGGAAATTCAGGGAAGTGTTGTGCTGGTGACTGGTGCGAATCGAGGTCTAGGCGCAGAGTACGTGCGGCAACTTTTCGATCGTGGTGCTGCAAAGGTCTACGCCGGAGCTCGGAACCCTGATTCAGTGACCGCAGCTGGAGCAATTCCGTTCAAACTGGATGTCACGAGCGCTGCGGATATTCAAACTGTGGCGGAGCAGTGCAGTGACGTCACAATGTTGATCAACAATGCAGGTGTTGTAATCGGGTCGCGAATACTTGCCGAAAACTCTTTAGAGAATGCCAAAGCTGAATTTGAGACCAACGTCTGGGGTCCGTTTAACTTGTCAAAAGCTTTTGCCCCAATCCTTGCTGCTAATGGTGGGGGTGCAGTCGTCAACGTTCTTTCAGCTGTCTCGTGGATGTCAATCAAGGAAGTTGCAACATATGCAATGTCGAAGTCCGCTGCTTGGTCATTAACGAATGCTCTTCGCTTAGAACTTGCTCGTCAGGGCACGCTTGTTACGGCCGTTCATCCTGCATTCATTGACACCGATATGGCTGCAGGCGTGGATATGCCAAAGACATCACCCCAGCAAGTAGTGGAGCGAACACTTGACGGTGTGGAGGCGGGATTGCCGGAGGTACTCGCAGATGACACCTCGGTGTTTGTCAAAAATAGTTTGCCGAAACATATTGAGACGTTCTATCCAAAGGTTGCTGGACCACGTCCGTAACGTTCAATTTGTTACAGCGTTCAAGGAAAGACAATGTGCGGTCGCTTCGTCGGAAATTTTAATACGCAAGAACTCATCGTTGAAGTGGGCTCGGCTATTGATGCATTTGGTTTGACTTTGCGTGTTCCGGAATTCGATGGGCCACTCGTGCAGAATTTTAATGTTGCACCGACACATGTAGTTCCCATTCTTCGGGTCATTGGTAGCGAAGTCGTCGTGGATGTCATGCGGTGGGGACTCATTCCAGTGTGGGCGAAAGATCCAAATATTGGCGCCAAGATGATTAATGCTCGTTCCGAGACAATCACTGAGAAGCCTTCATTCAAAGGTCTAGTGCCAGGGCATCGCTGCATCGTGCCCATGTCTGGTTTCTATGAATGGAATCGCGAGAACCCCAAGGCCAAGGTGCCGTACTTTGTTACACGTTCCGATGGTCATCTGATGTTGGGTGCAGGAATCTGGAGTGATTCGCCAATCGTTGAAGAAGCCCGAACGTTTTCCTTAATCACCCGAGACAGTGTGGAAGATCTCTCATCGGTGCATGATCGAAGTCCAGTGGAGTTCAATGCTCAAGAAGCGGTGGAGTGGATGTCCGCAGCACAAGCCCCATTGGAGTTGTTTGTGCCGGACCATCAACCTCGATTCTCAACGCTTCAAGTCTCCACCAGGGTCAATTCAGTTCGCAACAACGACTCTGGACTAATTAATCCGGTCGAAGTTGAAGACGATAACTTTGGCGAACTGAGACTGTTCTAGTTATTCGCAAGTATCGTGCGGATTTTTTCTGCATGTAGATCAAGAACACTTCGTTCGACAGTTGTTGCGGCATTGGCAAAATTAAATTGCCCCATATTCTGAGTCGGGATGAGGTGAATGTGGCAATGATTCACCTCGTAGCCAGCAATGATCATGCCGATTCTTTCGCACGGAAATGCCTTGCTGAGTGCTTGGCTGATTCTTTGCGAGACATCAAAGAGGTGTTGTGAAAGCTCTCGAGGTAGTTCTATCCAATGATCGATTTCTTCAATTGGTGTGACGAGTATGTGCCCGTCAGCCAAAGGATTGATGGACAAAAAGGCAGCGCATAAGTCGTCCCGGTACACGAAAGTTCCAGGAATTTCTCCATTGAGAATGCGTGTGAAAATGGTTGCCACTATCGATAACCGCCAGACACGCTGAATACATCGCCTGTGCAATATTTGGATTCAGGTCCCGACAAGAATCGCACCATCTCGGCGATATCGGAAGACTCTCCCATGTAGCCCTTTCCGATGCGCATTGTGATGCCGGCCTTCATGACTTCACTAAAGGGCGTGAGAAGGGGAGTGTCGATGTAGCCGGGACAGATTGCGTTGACATTGATGCCTAACCCGGCGACTTCCTCGGCAACAGATTTTGTCAAAGTAATAATTGCTGCTTTCGCAACGGAATAATGCGGAGCGCCGGACGACGGGTAAAGACCTAGGACCGACGACATATTGATGATGCGGCCCGAACGTTGTGGTTGCATGTGCCGTAGAGCAGCGCGGCATCCGTAGAAACTGCCATACAGATGAATCTTTATCATTCGGTCCCATGCCTCGTCACTGAGGTCAAGAAGAAAGTCGAGCGGTTCAAGCTCTGAAATCTTTCCTTCCATCCGTTTCATGGAATTCGCCATCATGCGGTCGGTCTTTTTTGCGGCATCAGCCGGTGCAATGCCGGCATTATTCACCATGATGTCAATTCGTCCCAATTGAGAGATGCAGGAATCAACGGCTACATCGAAGGCTTGGGAGTCAACAACATCAAACGGAAGAGCGATGCCTCCGACTTCGTCAGCAATTGCTTGTGCAGCGGACTCATTGAGGTCGTTGACGGCAATAATCGCGCCATCCCTTGCCAGTCTGCGAGCCGTTTCGGCTCCTAGGCCTGAACCTGCCCCGGTGATGAATGCAACTTGATCCTGTAATGGCAACGTCATGTTGGAACACTATTCCTTCCCTCGGGTCAGTATGTGACTCGGACTACCATCACCATGTGCGTTTGCGTTCGGTCTTCACTATTCCCAACATCATTACGTTGGTGCGTATTGCGTTGCTGCCGATGTTTGTCTCTTTGATGTCAGATGGACGTGTTGTTGCAGGTTCTTGGTTCTTTGGTTTACTGGCATTCACAGACTGGATTGATGGATACATCGCTCGACGTTTCAACCAGGTCAGTGAGTTCGGAAAAATCTTGGACCCGATTGCGGATCGTTTGATTTTCTTTGTGGGTATTGGGACTGTGATGTATTTCCATCACTTTCCGGTGTGGCTTGGTGTCATCATTCTCGTGCGTGAAGTCTCGATTGCGATCCTGATGGTGGGGGCAACTGCCATGGGAATGGAGCGTTTCCCTGTGACGGCATCAGGAAAGAAAGCAGCATTTGGGTTGATGTGTGCAATTCCCTGGATCACCCTTGGCTCTGTCGGAGGTTGGTGGACTCCAATTGGCGTTGCAGGATGGCTAGCGGTAGTTCCCGCAGTGGCCTTTTCCTATGTTTCTTTTGTGGACTATCTGCCTCAGGTTCGAGCCAACATGTCGTCGGGGCGTAGGGCGTAGCGAGTACCGTTGGGAATGTGAACGTTCCTTCAACTCTTCGATACACCAAGGACCACGAGTGGGTTCTAGTCACTGGAACCACAGTGCGAGTCGGAATCACTGATTACGCTCAGGACGCACTCGGTGACATCGTATTTATTCAGTTGCCAGACGTTGGGTCATCGCTCGATGCGCATCAAGGGCTTGGAGAAATTGAGAGCACGAAAAGCGTGAACGATGTGTATGCGCCCGTTTCAGGAACTGTGACTGTTGTCAATACGGCACTGCTCGACAATCCGGAACTTTTGAATACTGATCCATACGGAACTGGCTGGATTTGTGAGTTAGAGGTTTCGCAGATTGATGAATCCGGTCTGTTGTCTTCCGAGGAGTATGCAGCACTGATTGGTGCCTAAATACATGACGTACGTATTCTGCAATCGCTGCGGGCATCGCAACCCGCCCACATCGGCCTTCTGCTCGGCTTGTGGTGCAGTGCTTGATCTCGTTGATGATCGCACCATCACTCTGTCCAAAGTTGATCCGCTAATGGATGGTGCAGGTCCACAAGATGACACAACGGTGAACCTCGACGAAATCGAAACAGGAACAGCTTTGTTGGTGGTCCGTGGTGGGGAGGAAGAGGGAGAATATTTCGTTCTCTCTGGCGAAGTGACATCACTTGGTCGTCATGCAGACTCCGATATTGCACTAGATGACATCACGGTGTCGCGTCGACATAGCGAAATCCATCGGTCGGGCAGCACGTACATTGTGCGCGATGCGGGATCTTTGAACGGAACGTACGTCAATCAACAGCGCATTGATGTGGTTGAGTTGAAGCAAGGTGACGAATTGCAAGTGGGGAAGTACCGCCTTGTGTTTCTGGAGAGCGCGGATGAAGCGTCATGAACGACCGCGATTTTCTCAGTATTGGTGAAGTGCTTGCTCAGCTTCTTGAAGAATTTCCAGATGTAACTATTTCGAAGATTCGCTTCCTGGAAAGCCAAGGGTTGATAGAGCCTGAACGTACTCCGTCTGGCTATCGGAAGTTCACAGTGTCGGAAGTTGAACGTTTGCGTTTTATTCTCCGTGAACAGCGAACTAATTATCTTCCGTTGCGAATAATCAAAGACAAACTAGATGACGATACGTCTGACATCAGCCGCGATATCAGTCGCGACATCATGATGCCTGTGGAATATGTCGCAACAAGCGGGCATCCGGCGACTCGAACTTCTGTGCCGCGTCCTCGTGACAACTCCGCGTTACAGAGGACTCCATCTGGTGTAGTTGAGCAAGATCCAATTGTTCCGGAGACTCTGCTCCGGGAGAAGCGTCGAGAAGCCATCGCGCATGTGGACAAGACCGAATCAATTCCTCGCGACCAAGTACTGCATCAGTTTCACATTGATCCAGATTTCTTGAAAGAACTGGAGTCTGCAGGTCTGATTTCGGGACACGATGTTGGGGACACAACGTTCTTTGATTCTTTTTCAATTTCTATTGCAAAAACTGCTGCTCGCTTCCAAGAAATGGGTATTGATATCCGCCACCTCCGCGCATGGAAGACATCGGCCGACAGAGAAGTGAGCTTGTTCGAACAGCGAATACTGCCATTTCTTCGACAACGCAATCCTGTGGCACGCGAGGAAGCACTTCGAATGCTCGCTGAATTTATGGATTTAGGCGGCGAACTACGCGCCGCACTCATTCAGCGCGACATTCTGCGATTGACAGAACAGAGATAATTGTGAAGCCTCTGTCTGTACGCGGTGTGCGAATCGATCGCATGGCTGGCACGCCCGTTGTCACTCTCCGAGAAGAAGACTCGCCGCGACGCCAATTTGAGATTTACATCGGGGCACCGGAAGCTGCTTCCATCAAATCTGCGTTAGACGATGAAAAGACTCCACGGCCACTTACTCACGAATTGATTGTCAATGTCTTGGATGAGTTGTCAGTCACTTTAGTGCGTGTCGTGCTGACTCGAGTCTCCGCAGGAACGTATTTTGCAGAGCTCGTGATGGAAGGCGAGAACGGCGACGAATCAAGAGTTTCTTCTCGTCCATCAGATGCCATTGCTATTGCCCTTCGGGCCTCGTGTCCGATATTTGCCAGTGAAGAGTTGCTGGATATGGTCGGTGAGGCTGTCGCAGAGGACGAAAATCCTCCTAATGACGAAATAATCGATGAATTTCGTGATTTCATCGAAAATATCTCCCCGGAAGATTTTCAATAATCACCCCTTGACGATTGCTCGTCTGCGCCCCTAGCGTCTTACAACCGCGTAGTTACCAACTTGTCGTTGTGCTCGCGCCACCAGAACGGGACATTTTTTATGCAGACATTTAGCGGAACTCAGGCTGCTGAGATTGTGGGTATCACTTATCGCCGTCTTGATTATTGGGCACGGACAGACTTGGTTCGTCCCTCAGGTGCGGATGCTTCAGGCAGCGGAAGTCGTCGGTTGTACACGTACCGCGACCTTCTTGAATTAAAGGTCATCAAGAAGTTGCTTGATGCCGGTATCCGTCTCGAGTCGATTCGTGACGTGTTCTCTTATATGCGCGAACATGTTGACACCGATATCTCTGCCGCACATATTGTGATTGACGGCGGAAGCGTCGTCCTGTGTGACGGCGATGAATTAATTGACGTCTTGCGTCACGGTCAAGGTGTGTTGAATGTGCTGCCGATGTCTGGTGTTCGTGATGAAGTCGATCGTCAAATCATCACGTTCCGTCCTGAGCCAATGCCCATCGTGGCAGTAGAGCTCGGGGATGAAGGCAGCACCACTGTCGTCGCCGTATGACGATGAAGTTCTCTCCGCTTGATGCGCACCATCGTGCACTGAGCGCAAAGATGGTTCCTTTTGGTGGCTGGGCAATGCCTTTGGCATACGCCGACGGAACTCTTGCCGAACACGCTGCATGTCGCACCTCGGCAACCATGTTTGATGTCTCGCATCTCGGCACCGTTCGCGTTGAAGGCCCTGGTTCGCTGCAGAGATTGCAAGCTGTCCTCACAAATGATCTTGGCAAGATTGGACCAGGTCGCGCACAGTACACACATCTCTTAAACGAAGAAGACGCATCTGTACTTGACGACATTATTGTCTGGTGGATCGAAGAAGACGTATTCGATGTCATGCCCAACGCTTCGAATACAGATCGAGTTGTTTCCGCCCTTGGTGGCGTCGACACAACGGCCACACGTGCGGTGATTGCAGTTCAAGGTCCGGATGCTCGTCGGATGATCGCTTCATTCTGTATCGATGCATCTGAAGTTCCGCGGTTCAATGTTCGTCGTATTGAAGTGTGCGGACATCCTTGTGTTGTAGCGGGTACTGGTTACACAGGTGAAGACGGAATTGAAATTGCTGTCCCCATTGATGGCGCAGCAGATGTCTGGAATGCGCTATTGCAAGCAGGAGTGACGCCAGCTGGGCTTGGTGCACGAGACACATTGCGTCTAGAGGCAGCGTTACCCTTGCATGGTCATGAGTTGGGTGAAGGAATCACCTCTTTGCAAGCTGGCCTCGAGTGGGTGGTGGCATGGAACAAGAACGGATTCCGTGGTCGCACTGCATTGGAGGCCGAGAAGGCTCGCGGTATCGCGCGGCGCCTGATAGGTATCTCCATCGACGGACGTCGGCCCGCGCGTGATGGTTCAACTATTGTTGATGCCGAAGGTGCCGAGGTTGGCTTTGTCAGCAGTGGAAACTTCTCGCCAACTTTGGGGCACTGTGTCGCACTCGCGTTTGTGTCGCCTTCGGTTTCCGTCGGAGACAAGGTTCAGCTAGACGTTCGCGGAACAAAGATTCCCGGAACAGTCGTTACGACTCCATTTGTGGAGAAGAAGAAGTAGTCCCTCCGCTGGGCTTACCGGGGCGAAAGCCGAAAATTCCGCCTGCATTTTCTGCCAAGGTGGTGAGTGGTCCTAGTCGCTTCGATAAATCTGCTAATTGGGATGCAGCTTCGCCCATAGTGGCCATGGCGTTCATCGCATTTCCCAATTGCGGCATTACCCGTTTCAGGGGCTCTTCAATGTCGTCCAGTAATGCATTGACTCGAGTTGTCGTCCGATTGAGGTTGTCGATCGTGGAAGCAAAGTTTTCCAA
Source organism: Acidimicrobiaceae bacterium (assembly GCA_947446815.1). GTDB lineage: Bacteria > Actinomycetota > Acidimicrobiia > Acidimicrobiales > Ilumatobacteraceae > UBA2093. The sequence goes on from CANFGT010000008.1 coordinate 49,454, forward strand.
CATTGTCACCAATGTCTCTGTGGTGCGACGAGTGGTGTCCACTGCTTTGCCAGCAAGTTCGATTGGGTCCACCATTGATAGAATTTGCAACAACTGTTCGAGTGGATTCGTTGTCTGTTGATTCGATGTCGCTTGCGAAGCGTCTTGCGTGTTCTCTTCGGTCACGATCCCACGGTACTCGCATCTAGTGACATTGCGTAGGCCTCAATAGGTGCACACGTGCACACCAGGTTGCGATCTCCGTATGCCGCATCGATACGCGACACTGGCGCATGATAACCACGGGTGCGCAACTGTGGCACAGGGAAGAGTGCGTCTTCTCGAGAGTACGGATGATTCCATTCTCCAGCAATGTCTTCGATGGTATGGGGCGCATGTCGCAGGACAGAATCAGCGGCAGAAACCGAGTCGGATAACACCAGATCTAACTCGCGGCGGATGCCGAGCATGGCTTCACAAAACCGATTTATCTCCGCAAGCGATTCGCTTTCAGTTGGTTCCACCATCAGGGTGTTCGCAACAGGAAAGCTCATCGTGGGCGCATGAAGCCCATAATCCATTAAGCGTTTCGCGATGTCGTCAATGGTGATGTCGGTTCCATGAATTACATGACCAACATTGAGAATGCATTCGTGAGCCACGCTGCTGTTAGTGCCTCGGTAGAGAACCGGAAATACTTCGTCCAGACGCGCAGCCATGTAGTTAGCCGAAAGAATGGCATCAGCAGTTGCTTGGAGTAATCCATCTGCGCCCATCATCGTGATGTACACCCACGGTATGCACAGGATGCTGGCAGACCCGTACATCGCAGCAGAAACAGGGCCGACGGGGGAGTCATTCTCAATCGGATTTCCTGGCAGGAATGGTGCAAGATGTGCACGTACGGCAACTGGACCGACGCCAGGACCGCCACCACCGTGTGGAATACAGAATGTCTTATGCAGGTTCAGGTGGCTGACATCAGCTCCGAACTTGCCTGGCTGGGCAGTACCAACGAGCGCATTCATGTTTGCGCCATCGACGTACACCTGTCCACCGTTGTCGTGAATGATCGCACAAATCTCTCCGATGGCTTCCTCAAAGACTCCGTGCGTCGATGGATAGGTCACCATCGTTGCAGCGAGCGATGCGCCCGCAGCTTCTGCTTGAGCCCGAAGATTGTCAACATCAATGTTTCCGTTTTCGTCACAAGCGACAACGACCACCTTCATTCCCGCCATCACAGCACTTGCTGCGTTTGTGCCATGGGCACTTGATGGGATCAGACAAATATCACGTTGCGTGTCACCACGGGAGTGGTGATACGCACGAATAGCCATGAGGCCTGCAAACTCTCCCTGACTGCCTGCATTCGGCTGCAAACTCACTGCGTCGTAACCCGTGATGGAGACAAGCATCTGCTCCAACTCATCGATGACCATTCTCATGCCCACTGATTCATCGGCAGGAACAAATGGATGCAATGAAGAGAATTCAGGCCAAGTCACAGGCTCCATCTCGGTCGTTGAATTCAATTTCATAGTGCATGAACCCAAAGGAATCATGGTGCGATCAAGTGCGAGGTCTTTATCAGCGAGCGCGCGCAGGTAACGAAGCATCTCATGCTCTGTGTGATGGCGCTGAAAGACAGATTGTGTCATGTAGCTGTCAGCCCGAGCAGCGTTTGCAAAAGAAGTACCAGCTGCTTCGCTCAGCGTGGCACCAAATGAAGAAAGAAGCGCAGATAACGATTCTTCATTTGTTGTCTCGTCAACGCTGAGAGAAATTGTTTGTGCATCAATTTTGCGCACATTGAAACCAGCAGCTCGTGTTGTGATTAATTGAGCTTCGACATCGGATACGGAAAATGCAACTGTGTCAAAGAATGAATCGGAAATAAGTGAAAACCCTGCAGATGTCAAAGATGTTGCGGCTCGTTGTGCATAAGAGTTGATACGTTGCGCTATCCGTTGCAGACCACTTGGACCATGCCACACGCCGTACATGCCGGCAATATTTGCAAGGAGAACCTGTGCTGTGCAGATATTCGATGTGGCCTTCTCTCGGCGGATGTGCTGCTCTCGTGTTTGCAAAGTGAGACGAAGGGCAGGCCGTCCCGCTGTATCTGTGCTGACACCGACGAGTCGTCCTGGCAGTGATCGGGCATGTTTATCAAGAGTTGCCATGAAGGCGGCATGTGGTCCTCCGAAACCCATCGGTACGCCGAAGCGCTGAGACGAACCGACAGCAATGTCGAACCCCAATTGACCTGGAGGAAGGATGAGTGTGCAGGCCATGAGATCAGTTGCGGCAATTGCTACGGCACTCGCTGCATGTGTTGCATCTGTCAAGGCGCGAATACTGGCAGGCGAGGGGAGTGCACCATTGCTTCCAGGCCACGACACAACAACAGCAAAAAATCCTTCAGGATTCATTTCGGCAACGGATGATTCGACGACAGTGATTCCGATGGGTTCCATACGTGTCCGAAGAACAGAAAGTGTCTGTGGGTGCGTGTTGGAATCAACGAGCACAGAATCGGAACCTGACTTACTAATCCGATGAGCCATGGTGACAGCTTCCGCAACAGCGGTGGCTTCATCGAGTAGTGATGCATTAGCCAATGGAAGTCCCGTGAGTTCCGAGATCATTGTCTGGAAATTCAGAAGTGCTTCAAGGCGGCCTTGACTAATTTCGGGTTGGTACGGCGTGTACGCGGTGTACCACGCCGGATTTTCAAGAACATTCCGCTTCACAACGGGGGGAGTAATAGTTCCGTAGTAGCCCTGGCCGATAAATGATGTCCGCTTTGCATCTCCGTCGAATTTTGCTCGCAACTTGTCGAGCACTTCATGCTCTGCAACAGAAGAGGACAATGCGAGACGCTCACGTAAACGAATTGCTGATGGAATGGTTGCGTCAAGAAGCGCTTCCACTGAATCAACGCCGATGACCCGCAACATCTCCGCACGATCATCTTCGGAAAGACCCAAGTGCCGAATAGCGAAATCGTCCGGAGTAAAACCAGGGGTAGTCAAGGACCGGGGGCTCGGGCTCATATGTTCTCCGATGGAGTGTGGACCCCCGCTGTCTTTGGTGCCTGAGAGCTTCACCACAAAGTGGCTTTCCCCGTCGGCGGCGGGCGAACCCACTCTTTCCAGCGTTCTGTATCTACCTGGTCCTTTTGCCTGAGAGATTCCGGGGCGGTTGCTCCTTCGGCGGTGCTGCAAAGCACGCTCTCCCAAGTAGATGTTTTCTCACACCGTAGTCGGTGGGGAAGCGTCAGTTGGATTCCGTCATGGGCTAATCCACTGAGGCATACGAGCCAGCGGAGCCAGTAAGGCCATCGAGTTCCTGGACGCACTGATCGAGATCGACGAGAAACTCCGCGATACGAGCTTCGTGACCGGCATGAACCGTGAGGTGAATGCTGGGCGGTGGACCTTGACGATCCATGTACCAACCGCGTGCAATGAGTAGCTCTGCAAGTGCAAATACGTCATGACGCTTTGGGTCGGCTGTACCGAAGCAGAGGAGTGTTGTGTCGGGCATGGCACGAAGAGAAAGCAATGGGTGCGCATCAATGTGTCGTGCAATGGTGAGTGCACTGAGGCGAGCACTGCTCGTAGCCGCGCGGTAACCGTTGTCGCCAAGGAATCTCATAACGGCCCACGCCGATGCGATGGGTCCGCCGGATTTTGTTCCGAGAATGCCTGATGAGCCGTACATGCCGCCGAGCCAATTATCCGTCATGAACGTTTGGTCGTTTCGCAAAGTTTTGTTGCGATGAAGCAAAACACCAGCACCCTTTGACGTGTATCCATATTTATGGAGATCAACGGAAATAGACGTGACTCCTTCGACGCGGAAATCCCAAGGAGCAACTTCTTCGCCCAGCATCTCTAGATAGGGAAGCGTTACGCCTCCCATGCACGCATCGACGTGACAATTGATGTCGCGCTCAAGAGCAATTGATGCGATGTGCACAATGGGGTCGACGACACCTTGTGGATACTGGGGAGCAGAACCAACGATCAGAATCGTGTTGTCATCAACGGCTGCACGCATCGCACTGATGTTGGCACGCCAGTCAGGACCAACATCAACTCGGCGACTCTCGACATTGAAATAGTCGGCTCCTTTTTCTAGAGCTGCATGCGCTGAAGTTGGCAGGACCATATTGGGGGTGCTGGTGAGGCGACCTTCTCGCTTGGCTCGCATCACTGCGGCGCGGACAACGAGTACGAGGCTCTCCGTGCCACCTGAGGTCATAAAGCCAGCAACGTCGTCATCTCCGTTGCACCAGCCAGTCACCGTGTCAACAACTTCTTGCTGCATGTGCTTGAGCGAAGGGAACGCCGCAGTGTTGAGTGCGTTCTCACCAGAGAACCTTCGATAGGCCTCTTCAGCGATGGCCAATTGTTCGGGACTGGACGAATAGGCGAGCGTGAAGCACCGACCATCGCGCCAGCGCACATCGTGCGCGCGAAAGGCTTCCATCTCATTGAGAACGTCTTGTGCGCCGATGCCGTCCTGGAGGGTTCTGATTGCCATGGTGAGAACCTTAGGTGCCAAGCAGTTGGGGAGAACCGTCTCAAACCTTTGTGGGTATTGCTTTATACATAAATTACATAACGGACATTATGGGCGTACGGAAGGGTGAAGAGAAGCGGAGGCCACAGGCTCAGCTGCATCCATGACCCAGTCCAGAATCTCTCGAATTGACTCTTTTGTATGTCGTGGTTTTCCTAAGTCGTTACGAGCATCTGTGAGCGCACAATGCAAAACGTAAATTTGGTCTTTGAGAAGGTCGAGTTCTTCACGAGTCATCACTAACTCGTTCTCGGATAATTCCAATTCCGAGGCTCTCTGTCTGGATACCCAATCCCATTGACGACATTTCTGGCTGCAGAACTCTTTGCGTCTACCCGGGCCATCTTGGATCGGTAAGGCATGTCGACACCATCTGCATCGGCGATCTGTTCCCCGCACCTCTGCCCCGTCTCCTAATTTCGTCATGACGTAATGATAATGACAAGTAGGTTATTGATTGTGGATTTTCCCCCAGCACCCCGCAGTTTTTTCGCCAGTGACAATTTCAGCGGCACTCATCCTCGATACCTCGATGCCATCGCTCGCGCCAATGAAGGCCACGTCATGGCATACGGCGGTGATTCATTGACGAAGCACGCCGCTTCCCTCTTTTCAGAACTGTGTGATGAAGACGTTGATGTGCTTTTTACGTTCAATGGCACTGGTTCCAACATCGTCGCGCTCGCAAGTCTCTTACAGCCTGCAGACTCTGTGATCTGTACGAGTTGGTCGCATATCAATGTTGATGAGACAGGTGCCCCTGAAAAATTCTTGGGTGTCAAATTGCAAGATGTTGATTGTCCTGACGGCAAATTGAAGCCAACTGATATTGAGGCGTTGGCTGGTGCAATCGGAAACGTGCATCATGTGCAACCAGGCGTTGTGTCTTTAACACAGGCAACGGAACTTGGTGGTCTGTATTCCATCGAAGAAATTCGTGCGATTTGTGACACTGCGCATTCATTCGGCATGCGCGTTCACCTTGATGGAGCCCGAATTTCTAACGCTGTCGCTGCATTGGGTGGCGATGCAAAAACATTCCGCGCTCTGACATTTGGCGCCGGTGTTGACGCGGTTTCTTTCGGAGGAACCAAGAACGGCATGTTGGGCGCTGAGGCTGTCCTTCTACGTCGTGGAGTTGCATCTGATCGCAGTGGTTACATCCGTAAACAAGCCACTCAGTTGCCCTCGAAGCAGCGTTATGTGGCGGCCCAATTTATTGAGGCTCTGAGCGACGGTCTGTGGATCGAAACTGCCGGACAAGCAAATGCGATGGCTCGGCGTCTTCACTCGGCAGTGGCGGGTATATCCGGGTTGGACATTGACCCTCCTGCGGTGAACAGCATGTACCCGATCCTCCCACCCGCTGTGAAGAAGCAATTGCAAGACTGGAGCTTCTTCTGGGATTGGGATGAATCGCGCTCTCAGGTGCGCTGGATGACCTCCTGGGACACATCGGAGGCAGATGTCGATGCCTTCGCAGCGGGTGTGGCAGCTGCCTTCGCCTAACGCAATTCTTGTCCGAAATGTCAAGAATTGACTGAGGAGTCAATTCCGCTAATCTGTCCAAGGGCACTGCAGTTGGGGGACAACGATGGCCATTGGAGATTTGTTCGCTTTCAGAGAGTGGGATGACACCTCATGGTCTGGTCTTGCCGAATGCAAAGGACTTGCCGCAATCTTCTTCCCTCCTGCAGCGGAGCGACCACAAGCTCGTGAGCGTCGTGAGGCTCAAGCTCGAGAAGTATGTCAATCCTGTGAAGTCTTGATTGATTGCAGAGATTTTGCTCGTCGTAACCGAGAGTACGGATTCTGGGGTGGCGAATCAGAAGAGGAACGCCACGCCGCGGGATATCGACTGATTGCACCAATCGGCGTGCGCGCACGCAACATTTCGTAGCCGATTTTTCTTTCCGGCTTTTTTACTTTTTCCGCAACGCCACAGCTGTCCAGCCATCAAGTTCATCGCGCTGTACTTCTGTGAAGTCAATGAACTCATTCAAAACGCGTTCCGCTTGTTCGTTTCGCATTCCGCTCAAAACAAGTAATCCCCCACTTGCTGTTGCGCTAGAAATTTGCTCAGACTCTTCGATGAGGACCGGAGCCAGAATGTTCGCCAATACAACTTGCGATGGGAATGACGGATAGCCGTTGACCCAAGACACTGATGACGTGTTGTTCAATCGGGCATTGTCCGCAACAGCTTTTTTCGCACTATCAGCAATGTCAAATGTCAGACACGTGCACTGCCTCAGCACCGCGAGGCCCACAGCAAGAACTCCCGAGCCACAACCCAAATCAAAAACTGTGCAGGGCTCTGTCACATTTTGTAATGCAAGACGCAATGTCAGCACCGTGGTGGGATGATTTCCTAAGCCAAAAGTGTCGAGAGGCTCAACAAAAATTGGAGTGCAATTTGCCGGTGCGTCAATCCATGCGGGCACTAATGCCACATCGTTGTTGACCCACGTTGCAACAGCATGGTCTCGCCAAGTATCTGCCACTGAACGATTGACGTCAATGCGCGAAATCGTTACTTCTGGGAAAGATGCAAAAACAAAAGCGATGGCATTTTCTGGTTCGTCACCCATGCTCGTACGCAGAGTGGTCATGTTGTTAATTCCGTCGCGTTCTTCGATGGCAACAACACCCAGCGACCACAAAAGATCAGAGACCAACTCAACTTGATGAATGTCGACTGTGAAGTCGACCATTGGCCAAGAGCTAGTCGATTCGGCGAAGTTGTTCACGGAAACGCACGCCCTTGTGGATGTAGGCAAGTGCTGCGAATTCAATGTCTTCTTTGCGCGCTCGACCTTCTTTGATAACGGCAGGTGCACCAACAGCAAGAGCTCCCGCCGGAACAACGGTGTCATTCAAGACGACTGCATTGGCAGCAACAATGGCGCCGGTGCTGACGACTGCGCGATGTAACACCACTGACCCAGATGACACTTGAGCACCATCTTCAATCACACAACCCTCAAGATGCACGATGTGTCCAATCACGCAGTCATTACCCACCGTGGTGTGGTTTGCAGGGGTGGTGTGGACCACAGTGCCGTCCTGGATGCTGGTGCGCTCCCCGATCACAATGGCACCGTCATCACCCCGCAACACTGCACCGGACCAGATCGAACTCTGTGCTCCAATCGTGACGGAACCGATGATGACGGCATCGGGTGAGATGAAGGCCGTTGGGTCGATGACGGGAACTTGGTCACCAAGTGCGTAGATAGGCATTTGCGAAGACTAGCGATGGGGCTATCCAGGCTGATGGTCGAGGGTAAAACGGAGATACCGTAGAACACCTATGTCACGACGTATCGAGATCGAACTCACCAGCAAGCGCGAAGATGGCACTTGGACGTGGCGCGCTGCAGGCGCGCTTCAGCCCAAGGGTGTCGTCGCAGACTCCGTAGTGCCTTCAGGCACCGCAGTGAAGGACGTCGTTCGAGCTGAAGTGGAGTCCGACTTGGACGGCACACGCGTGCTTTCCATCACCGCTCCCAAGCAGAAGTCCGCACGCGAAGGTCTTCTCGAGATACTTCCGTCCGAAAAGCCTTTTGAGGCTGTGACGCAGCAACTTCGCAAGAAGGGTCCGCGCGATGGAGACAAGCGCCGTGGACCACGTCGTGATGGTGATAAGCCGCGCGGTGAGCGTCGCGATGGTGACAAGCCACGTGGAGAGCGCCGTGAAGGTAGCGAGGGTCGTGGAGATCGTCCACGTCGTCCGTTCTTTGAGACACCTCCTGAATTGCCTCAGCGTCCTAAGCCAAAGCGCATTAAGCCTCGACGCGTCAATGTCGATGCAGTTCTCGCAGAACTTCCCGAGGCGCAGCGTGCAATCGCCGAAAAAGTGCTCCTTGGTGGCGTACCAGCGGTTCGTGCAGCTGTTGAAGAGCAGAATAAGAAAGCTGTGGCAGAAGGTCGCGAGAAGATTCCCGCAGATGGTCTTGTTGTGATTGCTGAACAGTTGCTTCCACGTCTTCGTGTTGCTGAATGGCGTGACCGCGCATCGTCTGCTGAGACAATTATTGAAGACATCGATCTTCGCGATCTTCGTTCCATCGTGGTGTCGGCAGATCAACTTGTCGCTATCGACGAAGCAACTCGTGCGCTTGTCGCCAAGATGAAGCAAGCCCTGGTAGTTCGTCAGGAAACAGAAATTCGTAACTGGTTTGAAGACATCGCATCGGCAACAAAGGTTGGCCGTGTTGTCCGCGCTCTTCGCTTGTCCTCGCAGCCTCCTAAAGCTGGCGTTCCATTCCCGCCAGCACTTGCGACAGAACTTGTTGACGCAACAGTGGCCGGGATGACAGCGGATGCTCCATCTGAGCGATGGATTACTTTGCTTGAAGCAGCAGCGTTCTCCCCTGTTCACGGAAAGATCCTTCCTCCCGCTGTGCCAACGGTGGTCTCCGAGGACTTGCTGAAGACAATCACCCGCCTCGGACCACTCATGCCGCAGTTGGCTGCATTGTTCGGCGTCATGGTTGACCCCAAGGCTCGTCCGCCGCGTCCTCTGCAGCAGCCTCGTGGTGACAAGAACCCAAAGAAGCGCGCTGCAGATGTGAACAAGTCCGCTGACGCCAAGGCTCCTCGCGGTCCAAAGCCTCAAGGCGCACCAAAGGCAACTCCGCCGGCCCCTGTGGCCGTTGAAGAGTCAACTGAGGTTCCTGCAACAGAAGTACCGAGCGACTCCCCCGCCGAATAGGCCTCCTGGCTCATGTCGCCACTACGGTGACAAACATGTCTGAATTGGTTACATACGAAGTCCGCGGCCAAGTTGCGGTGATCACTCTGAATCGTCCTGATGCGCGTAATGCGATCAATGATGATGTTGCACAAGCAATGGAATCAGCCATTGATCGGCTTGAAGCTGACGACAATGTGTGGGTCGGTGTTCTCACAGCCAATACTGAGGGCCATAAGTCTCCGGTTTTTTGTGCGGGTGCCGATTTGAAAGCATTGAGCGCAGGCGGCCAAACACTGGGTACAAAGCGCGGTGGATTCGCCGGATTTGTGTATCGCGAACGCAACAAGCCGGTCATCGCCGCTGTCGATGGTCTTGCTACAGCAGGAGGCTGTGAAATCGTGCTCGCATCAGACATGGTGATTGCCACCACGCGCTCTTCTTTTGGACTTGCTGAAGTGAAACGCAATCTCATCGCCGGCGCTGGCGGACTTTTTCGACTCCCTCGCGCAATTGGTAAATCAGTCGCGATGGAAGTCATCTTGACTGGTGACCCATTGACTGCCGAACGCGCCTATCAACTTGGGCTTGTTAATCATGTTGTTGCACCTGGTGAAGCACTAAACGCAGCAATCGAATTGGCGAACAAAATTGCAACTTCTGCACCGATGGCAGTTGCAGCAAGCCGACGTGTTGTGTTGGCTTCCGCATTTGAGAGCGACGAAGCTCTCATCAAGATGACCAATGCAGAGTTTGCACCGATCATGAAATCTGAAGACACCAAAGAGGGACTAACAGCTTTTATTGAAAAGCGTGCTCCCCAGTGGAAGGGTCGCTAGAGGGACTTTCCTACAACAATGGTTTGCGCAATCAAACCGTGTCTCTCAAACAAGTTCTTCATCGCACGATCTCCGGGCAATGCCTGAGCGGAAACTTCTCTGACGCCACGCTGGCGGAACTCATCGAGCATTGAGAGCAACAGCGCATCACCCAGTCCTACTTCGCGGGTTTCTGGCGTCACAAAAATGTGTTCGATAAACCCCGCGGTTCCAGTGAACGTCGCACGTGCACTGCCCATAACGGAACTTCCGTATCCAGCAACGAGAGTAATAGCTTCATCAAATTCAGTTTGCGAACGCAACTTTCCTCGATAAGCAGAGGATTCCAACGTAGCTGCCGCGATGTGCGCCTCGATGAGTTCCGTATCGGATTCAAGTGCGAGTCGAATGAACATCGTTACGTCTGTTGTCACTTTTCGGAGTCGGGCTGCTGGTGCTGCTCGGTCACTTTCCGGATGTTTTTACTGGCCTCGTTCGCAGCGTGCTTCACTGCGAATTCTCCAACCATACGAGCCGCTGGTGCTTGCTTCTTTACATCTTCGATCGAGGCATGGATTTTGCGCCACACCGCACGATGAATCGAAACAAGCGGATTCGTCATTTCTTCTTTTTCTTCGCAACCATGGCGCATTCATCGTCACCCATTGGGCAGATCGTCGTGTTCTTGCGCACAAGCATGAAGCATGTGCTGCAGAGAGTTTCATCAGCACGCTTTGGCTGCAAAGAATCATCGGATCCTGTGCGCTCATCCGTTTCAACAACCTCGTCTTCTTCAGCGGGGAGATCTTCGGATGCGAGACGGTCCTTCAGGATCTCCGCAAGGTCCTCTTCGACATCATCGGGAGCGACCATGTCGTCATCGTCTTCGTCATCTTCTGTTGGCTTACGGACGACTGTGGCGCCCATCGAGTCGTCGTCATCGAGGTCATCCTCGTCATCGTCGGAAAGAAGTGGTTCATCACCTTCGAGGTCGTCGTCAAGGATGTCGAGTTCTTCCTCGCCATCAATTTCGATTTCTTCCATCTCTTCAGGATCGATGTCATCTTTTGCCACGTTGGATTCCTCCGTTTTGCCACAAGGCTCGGGGCGGGATAATAGGCATAAAAACACCTCAACACACGAATCCCCAACAATGTTTTCATTTTCGTGACGTTCGTCACGCTGAGAAAAACTCTATGAACGATCGGAGCGGCGTGCCTCTGCTCGCCGTTCAGAATCGAGACGCTCAAGCTCTGGGGCCTCTGTGGTCATGTGAATCATTGCGTCGGCTACCGCATGGTGACCAGCTTTTTCTGCAATGAGACGGTGCATTTCAAGAGCAACTCGGCGATACGACGGGTGCCCCTGCGGGCTGGAACGCAATTCAAGCATGTGCATTGCTTCGCGTGCATTGAACTGCATTGAATACCTGATGCGATACGCCATTGAGACGGCGTATGAGGCTTGGCTTGGATGGTCCCCTACCAAAGCGTCATACAGTGCCGCAGAGCGGTCCATAACCTCATTGAAGTCATCAGCCGCACCTGCTGCGTCAACGAGGTCTGGGCGTGAGAAACCGTGATATGGAGTGAGAGGTTGCCACTCGATGGTCAACAAACGGTGACGCTGCATGTCTCGAAACGCGCCGTAATCGGAAAGAACGTCAAATCTGTAGTCGGTCCGTTCGAAAGCACGACCGGGACGGTGACGACGATTTTCACGATGACCGACATAGTTGCGAAGAATCTCACTCTTCTCGGCTGTGGTCATCTTTTCTACTTTGGCAAGAATCTGAGACTCTGGAAGATGTGAGAACGCATAACAGGCCGCAGCCACGATCTTGTTTTCACCATCTGGGTCAAAATCCACCAAGCTGACTTCTTCGACATCGGAGGCGATGCTGTCTCCGAATAATGAGTCCACCAATGAATTCATATTGGAGGTGTTGGTCGAAAGATATTCGGACCATTTGCCACCCCGCTCCACGACGTCGACGCGACGAAGGAAGGAAGGGATGACTTTTCGAAGCTCGGTCAACATCATGTCCGCATATACACGCGCTTCAGGAAGAGGATGAGCACGCATGCGCAGAAGCAATTGTTCGTATGCCTGGCCACTTCCGTAAATCCCAACGTTTGACAGTGATGAAGCAGGAAGAAGCCCACGCACTGCATCCAATGCTTTTGCACGTGTGGCCTGTCGATATACGAAGTCACTGTCCCCTTCGCGCTTCGGAACAGAAGATCGAACATGTTGAGTAACAGTTTCTGCAAGAGAACTATATGAATCAAACATGCGATCCATATCGCCGACATAGCGAGTTCCGTACTTGCCTTCAAGAAGCTCAGGGTCTCGGTAATAGCGGTAGCGCCCACCAAGGCGCTCGTCATACGAGATGTAACGAGTTGACTGCTCGAGATAGCTCATGAGGCGACCCCACTCGAGGATCTTTGTCAAAATATTTGACGCCTGTTCGCAGGCCAAGTGAACTCCACCTAGCTGAGCGACAGAATCGTCGCCGTATTCAACAAAGACTTTTTCGTACAGAGATTCTGCGCGATCAACACCAACTGTCGCATCGACAGCTTGGTCGCCCTGAATTTCCAAGTCGTTGACAAACTCATCCAAGAAAAGTCGCCGCAAACTACGTGGACTACGGCTGTAGCGGGCGAATAACGCGCCTTTCACCACCTCTGGGAGATTGACAAGCGCAAAAACTGGCTGATCAAGATTGGTGAAATACCGACGCAAAATGTCGGATTCAGAATCAGTAAATTCCTCAGGAACATAGACCGTCACGGTTTTTTAGCCTACGAGGCAACCGTGTTCGTCTGAGGGATACCGACTACAGCACACCCTTGTCAGCATTGGTCTGCGCGAACTCTTTCGAAATTGCTGCTTGTTGTTCTGAAGAGGTCCAGTAATCAATGGCGGTCATAGCCATGGACTTGGCACCATCAATAACCGCACGGTCGGCCATTGGAGTGATGGATGCGAGTTCAAAGGCAACGGTGTGTATGGAAGTCCCCAATGGAGCCGAGGCAATCATCGGATGAATGGACGGCACCAGATGGCTGATGTTCCCCATATCGGTACTTCCCACCACTCTCCTTCCATTGGTTCCTGGCACTGTGACACTCCTACCAAGGGCGGCAGCATTGGCGATATACATCGCCGACATGTTGTTGTTCGTCACCATGTCGGCATACGGGTTCCCATCCCATTCGTGACGGACTGAGCAACCACAAGCGTGGGCGCCAGATTCAAGAGCAGCGAGTACGCGAGGTTTCAATTGATTGAGCGAATCCATGGTGTCGGACCTCACGTACCACTCGGTGGCTGTCTCGTGGGGAACGATATTTGGCTTGCTTCCACCTTTGGTGAAGATGCCATGCACTCGCTCTGTTGGAAGAATATGTTGACGAAGCGTTGCGACCGCCATGTATCCCAAGACGGCCGCGTCTAACGCGTTTCTCCCCTTCTCAGGAGCTGCTGCAGCGTGTGCTGCCTGACCGGAATACTCAACCAATAATTGCTGCAAGGCGATGGCGTCAATGGTGGTCAAGTCTGCATCAGCTGAATGCACCATCATTGCGACGTCGACTCCGTCGAGCGCTCCATGACGAGCCATCACTAATTTGCCGCCACCGCCCTCTTCGGCGGGCGTGCCCAAATACCGAATACGACCACCAGCATCGTCAGCGACGTGTGAGAGCGCAATTGCTGCCCCAAGTCCAGCGGTCGCGATGATGTTGTGCCCACAGCCATGGCCGATATCGGGAAGTGCGTCATATTCGCTCATGATGCACACGGTGGGTCCACTGCCGACTTCTCCGGCAAACCCAGTTTCACATCCGAATACGTTCTTCTCGACCGGCATTCCGTATTTATTGGAAATTGTGGTGAGAAGTTCGGCAGCGAAATGTTCTTCAAAGTTCAATTCGGGTCGTGCATGGATTGCGTGACTTGCTTCAATTAGTTCTTGAGCAATTGCGTCGATGCGATCACATGCGCGTGTCTTCAATTCTTGAATTGGAGTATTCACGCAGAATCTCCGTGGCGCAGGACGATTTTGCCCAGTTGTTCGCCGCGTTCAAGTTTGGACAATGCAGTTTCATAATCAGCGAGTGGATGAACAGAGTCAATGGCGATGGGCAAGCCTTGTTCAACTAGCAATAACAGTTGTTCAAACTCTTCGTAGCTACCCATCGACGAACCAATAATTTCGTACTGCTTAAAAAACAAGCGGGGAATATTGATTTCTGCTTTGGGTCCAGATGTGCCACCACACACCACCATACGCCCGCCGGGAGCGAGAGACCTCATGGACTTGTCCCACGTTGCAGGACCAACACTTTCTACGACGACATCGGCTTCCACGTTCCATCTGTCGGCAGATGTGTCAATGGATTCGTCTGCACCCATCGCGATTGCTTGACTTCTCTTCGACTCATCTCGACTTGTCACGATTACTCGTGCACCCATCCATTTAGCAATAGAAAGTGCAGCACTGGAAACACCGGATCCCACACCAACAATGAGTGCGGTCTCTCCGGATTGCAAGCGCGCGCGATTCAGCATTCGAAGAGCTGTGAGATAAGCCAGTGGGAATGCCGCGCATTCCTCCCATGACCTGTTGGAGGGACGAGGTCGTACGTTGCGAGCGGGGGCAATTGCATATGTTGCATGACCGCCCTTGCAATGCTCGCCCCAAATCATGAAGCCAGGCCCCATCGGTGAATTGTTGCCATAGCGGATGATTTCATCAACGGGAGACACGCCGGGGTTGACAACGACTTCATCACCGACTGAAACGCTCGTGACTTCAGAACCAATTGCGTCTACGACGCCAGTGGTATCGCATCCCGGAATGTGCGGTAGCGGAGGCTTCGGCATCCCACGAGTCACCCAGAGGTCCATGTGGTTGAGGGCGCTTGCAACGACCCGAATTCGAACTTCGTCCGGTCCGGGAATGGGATCTGGCTGAGAACCCCAGGTGTAGGCGCCGGGTGATTCGTTGAGGATCCATGCATGCATGGTGCAACCGTAGGTGACTAGACGACGATGTTCCAGTAATCCGGAAGAACAGAGACCCGAATCTTTACCCAGGATGGAATTTTCGTGTGGTCTAACTGGAGATCTTCTGATTCACCAAGATTTTCGAACTCAAACATCGTTCCTCGAGCAGTTGTGATGTTCGGATGCGGAATGTGCGTTCCCGTCTCAGCTTTTTTATTGGCCACAAGGCGATTGCGAATGGTCATCGATGAGGCAACCTCCAGTACATCCATCACTCCATCGTTTGGATGCGCGCGAGGCAGCAAGTTCCGACCTTTTACGAGCCCGGCATTGCTGACGCAGACATATCGGTGTTGCCGACCAAGTCGAGGTCTGAAGAATCCGATTTCGATACATGATGCGACACGTTGGATCACAACGGTGCCGTCGGGAAGAAATACCTCGCACTGCAATGCATCGACAGAGACAAGAGTGCACGTGGATCCTGGCGCTGCAATCGCAGGACAACCAAGAGTCTCATAGAGGTCTCCCCCTGTAACAATCATCGTTTCACCGGCTTCCATCGTTGCAATATCTGCATCACTACCGAGGTGGGTGACTACGGATGGCGCTGTGAAGGGCGTTCCCCATTCTTCACCGCGTTTGATGGTCACGCCGCTGAACCACCCTGAGCGGCAGCAACCACTCCCCGATTAATTGCTCGGGCTGCATCTTCCGCAACTGAACGAAGAGAATCATTGTGTGTCGTCGTAGCAATCTGTCGAAGCAGATCAATCAGTTGCCGCATGTTTCGAACAAAGTCGCCTGGAGTCAATTCAGGATCAAGAATGCGAGAGAGCGGCTTGCCAGATGACCAACCGGCAGTCTCATGCGCTAGCCCACCATTCGGTGGACGATGAATATGCATGCCTCGTTGTCGCTGAGCTTCCTGCAAAGACTCGCTGATTTTTTCAATGCGCTTGAATCTCTGGCGCACAAGATCTGAGGGCCAGCGCGTCGGACCGCCATTGTCCCCTCCACGAGGCTCATAAATCAATGTGGACAACACCGCTACCAAATCATTCACCGAGAGATTGTCCAGAACCCCCCGATTCATCACTTCGACGACAAGGAGATCAGATTCATGGAAAATTCCGGCGAGGGTTTGTCCTTTCTCCGTCAGAGTCCAATCATCGATGTAACCCAGATCTTCCAAAAGTTCGACTACATCCATAAATCGAGCGCCGACGGAACCAGCGCGATTGCGTGAACCATCTTTCATTTGCTCAATTTCTTTTCGAAGCCGACGGATATTTTTAGATGAGATTGGTGACTCTGTAACTCGCGGACCGGTGCGCTCTTCAATTGTGCGGCCCATTGTTTCGTCTATGCGTGCCTTCACGAGTCGAGCAGATGCTTCTTTGATGAATTCTGTGCGGGCGGGCTCGAAAGGAACAGGTAGATCAACACGCCCGCCACGAGCTGGTACCGAGCGGAGATCTTTTGCCATGACATCAACGATTTTTCGGGTCGGAGTGACGACAGTAAGTCGGATTCCGGATCGTCTTGCCGCAGTTGCAAGAACCAATCCGCGACCCCGGATATTCGCTGCATCAAACATCACGATGTCGCCAGGACGCAGACCACGAAGAGCGATTTCCACTTCAACATTCGATGCGAGAAAATCTTTCTCCGTTGGGTCAATATCTTCTTTTGAGATCTCCTCATGAATCTTTTCAAGTAGTGCAAGTTCCCTGCGACGCTTCTCCAATGTTGCCTCTGAGGTAACAACATCTCTGTCTGCTTGGAACTGGGCAAAGGAGAGATTCAGGATGTGATGAGCGCCATCAGTGGAGTGACGCCGCACCATGTTGACGGCCATGTTGAAAGTGGGTCTGAATGCTGAAGAAAGACGGAAACTTCTGCTGAGTGCTAATCCCACAACTTGATCAAAATTGACGAAAGGGTTCCACAATGAAATCGCATGACCAATGTCATCGAGGCCGCGACGCCCTGCACGACCGGTGAGCTGAGTGAACTCAGATGCCCGCAAGAGTTGGTGATGCTCTCCCGTGTACTTAGTCAACTTTTCGATCACAACTGCTCTCGCTGGCATGTTGATACCCACGGCAAGAGTCTCTGTTGCAAAAACAACTTTCACGAGGCCCTTTACGAAACACTCCTCCACAGCCTCTTTGAACATTGGAATCATGCCAGCGTGATGACATGAGATACCCGTGCCGATGTCATCTAGGAAAAAGTGATACTCGAGAGCGTTTCTGTCGTCTTCCGTCAATGATTCACAATGACGTTCCACGATTTCGCGAATTTGGTTTTCCTCTTCCACACTCGTCAGAACCATGCCGGCTCTCATACACGATGACACTGCGTCCTCGCATTGTGCGCGAGAGAAAATAAACACGATGGCAGGCAACATTTGTTTATCTTCAAGAAGTTCAATGATTTCTGGCCGAGTGGGCGGTGAAAATCGACGAGATTTTTTATGCCCTCCACTTCCCTTTTGTGGACCGGGCCGACCCCCCGCCAGCATCCTTTGCACGTGTGCGTTTGCTTCACCATTGATGACCGTGTGATACATCTCGGTTCGGTCAGAAGCATTGTCGTGTAGTGCAAAATGATGGACAAGTTCAATCGGGCGTGTTGTCTCGACTACGACGTCAGTCCGTCCGCGAACCGTTGATAGCCATTCACCGACTTCGTCAGCATTAGAGACAGTTGCTGAGAGACATACGAGTTGCACCTCGGGGTCAAGTTGAATAATGACCTCTTCCCATACAGGACCGCGATATGTGTCTTGTAGATAATGAACTTCATCCAAAACAACGACACCAAGATTGTCGAGCCGAGACGATGATGCATAGATCATGTTTCGCAAAACTTCCGTGGTCATAACCACAACGGGTGCCTCAGCGTTGATGGCATTGTCCCCGGTGATGAGCCCGACGTTGTGTGCACCGTATAACTCGCCCAAATCGCGAAACTTTTGATTCGACAGCGCCTTGATAGGTGTCGTGTAGAAAGCGCGTAGTCCTGCACCACGTGCACGCGCGATGCCGTATTCGGCGATCAGAGTCTTGCCTGACCCTGTCGGGGCCGCCACCAAAACTGATGCATCAGCATCGATGGAGTCCATGGCTTTCACCTGAAATCCATCTGGTTGATACGTCAACGACGCAAGAAATTTTTCTCTTACCGGGTTCATGAATCGGCCACTACTCGACGGCGTGTCAAGAGCCAACCGACAAGAACTGCAACGAGGTAGAGAAAAGTTAAAGGTATGGCAAGCGCCAGCATGCTGATCGGATCACCCGAGGGGGTGATGACGGCGGCGGCGATGAATATTCCCATGACGGCATAACGCCATTGTTTGATCAATGTTCGCGGTGTGACAGCGTTTGCTAGTTGGAGAAAGACCAAGAGGACGGGGCTGAGAAAACCGATTCCGAACGCCAGCATCATGAGAACGACAAGCGAAATATATTTTGTGACTTGATAGGCCTGTGTTACTTCAGTGCCAGACCAAGAGATCAAGAACTCAAGGGCCTTATCAAGTGTCCAGTACGCGAGCGCACAGCCAACACTGAAAAGAAACACTGAAGAGGCAATGAACGGAACTGCATAACGCTTTTCTTTTTTGGAAAGAGCGGGAACGATAAATCGCCAGATCTGCCACAAAACAACAGGCAGAGCCAAAATAAGTCCGCCATAAGCGCACACTCTCATGCGAGCGGCAAATCCATCTAGTGGTCCAAGCGAGAACAGTGAACCATCACATTTAAAGTCTGGTCGCTGTTTACAAAGTTCGCGGTAGGGCTTTGTAAGAAAGTTTTTTACTGGGTCGTACACGGCAAGTATGACGATTGTTCCGATGGTGATTGCCAGCAAACTTCGCACAATTCGCATGCGCAACTCGCGAAGGTGCTCCATGATGGGCATGGAGGTGTCGCTGTGATGAACTTCCTGCTCAGACATCAGGATTCTCCGAATGCGGGTTCATAGATTCTGTAAGTTCATCGTCGTCGGACGTCAGCGGAGTCGACATTTCGGGTCGCATCGGTGGTGAAGGTTCAGTGTCCACTTCCCCAAAACCGCTTTGGATAGATTCCGCTGTAGCGCGAAGGTCTCGCAATGGCTCTTCGAATGTTCCTCTTAGTTCTTTTTCAAGTCCCTGGGTGGTGCGCCGAATGTCGCCGTAGACCTTCCCCACTTGGCGAATGACCCCTGGCAAACGTTCCGGTCCAAGGACAACAAGTCCAGCAAGGAGCAAGAAAATAATCTCGCTTCCGGACAGATTGAACATCCGTCCATTGTAGAACCGTCCATCTAGTCTTGATGTGTGCAGCAACGTCTCCCCTCGCTTGTTGATGAGCCCATTGCCTTTGCGCACCGAGGTGCCCGTGCTCATGCCCGAGAAAACACCCTCGATGCATTTCAACTCGCACTGCGCTTGGGCGCAAACGGCTTGGAGTCTGATGTGTGGTTGACTCAGGACAATGTTGTTGTGATGGACCACGATGGCGTTGTTCGTGTGCGGGGACGTCGTCGACCTATCTCAGAAGTTTCGCGAGACAAGCTCCCTTCGCATATTCCATCTGTCTCAGAATTCTTGGAAGCATGTGGAACAGACTTTGGTCTCAGCATTGACATCAAAGATGATCAATCAACTGACGGGCTCGTTAGAGCTTGTCGTGAAGCTAATTATGATCTTTCACGGCTATACGTCTGCCACTGGCGAAGCGCTGAAGCGATATCCATTCGAGAGCGTCACCCGGACATCAAAGTGGTGAACTCAACGCGGATTCAACGATTGAAAGATGGGCCTGAGAAGCGTGCAGCCTTGCTTGCGGATAAGGGCATTGACGTTCTCAATATGCACATCACAGACTGGAATGGAGGTCTCGTGACGTTGATGCACAAGTTCAACATTCAAGCCTTCGGCTGGGATGCTCAATTTCCTGAGGCGTTAAGCAACGGTTTGCGGATGGGATTAGATGCCATTTACAGCGATCATGTTGACCGAATGATTGAGGTCTATGACAAAGAAATCGGGCATCCGCCTCGATAGTGAGGCTTTGCAGCCTTAGAGCATTGCGATGCGACTGAATGGCCACACGATGGCAAAAGCACGACCGATAACCAGGTTTTTCGGAATTGTTCCGAAACTTCTACTGTCGAAAGATTCTGGGCGATTATCGCCCATGACAAACAGTTGATTCTTGGGAACCGTGATGGGTGGGCTATCAACGACACGACAACGGTCTGTGAGATTGGTGCGCGCCAAAACTGTTTTGTCGAGATACGGCTCACTAATCGCTTTTGAGTTCACATACACCAGGCACTGCTTTATCTCGACCGTGTCTCCAGCGAGTCCGATGACACGCTTAATGAGGTCGTCATGTGCGATCACACCTCCACTTGCCGTGATGCGATCAAATACGACCACATCACCGTGATGAATGTCGTGCAATCGATAACTCATCTTGTTGACGAGGACTCTGTTGTTCTCAAACAACGTGGACTCCATAGACGGACCACTGATGTAGAACTGCTGAAGAACATAGACACGAACAAGAAAAGCTGCGCCAAGTGCGATGGCTACAACGATGATCCAATCGCGCAGCACTCGCCCTGGTGTTGGGACCACCGTGGAATCAGATTCCACTTCTTCTATCTCGATGCTGGCGTCATCCATGAGATACCAAACCTACTTGCGAAGACGGCTCGATGGGTCCACCCCATGTGACAGGTCACACGACCCAGCATTAGCGCCCAAAGGACTCTTCATTGGCAAGCCTCCCGTGTATTGTGTTGTCACCCCCAACGGGGCTGGCCATAGACGCTGAAGGGCGACTTGACGAAGGGATTTCCCAAATGAAGGTATGGATTGACCAGGACCTGTGCACCGGTGACGGACTCTGTGAAGAAATCGCTCCAGACGTGTTCACACTTCTCGATGACGGCCTCGCCTACGTAAAAGAGGGCGACACAGTCTTCGCTACTGCCAAGGGCAACGCTCAAGGCGCTGAAGGACTTGCAAACTTTGATGACAAGCGTCTTGACGCAGTTGTTGAATCCGCCGAGGAATGCCCCGGCGAATGCATTTTCATCGAAGCCTGATGTAGTTACGCGCCAATAAAGCGCGCAACAGTCAAAAACGCCGTGTGCGCCACCATGCGGTGGTCGGGACGTACGGCCATGCCTTCAATGTGCCAAGTTCGATGAAGCACTTCAATGGTGCGTTGATCAACCCATCCCTTGCCCATTGATTCACGCACTTGTACAGCTTGAGTGATTTGTGGCGTGTAGGCCACCAGTAATCCACCGGGCACCAAAATCTTTTCCGCAGTGGGCGTTACCCGCCAAGGCTCCGGAAGGTCCAACATGACTCGGTCGAATTCCCCCTCGGGAACATCTTCGTAACTATCGCCCAAACTGACGTCGTAGCGCGTCAACGCTTCTTCCCCGAGAAATGATTTGACGTTTGATTTGGCGCGATTAAGAAAGTCTTCGCGCAGTTCTAAGCCGGTGATGTGTGCGCCCCACCGCAACATCGTCATTGAGAGTGCCCCAGACCCAATGCCAGTCTCAAAGACTCGAGCTCCTGGATAGATATCTCCGAGCATGCACATCGGGGCGAGATCCTTTGGATAAATCACTTGTGCGCCGCGTGGCATTTCAATCACGAAGTCTTCGAGCGTCGGACGAAGGATGGTGTACTTCGAGCCCTTAGTGGACTCTGCAACGACACCTGGTTTTTCACCGATGACGCTCGTGTGGGCAATGAAGCCTGAATGACTGTGAAATTCACCTTCTACATTGAGCGTCACTAAGTAACGACGCTTCTTTGAATCGATGAAGAGAGCCTTTTCGCCCTCTAAAAATACTGCACTCATCGCGGTGAGTCTCCGTTCTGTTGCACATTGATGAGAAGCGACTCTCCGCGCTTCAATGAAATAGCTGCTGTCTGTGGTTGAAACCGACGATCAATCCAACGAAGAACAGTGAAAACAAGAATCAGACGACGCAACCAGCGACTATTCGTCGACTGTTTTCCGATGATTTTGCGTCCGACCCACATCATGAGGGTGAACATGATTAGAACCGACGAAACTCGACGCGTGAACTGCGACGTCGTCCACTGCGCCGACCGAAGACATATGCGAGAAGAACAACAACGGCAGCGATAACGGAGCCCGCAGCCACTATGGATTGCTTCTTATCGGTCGCCCGACCTTGGATCTCTGCTTGGAGTGCACGAAATTTGGATTCAAGATCCTCACGTGTCACGCGTGGTGTGTCGGACATCTCTATTCCCCTTTTGCCAAACTGCGTTGAGAGATGCGGCTATAGGAAAGCCACACCAAGACTGATACCACTACGAAAGTGATGAGGTAATGAACAAATGACCAATCACCATCGAGAGCATGCCCACCGAGGTCTTGGCTGAGGCGAAGAACTGCCAACGCGAGGAAAACCATTGCCAGCCCCAATGACAATGACGCACAAGTTCCGACGGCCACCCACCGAGCAGCACCCTTGAGCGGCCCGAGTGTCTCCTGACGTGCGTACAGTTTCACCGAATCAACCAGGTCAGTGACTTGGTCGGTCGGCGTCAAACGCTTTCGAAAGGAAGAAGATGGCTGGACCATGAGGAAATCAGCCTACGCCTCCCTCCATCAGTTATCCACAGGCTTCTATGGAGCCAATTGGTCGGGACGTGGAGTTGATTTGGCCTTATTGAGAGCCTCGCCGAGGGCCTTCCAGATGGGCTGATACGACGTCTTGTTATCAATGCCAGGCGAGTTCATCAAAAGGGTGAACACAACAGGCTGGCCACCCTCGACAGGGAGGAACCCCACCAGAGACTTCACCCCTGACAAAGTTCCGGTCTTGCCCAGGAGTCGGCCGGACACCGGTGAATCCTCAAAGGCAGAACTTAAAGTTCCGCTCCTTCCCGCAACGGCAAGAAGCGGAGCGATGTTGGCGGCATTTGAATTAAGTACAGACATAAATGCGTTACATGAAATTTGGTCAGAACTTGAGAGCCCGGACCCATCCAGCAATTGTGGGAGGGGTGAAAGTTTTTGATCTGCAAAATATTGAGCAACAACCTCGAGACCAGCTGCAGTTGAGCCTGTCTTCTTCTTCGCGTATCCAATTTCTTTGAGAACCAACTCTGCGGTGTTGTTATCACTATTGACCAGCATCTCGTTCAAAATGTTCAATAAAGGAGCCGATGAAATTGACGTCACTGGTGTTGCTCCAGCAGGAATGGTTGCATCATGTCGTACAGGGCTATTCACAGCAATGCCACGGGCGATGAGCAGAGTGCGCAACTCAGTTGCAGCTGCTAACGCGGGGTCATCTGGTTTCATTGGCTCACCGAGCACTACCCCATCGTTGACCATCAAAGCACCCAGGGGTCCAGACTCAGTGAAATGAAAATCGCTTGGCCAGACATCCACAAACCTCTTGTCGTCGTACCGCGAGTCGATACCAACAACGGTTCCTGTGATCTGACGAATTCCTGTTGATGCAATTTGATCAGCAAGAGTATCCAGAGAGGTGCCGTGCAGTGTGGGATATTTCTCGTTGGCTACGTATTCATTGCGAACGATAAGAGGGTCGCCACCGCCAACAAAAAAGAGATCTGTTACAACGCCTGCCACAGAAGTTTGTGTGGCAAGGACATCAGTCTTGTAGGTGAAGTTGGTTCCCAGCACACTGATAGCTGTAGCTGCAGTCATGATCTTTGTCGCCGAAGCTGGAATCAGTTGTTTGTCACTTCTGATGTCTGCAAGGGTCTCCCCTAGCCAGTCAACTTTGAGACAACTATTTGTGGGAATTCGTGTTTGCAAAACTGCAAGCGAACGCCGCAGGCCTCCAAGGCGTGCGTCATTCGACAAAGTATTCGGAGTACGACGTGCGGATAGAACGGCAATATTGGGTGATGTTCCGATAGGGCCGCTTGCCTGCGGAGTCACACGCGCTGCGATAGCCGATGTAAAAAAATAGCCAGAACCAAGCAACACAACACCAAAAACACCTACGCCAATAACGACCCGAAGAGGGTCCTTTGCTCGCCGTGCTACTCGGAGTGTTTGCTTATCGATGTGCGACACCGGTATGGACTGCATAGCGATAAAGATGACCAAGTGCTGCCACCGCACGGTTGCCACTGGCGTAACACAGACGACCTGATTCACGTACTGCTACAACGCCAGCATTATCGGGGTCGGCAACTGCCAATTCAGTTGCAACAAGTATTGGCTTTCCGGTACGAACTGATAGCTCTTGTGCAGCTTGTGCGAAACGAGCATCTTGACGTTCGTGGTATTCAACGATGCGCTCTAACCCATGGTCTGGATAAAAACGACCTTCGCGCATTAATCGCGCTTGGTTGGCTTGAATGCCTAGTCCAAGATAAATCACTGCATCGACATCGGGATGAGAAGCAATCATCTCCATCACTTCAGGAATAGTGTCTCGAGTCTCTCCACCCGCACAATCAACCGGATTGTTGCGACTCCAACGTGGTGGCAACTTCGTATCAATTTGTGCTTGTAGATCTGGAGGAAGTGTCATCAGTTGCAACGAGCCATCGCGAGCAATTGCGTCACTTGTAACAACTCCCCAACCACCTGCCGTGGTGAGGATGATGACATTGGGGCCTTTTGGCAACGGCTGAGTCGCAAATGTGGCTGCGGCTTCGAAAGCTTCTTCCACTGTTGCTGCGCGGGAAATGCCGCCTGCCTTGCATGCACCATCAAAAATGAAATCGTTTGCAGCGAGCGCCCCAGTGTGACTAGCAGCAGCACGTGCACCATTCTCTGTAGATCCACCTTTGACAAGAACGACCGGTTTGTTCTTGGCCGCTGCTGCGAGGCGCTTCATGAGTCCCGCACCATCGCTAATTCCCTCTACGTAGGCAAGCGAAACACGCGTTGCGTCATCTGTTCCGTACCACTCAATAAGGTCTGCAACTCCTAATGCCGCCGCATTGCCAGCCGACACGGCTCGACTGATGCCGACACCTGTCTCGCGTGAGTAGTTCAAGAAACTGGAAACAAAATTTCCGCTTTGACTAGCAACGGCAATTGCACCGGAAGGAGGAAAAGGCGCAACAATCTGGGCACATAAATTGGCGGGTGTTGAGACAACACCTTGGCCATTAGGACCTGCCAAGAGAATGCCGAGCTCGTCAGCAAGCGCAACGAGCTGTTCTTCCAAGATTCTTCCTTCATCTCCAGCTTCGCCATAACCAGCCGAGGTGAGAAAGGCCGCTTTCACACCTTTGTTCGCACATGCACGCAAGAGGTCGGGGTTTGCCGATGCCGGTGTACACACAAAGACAAGATCGATGGAGTTGTCTGGAAGCTCAGCGATATCCGCAACGGTTTTGATTCCGAGCACCTCTTCGCCATGCAAATTCGTCCCATAGACAGCTCCGTTGTATCCACTAGCGAGAATGTTGTGAAGGGATACGAATCCAAATTTTCCTGGATGAGTAGAGGCACCGGTAACAAGTACTCCACGGGGCTCAAACAATGCTTTGAATTGCGAGTCCGAATATGCGGGACGAACTGAACTCTCGTTCGTCAATCGCTCACCCATTTCCACCAACGCGTCAACAGCAACGATGTTTCCATCACTCTTCACAATGAGAGGGTTGATATCAACAGACACAATGTCCTGACGCTCGGTTGCAACTGCCGAAAGTCCTACAAGGCATGCGACTACTTGATCCATATTGACTGCTGCTTCGCCTCGAAAATCTTCCAGGAGACCTTGCATCCGTAGAGACTTCACCATGTCGCGAGCAATTGCTTCGGTGATCGGCGCTGGACGGAACGCAACATCTTTGATGACTTCGGCCATGATGCCGCCAATACCTAACATCACGGTTGGGCCGAATTGTTGGTCAACGAGAAGCCCAGCGATGAGCTCGCGTGATCCAGAGACCATTGGTGCGATCAAAACATGGACCTCTCCATCTTCGGGAGTGGCCGCAGACAACAAATCAGTTACTGCTTGATGGACGGATTGGGCATCTCCAAGGCGAAGCCGAACGAGTCCACGCTCCGTTTTGTGTGCAATCTTGTCGCCCCCCAATTTTGCCACCACTGGGTAGCCCAAGGACTCGGCAGCTGCCACAGCCTCATCGGAGGTGAGAACTTGGTGCTCGGAAGCAAAAGGAACGCCATAAGCAGAAAGGAGTTGCTTCGATGCGACTTCGGAGAGGGTGCTGGAAGAATGTGTTGACACGGTTACATACCGTAGTCAGTCACACCTTCTTGTACAGACCGAATCGCTATCGAGATGTGTGATTTGCGATGTGAGACGCAATCTCTCCCGCTAGTTCTCCAATACAAAGGTGCCCGGCGGCCAACTCGACGAGTGAAGCCCCCACTACCTGAGATGCGATGTGACGAGATTTCGAGATGTCCACCCAGCGATCTTGGGCTCCACCTAACACGAGACATGGCGCCGTGATGTTGGCGAGGTCCTCTTCGATGTCGACCCGAATATCAAGTTCCAGATGTGCATCGGACCCGGGCTGCACTGTCGCCGCAGCCATGGCCACCGCCCCATCCCACATTGGTTCGATTATTTCAAGGGTGGCCGCGGTGTATCCATCAACAAGCGCATAACGAATGAACAAATCAGGGCTAACGGAAATGAGTCGACGCCACAGATCAAACGTGCCACGCATCCGTGCATCGCTTTGCGACCAACCGCATAAAGACGTCACTGTGCTGACCTTCTGACTATGACGTGCTGCTGTATGTAATGCACACACAGCGCCGAGCGAATAGCCAACAACATGAAAAGTGGTGTGGCCAAGATATTCCATCAACGCAACTGCATCATCGACAATTACGTCAATTTCAAGAGGACCCAAAGGCATCTCAGATTCGCCAGAACCGGGGAATTCAAAGACAACCCACGTTCGCTGATCGGTGCACGCATCGCGTACCTGATCCCAAGCATTTGCCGATTGCGTCGTTCCATGGAAGGCCAAAATTGCTGGACCAGACCCATTAATGGAATAGCCGATGTTGCGACCATTGTGTGCGAAAACTGCCATGGGCTTGACCGTAGACGACAATGGTTGAGGTTCAAGACTTCAAGAGCGCCGAACGGAAGAAACCAATGACGTGTTCTTGATGGTTATAGATGTTTTTCGCTGCCATCGCATCTTCGTCAATCAAACCATCGACAAACGGTGAATCGGAGAAATAAGTCAAGAGGGCGCCGTATCCAGTGATCAGAAGATGTCGAGCGTCATGAACCTGGAAGATGCCTTGTTGCATTTGCGATTCAAGATATTCGACAGCGCTGTCGAAGAAGGGGCGCAACACTCCCGACAAATCAATACCAAGGTGCACCCCACCATCGAGCGCCTCGCGACGCATAATTCGCACGTAGTCCGGTGTCTCCGCAAAGAGATCCAGACAGGCCCTCAATACAAGCTCTGCCTTGTCCCATCCCACAGCTGTCATGGCGACGGCAGCATCGAGGCGTTCGAGCCAGTCAGAAAGCAATCGTTCGAAGACATCGCCGTAGAGAGCTTCTTTGCTCGGGAAATGATGAAGAAGACTCGGGCGCCGGATGCCGACCCCCGCTGCTATGTCATTCAATGAGGTACCCTCGTATCCCTTTTCAGCAAAGCAATGAAGAGCCTCATCAAGAATCTGGTCACGTGTCGACCGGGAGGATTCAATCGATGTGGCGTCGGACACGGAAATCAACTTACCGCCGCATCTGTCTACCTACTAGTAGGTAGTGAGTTATGGTGTCCTCATGAGTTCCGTACTGCATTCATTCCTTGTCGCACTGGTTGCGGCATTCATCGTCACCACACTGGCCAATACCGGTACCACGGTGTACTTGCATCGGTCTCTTAGCCACCGGGCATTGACTGTTCATCCAGCTGTCGCGTGGGTCTTTCGTGCTGTGATTTGGCTGAGCACAGGAATTAAGCCAAAAGAATGGGTAGCGGTGCATCGTAAGCATCATGCATTCACCGACGAAGAAGGTGACCCGCACTCACCTGTCTTGCTGGGCTGGAAGCGTGTACAAAAGGCAAACGTGATGCTGTATCGCGAAGCCCTTGCTGACAAGAACGTCATTACGAAGTACGCGAAGGATCTTCCGGACGACAAGTGGGACCGATTGTTCTTCGGTCATAACAAAACTGGATTAATCACCGGAATCGCCATTTTGATGATTGTGCTTGGTCCATGGACTGGCCTACTGGTGGCATTCATGCATGCCAACCTGTATCTCGCAGTCAACGCTGGCGTCAATGCATTAGGACACCATTTCGGCCGTCGTCCCTATGCAAATCAAGCAACGAATCTTCAGTGGTTGGCGTTTCTCACAATGGGTGAAGGTCTGCACAATAATCATCACGCAGCGCCGTCGTCTCCCCGACTTTCGCATCGTCGTGGTCAGATTGATCCGGGCTGGTGGGTCATCAGCACTTTGAAAGCTTTGAAATTGGCGACTCTACGATTCTCCGATGTTCGATTGACTCGTGCAGCGCGCAATGGAGCGATCTAGTTCAGAACTAATCTGAAGACATGTCCGAGTCGATTACTTGTCATAATTTCTTTGACGGAAGCAATCTTCTTGGTCCCCATCGCATTTTCTATGTCGACCGAGTTGTTGAAGCCGTAGAGCCATTTGATGGGCAAGCCGATTACTTTCTTGTGTCGCCTGGCCTCGTGGACATTCAGATGAATGGATTTGAAGAGGTCGATGTTGCTCGTGCCTCCGCTGATGAATTGTTGCTCTTAGGCCAGCGTTTGGAATCTCTCGGAACAACCTCGTGGCTTGCAACAATCACCACTGCACCGCTCAATTCACTATCGGAATCAATTCGTCGAATAGATGAATCCATCGCTGGTGGTTCGGCTGTCGGATGTGCGGGTCTACATATTGAAGGTCCTTTTCTCGGTAATGCCCCTGGTGCACATCGACCCGATTGGATTATTCCTTTCGATAGTGAATGGGTTTCTCAACTTCCCCCCTCAGTTCGTTTGATGACAATTGCGGCCGAACAGCCGAACGTTGCCCTCGCCGTCAATGCTTTAAGGACAAAGAATATTTCGGTGTCCATCGGCCACTCTCGACCCAATGAAGTTCAGTGGAGAGACGCGCGTAATGCCGGTGCATCTCTGGTGACGCACCTTTTCAACGGTATGAGCGGAGTGCACCATCGTGATACCGGTGTGGCATTGCAAGCCCTTGTGGACGATGCGATTTATGCGGGTGTCATCGGCGACATGATCCACATCTCGCCGGAAGCGACGTCATTGGCGTTTAAAGCCAAAGGAAGCGCCCGCATTTGTTTGGTGTCGGATTCCGTCGGTTGGCTCACGCAATGGGCCACGAAACGTGGTGTCCAACTGAAGGACGGAGCACCTCGGTTGCCAGATGGCACCTTGGCCGGCAGTTCCACTCCACTTGCGGAATGTCTTCGACGTGTCGTGCAGGAAGCCCATGTGCCCCTAGAAGACGCGCTGCGTTCAGCCACCTCTACGCCTGCCGACGCCATTGGACTGAGCTCAATCGGACACGTGACATCTGGAGAGCCTGCTGATTTAGTGGCCTTTGACGAGTCTCTCCACGTGGTCAGCACGTGGCGCCGATTAGTGTCTCTACGTGGCTAACAAACTGACTGCTGATCAAGACAAACAAGCAATTGCACTTATTCGCGGTATCGCGCTTGATGCGCCTCTGAAGGCAAAGAGCGGTCATCAGGGAACAGCGATGTCGTTGGCTCCTCTGGCACACGTGTTGTATAGCCGCATCATGAACCACGATCCAGCCAATCCAGGTTGGATGAATCGTGATCGTTTCATCTTGTCCAACGGACACGCTTCAATTCTGCAGTACTCAATGTTGTATCTCGGTGGCTGGGGCCTCTCGCTTGATGATCTCAAAAACTTCCGTCAATGGGACTCTGCAACTCCTGGTCACCCTGAAGTGGGACACACAGCCGGAGTTGAAGTAACGACAGGTCCTCTTGGACAAGGTTTCGCTAATGCAGTCGGAATGGCCATCGCTGAATCCCATCTACGGTCCGTCCACGGAGCAGGTGCAGTTGACCACCACACCTATGTCATTGTCGGAGACGGCTGCTTGATGGAGGGCATTAGCCATGAAGCCGCATCGCTGGCAGGTCACCTCAAGCTTGATCATCTTGTTTGCGTATTTGACGACAACAAGATCACCATCGATGGGTCAACGGATCTCACATGCACAGACGATGTGCCTGCGCGATTCCGCTCCTACGGATGGAATGTCATCGAGGCCGGAGAAATCGCAGAAGATTGCGACAAACTTGAAGCAACTCTCCTAGCAGCCAAGAATCACACTGGCGCTCCGACGCTCGTCGTTCTGCGTACTCATATCGGTTTTCCTTCACCCGAGATGACTGACAAGCACGAAGCACATGGCAATCCGTTTACTGCTGAACTTGTTACTTCTGCAAAGAAGGTCATGGGTATTCCCGATGAACCGTTCTGGGCACCCGACGAAATTGTGAGCGCTTATCGTTCGCATGTTCTCGGGCGTGGAACAGAAGCTCGCACAGCGTGGGAAGCATCTATTTCTGCTGACGCGAAGGCGTCATTGACGTCGCAGCACTCCTCAGTTGATGTCGAGGCTTTAACTTGCTCGTTGCCGCGATTCGATGCAACAGCCAATCTGGCGACTCGCCAGGCTTTTCAGAAAGTTCTCGAAGCAACCGATGTTGTTTTGCCGCATGTCATCGCTGGCGCAGCCGACCTCACGGGCAATACAGGGGCCAAACTTTCTGCAACCTCAGGATTTTCAGCCGCTAATCGTTCAGGCAAGCAGGTGTACTACGGCATCCGCGAGCACGCCATGGGTGCAGCAATGGTCGGCATGGCACTGCATGGTGGTGTCATCCCAGTCGGTGGAACCTTTTTCGTATTCGCCGATTACATGCGCCCATCAATTCGTCTGGCAGCACTGTCGCGCGCACGTTGCGTCTTTGTCTTCAGCCACGACTCAGTTGGTGTGGGTGAAGATGGTCCGACGCATCAGCCTGTAGAACATTTGTCGTCTCTTCGGTCTATTCCTGGCTTGCAAGTCATCCGTCCAGCGGATCCGAACGAGACCGCACATGCGTGGTTGATGGCAGTTACTCATGACGGACCGACTGCAATCATCCTCAGTCGTCAAAATGTTCCGTCTGTCACTGATGGTTCTGCAGTGAAGCCAGGAGCCGGAATTATCAAGAGTGTTGGCTCCCCTGTTGCAACAATCATCGGGACTGGTTCCGAAGTGGGGACAGCATTAGAAGCATCGACTCTTCTTGAAGCTGAAGGAATAGCTACAAATGTTGTTTCACTTCCGTCTTGGGATCGCTTCCTTGCACTCACAGCTGCAGAACGAAATGCGATTATTCCAACTGCACTACCTCGAATCAGTGTTGAAGCAGGCTCAACTTTTGGTTGGGCAGCTATTGCGACTCACAGCGTTGGCATCGACCGCTTTGGCGCCAGTGCACCGGGCAACGTTGTTATGGAGAAGCTTGGCATCACAGCTGCACATGTTGCTGCAACAGTGAAAGAAGCACTGGCACTGTGAGCGACATACTGCGACGCACCTATTCCGATCATGGACAAAGTCCCTGGTTAGACAATCTGCAACGCAGTTATCTCACGTCGGGGAAGTTAGCCGAACTTATTTCTTCGGGTGTGCGCGGATTGACGTCCAATCCGACCATTTTTCAGAAGGCCATTCAGGGTTCATCTGATTATGACGACCAATTTGTCAGTGAGATGAAATCTGGTTCTTCTCCGCTCGACGCTTATTGGTCACTGGTTGTGCAAGACATTAATGATGCACTGGACGCCTTCTCCGGTCTCTATGAAGAATCTGAGGGCGTTGATGGTTTTGTCAGCGTCGAAGTGGATCCCCGCCTTGCTCGCGATAGTGCCGGAACACTGACAGCCGCTCGAGAATTACATGATCGCATCAACCGACCCAATTTGATGATCAAAATTCCTGCGACAGAAGAAGGATTGCCGGCAATTCGTCAGATGATTGCCGAAGGTCGCAATGTCAATGTCACTTTGATTTTTAGTCTCGAGCGTTATCAAGAAGTGATGAACGCGTATATCGCTGGGCTAGAGGACCGTGTGACGAACGGACTTCCTATAACGGGCATCCAAAGCGTTGCCAGCTTTTTTATTAGTCGCGTGGACAATGACGTTGATGCCCTTTTGAATCAGAATGCGAGCGACGAGGCTCTTGGTGCCCGCGGAAGAGTTGCTATCGCTCAGGCCAGATTGGCGTACGAGGCATTCCAAAAGACTTTCTCAGGACCACAGTGGGAGAAGTTGGCAAATGAGGGCGCCTCAGTTCAGCGACCGTTGTGGGCATCTACCTCTACAAAAAATCCGTCTTATCCAGACACGATGTATGTGGACGAGCTCATCGGGCCATTCAGCGTTAATACGATTCCCGAACCGACACTTGAAGCGTTTGCTGATCACGGGTTAGTCGCACGAACCATTGATATCGACGTTGACGGAGCGCGCCTGTTGTGGGACGACCTTCCACGTTTCGGAGTCGACATGGATATTGTCGCTCGCAAGTTGGAAGCTGAAGGAGTTGCATCCTTCATCAAGAGCTTTGACGAGTTGATTGATGCTCTTCATCAAAAGGCTGCCTCCTTAGACTGAGGACATGGCCAACAAAAATGAAGATGCATGGTCTCTCGAGCGCATCTCTCACGCATTCGAGAATTCTTTACGCTCTCCGAGCGACAAGAGAATGTTCCTTCGCCTTCTAACTGCAGCCGCAGAGCTTTTGGAGAGCGATGCCTCATCGCTTGATTTCAAGATTGCGAGTACATCTCTCGAAGAAATGACGAAAGCTTTCGATATGTTCGCCACATATAGAGACGAACCCAAAGTGACCATCTTTGGTTCGGCGAGGATTACGCCAGAAAGCCCCATCTATTCAATGACTGCTCGAACAGCACGTGCTCTTGCTGCCGCTGGATTCATGGTTGTGACTGGTGCAGGTCCCGGGATTATGGAGGCAGGCATGCTGGGAGCAGGCCGCGAAAAATCCATTGGGGTTTCGATTCGTCTGCCCTTTGAAACAGGAGCGAATTCAATTATCGCTGGAGACGAAAAGTATGTGAGCATGCGTTACTTCTTCACAAGAAAATTGATGCTGGTCAAGGAGTCCCATGCATTTCTTTGTATGCCTGGCGGGTTTGGCACTCTTGACGAAACTTTTGAATTGTTGACCCTTGCTCAAACGGCGAAATCCGTACCTGTTCCGATTGTGTTTATGGAAGTTCCCGGTGATCCGTTTTGGACTCCATTGATGAACACGATGGAGCCACTGTTGCGCCAGCACGGTTTGATCGCGGACAATGACCATACGTTGTACACAATCGTAGATTCCGTCGAGGAAGCAGTTGAAGAGATCGTCGGTTTCTATTCCAACTATGACTCCATCCGATTTGTCGACGGAAGAATGCATTTACGAATTCAACGTGCGATTCCTGACGCAGATTTCAGGGCCATTGCGTCCGAATATTCATATCTGGCCACCGACGGACTGATCCAGCAAACAACAGCAACGTCGACTGAAATGAGAGACAACGACAAAGTCGAGTTGACACGAATAGCCCTTGATTATGCGGCCAAAGGTTTCGCATCTATTCGACCACTCATCGATGCTCTCAATCGTTACTGATCCTGTTTCAGGTGCATAACGGCCTTATCAACAGCACGACGTGCTTGGGAGACTCGCTTTTCCATCGCAGGCCTGGATGTCTCCCCTGCATGTAGAGCATCAGAGATCAAACTCATCGCGACGTCATTCAGCGACTCTGAAATATTTTCTAATTGGTTAATGAGATTCTCGAGTTGGTCCATAGTTCATCTCCTGTTGACGTTTCCACTTTGGCACATGTGTACGGATGCTGTCGGGGTGGGTACCAATGGCGTAGCGTATGAGACGTGCTACGTGAAGAAGAACCCCGTGAATGGATCAGTTTCGAAGATCCTGATGAACTTCGTACTTGGATGATTGACGCAACTTTTTTGCGCTCTAACTACAAGTGCATTTACGGAGAGGGTTGCCAAGGGGTCCACGATGATCCGACTCCCGAACTGATGCAGGGCTGCTGTTCATTCGGCGCACACTTTCTGGATGACAAAGACCTCAAATCCGTAAAAAAGTTTGTCAAGCGACTCGAACCACGTCATTGGAAGCATTTCGATAAGGGTCGCGACAATAAGTGGTTTATGACCGAGAAGGACGGAAGCAAAAAGACTTCCGTAGTCAAAGGTGCTTGTATCTTCCACAACCCACCAGGCTTTGAGGGCGGAACCGGCTGTGCATTCCATATCGCTGCCGTAGAAGCTGAAGAACGCCATATGGACTGGAAGCCAGACGTCTGTTGGCAAGTACCTATTCGCCTTGAAGAGCATATTGAAGACGGCGGATACGTCGTCTCTACGATTCGTGAATGGAAGCGTCGCGACTGGGGCGAAGGCGGAGACGATTTCCATTGGTGGTGTACAGAATCACCAGAGGCATTCGTCGGCAAAGACCCTGCGTATGTTTTCTTTAAAGACGAGATCACCGAGATGATGGGGCCGAAAAGCTACGACATCATGGTCGCTCAGCTCAAGCGACCAACAGCGGTGCCACTTCCCCACCCAGCCGTACGCAAGCGTACGAAAAAGAAGAAGTAGCAGTTAGAGAACTACTTGCCTTTTGATTGACGGCGGCGATCCTCAACAGTGAGGTAGCGCTTGCGCACCCGAATGTTCTTCGGAGTCACTTCGACCAATTCGTCGTCACCAATCCACTCAATTGCTGTCTCCAGCGTGTGAATGATTGGTGCAGAGAGCTTTGGCCCGTCGTCATGGCTGTGCGTACGAATGTTGTTCTTTTCCTTGGCGCGAACCACGTTGAGAACCATCTCTTCGTTTCGAGCAGATTGACCAACGACCATGCCTTCGTAGACCTCTGTGCTTGGTTCGAGGAAGAATTCACCGCTCTTTTGCAGGTTGTCCAGCGCATAAGCAGTTGTGGTGCCCATGCGGTCGCTGATCATCGCGCCATTTGTACGGTGAGGCAATTCGCCAGCCCATGGCATCCAGCCTGCGTGAGTCTGGTTCAGAAGTGCGGTACCGCGCGTTGATGTCATCAACATCGAACGGAAACCAATCAGACCACGCGATGGGGCCTCGAAACAAACGATGGTACGGCCAGGGTCTCCTGTGCGAAGTTCTGTGACGCGTCCTTTTCGAGGTGCAAGAGTCTGTGTAATGACGCCGACGAATTCGTCAGGGACGTCGCAAGTACCGGATTCAAGTGGCTCATGCTTCTTGCCATTGATTTCTTTGGTAATTACTTCGGGACGACCCACCTGAAGTTCAAAGCCTTCACGACGCATGTTTTCAATAAGAACTGCCAACTGCAATTCACCACGACCAGCAACAGATGTGACGTCAGGTGAATCAGTGTCAGTGATCTTGATGGACACGTTTCCCAAGATTTCCTTATTAAGACGGTCACGAAGGTGACGGCTCGTCACGAACTTTCCTTCGCGCCCGGCGTATGGAGACGTGTTCACACCAAATGCCATGCGAATAACTGGTTCGTCGACTTCGAGGCGAGGCAATGGTGTTGTGACTTCCACGGCTGCCACGGTGTCGCCCACTTCGACTTCGGCGATGCCTGCAAGAACGAACAAGTCACCAGCGGAGATCTCGTCGACTTCTGTGCGGCCGATACCGTCGAAAACGCTGAGTTGAACAATGCGACGACGAATCGGTGCACCATCTTTGCCCCACAAAGCAACAGTGTCGCCCTTATGCATCACTCCGCTATGAACGCGACCAATTGCAAGACGACCCAAGTAATCGGAAACGTCGAGGTTCGTCACAAGTGCCGTCATTGGTGCATTGGCGTCATGTGTTGGTGCAGGAATTGTGTCGAGAATTGTTTCAAGGAGGCACGAAAGGTCTGCATCCGCAGGAGGCATGCCGATGCCGCGCATTGCACGACCTTCTCGAGCAACAGCTGAGATAACAGGGAATGTCAGTTGGTCGTCATTAGTGGCGAGGTCCAAGAACAATTGTTCAACTTCTTCCAGCACCTCTTGAGGGCGGGCGTCTCCACGATCGACCTTGTTGATGACAAGGATTGTGGGAAGTCCAAGCCCGAGAGCCTTAGAAAGCACATAACGGGTCTGTGGCAATGGACCTTCTGCAGCGTCCACAAGAAGAACAACACCGTCCACGAGCGCAAGAGCTCGTTCTACTTCTCCACCAAAGTCTGCGTGACCTGGCGTGTCCACAAGGTTGATAAGGGTGTCTTTGAAGTTGATTCGAGCCGCTTTGGCCAAAATGGTGATTCCTCGTTCACGCTCTTGGGCGTCCGAGTCCATCACGCGATCAACAATTGCCTGGTGGGCAGCAAAAGCGCCGGTGGTCCGGAGCAAGGTATCGACAAGGGTGGTCTTGCCGTGGTCGACGTGCGCGACCATAGCGACATTACGAAGTGCACTCATGGGGGTGTTCAAATTTCTGTCCAAAGGACGGTTTTAGGCGAGATCGTCGTCCGAGTCGTCGTCATCTTCATCGAAGGTAACGCCATAGCGCTCTGCGATGGCTGCGTACTCGTCGTCCTCTGCAGGGTTTTCGCGGTCAGATCCGCCGAAACCTAGGTCTGCGGCACTAGGGCCTGCTTGCTTCAGTTTGCGCGCTTCTTCGAACCGGCGATGTCGACCTTTTTTCATGGTCGGTCTCCGAACAGTGTTAGGCACAAGGCCGTGTGGACAATCCTGACGAGTTTACATAGGAGAGAGTGGAAATGACGGTCATTGCCTCAGGCAGAGGGCACATCGACCAAACGAAGGCCATTGCCGCCGAATTCCTTTGTAAAAGTCAGTGCTTTTCGTCCAGCAACGAGGTCTTCGATGTCGCGCCCCACAATGTCGGCTCTCCATCCCTGGCCCATTCGCGCTGTGGGAGCTCCAGAGAGCAAATCCACAATGTCCTTGCGGGTACCTAATAATCCGGCGTCTAGGTCGCTCTGACGGGCAAGTTCAGTCACCCATGCAGAGACCAAAGTCGCAGCTGGTCTCATCGTTTTGTCCAGATCTTCACCATCGTTGGAAGGGAATGACAATTCGCCATCCTCGGAGCGTTGAACACCCACGCGCACGGACTCCAGAAGGTCCCGACCATGAGCACCGCTCACGTGGCGATTGTCGACTCCCCTGCTTTGCAGCATCTCTTCAGCAGTACGCGGAGCCTTTTGGGCGATGCCGAGAATCGCAATATCGGAGAGAACGTGGCGTGGAGGTAAATCCAAGTCCATTGCGCGGTTCTCACGCCATTCAGAAACCGACTGCGCCACCCAACGCGAGCGACCCTTCAACGTACGCACATCTTTCACACGCAACCAAGCGTCTTCAGGTGGGTTGGGTCCGGTGGGTCGTGTCCGCAATTCTTCACACGCATCGGTCGCCCATTGCATTCGACCACGTACTTCGAGTTGTTCGAAAATCATCGCTGACATCTCGCCAAGGTACGCGACGTCTGACGCTGCATAGCGAAGTTGATCATTGGTGAGTGGACGGCGCAGCCAATCGGTCAACCTGTCACCCTTCGGCACAATGACTTTTAGATATGACTGAAGCAACGAGGCCAGTGAAGGTTGTGAGTACCCGAGAAATCCTGCACACAGTTGAGTGTCAAGCATTCGAGAAGGAATGAATCCACAACTTTGAGCCATGACATCAAGATCTTGTTGTGCTGCGTGCAACACGCACATTCCGGGTCCATCAAATAATGGACGCAACAACTTCATGTTGACTGCGAGTGGGTCAATGATGACGGTGCGAATCGAGGTGGCAATTTGCACAAGTGCCAATTGTGGGAAATAGGTCTTCTCGCGGTGGAACTCAGTGTCTAAGTAAAAACTTGGTTCGCTGAGGGACTCTTGAACAAAGGACGTGAGATCTGAATCTGTATCAATCCAGTCGAAGGTGATGTCAGGCCGGTTGGTCACCAGAGACCACTTCGTTGCCCTCGATAATCCACGCTGCAGTCCCACCTAAAACATTGATGAATTGCGAGTTATCAAAACGAGTCTGTTGCGAGAGAAATTCGCACGCCCGAGCGCTGCGTCCCCCAACCTGACAAACGACGTACACAACGTCTTGCGTATCGATGAACTCGAAAGATTCAGTCAGCCCGCTGAGAGGAACATTGACAGCATTCGGAATATGACCTTCGGTGTACTCAGAAGATTCACGCACATCAATGATGTAGGCACCTTCTAAGTTCGCTAGATCAGCGACAGTGGCTTCGGTCCAATTCATTGTCAGATATTAGATGTGTCGCCATCGGCGGAAAGGTCTGCAGGTGAATTTATGTTGCGCACTGCGACTGCAGGTACCGGAACTTCCGCAACATCGAGAAGTACTGCAGCACGATGCACAGCACGCTCGTTGCGTTTCCAAACAGATTCAAGCGAGCGCAAGCATTCTTCTTTTGACCAGGCTGCACAAAGCCAGTTCAAGCGATCAGTTCGGCCCACCGTTGCTTGTGCTTCAGGGAGTGCCTTCACCAAACTGGAGATGACTGAGTCCGTAATAAATGGCATGTCACATGAGAGAACAACAACAGAGTCATTCGATGCCGCCTTCAGAGCCGTAATGACCCCGCCTAAAGGGCCTTCGCCTGGATAGAGATCCTTCTTCCAAGTGCCCGACAACTTTTTAGCCTTGGCTTGGGTACCACCAATCAGAAGAA
This sequence comes from Acidimicrobiaceae bacterium, assembly GCA_947446815.1. Classification (GTDB taxonomy): domain Bacteria; phylum Actinomycetota; class Acidimicrobiia; order Acidimicrobiales; family Ilumatobacteraceae; genus UBA2093. The sequence continues at coordinate 88,399 of CANFGT010000008.1, forward strand.
TCTCGTTAGCTCCTGCTTTGGCGGCGGCCTCAGAGACACGTTGCGCCATTGCTATGCCTTCAATCTCGAAGGTTGCTTTATCGCTACCCATACGAGAGCTGTCACCCCCAATAAGGACGGCAACAGTGAAATTGGCACTGGACATGATGACAACGCTACGGGTTGAAATGTGCCTAAAGTTGCGCAATGAGCACGATTCTCGCCGTTACTGATGCAAACACCCTCAAGAATGCAGCCCTTGGGCTCTCTGGGGCCTCAATAGTTATTGCGCTAATTCTGATGAAGGTCATTTCCGGCATTGCGGGAAAGGTCATCTCAACGGTGGTTTTTGTTGCAATTGCTTTGGTGGGTTACTCCCAACGCGCTGAAATTACAGATTGCGTCAATCGAGTAAAGACCGAGACAAATGCAGCCACTGCCCAAAGTGTGTCGTGCACCTTTTTCGGTCAGGACATCACCCTTAAGGTTCCGTCACTTTCAAAGTGAGGCGGGATGAGGTGTTTTGCAAACTCCTCCGCATGACTATTAGGAGCGCCATGTCCTGCGCCCTCGATCAATACCGAGCGCCCGTGCGGTAGATGCTCCCCCAGCCAGAGTGCTCCTTTTTGATGATGTTCAAGGCCCTTTGATCCGTAGCCACACAACACGGGACACTGAATGTCTTCTGCTAGCCAAGGAGCCTCCAGTCGTATGGACTGCAACTCGTTTGTCAACGCTGGACCTTCTCGGCGCCTCTCAGCCTTCGTCCGATCGGGCAAATCATTCCATCGGCGATCACCAATCAGTCGAATCATGAAGGCTTCTGCCGCATCTTCCTGTGACACCTGAAGGCTTGCCGCTCCTGCGGTGTGGCGTGGCCACCATTCGAACCAAGACAACGGCGTTTCGTATGTAGACACTCCAGAGATCTGATCACCGAGTCGAGCGGCTGCTGCGAGAGCAATATTGCCTCCGAAACTATGACCGACGAGTACCGCTGGCCGGCCGGCCAAAATCTGCACGACGTCATCAGTGTTTCCAGGAACCGTAAAAGGCCCATTGTGACCAACATTTGATGCATAACCACGGCGGTCAAATCGAATGACACGCGCCCATTTCTGGATATGGCGGGAAATGCGCAACATGCCCGCACCTCTATCGAGAGAACCATGAATCATCATCACAACCGGGCCTGTCTCGAGACCTTCTTCCACATAGTGGAGCCCGTCGACAGTCGAATGATGTAAGCCTGCCGACATCGCTTTATCATTTCACATCAGTGGAACTGATACTTGTACGACACGCCCTACCAATACGACGCGAAGTTCTCGATGGACCCGCCGACCCTGAGTTGTCCGTTGATGGTCACGCTCAAGCACAGCACTTTGCTGAATACATGGCGCTCGAACATATCGACGTCTTGTACACCAGTCCTATGAAGCGAGCGATGCAAACGGCAGATCCACTCGCACGTTTAAAAGGCATGACTCCCATCGTCGTTGACGGAGTTGCCGAATACGACCAACACTCGAATGAGTACATTCCGGTGGAAGAACTTAAAGCAACGAATGATCCACGTTGGCAAGAAATGGTCGCTGGTGGTTTTGGGTCCGATGAGCCACCGGCAGAATTCACAGCTCGAGTCAATGAATCTTTGAACCAAATCATTAAAGACAACAGAGGTAATCGTGTTGTGGTTACCTGCCATGGCGGAGTCATCAACGAATTTCTCTCGAAGGTCCTTGGTCTAGAGAGTGGTCAGTTCTTCTATCCGAACTACACATCTATTCATCGCATTGCTGCTTCATCATCTGGTCACCGAAGCATCCTTTCTGTTAACGAGACTTCTCACTTGCGCGGTACTGGTCTTCCTGTCGGTCTCTTTCATGGCTGAGTCCTCAGTTGCTTCTCTTCTGAAGTGGATTGAAGAATCCCCCACTCCATTCCACGTGGTCAACACCACGAAGAGTCGCCTAGAAGCACAAGGTTTTAAGGAACAAGAATTTCTTGGCGAGGATATTCATCGCAAGGGATTTCTTATTCAGGACGGTGCTGTTGTTGCTTGGTCCTTAGGTGATGCAGGAGCTCCACTTCGCATCATTGGTGCGCATACCGACTCACCCAATCTTCGTGTGCAACCGAATCCGGATATCTCTGTATCTGGCTGGTCACAATTAGGCATCGAGATATACGGCGGGGTTCTTTTGAACTCCTGGTTAGATCGTGACCTAGGCATTGCTGGACGCGTCGTCTGCGCCGATGGTTCCATTGAACTTTTCAATGAGTCCTCAGCCATTGCTCGTGTTCCACAATTGGCCATTCACCTCGATAGAGAAATTAGTGAACGAGGATTGCTCCTCGATAAACATCTCCATACCGTCCCTGTGTGGGGTACTAATGCTCCAAGCTTTGCATCCTGGTTGCAACACACCACTAAACGAGACGACATCATTGCCTACGACGCACATCTGTTCGATGTCGCTCCAGGTTCACTTCTTGGTGTTGACCAGTCACTCATTGCAAGTGCACGCCTTGACAACCAGTTGTCATGTTGGGCCGGCATTGAGGCACTCATTAACGCGGATAGCGAATTCAATTCAATCATTGTTCTGAACGACCACGAAGAGGTTGGATCCGAGAGCGTCACCGGTGCTGCTGGACCATTGTTGGAAGTAGTGATTCGCCGTATTTTTGAGATTCAGGGTGTAGCCGAAAAGTCACGTCATGATCTTGCGAGAGAATCATGGTGTTTGTCTGCCGATAATGCTCATGCTGTTCACCCGAACTACCAGGAACGACATGATCCTCGCCATGGTCCCCGCGTCAATGGCGGACCTGCACTCAAATTGAATGGCAACCAGCGATACGCCACTACAGCGCGCGGTGCAGCACATCTTCGTTCGATTGCTAAAGAAGCGTCGACACCACTTCAAACGTTCGTCAGTCGTAACAACATGCCATGTGGTTCCACCATTGGTCCGATCACATCAACCCGTCTCGGTATTGAGGCGATTGATATCGGAGTACCACAACTATCTATGCACTCTGCACGTGAGATGTGTGGCGCGCAAGACCCGCAATATCTTGTTGCTCTAATGACGCAGTTTTTACAGCGTTAGTGCTTATTCGGCGTGCCCGCAAGTTGCTGAGCCTCGTCAAACAGTCGTTGTAACTCTTTGAAGAGTTGTTCCGTCACGTCCTTGACTGCAGAACGCGGAATGCGGCCGGTTTCATCTGCTTTTGCCACAATCGGTTCTCCGACAACGAGCACACACTTACGCGGATAAATCATCTTTGAACCCTTTGGCATGACTCCTTCGGAGCCTCCGATGCCGACGGGAATAATCGGCACGCCAGCTTTGACCGCAACATATGCCGCCCCGTCAAAGAGGGGCTGCACTGTTGGACCAGATTGGCGAGTGCCCTCGGGGAAGAGCACAAGAGGTTCACCAGACTCAAGAACTGCAATGCAACGCTTCAATGCTTCGCGGTCTGCAGAACCGCGAGTCACTGGGAATGCACCCAAAGAAGAGATGATCCATCCAATCGGCTTGATTTTCCAGATGGAATCTTTCCCCATGAAACGCATTCGGCGGGATGTGACTGCCGCTGCCAACGGCGTATCGATATTTGACCGATGGATAGGTGCAAGCAGGAAAGCACCGGATTTTGGAACGTTATGTTTACCAACGATTCGTGCGCGTGTATATCCGACACTGATAGCGACGACAAGTCCACGAATGAGTGTGTAAAAGGTCCGACTCAGTAGAGAAGTGCCCGCCATGTGTGTTTCGACGTCAGCCATGACCTACCTCTTCGTACTTTCGTAGTGCCCAACGATGATCGAAACTACTTGAGAAATATCAAGGCCTGTGGAGTCAACGATGATTGCATCAGAAGCGGGGCGAAGAGGCGAATCTGTGCGTTCAGAGTCGATGCGATCTCGCTGTTCGATATTGGCCGCAACTGTCACAACATCACCCCCGCTTTGTCCAACCCGTCGCACTGCTCGCTCTTCCGGCGAGGCCGTTAGAAAAATTTTTACAGAAGCATCGGGGAAAACAACAGTGCCGATATCGCGTCCTTCGACTACTCCTCCACCATGAGACTCAATCCAGCGCTGTTGCTGATGACGCATCGCCGTGCGTACTGGTGTGTGAGCCGCAATCAGGCTGACAATGGCGGCAACCTCTGAGGACCTTATGAGATCCGAGACGTCTTCACCATTCAACAAAGATCGAGATCCATCAACAGAGATGATGACATTCTCCGCGATAGTGCCAACCTGCAACTGATCAGAGGGCTCAACTGAATCTCTCATCGTTTGAAGAGCTACACATCGATACATAGCCCCAGTGTCGAGATATGGAAGCCCAGATGCTTCTGCCACCAATTTTGCAACGGTTGATTTTCCCGCACCGGCAGGTCCGTCTATGGCAATGACTGCCAAGATCTACCAGCTTGTGCCAAGAGGACGACCTTCGTCGTACCCTGCCGAACTCTGCACTCCGACGACTGCACGGTCATGGAACTCTTCCAGACTGGCTGCGCCGGCATATGTGCACGAAGAACGAAGACCGGCAACGATCTGATCGATGATGTCCTCCACGCCCGGACGTTGAGAATCGAGATACATACGCGAAGAGCTGATTCCTTCTTCGAAAAGTTCCTTCTTCGCACGTTCAAAAGCTGTCTCTGTACGCGTGCGATTCTTCACAGCGCGATTAGACGCCATGCCGAAGCTTTCCTTATACAAACGACCTTCTGTATCACGAAGGGTGTCTGCTGCAGATTCGTATGTGCCTGCTAACCATGAACCGAACATGACACTGGAAGCACCTGCAGCGACAGCAAGGGCAACGTCTCGTGGATAACGAACTCCGCCGTCAGCCCACACGTGTTTACCCATCGAGCGAGCAACCTCTGCACTCTCTAGTACCGCAGAGAATTGCGGACGACCGACACCGGTCATCATTCGAGTAGTGCACATTGCACCAGGCCCAACGCCCACTTTGATGATGTCGGCACCGGCATTGATGAGATCACGCGTTCCGTCTCGTGTAACGACGTTTCCAGCAACAATCGGAACACCGGGTGCTGCTCCACGAACTGCTTCAATCGCTCGAATCATTGAAGCCTGATGGCCATGAGCTGTGTCAATCACGAGAACATCGACGCCGAGTGCGACAAGATCGCGCGCGCGTTGCGCAGGGTCGCCATTGATACCTACTGCAACAGATGTAAGAAACTCTCCGCTCGAATTCAACGCAGGCTTGTAAATCGTTGAGCGCAGTGCGCCCTTTCGAGTTATCGCACCGACCAAGACACCATTGCCGTCAATTACTGGCGCAAAAGACAATCTTTGTTCGACCAGTGCATCATGGATATCTGATACGGATTGGTTGTCACGGAAGCAGACCATGTCCAAGTTCATGACGTTCTTCAACTGAGTGAATCGGTCAAAACCCGATGCATCATGCTCTGTAAAAATGCCAAGAGGTCGATTCTCTGCATCAACGACGATGACGGCCCCATGCGAACGCTTGTGAATCAAGCTGATGGCTTCTCCCAAGGTGTCTTCTGGAGCCAGTGTGATGGGAGTCTCGAATATTGGGTGACGTGTCTTGACGTGACGCACCACTGTTTCGATGATGTCGAGAGGAATGTCTTGGGGGAGAACCACAAGTCCTCCGCGTCGTGCCACGGTCTCGGCCATTCGGCGTCCTGCCACTGCGGTCATATTTGAAACCACAATGGGGATGTTCGTTCCGATCTGGTCGGCTGTGCTGAGGTCGACATCGAGCCTGGATGCAACGTTCGACATGGACGGAACCATGAAGACATCGTTATATGTCAGGTCGTGCGCGGGGGTCTGCTGTAGGAAGCGCATAGGGCGTCACGAGACTACCCTTTCCGCATGAGCTCATCCGAGAACAATCCTGTCGTCCTTGTCCATGGCTGGGCCGGGAACTTCCGTGATACATGGCAAAAGCCTGGAATAGATGCTTTGTTGGACGACATCGGGCGCAAGGTGCTGCCATTCAACCTCCTTGGCCATGCTGACCAGGACAAGCCCACAGACCCCTCCGCCTATGCCGAACTCCCCCAGTGGTTTTTAGATCACCTTCCGTCCGAGGCTCCTGTTATTGATGCTGTGGGATTCTCCCTTGGTGCACTCACCATTTTGAGAGCCTTGATCCAGGAGCCACAACGCTTCGGGAAAGTCATATTGGCTGGCATCGGCGATGGTGTTTTTACGAAATCAGCTCCTGATGCAAACAAGAGAATTATCGATGCACTTGAAGGAAATGCTCCCGAGGAAGACGAGCTCGGTCGCATGTTTGCTCACTATGGCAACCAACCAGGAAATGACTTAGCTGCGTTGACTGCAATCATGAAGCGTCCACCGTCGGATCCAGTGGATCCAATGTCACTTGCCGCCATCACAAATGAAGTTCTGGTTGTCATCGGCGAAAAAGACTTCACATTCCCTGCTGAGAAGCTTGCTGCTGCTTTCCCTAATGGTCGTCTTGTTGTTTTGAAGAACATTGACCACTTTGCAACTCCGGAGTCCTTCTTGTTCATTGACCAGATTCTTGATTTCTTCGCATGACCTCTGTTGGCATTACCTCTGATGTCTCCCAAGCAGCCGCAATCCTGCTGAAGGGTGGCATTGTTGGCATGCCGACAGAGACTGTCTATGGTCTTGCAGCACTCGCTCGTAACGAGAAGGCCGTACATCGAGTGTTCGATACGAAGGGCCGACCTCGCAATCATCCCCTCATCGTTCATCTCGCTCCAGACAGCGATCTGCATCGTTGGGGAATCCTCGATGAAACCGCAATGAAACTGGCAAACGCCTTTTGGCCAGGACCGTTGACGTTGCTAGTGCCGCGTACTTCTCTGGTCCCCGATTGGGTGACGGGTGGGCGCGACACGGTTGCTCTTCGAATTCCTAGCCATCCAGTTGCTCAGAATTTTCTAACAGCAGTGAACGATGGAGTCGTAGCGCCTTCTGCAAATAGATTTGGGAAAGTAAGCCCCACCACCGCACAACATGTACTTGATGATTTGGGTGACAGTGTGGATGTGATTCTTGATGGAGGACCCTGCAACGTTGGTGTTGAATCAACAATCGTGGAATGCACCACAACGTTTCAGTTGCTTCGACCAGGTGCAATTTCAGAAAATGAAGTCGCCCTTGCAACTGGTCGCATCCCAACGTCTATCTCTGGACCGTCACGCGCTCCTGGCATGTTGGAGTCCCATTACGCACCAGATGCAAAAGTTCTTTTGGTTGATTCCTTGCAAGAAGCAGAAGTCGTACGCCAGACGATTGACTCAACGAATTCTGTCTTCATATTGCACTTTGAGAATGTCTCAGAATACGCAGAACATCTGTATGACTCACTTAGGGCAGCGGACCAGCAAAAGGTTGCGATAGTGATCGCAGTGCGCCCTCAGCCCAATGGTATTGGCCTCGCAATCATTGATCGTCTGGCGAAGGCTGCAGCCACACGTTAAGTGGGCCAATCAATGAGATTGAGTTGTTCGACGAGGTAATCGCGAACGTCTTCTAGAGCGGGTGCTTCAACACCTTGTGTCGAACCAACACTGAGATGCACCGTGGTTGCTCCAGCCTCAGGAACGCACTCACACCTACACCAGCCGTGATGAGACGAAGGCAAAGAAGAATCGTGAAGAAGAAACTCCAACAAATATGGTGGATCGTCATGGACGGTTGGCCCACATAACGCAGCAACAACCTCTAAAGCCATCCAGCACTCCACTGGCAAAACGTTCACAGTAAATGAAGATGCATCCCGACTCATTCGAGGTGCGGAGAAATTCAAGTGAACCTTGGGCGAATCCAGTTTTGTCGTGTCGGGCACATCGGCAAAATTCGGGTTCCACTCCAAGGCCATGGCTAAAGCCATATTGAGACGAATCATCGCCTCATTTGTTCCACCGGCATCGGGATGATGCACGGTGCTCTTCATACGCCATGCCTGACGAATCTCCACAGGGGAAGATCCTTGTTGCACACCCAGCAACACGAAGGCATCATCAGGCGTCATGAATGACTAACGGCCAATGAAATTGGGTGGACGCTTCTCAATGAATGCTGCAACACCTTCTTTGAAATCTTTTGTGCGGAAGAGTGGAAGCAACTGCAAGAACACGTGGTGGACGTTTTGCTCAAAGGTTTCGGTTTCTGCTGCGCGCATCATTCGTTTGATTGCGCGAACAGCTAGCGGCGCGTTTGCTGCGATCTCGCCCGCCATCTCTTTGGCTGCATCCATTAACTGTTCCGCTGGAACTACTGAATTAACAAGACCCAGCTCGAGGCACTCTTGAGCAGGCAGTGTGCGTCCCGTAAATGCAATCTCTGCGGCACGTGCGTAACCCACAATGCGCGGCAAAAGCCAAGTGCCACCACTTTCGGGGAGGATCCCACGCTTTGCGAAGCCGGGAGCCATCTTTGCGTTGTCCGCGGCAATACGGATGTCGCAGCCAAGGGCAATATCAAGTCCGTAGCCAGCAGCGCCACCATTCAGTGCGCAGATGACAGGAGTATCCACACCGTGCAGCACGATTGGCGGAGCTTCACGAATGTCAAATTCCACCATGTTCGCTTCGGTGTTATCGAGAACACCCAAAGATTCGGTCTTCCCGGCTTGAGATCCGAGGTCTAGACCCGCACAAAAGGCGCGACCAGCACCAGTCAAGATGATGCAACGCACATCGGGATTGGTGTCGGCTTCGAGAAGTTTTTTTGACAGCAGATCGAGCATCTGGCCGGAAATGGTGTTCATACGCCCGGGGGCGTTCAACGTGATAGTTCCGATGTGGTCGGAAATTTCTAGGAGGACTTCTTCGTTTGCCATGTGTGCAAACTAGCAACCCTGACTACGTCAGTAGGCAGGACCGGGGATAGCTGACTCCACCGCGTCTCGCGGGGCTACGACGAGATGGCACAGTGCCAAAAACATGCTCAGAGCACCAATGATGTGGGCACCAACGAGAACAACGGGGACACCGGTGAAGTACTGGGTGTACCCGATGCCTCCTTGCAGAATCGCAACAAGAATCAATGCAGTGACGGCATCGCGAATTTCGGCATCAAAGTTCTCTCTATGAATACGAACTGCCACGACAATAAGCAGTGCAATAAAAGTCATCACCGAGAGGCTGTGAATGCGGGCAACAGATTGCAGAGCGAAACCAAATCGAATCGCATCTTCTGTCCCAGCATGTGGTCCCGTTGCAGTCACGATGGTGCCTGTCACTATCGAAATAATCCCCGCAGCAGTGCACGCCTTCACAAAGGTGTTCATGCGCTTCGGTAATTGACGGAAAAAAGAAACGGGGGCTTCTGTTCCACTACGCCGAAACAACATGAAGGCAGACGCAACCAGAACCATTGACACTAAAAAATGCGCCATGTTGGCGTACGGATTAAGCCCAGTGAGAACGACGATGCCACCAATGACAATTTGCGCTGCAACTCCCCCCACAAGGCTCCACGAAAGCAGAACTAAATCCTTCCGACGGGGCCGACGCAAATGTGAGAGAAGGACTGCAGCAATCACACTGATGGAAACAAGTCCTGTGAATAACCGGTTGACCTGTTCGATGGTGGTGTGGCTAGACGAGACATCAACAAAGTGACTGCTGTTGCAGTTGGGCCAGTCGTTACACCCCAGCCCGGAATTGGTCAGGCGGACCAGTGCTCCCGTAAAGACAATGACGCAAAGGGACGACAACGCGACTCCACAGACGATTCGGTAGGTCTTCCCAGATAACTGTGGCACGCCTTGAAGAGTATGCGTTCGTGTTGAAAGTCGCCACTTACTCCGACAGCGGTTCTAGTGGCTACGGTCACATACATGATCACTTCGTTTGACGACTACCCGATTCATCAGACTTCCGAGCCCATTGCTCATCCAGAGAGTGGAGATCCGGGCCATTACGACCGCTATTTTTTCAACGGTTATAGCAAAGACGGCTCGTTGTTCTTCGCAGCCGCTATGGGTGTGTACCCGAATCGGCATGTAATGGACGCATCATTCAGCGTCGTCGTCAATGGTGAACAAATCAGTGCCCATTCGTCCGCGCGTGCGCCCATTGATCGAATGCATTGCAATCAAGTAGGACCGATTGGCATCGAAGTTGTATCGCCAATGAAGGAACATCGCATCACGGTCGAGACACCCGAACATGGAATTCGTGCAGATCTAAGATTTATTTGCACTTCACTTCCATATGAAGAGCCACCGTTCCTTGTACGTAGTGGCAATCGGGTCACCATGAAGTACACGCGATTGACGCAACTTGGTCAGTGGAGCGGTTGGATAGAAATTGACGGTGTACGCCACAATATTGATCCAACGGTTGTGGTTGGCTCTCGCGATCGGTCCTGGGGTGTTCGTGGCGTTGGCGAACGTATCCAATTGGGTGCTCCGCTCAATCACGCTCCACAATTTTTCTGGTTGTGGGCCCCAGTTTGTTTCGATGGTTTTGGAACGTTGTTTGATGTGAATGAGTTTGCAGACGGTGAACGTTGGCATGACTCCGGAGCAATGCTGATCGGTAACGACACCATCAAGCACGCACATGACGTCTCCTATCAGTACAACTGGGAAGACGGAACTCGACGTTCTGTGGGTTTTGAGCTCGATTACACATTCGGCGACAGTTCTGCACATGTGACTTTCGAGCCGATAACGCATTTCCAGATGCTGGGCCTTGGATACCTGCATCCTGAATGGGGACACGGCATGTGGAAAGGTGAACTTGCCGTGGGTGGCGAGCGATTGTCGCTCCCCGTTGAAGACCCGATGTTGATGCACCACCTGCATACGCAAACCCTGAGCAACGTCACCATGACACTGTCTTCGGGTGAGGTACACCGCGGAATCGGAGTCCTCGAAACTCTGGTACTCGGGGCACATCAACCCAATGGATTCACCGGAATGACAGACGGATACACCGCCTCTCGGTAGATCGGGGCCACTGAACCCGCTGAAATGCGGGATCGCCTCCCACTTTTAGTTCTTCGCGCATGACGGAGAATCTCTCCTTGCCCTGAGCCAATTGGGCTCCATCGCCTTCGTTGAGGTATCCGGCGGCCATTTTCACCCCGTCGCCCCTGTCATTCATCACTAAATGTGACGAACTGACCACTAAGACCACTCTGGGTGGTGAACTAAACATTTTCCGTGAGAAATCTCTCAAGTTCTGCTGAGACCTGCCGATCCCTATTGCGGATCAACAAGGGAGCAGACAGATGTCTCACAACCGCACACAAACAATCAGCCGCATCATTCTCGCTGGAGCAGTCGCAAGCCTCGCTCTGATTGCAGTGCCGTCAGTGGCAAGCGCTTCGACAGGAAACGTCGTTTCCACCGCGCCTGCAGCACAGACCGCACCTGGCCAGCCGAAGTTCGGCGAGAGCGGCGCATCAGTTGTTGCCCTTCAGACCGCAATTATTCGTAATGGTTTCTCTCTCAAAGGTGGAGCGAATGGCGTTTTCGACAAGCGCACACAGATCGTTTTGAAGAACTTCCAGAAAGTTGTTGGTCTCAAGGTCACTGGCGTTGTTGATACCGCTACAGCACAGGTGCTGAAGCTCAACGTTCCGACAACAACTGCTGCACCTGCAACCACTGCTGCTCCAACAACAACAGCCGCCCCCACCACCACCGTTGCTCCAGTGGTGTACGCATTGACCGCAAGTTCATTGCCAGTTCGCGGCAACCGCGGAAACAACGTGGTCGCAGTTCAGAAGGCACTTGTCGCTGCAGGCCTTCAGGTCAAGGGCGGCATTGATGGTCAGTTCGGATCTGGAACGACCGCAACACTCTCTTCTTTCCAGACTTCAAAGGGATTTCCATCAACAGGAATTCTCGATGCAAATACTGCGGCAGCTCTTGGTCTGATCGCTCCGACCACGACAGTCCCTCCCATAACGGCACCTGCAACAGTGCAGGCAAAGTCAGTCACCATGACGACTCTTCCTGCCCGCGGTACACGTGGTGACAACGTTGTCATCGTCCAGAAGGCACTCATTGCTGCTGGCATCGCTGTCAAGGGTGGCGTCGACGGAATCTTCGGTGCAGCTACCGCAGTAGCGCTGCAGAAGTTCCAGACAACACAGAACATTGCAATCACTGGCAAGCTCGACGCACAGACAGCTATCAAGCTTGGCGTGATGGCTCCTCCAGCGGTACAGCTTGCAGTCTTCCCCGTGCAGGGAAACTGTTCCTTCGAGAACACATGGCACGCACCGCGCTCCGGTGGACGCCAGCACCTTGGTGTTGACATCATCGCGAAAGAAGGAAATCTTCTGTACGCAGTTGCTGATGGAACCATCACAAAGTTGTACAAACAAGGTGTCGACAAGCTTGCAGGAAATGGCGTTCGCTTGACCAAGACTGATGGCACGTACTTCTTCTACGGCCACATGTCTCGCTTGGCTGATGGAATCGGAATCGGTTCAAAGGTGAAGGCCGGACAAGTCATTGGTTATGTCGGCCACACAGGCGACACCAACACGCCTCACCTTCACTTCGAAATTCATCCATTCGGTGGTGAGGCAATCGACCCCACCAACACAGTTGATGCAGTGAACGGTTGCTCGATCACAACTCCATTACCAGTACCAGCTGCATAATTCGACTGCGGTGCTCGCGATCCACGGTCGCCGCAGAGAGAACAACTTCCGGTTAACACAAGATCCAGTGTTGACCGGAAGTTTTGTTTTTACGGACGAACCTCGTAGAAGGCATTTACTGAGTGTTCAATTGGGAGCAACTCAAATGAAGTGAATCCGGCCTGAGCTGCCATCTCCTTTGCCTTCGATGCAGACAGTCCGAGTGTTCCCAAGCCTTCACCGTCAGCCGACGACATCGCAGATGACATGCAACTCAAGACACTGATTCCGTACAACAGAGAAGCCATAGGGTTCTTCGCAACATTCAGTTCCAAGGAATCATGTGCCTTGATATCAACCAACAACCAAGTGCCATCGTCTTTTAGAGAGGTCCGAATCGTCTTCATCATCTCTGTGGGATGAGTCATATCGTGAATGCAATCAAACGTGCAGATGAGGTCAAACTTCTCTGCATCAGTAATCGACTCGCGACGAGGGTCAGTAAATCGCACGTTCTGTAAACCTTCTGATTGCAAGCGATCATTCGCCCGGTCGAGGGCATGTTGGGAAATGTCATAACCAATGAATTCACTCTGTGGGAAAGTGCGACCCAACAATAAAGAAAGTCCACCGGCTCCACAGCCGATGTCCGCAACTCGTGCTCCCCTTTCCAACTTGTCCTTGATGCCATCCAGTGCTGGAACGACGTATGGAATAAGAAAATTTTGGTTCCATGGCTCAAAACTCTTCTCGATCCCAACAGCTCCTTCTGGTCCATGCGAGTCGTAATCGTGTCCTATTCCCGTACGGAAGGATTCAGGCATCTCGTTCAATGCATTCATTGTTTGCGGAAGTCGATGAAACATCCCCATCCCGTATGCAGGATGCGTAGGGGTCGCCAAGACACAAATTGCCTCAGGCGTGAGGTAAAAAACTGGATCATGTGCAGAGATGTCTTTGCACGAAACAATGCGAGCGGCCACTTGGTTGTGAAGCCATTCACGTACCCAACGCTCATGAAGATTCATTCGTGCAGCAAGCGATGAAGACGTATCACCATCTGGGTGCATTGACATTGCCTCGTACAGTCCAAGGCGATCACCGAGATGGATCATTCCCGCCGTTACCGCACCCTCCAATTTGCTGAAGACTCCGAAGGAGAACATTTTGAGGGCATCTGGGTCAATGGAATCTTTGCTCATATCTGCACAATAGAACCTCAAAGAGATTTATGGGGACAACGCTTAGTAGGTGCGTGCATTCGTCGGTAGGTGATGATTACCCGAAAGTTGCGTGAGTCCGAACGTGATGCCGTCAGCAAGGGCCAATGTCGAAACTCGGTTGATGGTCGCATGCCCGATGACGAGACGTTCCCACTCCCATGGAGTTGCAGGAAATCCCAACATGTGACAGATCGACACACTGCCCGTACCGGCATGACATACAAGTGCAATCTTTTTAGATTCCACAAATTGCCCGGTTGTTTCCCACACGGGAAGTTCCTTGTTAGACCTTGTCAGCCCCTGCCGTTGAAGAAACCCAGAGACACCTTCATTGATGCGAGTGACGAACTCCGAAACAGGCTCCCCACCCTCAATGCCAGTCCATCGTTCATGCGAGGCCTTCGACTTCTCGGCTTTCCAAGCGGCATCTGCTTTTTCTTGGGGTGTTCCGTGCCAAATCGGATTACGAATCTCTTCCAGCCATGGCTCAATCTGTAAATCTCTACTCATTGCCTTCAGTATCGGAGCTGCGGTTTGCTGGGTACGAACGAGTGGTGAAACCAGAACTTCGTCGAAGTGCTCATCTCTTAATTCTTTTGCGAGATATTCCGCCTGTTCGAAACCAAGTTTTGTGAGAGGAGGATTATCAACAGACAAACCGTCTTTTACCCACTCTGGCTGCGCATGACGAATGATGACTATTTCCACTGACGCAATCTACTAACGGACTGTTGTAGCGGAGGAACTATTGGGTCGGAACTTTAAAAGGTATGGAACACGAATCAAATGCACTTTGAAACTGTCCCTGATACTGAGCAAGGTTTGCACTCGCGGAACTGACGTCTACAACGCCTTGCAGCGCAGTTCCTAAACACACAGATTGAGCTGATGAAAGGTTCAAATGAAACAAGGAACCCACGGTAAACCCCAGCGCTGATTCTTCGGATAATTCATTGATGGTATTTGTGGGTGGATCAGTCTGGGTCGGCGACGGAATAGACGGTGGTGGCAACGTGTCGAGAGTTTGATCGTTTCTGTCAACGGTGCTGGGTAGACCACACTCGTTAATCAAAAGTGATTCGACTGTGTTCGCTTGAATCAATGTTGCCGGGGTTCCGAGCGCTGAACCAGACGCAACAGCCGCATTGTTGGAAAGCGCAACAGAGACGTCCCACTTCACCTTGTTCATCGAGCTAATAAATACATTGATCTTCTTAGCGAGATCAGACGCTTCCACACTGTCCGCGTGCGCAATTGCAACATGGCTAACAATTTTAGAAGTTCTTTCTGTATCGGCTCTTAACTGCGTGTACTGGTCTTCAGAAAAATTATCGAGGCCCTGCGAAAACTGTGTAGTGAAACCAGCGACTGAAGTGATGCCATTGCAGAAAGTTTCCGAGCGAGACGTACAGCCCGTGGCAAAAACACTCGAGATAAGCGGAACCGTCAACAGAGAAGAAAATTTTCTGCCGAACGAAGCCACATGGTCATTCTGTCATCAACCAGCCAGAGAGCGATTCACCTAATGTCGAATCATGCAAAAGATTGACTATGCCCTACTCCTACTACGACTGGCTTTTGCCCTGTCGCTGACTTACCACGGCTACAACAAATTGTCTGCTGGTATCGCTGGTACAGCGGGGTGGTTTTCTTCCATCGGAATGAAGTGGCCAAAGACGCAGGCTTGGACAGCTGCCCTCACCGAAGTGTTCGCTGGTCTGGCCTTTGGTGCCGGCTTCTTTACTTCTGTATGCGCGATGGCCGTCATTGCACTGATGGTGGTCGCAATCATCACTGTCCATTGGAAGGTCGGATATTTCATTTTTCTTCCGAATGGTGGCTGGGAATATTGTGCATCCATAGGGGCTGTCGCTGGCGCCATTGCAATCACAGGACCAGGTCGCATTTCAGTCGATCATGTGATCGGGCTTCCCTGCTCATCCGCAATGTTCCTCATCCCAGTTGGTGTTCTACTGGCGCTGTGCCATCTGGCTATTAGCTACCGCCCTGTTCGGACATCCTGAACCTCGTAGCCTGAACATCGTGAAACTTTTCGTCCGCATCATTCTCACAGTGGCTTGCAGTGCCATCTTCGCGATGTGGGTATACGCATTTGGGTTTGCTCCACGCGAGAGCATTAACAAGATTGGTGACAATGCGTGGAAAGCCCGTGCTGAGGCTCATTGCAAAGATGCCGAGGACTCTCGATTCGCTCTTCAGGATCTGACAGCCATGAATCCCAAGGACCCCGCAGCTCTGAAGAAGAAGGCTGACATCGTGGACGTCGCAACAAACGCTCTTGAGAAAGCCATCAACGCAATCGCAGCAGATGTCCCATCCGATGCAAAAGGTAAAGCACTGGTTCCGATGTGGATCAAGGACTACCGCACATACATCGCAGATCGACGTCTCTTCGTTGAAGCCCTACGTACGGCTACACGTCGACCTTTCTTCGCAGAGACCGAAGTTGAAGGCGTTCCTATCAGTGAACGCATTGGCAAGTTTGCACGCGAAAATGCAATGAAGGCTTGCCAACCACCTCTGGATCTCTCGGTCTAACTACAACGACTTCCATTCACCGTCAATGTATTGCTTAATGACTTTCGCAGGAGAGCCCACAGCAACTGAGTAATCAGGAATGTCTCTAGTGACAACCGAGTTAGCACCGATGACAACATGTTTGCCTATGGTGACGCCGGGTAAGACAACTGTTCCGTAGCCGAGCCAGCTTCCGTCTCCAATCTTTACCGCACGTTCGGGTTGTGATTGCTGAGAGATTGGTTTCGTTAAATCTTCATAACCGTGATTCTGGTCAGTGATGTACACATGGTGTCCGGTCCACACATCGTTACCTATCTCAATTGAAAAGTGTCCAACGATTCCGCTTCCTCGACCAATGAGACAGCGGTCGCCGATGGAAACAACCGGATAGGTGATGCACTCTTGTCCAGGAACCATGCCGGCCGAAAGAGACACATCTGGTCCAATCAACGTATCGACCCCAATCTCAATGAATTGCTCATTGAAGATGGTGGTGGGCTTCCACATAATGAGACTTCGTTCGCCGAATGCCCCAAACTTCTTTCCCTGAGAATTGCTGGGGCTTATAGAAGCGACTCGTTGGAGCCATTTCGAACAACGCACATACAGATTCCCGATTAATGAACTCAACACGGCACCACGCTAGTAAAGCTTGAATGGCACGCAGGTACGGTATGTCTATGAGTAATCAAGTCAATGTGACATCACCTTCTGGCACTTTCACAGGGTCTGTGCGCCCCGACGGACAATACGAGTTTCGTGGCATCCGTTTTGCTATCGCGGACCGCTGGGCTGCACCTGTCGATGTTGAGACCTACGACGAAATCGTCGAGGCAACATCCAACGGTCCGATCAGCCCACAAGTTCCTGGTTTTCTTGAACAAATGCTTGGAACAACCGCCGATGACATGTCCGAAGATTGCCTGAATCTCAATGTCTTCACACCGTCGGGTTTGACCACAGATAGCAAACTTCCCGTGTTGTATTGGATCCACGGAGGCGCCTATACGAATGGGTCCGGTTCCATTGCATGGTACGACGGCTCACATCTTGCTGCTCGTGGTTGCGTCGTCGTCTCCATCAACTATCGCTTAGGTGCTTTCGGGTTTGTCGGTGAAGGAAACTATGGCGTTCTTGACATGTTGTCTGGCCTGCGATGGGTACAGCGAAACATCGCATCTTTTGGAGGAAATCCTGACAACGTCACAATTTTTGGAGAATCTGCCGGAGGTTCGGCGGTTATCTCTCTGATGGCAACCGACGGCACTGACGACCTCTTTCACAAGGCTTGGGCAATGAGCCCATCCATCGGACAGTTGCGCGAACTGAATCGTGCCCACGAGCTGGAAGCAGATTTCCTCCGAATTCTCGGAGTCGCTTCACTCGCAGATGCAAAGACAAAATCAATTCCTGAATTGTTGGAGGCTCAGACGGAGGCTTCAATCGCCCCATCAAAAGGTTTCGACATTTTTTCACCGACAGGTGGCGGAGTTGCTGTTCGCAACAACATTCTGAGCGTGGCATCTCAAAGAAAAATTCCTTTTGTTGTCGGCACGAACAAAGACGAGAACAAGTTGTGGTCAGCATTCGACCAGGACGCTGCGAGCAATGGTCAACCAGAGTGGGAAAAGTTCACATCAGAAATCTTCGGAGATCAGGCGCAGTCTGCAAGAAAGACATACGAAGAATTCCGTCCAGGGGAACAAGTGCGCGAACTTATGTCTGCGGTCAATACCGACGTCGGATTCCGTCAAAGAGCTCAGGATTTCGTGGAGAAGAGATGCGCCAATGCTCTCCCCTCCTGGATGTACTGGTTCACATGGGCAACCCCAGCATTTGGTGGGATTCTCGGCAGCTGCCATGCAATCGACATCCCGTTCGCCTTCGACAATCTCGACGCGCAGGGAACCGAGGTCTTGACTGGTGATGACCAAGAGAGACATGCAATTGCAGAGCGATTCGCGCAAGAAATTGTTCAATTCGCCACACACGGGCATCCTTCGTGGGAGCAGTTCAACACAACCACTCGTCCCACCATGGAAATCAACGTCGAGTGCTCCTTGTTGAACGACCCAGAATCGGCTATCCGCCAACTATTTATCCGATAATCGTTACCTAGGTCACCCCGGAGGACAGGAATCACGGACTGGCTCCCCGTAGCCTTTTAGCGCAAGCAAAGGGGTGCCAATGTCTGGCGAGAATCAGCGTAAAAAATTCACTGTTCCGCAATTAGCGGCACGAAAGTCTCCTGCGCAGAAACTGTCAATGGTTACTGCGTACGACGCAACATTTGCCTCAATCGTGGACGCAGGCGGAGTCGATCTCATCTTGGTGGGTGATTCAGTCGCCACCGTTATGCAAGGTCAGCGCAACACACTCGGGGTTTCCATGGAACACATGGAGTACCACGTGCAAATGGTGGCTGCGGCGAAACCACTTGCTCTTATCGTGGGCGACCTGCCATTTGGTTCGTATCAGTCCTCAGTGCAAGATGCCGTGCGAAATTCAGTGCGACTCATCAAAGCGGGTGCAGAGATAGTGAAGCTCGAGGGTGGTGTCCACGTATGCGCCCAGATTGCTGCAATCACCGCCGCTGATATTCCGGTGATGGGCCACATCGGTCTCACGCCACAGAGTTATCACCGCATGGGCGGAAACAAGATTCAGGGTCGCACAGCAGGTGCTGCAGCGGGCAGCAAAAATCGCCTCATCGAAGATGCTCTTGCTGTTCAAGAAAATGGCGCGTGTGCAGTCGTGATCGAAGGCGTGCCCGCGGATCTTGCTTCTGACATCACCCAGCGTCTCGCCATTCCTACAATCGGTATCGGCGCCGGAAACGGGTGCGACGGTCAAGTTCTTGTTATGCACGATCTTTTGGGTCTGTCTCCACGCGTCTTGACTTTTACCAAGCCATATGCACAACTTCGTGACATCGCCACCTCAGCGGTTCAGCAGTATGTCGAAGAAGTGCGATCAGGTGAATGGCCAGACACTGAACATAGTTTTTCGTAACAATGATTCTTCTCACTTCCCCTGCTGAGATGCATGCGTGGATTCGGTCGCTTAACGGACGACCCACCATTGGGTTCGTTCCGACAATGGGTGCATTGCATGCAGGCCATGAAGCACTGCTCCAGCAATCACAGAGCGAAAATGAAGCAACTGTGCTCTCCATTTTTGTCAACCCAACGCAGTTCAATGTTGACGCTGATTTTGATGCCTATCCGCGTACAGTCGACCGTGATTTGCGTATTGCGGAGCATCATGGCGTGGACGCTGTCTACATGCCTTCAACCGAAGCGATGTATCCCAATGGGTGGAGAGTTTTCGTAGAGCCTGGAACCGCCTCAGATCCGATGGAAGGCGGAGGACGACCCGGACACTTCCGAGGCGTCGCCACCATCGTCACGAAACTTTTTCATGCCGTACAACCCCACCGTGCATACTTCGGCAAAAAGGATTACCAACAACTAGCCGTGGTGAAACAAATGGTGGCCGAGTTGGATATGGACATCGAAATCATCGGTGTTGACACCATCAGACATGACGACGGATTGGCGATGTCGAGTCGCAACGTACGACTCTCAGAGCAAGATCGAACTGCCGCCCCCATTATTCAAAAATCGCTACGAGAAGCGCGTCACGCCGTTGCTTCTGGACTCACAGATGCTCGGGACATCGAGAAGTTAATTTCCGAAACCATCGGCACCGAACCAAGAGCCAAAATTGAATACGTGACTGTTACGCGGGCACGCGATCTCGCAAGAACCGAATACATAGACGAGACGTCAGTGGTGTGCGTAGCAGTTTGGTTCGGCGATGTTCGTCTCATCGACAACATCGAACTTCATCTGCCGTATTAACGATGGACGTCAGCGTCGGTCTGTTGAACGCGAAGACGCACTGTGAACGCAGAATCACCAGACAAAACACCACCACGTGCGAATAATCGACCATGTTGCCAATTGGATAGACCTAGCTCGGGGCGAAGCAATGCGAATTGACCATCTACCCAACGGGTGAAACCATCGCCAACAAATGGCGCATTGCATTGTGACCACACTTGGTCTCGTTCTGCAGAATCTTCTGCAATCACAGATACCACGAACTGTGGACTGTACGAATTGAAGAGTTTTACAGCCTCGGCGACATTTTCGACGATGACAAGGAAAAATTCTGGGTTCTCTTCCCATTCAAATTCATGCCCCAGTTCTGATTCCTTAGCAACAGTGATCTGCATTTCTTGCACTGTGCCTTCGGCGCGCACAACATCGATGTTGTGGGCCTCTGACAGGAATACATCAGCGCCGTTCACAGCATGGATACGAGCGTGAGTGCCACGTACTGCCGAAGCTCGTTCCGCCGCTTCAAAAATGAGCGGTGCAAGTTCAGCTGCTCGAAGACGAGGTATGCACACGACGTTTGCGGTGTTGCACACCTTACGGTCGAGTGAATGCTGCACAACGGTCGCAAGTCGTTGCGCATCTGCCGTTGTTCCCGCAATCATCCATGCACCTCCGGTTCCGTGGAGGCTGGCAGATATGCCCGCTTGTTGAGCAATAGACCCGAGTTCTGCAACTGCTTGACCGGAGCCGCGTGCGACTGCAAGCGATAAACGCGAATCAGAAAAAAGTGCCCACCCCGCAGCATGTTCCACAGACGGGAGCAGAACGACAGATTGTTCGGGCAGACCGCACTCGCGTAACGCTGGTGAAATCACAGTGTCCATGATTGTGCGAGCCGTACCCAATGCGTCGCTACCGATTCGGAAGACAACTGTATTGCCGCTCTTCAATACTCCGGTGGCGTCAGCGAAAACATTGGGACGGCCCTCAAAGACAAACCCAATCACTCCAAGCGGCGCTCTCCACTGCTGAACGTCCCATCCAACATGACTCACCGTATCGATAAGCGAATTCGGCGACAACTCTGCGTCTCTCCACATGCGAAATGCTTCGATCATGTCCTGGCGCATCTTGGGGGAAAGTTCCAGTCGCGTTGTAGAACGACCACGACTCACCGCAGACGCAACATCAAATTCGTTCGCACTTGCGATAACAGAGAACAAAGCGTCATCGGACAATCTCTGGGCCGCCAGATCGAAAAACTTATTGACGGATTCCTTAGCGGCCGTTTGCAGGGTGCCAAATGCTTCCAACGCAACGCTCACGCTTTCAGTCACCAACGTCTGAACGCTCAATGGAATACGACGAAGCTGTCCTGAAGAGGCGACCCCAAGAACTGTGTCCCCAGGCTGAAGGGAACTCGCGAAGAGCTCATCGACAGATATCAGCGTGGAGCCCACGAGAACTCGATCCCCTGTTTGCAGTGCGGACATAGATGCCATTGACCTATTCTGCTCTCTGTGACTGACACTCAAAGCAATCCTTTCTATTTTCGACAACTTCTCAGTGGACAGGATTTCGCTTCGGGGAACATGATGGCCACGCAGATGGTGAATTTCTCATATTTGCTGGGCGATCGTGAGTCTGGAGAGTGTGTCATCGTCGACCCGGCATACGCGGTGAACCAACTAGTTGAAATAGCCGAGGCAGACGGCATGCGAATCACTGGCGTAATGGCCAGCCATTATCACCCAGACCATGTGGGTGGTTCCATGATGGGCCACACCATTGAAGGGATAACAGCCCTACTAGAAACCCACGATGTGCCCATCCATGTCAACAAGCATGAAGTTCCGTGGGTGCTCAAGACAACGGGTGTATCGCAAGACAGCCTTGTCGCTCATGATTCAGGAGATCTGGTGCACGTCGGCGCGCTCACCATTGAATGTCTCCACACACCGGGGCATACGCCTGGCAGCCAGTGCTTCTTAACCAACGGGTGTCTTGTCTCAGGCGACACGCTGTTTTTAGATGGGTGTGGGCGTACCGATCTACCTGGGTCCAACGTGGGAGACATGTACGACAGCCTCACCAAATTGGCATCGCTACCCGATTCAACAATTGTCCTGCCAGGCCACCGCTATTCAGAACCTCCTGCAGCACGTCTCTCCGATGTTCGAGAGGTGAACTACGTCTTCAAACCGAAGAGCAAGGAACAATGGATGATGATGTTCGGACACGATTAGTCCGAGAGAATCATCAGTGGGAAAAAGCAGCGACTAACGCACTGATGCCAGACAGCATCATGAGACCGGCCACTAATGCTGTGAACATTTCCTCACGGACGTGTCGACGCATTGCGTATCCGACCTTCAGCGCAACAGCGAGAGCAGGAAGTGCCACCAATGCACCAACAACGTTGTGATGATTCATCTTTCCTGAACCAAGGAACAACAACAGAGCTCCAATATTGGCCAGAGAAAACACAGTGTTGAGAGTCGCTCGGAATGTGCTTGGATCCAACGCACGGGACTTCAATAGGAATACAAGTGGTGGACCATTCGTCGAAGTTGATGTATTCAACACTCCAGAGATAAACCCCAATATCCAGTCATACTTTCGCGCGTCAGAAGGGATCTGAAATTTTCGAACAATCAGAATGGTGGCAACGAGAACAACAGCTCCGAGCCCCATTCGCAGCGCCCTCTCTGAGACCATATTAAAAAGGACCAGACCAAAGGGCATGCCGGCATATGACATCACAGACAGGCGTCGAACTGTCTTCCACTGTGTGAACCGGCGATCAGCAATGGCCTGAGTTGTCGTTGAGACGGTTGCAACAAGAACCGAAACCACAATGGCATCTCGTGGTGCCAGGACCAGTGCCATCATCGGCACTGAGAGCAATCCGAAGCCAAAACCTGCCAGTGATTGAGCAAATGCCGCCACCGCGACGCAAACCACGATCCATATGAGTTGGTGAAGAACCACGAGCGGCCAGTCGGTAGTTGGGACGTGTCGAAGTTAGCCCAGAGGGCGGGAATCCCCGATGATTCAGCACTTTCACCTTTACATTTCGTACACTTTGACCTGTGGTCGTTCAGCCAACATCCGTCGATTTTTCTATTAATGGTCCTCGACTAATGCAGCGTCTCTTTGACCTCGCAGAGATAGGGGCAATCACCGGTGGCGGATGTGCTCGTCTGGCCCTCACCGATGAAGACAAAACAGGTCGAGATCTAGTAGTTGAGTGGATGAAAGATCTTGACCTTGACATCACTGTTGATGTTGTGGGCAACGTGGTCGGCATTTGGAACGTTGGTCATGGCAGCCCTGTCATGACGGGTTCCCATATCGACACTGTTCGCACCGGGGGCAAGTATGACGGCAACTACGGAGTTCTTGCCGGTTTAGAAGTCATTCAGTCGTGCCAAGAACAAGCCGTGACCCCCAATCATC
>CANFGT010000009.1 GCA_947446815.1 Acidimicrobiaceae bacterium
GGGTCGTACCCGTCATCTCACTGGCCGTAATTGTGTGACAGGCGGTTTAAACATCACCTACAAACGCCCCACGCCCATCAATGCAGATCTCACGGTCGAGGCCCGCATTGAGTCAATCCACGAACGTAAATTCATTGTGACTGGCGAGATTTATCACGAAGGCAAGGTCACTGCGTCGGCTGAGGCAGTTTTCGTGTTCCTGGCCGATGAAAAATTCAATGCACTCGTCTCTGGTGCACGTGACGCTTCCCGTTCGTAGCACACTGTGTGAAAGCCCGTTTCGGGCAAGAAGGGGACACCATGTCAAACGAACTGATTCTTGATTCACTCCGTCGCCGATTCCGTGCGTTGTTCTCGTTGTATGAGGATGCAACGGCGACGATGACGTTGGAGCAGGTCAACCACCGCGAGAAAGACCTCGTGATGCCGATCGCTTTTTCTCTGTTCCACTGGGTGAACATGATCGACTCTTCGATGATGATCCTCACAGGCGAGCCATACATCTGTAATCAAGAGATTCTTGATGCCATCAATTTGGAAGTACCTGATCATGGCAAGCACCGCACCGTTGAAGAAATGCACGTGCAGCAAATTGGAAACTACGAAGCCTTCATCGATTACATGAACCAGGTATTCGCTCGAATTGAGAAGTACTTGGCAGAGCTTCAGCCAGAGGAACTTCATCGACTTGTGATTCCGCGACCATTCGGCCCACAGATTGCCAGTACGTTCTCGGCCCGCGTGGCTGGCCCTGAGGGAATCACGGTTCTTGATGGCATCGAATGCTGGTTGTATCAACACGGCATGCGCCACATGGGCGAGATCGAATTGTCTCGTGCATTCGTTGGCTTGCAAGGCATGACCTCGTAAGGCAATTGGCGCCCACGGCAGGAATTGAACCTGCGACCCCTTGCTCCGGAGGCAAGTGCTCTATCCGCTGAGCTACGTGAGCGTGACGTGAAAGACACGCGATGACCTCAGTCTAAGGCTCCTGAAATTGGAACCTGTTCAACGCCCGCTGACGGGGCAGAATAGGGAACCCATGGCTGATCCAATTGTCTCCGTCTCACGTCGCTTGGCAGACGCCTTCTCGGCTGTTGCCGGTATGCCCGTCGACCCCGTGGTGCGCCCGAGCGACCGTGCGGATGCCCAAGCCAACGGAGCCCTCGCTATTGCGAAAGCCATGGGTGCCCAACCACGTGAAGTTGCGCAGAAAGCTCTTGATGCTGCGGGGGATTTGTCTGACATCTTGCAGTCCACCGAGATTGCTGGCCCCGGTTTCATCAACTTGGTGTTCTCCGACGAGTTCATTGCACAGCAGCTCACTCTCGCGATGGCAGATGCCACGTTGGGTGTTCGTGTCTCTCCCGATCCGCACACAGTTGTCATCGACTATTCCGCACCGAACGTTGCAAAGGAAATGCATGTCGGCCACTTGCGTTCGACAGTCATCGGTGACGCATTGGTGCGCGTGTTGGAATTTGTTGGCAATACCGTGGTGCGTGAAAACCACATTGGTGACTGGGGTACACCATTCGGCATGTTGATTGAGCACCTCATCGACTTAGGTGAAGAAAATGCGGCGCACGAACTTGGCGTGGGTGACCTCGATGGTTTCTACAAGCAGGCACGAAGCAAGTTTGAAGCCTCTGATGAATTCAAGACACGCGCTCGTACGCGCGTGGTGATGTTGCAGAGTGGCGATGATGACACCATGCGCTTGTGGCACACACTGGTGAAGGAAAGCACTCGCTACTTCAACAAGGTGTATACGCAGCTTGATGTGTTGCTGACTGATGATGACCTCATGGGTGAGAGTGCGTACAACCCTCTGTTGTCTGTGGTTGTTGATCGCTTGCGCGACGGTGGCTTGTTGGTGGAGAGCGATGGGGCAGAAGTTGTCTTCCCCGAAGGATTTACGAATCGCGAAAATGAGCCGTTGCCATTAATTATTCGCAAGGGTGATGGTGGCTACAACTATGCAACCTCCGATCTTGGTTGTGTGATTGACCGTGTCGAGCGCGTCGGTGCTCGCACTGTCCTGTATGTGGTGGGTGCACCGCAGGCACAGCACTTGCAAATGGTGGAAGCTGTTGCACGCATGGCCGGATGGATGCCAGAGGGTTACGTGATGAATCACGTGTCGTTTGGAAGCGTTCTCGGCTCCGACCGCAAAATCTTGAAGAGCCGTGCTGGAGAAACAGTGAAGCTTGCTGCATTGCTCGATGAAGCAGTCGTGCGCGCCGAAGCTGCTGTCGCCGAGAAGAACCCTGAGATGTCTGAGGCTGATCGTTCAGATGTGGCAAACATGATCGGCATCGGGGCAGTCAAGTATTCGGACCTCAGTACTGATCGCGTGAAGGATTACATCTTTGATTGGGAACGTATGTTGTCGTTCGAAGGAAACACGGCGCCATATCTGCAGTACGCACATGCTCGTATTTGCAGCATCTTCCGCCGTGCAGAAGTATCCCGTGCGTCAGTGCGCGCCATCACGCCTTCGCTTGCGGAATCGCAAGAGCGTGCGCTTGCATTGCGCATCCTGCGTTTCGACTCTGCGGTGTGGGAAATGATTGACACGCTCAGCCCACACAAGCTCTGTACGTATTTGTTTGATCTCGCCACCGACTTCACTGCGTTCTACGAGCATTGCCCGGTGTTGAAGGCGGGACATGAAGACACTCGTGAATCGCGTCTTGCGCTGTGCGATGCCACTGCGCGTGTGATGGAACAAGGCTTGTCTTTGTTGGGCATTCGTTCACCGGAGCAGATGTGAGCGCCATAGAAATGCGGTTGTTGCCGCGTACGGCCTCGGTCGATGCTTCTGGTGCATTGTCGATAGGCGGAGTAACCGTTGCGGATATCGCCGCACAATTCGGCACGCCCACATTCATCTACGACGAACAACACTTACGTGACACATGCCGTGAGGCTGTTGCGGCATTTGGTACAGACCGTGTTATTTATGCAACAAAAGCATTCATCAACACTGCAATGGTGCAATTAGCAAACGAAGAAGGTTTGCTGCTCGACGTTGCAACGGGTGGAGAGCTATTTGTGGCGTTGAATGCGGGTGTTCCTGCGAATCGCTGCGTGTTGCACGGGAACAACAAGTCAGAGAATGAATTGCGCACTGCGATGTCTGCCGGCTTGCGGCACATCGTGGTGGACAGCTTTGACGAGATTGAACGCATTGAGCTTCTACATGCAGAGGGTTTGCCTGCGCCCCGTGTGCAGTTACGTATCACGCCTGGTCTTCATGTGGAAACCCATGCTTATGTCTCAACGGGCCAAGACGATTCGAAGTTTGGTTTCAACTTAAATAATGGTGATGCGCATCGTGCCGTGGAGCGTGCACGTGCATCACAAGCAATGGAACTTGTGGGCATTCACTGCCACATTGGTTCCAATGTTGTCACCGTTGCGAACTTTGAAGATGCATGGCGTGTGATGGTGGACCTGTTCATGCCGTTGGCATTGCCTGAGATCACATTGGGTGGCGGACTTGGAGTTGCATACACCGCTTCCGACGTTGCGCCAACAATGCAGCAATGGGCAGAAGTGCTGCGCCGTGCAACATCTGCTTTGCCTGCAGAAATAGTTGTGTATGTCGAACCCGGCCGCAGCATTGTTGCTGCATCTGCGGTCACGGTGTATTCCGTCGGCACAGTGAAAAACATCGACGGCATCCGCACGTACATCTCTGTTGATGGCGGCATGAGTGATAACCCACGCCCGATGATGTACGGAAGTGTGTACGAAGTGTTTGATCCACAACGTGTCACGGCGCCGCGTACCGCACGTGCACGTATCGTTGGCAAGCATTGCGAAAGCGGTGACATTCTTGTTCTTGATGCACCGGTACCGACTGATGTGAAAGTAGGTGACTTGCTCGTCACTCCAGTGACAGGTGCATATGCCTATTCAATGGCGAGCAACTACAACAAGTTGCCTCGCCCCGCCGTTGTGTTCGTCGCTAATGGAGTTGCTCGTTTAGTGACTCGTCGCGAGACCGACGACGATCTCGTTCGCCTCGACGTCTAAATCGTTTCTTTGCCCACCTCGACCCACCCTCGGTTTACCTTCAGAGGTGAGACAGGGGAGGAACCAATGGCCCAATTAAGTGATTGTCCCGAGTGTGGCGGTCCACTCATCGATGCTGGTGGCACTGATATCCGTTGCGTCAACTGCGGTGCAACGTATGAAGAATTAGTGGAGATCCTTGGCGATGAGGACATTGAACTCACCGATGAGTTTCCAGGTGGCATGCGTGAGGCGCATGAGATGGGATACCACTACATCGAAGGCGAATCAGGCCGTGATGATGGCGATTTCGACTGGTAATCAGCGCATGGCAGGCAAATAACCCCTTTCGTTATCCACAGGGGTAGCCCTAGGCTTGTCTCCTATGGCACAAGCCCCTCAGTCATCCTCCGTCGTGCGCATTGGCCTTTTGGGCTGTGGCAACGTCGGCGCTGCTCTCGTCCAGTTGGTCGAGCGTCAGGCCGATGTCATCGAGGCTCGTACTGGGGTCCGTTTGCAGATCTCTCGCGTCGCCGTGCGCAACATCAGCCGCGACCGCGAAGTCCAATTGCCAGAGGGTGTTCTTACCCGTGATGCACATGCCGTCGTTAATGACCCCACGGTTGATGTCATCGTCGAAGTCATGGGTGGCATTGAGCCTGCACGTGAACTGATCGCTGCCGCAATCGCACACGGCAAGCCAGTCATCACGGCAAACAAAGAACTTCTTGCCAATGTTGGTCATG
Organism: Acidimicrobiaceae bacterium; assembly: GCA_947446815.1. Classification (GTDB taxonomy): domain Bacteria; phylum Actinomycetota; class Acidimicrobiia; order Acidimicrobiales; family Ilumatobacteraceae; genus UBA2093. The sequence goes on from CANFGT010000009.1 coordinate 4,770, forward strand.
AACTCTGGGCACAGTCCGATGCCGCTGGAGTTGACCTCCTGTTCGAAGCAGCTGTTGCTGGAGGCATCCCTCTGATTCGTGCATTACGTGAATCTCTGCGTGGCGAACCTGTCACTCGCGTGATGGGCATCGTCAACGGCACCACCAACTTCATTCTTACGAAGATGACAGACGAAGGTGCTGACTATTCAGCGGCACTGAGTGAAGCTCAGCGACTTGGTTTTGCAGAGCGTGATCCGACTGCAGATGTTGAAGGTTTCGATGCCGGTGCAAAAGCCGCAATTATTGCGAGTATCGCTTTTGGTGCACGCGTAGTTGCTGGCGATGTGTATCACGAAGGCATTAGCAGCGTGACTGCTGCAGACATTGCTATTGCACGTCGTCTTGGTTACGTGGTGAAGCTTCTTGCTATTGCTGAAAAAATCAATGACACGGACTCAATTGCTGTGCGTGTGCACCCCGCAATGGTTCCAATGAATCACCCGCTTGCAAGTGTGCGTGATTCCTACAACGCCGTCTTCGTTGAAGGCGATGCGGTTGGTCAACTCATGTTCTATGGCCGCGGTGCAGGTGGATTCCCCACAGCATCTGCAGTTCTTGGTGATGTCATCGATGCCGCCGTCAACCTGCGAAAGCAAACCTTTGGCACCATTGGTTCATTCGAACGTATTCCTGTGATGCCGATTGATGAAACGTCTTCGCAATATCTCATTGGGCTTGACGTCGAAGATAAGCCAGGTGTGTTGCATGCAATCACTGGTGTGTTCGCAAACCATGGTGTGAGCATTCGTGCTGCGGAACAAGAAGGAATGGGCGATGATGCTCGTCTCGTCTTCATTACCCACCGCGCACGTGAATCTGACGTGCAGGCATGCGTGAGCGAGTTCCGTAAATCTCCTGCAGTGCGTCGCGCCTCTGGCCTGATTCGCGTTATCGGCGAATAAAACATGCAGTACGTCTCCACGCGTGGGTCTGCACCTGTTCTTGGTTTTGCTGATGTTGTGTTGGCTGGTCTCGCAACGGATGGTGGATTGTATGTACCGCAGTCGTGGCCGTCGTTGCCCGAAAATCTCACCGGCACGTATGCCGAACTAGCCGCGGCTATCTTTGAGCCCTACCTAGGCGGGAATATAAGCAACGAGACAATGTTGCGCCTCACTCGAGAGGCATATGCAACGTTTCGTCATCCCGACGTTGTCCCCATTGTTGATCTAGAGCCAGGTCACAAGTTGATGGAGCTCTTCCATGGGCCAACATTGGCTTTTAAAGATGTTGCATTGCAATTATTGGGTCGCATCTTTGATCATTTGCTGACTGAACGCAGCGAGAAGGTCACAATTGTTGGCGCAACCAGTGGAGACACTGGCAGTGCAGCGATTGATGGAGTCAAGAACTGCGCAAACGTCGACATTGTCATTTTGTATCCAAAGGGTCGCGTTAGTGAAGTGCAGCGCCGTCAGATGACGACGATTGATTCACCGAACGTACGCACCGTTGCTATCGACGGAACCTTTGATGATTGTCAGGACCTTGTCAAAGCGATGTTCAACGATGCGCCCTTCCGCGAGAAGCACAATCTCTCTGCGGTGAACAGCATTAACTGGGCACGCGTCATGGCACAAGTTGTCTATTACGTGGAGGCGACTCGTCGATTGGGCGGTCCTATTGATGTCACGGTTCCAACAGGAAACTTCGGCAATGTTCTCAGCGGTTGGATTGCCAAGCAGATGGGCGCACCGATTCGTCGACTTGTGGTTGCATCCAATGAGAACGACATTCTGACGCGCTTCTTTGAATCACAGAACATGAATGTGACCGGTGTGCATCCAACGTTGAGCCCCAGCATGGACATTCAAGTGTCGTCAAACTTTGAACGATTCTTGTTTGAGATGAATGGCCGCGATGGCGGTATGACCGCTTCGCAATTACAGCGATTCCGAGATCGTGGTTTGTTGGCTGTTGAGCCTGACCAGTATGAGAAGTGGGTGACCCCCACATTCGGTGCCGGACGTGCGAACGACCACGACACGCTTGCAACAATGCGCTCGGTGTACGAAGAAACCGGAATGCAACTTGATCCGCACACAGCAGTGGGTGTGAAGGTGGCGCGTGAACACGCCGAAGATGGGGTGCCAATGTTGACGATGGCGACTGCACATCCTGCAAAGTTCCCTGATGCAGTGGAGCGAGCAACGGGAGTTCGCCCAGAGCTGCCCGAGCATCTTGCTGATTTGCTCAGCCGCCCCGAGCGCACCAACGACTTGCCCAATGATTTGGCTGCTGTTGAAGCGTTCGTCGCAAACCGCTAAGCGTTAGTCAATACGACCAAACGTCTCGAGTAAGAATTTCTCTTCGTCGGTCAGTTCTCGTGGTGGTGTGTATTGCCATCCACAATCTGGGCAACCACGCGTTGGGTCATTGAAAGAAACACAACATCCGCCCAGAAGCACTTTCCCTTGTTCAGACTCTTCGAATAAGCCGACGTCAGGCATCCCGTAGACAATTCGCAAGAGTTTGGTCCCGCATTCAGGACATTTGCGCGGCGTACCCATGATCGTGAAAGTACCGCAGGGGTGTGTCCGAGATTTCAAACAGCAACGACGCGTGTGCGTTGCATGACGAACTTTAGTTGGCGTTGGTGCCGCAGTTCTTTGTCATGAACTTTTGAAAGCGAGTAGATGCTTCTGCGACTGTCGCATCGCCAGAAATTTTTGCTAACTCTGCACGGACCTTCACGTCTTTAGCCATACCTGTGAGGTCGTATCCATTTTTTGCAAAGACATCGTTCATCGCAATGATGCTGCTAACCATCTTTTTAACATCCGACTTCACCTCCGATGGTGCGTTGTCGCGCAGCTTCTGAGACAACGACGTCACTTTTGTCCAGACCTCTTTCATCACCTTGGGGTCAGTGATAGCTGCAGGGTCTTCGCCGTGAGTGCCGGTACTTGCCGCATCAAGCTCTTTTGCCATTTTGCAGAAACTGGAGTAGTCCTTTTTTGCACTGTTACTGCTGGAAGATCCACATGCCGATAGAGCGATAACACCTGCAACGGCGCACGCAACCAGGCGCTTCACTTCATGCCCAAGAATTTGCCCAGCTTGGCGCGGCGGCCATTGCGGGTCAGTGGAATGCCCGTGGCACGCGAGATCTTGCGCTTTGCACTTGTGACGCCAAGGGCGCGCTTCCAAGAAAATGTGAGTCCGGGACCTAGCTTCATGCCTCGACCGTACCAGTGGGGGTTGTCGTAATGGCTTGGTCGTTGTCGCGACAGGGGAATGGGGCTAAGGTGAGGGTCGCTCGGAGTTCCGAGTTCTCCCCGCCCTCTCAGAGGGGGGTCGAGATTCCCCAGTGCGTGGAACGCCTCGGCGTATGCACGCGAACCCTTCGTCAGCCCCCAAAATGGCTGTAGGAAAGCAGGAAATCATGGCTGCAGCAGCCCTTGAGAAGTCCGCCCTTGAATCCAAGGACAAAGAACAACTGACAGCGATTGCTGAAGCATTGGGCGTCAAAGCACCTGCCCGTGCCACCAAGGCAATCCTTGTCGAGAAGATCCTCGAAAAGACCGGCGCCTCGGCTGCCCCGGCGAAGAAGGCGGCTAAGGCCGAGAAGCCTTCACAGAATGAAGATGCAGACGAAGCGAGCGAGGACACTGAAGAGCGTCCAGCACGTGGCGAACGCGGTGGTCGCAACAACCGCAATGATCGCGCAGACCGTGGCGATCGCGAAGAGCGTGGCGATCGTGAAGAGAAGCCTGCAACGGAATCCTCCGAGCCCGTCGTCTACGTCGGTGCCGATGGTGAGCCATTGGCTGAGTGGGAGATTGAACTCGCACAGCACGAAGGTCGCATGGGCGAACTGAAGCAACAAGGTGGCGGACGTAACAACCGGAACAATCGCAACAACCGTGGTGATCGTGAAGAGCGTGGCGATGGCGAAGAGCGCGGAGAACGCGGCCCTCGTCAAAACAATCAGCAGCGTCAGCAAGGTCAAGGACAGGGACAGAATCGTCAGCAAAACCAAGGTCAGCGCAACGAACAAGGTGGCGATTGGGAAGACCGTGGTGGACGCAACAGCCGTCGCCGCCGTCGTGGACGTAATGGTCGCGATGAAGGTCCACAGGGTGACGACCGTTACGAGACCGGCGAGCAGAATGAAAACTTCAGCACCGACCCAGTGAAGGTAGAGGGTTACCTCGACTTGCGCGACGAGGGCTATGGCTTCTTGCGCATCGGTGGCTACCAGCCAACACGTGAAGATGCATACATTCCCGTGAAGCTCACGCGTCAGTTCGGTTTGCGTAAGGGCGACCATGTCACTGGTATGTCTCGTCCTGCAGGTCGCAACGAAAAGAACCCAGCAATGCTGGAGATTCACACCGTGAACGGCCAGGACCCAGAGAAGGCACGTCAGCGTCCTCGCTTCGAAGACCTCACTCCGTTGTTCCCTGATCACAAGTTGCGTATGGAAGATCCTCGTGATCCAACAAACATGACTGCTCGCATCATCGACCTCATCGCGCCAATCGGTAAAGGTCAGCGCGGTCTCATTGTGTCGCCACCGAAGGCCGGTAAGACAACCGTGATGAAGACAATCGCTGCGTCGATTGAAAAGAACAACCCAGAGGTCAAGCTCATCGTTCTTCTCATTGACGAACGCCCTGAAGAAGTGACTGACATGCGTCGCACCGTGAAGGGCGAAGTCATTGCGTCAACTTTCGACCGTCCAAGCGATGAGCACACACACATCGCCGAGATGACAATCGAAAAGGCAAAGCGGATGGTCGAGATGGGTGAAGACGTTGTCATCATCCTCGACGGCATCACACGCTTGTCTCGTGCATACAACTTGTCTGCACCAGCAAGTGGCCGCATCATGTCCGGTGGTATCGACGCTGGTGCGTTGTACCCACCAAAGAAGTTCTTCGGTTCAGCTCGCAACATTGAAGAGGGTGGCTCGCTCACCATCCTGGCTACTGCTCTTGTTGAGACAAACAGCCGCATGGACGAAGCCATCTTCGAAGAGTTCAAGGGAACCGGCAACATGGAGTTGCGTCTCGACCGTCGCATCGCCGAACGCCGCGTTTTCCCTGCTATCGACGTGGATGCCTCCAGTACCCGTCACGAGGAACTCCTGTTCGAGCGTAAGCAGCTCCAATTGGTCTGGAAGCTCCGCCGCGTGCTTTCCGGCCTTGCCCAGGACGGAAACCCCGCCCCAGGCTTGGAAATGCTGATGGACCGCCTCAAGACCTTTGGCACCAATGACGAATTCTTGGCTGAGATCGCCAAGACGCCCGGCGCCTAGTCCCGATACACTCAAAAGTCCGTTTCGAGGAGATGCCAGAGACATGAAGATTGATACCCACCCCGAGTACACAGACGTCAATGTGAAGTGCTCATGCGGCAACACATTCACCACACGCAGCGTCAAGGGTCAGCCCATCTCGCTCGAACTGTGCAATGAGTGCCACCCGTTCTACACAGGCAAGCAGAAGCTTGTCGACACCGGTGGACGCGTGGAGCGCTTCAACAAGCGTTACGGCCAGCGCGCCAACGCACCTGCACGCCCAGAGTGATTCTGTGTGGCGCATCGCGTCACACCTCACATTTCGTATTGCGAATCTCGCATGAATGAAGCCGACTCCGAACGTCGTTCACGTCTTCTCTCTTTAAAGTTGCGCACCCTCGTGCGTGAACATCTGGGTCTTGCATCCGACCCTGAGGGAACTCCTGAAGTATTTGGTCTTGGTGCTGCGTTCATCACGGATGACGCAACATGGGTTCTGATTGACGGCGACTCTGCTCGCGCACTCGGTCCCGTTCTCGCCTGGACTTCACGCTTCAGTAAGCCCGTTCATCTTCTTGTTGAACGTGATGCCGGCATCATTGCTCGACGTGCACAGTTCTTCTCTTCCGCGATCACGGTGTGGCATGTCAACGAGCGTTCGTTGTTGCCTGCAGTGCCTGATCCGCATCTTCCAGCCATTGATGCCAAGCCAGAACATGTTGCAATGATGGAACTCATCGCGACTAGTGGCGCCGATGCACTCATTGAGCACGGCATTGTCGTGGGCGAAGTGCGTGGTCTTGAAATGTGTCGTGTTGTTGATGACAAAGCCACCGGGGAGACGCGTCTCGAAGTGGGTATGGGAGTCAATGACCGTGAAGCATTCCTGATGGTGCACGGTGAACTTCCGAAAGAAGAAGCACTACGCAATGTGATCGAAGCGGTGGCTGTGCATCGTGAGCCTGATGCAATGGTTCATCCGTTTAATCAGTTTGGTGCCGAACGGATGCATCGCTGGCGTGCCCTGCAGAATCCGGCGTCGATTGGCTTTGCAGAGTTGTCGCCAGCAGACCCACCCATCCGCCGCACGAATCTCAAAGACGCGGTGCCGTGTGTTGCAGCGGGGAAGACCGCATCGGGTGACACTGCGGTTGCAGTGTTTGTCCATGGCATCGACCTTGATCTAGTTCCATTTGCAGTGGATGCTGCATCGCGCTGTGGTGTGCAACAAGTTGTGGTGGTGGCTCGTGCGAAGGACATCACGCCATCCATGCAGAAGATGGCGGAACGGGCGTCAATTCCCGTGTCCTTTCAGTATCTCAATATCTGAAGAACGTTTCGCCTACTTTGTTCGGGCTATGAATCGTCGCCTTGCCATCGTGTTGATTGCTCTCGGTGCAACTGTCTCGTCATGTTCATTTGGATCGGGTAGCGCAGCGACAACCATTGCAACAACAGCAGAGCCGGTTGCTACGTCAACAACTGTTCCTTGGGCGCCTGGTGCCGCATCAAAGGCGTGGACCAAGTTTGTGAAGTCTTTTGATGTTGTTGATGTATCGCAAGTTTCAAAAGGTGATTGCGGCGTTCGCGCCATGTTGATCACGGAAGGCAGCCTCACGTTCTACTGGTGGGATGGTCTTCGTTGGAACGAAGATTCCTCGCAGCTCTTAGGTGGCAAGGGTCAGATGCCAACGAAGGTGTATTCGTATGACTTCACAAATGATGGTGTGCTTGATTTCTTTGTGACCTATGAAGACCAAAAGATTCATGGCGGCCCGTTGTATGGCGGAATCTTTGGTTATCCATGGAGTGGCGATGATCACTGCCAATGGTCATGGATGGATATCGATGATGGCAACAATCTGGTCCACACCATCAACAGACCAGAGGTGAATCAGCGCAATGGTGAATTGATGGCGGAAGGCTATTCATCGAGAAGATGGAAGTCTTTTGGCGCGTATGAGTACCAACCTTCCAGTAACTCCTTTGTGTTTCGCGAAGTCCGCAAGAAGTAAGGCGCTCTCGCCCTAGCCTGTATTTTCATGAACGGCAGGCTCGAGTCCATTGAACGGGACTACACCGAATTAGAGGTGAGCCTGGGAAGTCCTGAAGTGCTGGGTGACCAGAATCGTCTTCGTGAGGCCTCTCGCAAATACAAACAACTCACGCCACTGATTCAGTGCATCAGAGATTTGCGCGATGCGAAAGGCGACGCCGAAGCCGCCAAGGAACTCATGAACGAAACGAGTGGCGATGAGCGTGAATCTTTCCGCGCAGAAGCCGCTGCAGCTGAAGCTCGGGTAGAGGAGCTGGACGAGCTCTTAAAGGTTCTCCTGCTTCCGCCAGATCCAAACGATGGCAAGAACGTCATCATGGAAATCCGCGGTGCAGAAGGTGGTGAAGAAGCCAACTTGTTTGCGCGAGATCTCATGGAGATGTACCAGTCGTATGCCACAAAGCGCGGATGGAAAGTGGAAGTCATCCAAGAAGATGGCTCCGAGATGGGTGGCATCAACCAAGCGACACTCATGTTTAGTGGTGACGATGCGTGGAGCCGTTTGCGTTTTGAAGGTGGTCCGCACCGCGTGCAACGTGTGCCGGCAACAGAAGCACAAGGACGTATTCACACTTCGTCTGCAACAGTTGCCATTATGACCGAAGCCGAAGAAGTCGATGTAGAGATCGATAACAACGACTTGCAAATTGATGTTTATCGCGCCTCGGGTGCAGGTGGTCAGCACGTCAACACCACGGACTCCGCTGTTCGTATTACGCACAAGCCCACGGGCTTGGTTGTGGCAATGCAGGATGAGCGCAGTCAGTTGCAAAACCGTGCACGCGCTATGACAGTTCTTCGTTCGCGATTGCTGAAGTTGCGACAAGACGAACAAGACGCCGCTGCATCATTAGAGCGTCGAGCTCAAATTGGTGGCGGCGGACGCGGCGAGAAGATTCGTACGTACAACTACAAGGAAAACCGCATCACCGATCACCGCATCGGCTTCACTTTGTACCAGCTGCAAGCTGCACTCGGTGGAGAACTCGACCCTGTGGTCGACGCGTTGTCGGCGGACCTTCGTGCCCGTCAACTCGCGAACAATGAGTAATCCTGACGGCCACATCACGTGGCGAGAGTTGATGGCAAATACTGCCGAGACCGTGGGGGACAAAGCGCTTGCTCGGTGGTTATGTGAGCACGCCAGCGGTCTTGATGCAGAAGAGTTCAGCGCTGCAATTGATGAATTGGTCAATGCTCGATCCGGAATTCACCTTGAGGCGATGATTCGTCGTGTTCTTGATGGTGAGCCTGTGCAATATGTAATGGGTCGCTGGGCGTTTCGATATCTCGACCTGATGGTTGATCAGCGTGTTCTCATTCCTCGTCCGGAAACAGAACTATTAGTTGAAATTGTGTTGCATCATGTGGGTGATTCCAAGGGTCCGTTCACAATGGCGGACCTTGGCACAGGTTCCGGTGCGATAGGACTTTCGTTGTTGCATGAATTGCCATTGAATTCGGCCACGGTGTGGATGACAGATGCATCGACGGATGCAATTGATGTTGCCCGTGCAAACGCCGCAGGTATTGGTCGTCCTGCTGTCGGTGCGCGATTTGAAGTCGGGTCGTGGTGGGATGCATTGCCATCAGAAATTGCGGGACTCTTCGATGTTGTTGTTAGTAATCCGCCGTACATCGCGCACGAAGATGCGGAAGTAGAACAAAGCGTGAATAAGTGGGAGCCGCATTCGGCACTGTTCGCCGGCGCCGATGGTCTTGATGACATTCGCGTGATCACCTCGGGTGCTGCTCAGTGGTTGCGCAGTGGAGGGTTGCTCGTGACTGAGATGGGGTACACCCAAGCCAGCGCTGTATTGGATCTGTTTACGTCAGCAGGTCTCAAAAATGTGACGGTACACAAAGACCTTGCAGGCCATGATCGGTTCGTGTCCGGCGTAAAGACCTAGAACACAAGAGTGTTTTAGCCGAGGGTGCGGCGCAGAAACTCCAGCTGGTGCAACAGCAGATTTTCTGCCACGACTTCTTGCGGTGTCATATGTGTGACGCCAGAGAGTGGAAGAACTTCGTGTGGTTTACCTGCAGCAAGCAACGCTGACGACAACTGCAATGTGTGTGCAGCGACAACATTGTCGTCGGCAAGTCCGTGAATGATAAGCAATGGGCGCTCGAGTGTGTCGGCGTCTTCCATGAGAGATGTCTTGGTGTAATTAGCATCGTCAGTGTTCGGGTTACCGAGATAGCGCTCGGTGTAGTGAGTGTCGTACAAGCGCCAATCCGTTACTGGTGCCCCCGCAATGCCTGCATGAAAAACATCACTGCGTCGAAGCACAGCAAGTGCGGCAAGGTAGCCACCGAAACTCCAACCACGAATTCCAACGCGAGTTGTGTCGGCGCGAGGCTCGAGGTCTTCAAGGGCACGAACTATCTCTACTTGATCATCAAGAACGGGTTGCGCGAGATCACCGAGAACACCGCGCTCCCATGCGCTTCCTTTGCCAGGTGTGCCCACGTTGTCGACAATGACAACGACAAAACCCTGATCTGCAAACCATTGCGACGAGAGATACGCGCCACTTGCGGCGACAACACGTTGTGCATGCGGACCACCGTAGGGATCAAACAGCACCGGCAACTTTGTCGTGAGGCCATCGCGTGGCGTGAGGATTGCAACAGGAATGTCTCGTGGACCAACAGACACGATGCGCACATTCGGTTGCACCAATGGCGTTTCGGCGTGACATGCAATTCCCTGCTCGGTGTCATTGTGAGTGATGGAAAAACGTGGTCCGACAGTGTCAATGGTTGACGTGCGAGTGATTAATACACGGGCATTTCCAGATGCGGAAACTATTCCACCACTGTCTGTGAGTTGTGACAACGAACCACTCTCAGTATCGAAGGAATAGATGTCCTGTATCCACGGGGTATTCGTATCGTTTGCTGCGAACACGATGGTGTTGCTCACGGATACAACGCTGCGTACTTGCAGATGATCTGGGGTTGCACTGCGTTCATCAACGATGAGTCGACGAACTCCGTCACGGTCTGCGCACGTGACAAGGCGCCCGTCATGCAAGAGAGATGGAACACCAGCAACAAGTTCTACCCATGCATCATCTTCGTCAGTGAAAATGATGGACGACATTCCTGTGTTTGGATCGATGAGATGAACGTGCACTCGACGCTGGTCACGTGTTTGGGTTTGTGCAATGAGACCCGCTGAAGACCATGCGACCGAGTTGAGATATTCCCAGTCGCCTGGTAGCTCCACGTTGATTCGGGCTGAATCCGCAATTGAGATGACATGCAATGTGACTAATGCATTATTCGCGCCAACAGCGGGGTAGCGATGTTCCGTAGCGGGGGACTCCGGATGTGCAGGATCTGCAATGAACCAGACCGGAACCGGTGCAACATCTACGCGACATGCAGCGATGTGTTGCGAGTCGGGCGACCACCAGTATCCGCGCATGCGGCCCATCTCTTCGGCAGCAATAAATTCTGCGCTTCCCCATGTCACTGTTTCCGATTGTTCAGAAGCAATGACTCGCTCGTTGCCGTTGATGTCGGCGACGCATAAAGAACCACCACGAACATATGAAATGTGTTGACCATTAGGGGAGAGTCGCACGTCAAAGACGCCTGGCGCAACATCAGGGAGTGTGACGTTGCCAGTGAGTAGGTCGACATGCACAATTTGTCCACCAAGAATTGCAACTGCAGTGGTGACATTGGCATTGCAGGAATATGCAACGACACCGCCCGCACCCTCACGTGCACGCTCGCGACGGCGCAGTTCTTCTGCTGTCAGTTGGGAGAGGTCAGCACCGACTGTGCGGGGGTCAAGAATTTGGCGTTCATCGCCAGTGGATGTGTCGAGGACCCACAAAGAGTTGACGGCGTCTTGGCCAGATGTTGAACGCGCAAAAATAACGCGAGAGCCGTCGGGCGAAATGGTGAAGTTGCGCGGCTCGCCCAGAGAGAGTCGCTGCGTACGGGCGTATTGGCGCGGGAAAGTGTCGCTCACACGAGCAAGTTACCCGAGGCATCGAGGCGAACTCGTGTACCAACCCATTCATTCGTGCACATGTCCCGACCAGTACTGATGTCAGCGGTTTCGCCCCATGCGCGACGGCCATCATCAAGCAGGCACGAGATGATGGAACGCTCGGGATTGCCATCGCGATCATGCATGACGGAGTAGGCCTCAACGGTGACTTCACCTGCTGCGTCGGCAGGCAACGCAAGGCTGCGACGTGGCAATGCATCGATCTGGTCCTGCGGATAGTCGTATTTGAAACCAGTGGTGGGTGGCTCTGTGGAGTACACACCGAACGCATGCTTGGTGGTGTATCCGCCATTGGCCCACACAAGACCTGTCTTGCCAACACCAGCGCGTAATTCAGCGGCAACGGTTGCGATGGCATGCATCACGTAGTTGTTCCATGGACCGCCCGCAAACGGAAGGCCACCTGTGCGGGTGAGTTGAGAGTTGATATCAAGACCCAATGACTTGGCGCCAAGTTGCACCGCAGCAGGGAAACATGAATAGAGATCAACGATGTCGATGTCGTTAATCGTCAGTCCTGCGAGTTCGAGAACGCGACGACCAGCAAGTTCAATCGCAGGAGTGTCATAGAAATGGTTGCGGTGCGAGATGAATGCATGTTCATGTGCATCGCTGCCTGAATGAGGAAAGATCCAGCGATCGCGAGGGACGCCAAGTGCTTCAGCTTTTTCAACGGAGCACATGATGAGAGCGGCTGACATGTCAACGTCATTATTCGAGTTCATGAACTTCGTATAGGGGAAGCCAATCATTCGGTTATTCGCGGTTGGTGTGCGAATTTCTTCAGCGGTGTATTCCTTCGGCGACCACGCATATGGGTTCTTTGCGGCGACAGCGCTGAATCGCGACCACAATTCGCTGATGTGCTTTTGGTGCTCATCGATGGTGCGACCTGCTTGGGCTCGCAATGCGGTCTCAAACATTGGGTACACCTGAATGGGCATGCCGATCTTGCGCTCGAGTTCTTCTGGCATGTTCATCGTGAGATCTTCAGACACGAGAACTGGTTCGGTGTCAGAAGTGCGCCACTGGGGTTCAATGCCGGCCTTGCGGTAACGGGCACGAGTACGTGTTGTTTCGCCGCCGGTGAGGATGACGAGGTCAAGGTCGCCCGCAAGGATCTGGCGGGACGCTGCATTGACCAGGGTCTGTGGCGTATTGCCGCCCATGGCTGAATAGCCCAACTCGCGAGGGGTGAGCTTGAGGTCTTCGGCAATGAACTGGGCGGGGTTGCCGTATTTCCAAGACAAAAGATTGACAACGCGGATGGAATCAGGGTTTGGGACCGACGTAAGACCGGCGTCAGAGGCAGCCTTTTCAATGGCCTGCACCATCATTGCCACAGCATCAACGGCATCATCGAGACCCTCTGCTCTCTGAACGACCTGGCCGGTGCCAATGAGAACGGGAGTGCGTGGGTCAAGTGTCATGTCCAAGACGCTAGGTCGTGAGAGGGGTGCCCCTACTACTCTGAATGGCATGTCGCGTATTGCAATCGGAGCCGACCACGCCGGGTACACCCTGAAGCAGCACCTCATTTCGGTGCTCACTAACCAGGGTCACGATGTGGAAGATCTCGGTACTCACTCCACCGAGAGTGTTGATTACCCACCCATCTGCGCGAACGTCGGTCGCTATGTTCGTGATGGCAAGGCGGACTTCGGCATTGTGCTCGGTGGCAGCGGCCAAGGCGAACAACTCGCAGCGAACAAGGTCCATGGTGTGCGTGCTGCATTGTGCAACGACTTGTACACCGCTCGCATGGCACGTTCGCACAACAACGCAAATGTTCTCTCTATGGGAGCGCGTGTTGTTGGTGAAGGACTCGCCGAAGAGATTCTTGCAACTTTCCTTGCAACAGAGTTTGAAGGTGGACGTCATGAGCGCCGTGTCGCTCAATTGGCAGAGATTGAACAGCAAGAGGCGGGCAAGTAATGCCTTTCCCATCAGATACCAATCCAGATACCGAGGTCTTTGCGCTTCTTGAGCAGGAACGCATTCGTCAAACCACTGGATTACAACTCATCGCAAGTGAGAATTTCACGTCGCCCGCCGTCATGAAGGCCACTGGCTCCATCCTCACGAACAAGTACTCCGAGGGTTACCCCGGTAAGCGTTACTACGGCGGCAATGTCAACGCAGATGTCATCGAAGCTCTTGCGATTTCGCGTGTGAAGGAACTGTTCGGCGCTGACTATGCAAACGTGCAGCCGCACTCTGGTGCCAGCGCGAACATGGCGGTGTACTTGGGCTTATTGAACCCTGGCGACACCATCCTTGGTCTCAGTCTTGACCATGGTGGTCACCTCACACACGGATCGCCCGTGAATGCCAGTGGCATTTTGTACGACTTCAAGTCATATGGCGTGACGCAAGGTGAAGAGCGCATTGATTTTGACAACATGCGTGAACTTGCACTCAAGCATCGTCCAAAGATGATTGTTGCTGGCACGACCAGTTACCCACGTCGTCTTGATCCAGAACCTTTTAGGGCTATCGCTGATGAAGTGGGCGCGTTGTTGATGTTCGACATTGCCCACTTGGCAGGTCTTGTCGCAGGTGGCGCGCATCCAAACCCAGTGCCGTACGCCGACGTTGTTACGTTCACGACGCACAAGACTTTGCGAGGACCTCGCGGTGGTTGCATTCTCAGCAAGGCTGAGCACGCAGCGGCTATCGACAAGGCAGTGTTCCCTGGTAGTCAGGGTGGCCCATTGGAACATGCAGTCGCTGCAAAGGCAGTTGCATTCCGTGAAGCTCTTGATCCGTCGTTCAAGGTGTACGCGCAACAAATAGTGAAGAATGCATCAGCTTTAGCTGCTGCTTTGACATCAGAAGGGTTCCGTCTCGTCAGTGGTGGCACGGATAACCACCTCATGGTGGTCGATCTTCGTCCATTCGACGCTGACTGCACCGGAAAAGTCGCTCAGTTGGTCTTAGACGAAGCGGGCATCACGCTGAATAAGAACACAGTGCCTGATGATCCTCGCAGCCCTTTCGTCACCTCTGGTGTTCGCATTGGTACACCGAGCGTCACCACGCAGGGAATGACCGAAGCGGAGATGCCTGTGGTCGCATCTTTGATCGCCGAAGCTCTTCGCCATCGTGAAGATGCAGCGGCAGTTGCCGTCGTGCGCGCCAAGGTGGCCGACTTGTGCTCCCGTTTCCCTGTGTACCCCAACCCGCTGTAATCCCAGCGCGGTTCGTTATCTCTTCTAGGCTCATCCCGTAATGGGGGACACCACCGGATATCTCATCGTTGGCTTTTTCGCCATGATGGTCACGCTCGTCACGACACCAGTGGTGCGTGCTGTCGCTCGTCTTAAGAACTGGGTTGCAATGCCTGACGAGCGAAAAGTGCATACGGTGCCCACCCCTGACGTGGGTGGAATCGCAATGTTCGCTGGTGTGTTGTGCGCACTTCTGCTCGCCTGGAATATGGATCGGTTCTCGCCGTTGTTTGATGGCAACTCGGAACTTCTCGGCGTGCTTCTCGGTGCAATGGTTGTTCTCGGCATCGGCGTGATGGATGACATTCGAGAAGTCTCGGCACCCGCACGTGTATTCGGCGTCATTGTGACGGGGATGATTCTCGTGGCTGCTGGCGTCACGATGTTCTACTTCCGTATTCCATTTCTTGGGGTTATCCAGTTGTCGAATGACTGGGTTCCCATTGTCACCATCGTGTGGCTATTGGGAATGACACAGGCCATCAACCTCATTGACGGACTTGATGGTCTTGCGGCGGGAATCGTTGCAATCGGATCTACGGCATTTTTCATTTACTCACAGCATTTAGCTGGGCTTGGTCTGCTGTCCGAGCCAAACATTGGTCCGTTGATCGCGATCATCACGGTGGGCGTGTGTGTTGGCTTCTTGCCGTTCAACTTCAATGGTGCCAGCATCTTCATGGGGGACAGCGGCGCGTATCTCTTGGGATTCTTGGTTGCAGTGTCAACGAGCGTCGTTGGCGGTCGAGCAGATCCAACAACTCAGGCTTTTAGTGGGCAAACATATTTCTTCCTTGCACCATTGGCGATTCCTCTCATCATCCTTGGTGTTCCAGTTTTTGACGTTGCATTTGCAATCGTTCGACGTGTGATTAATCGTCAAGGTCTTGCCCATGCAGACAAAGGACACTTGCATCATCGATTGATTGCATTAGGACACGGACCACGTCGCGCTGTGGCCATCTTGTGGTCATGGACAGCACTCTTGTCTGCATTTGTTTTATACCCAGTGTTTAATAAGAGCGCAAAAAACTTTGCACCGTTCGGTTTGGTCGCACTTGTTCTTTTCTTGTTCACAGTTCTGCATCCGGACTTGCCCAGCAATAAAGAGGACGAAAGTAACCACTAATTAGGCGACAAGGTACTTTCGTTCGAACAGATGCTCATTAGGTTCGAAATGTGCCAAGTGTTACGAAATTAGAACTTCCATTTTCAGCGGTCAACGTTGATGAATTGGTTTCTGTTTTGTACCGAGTGAGTGACTACATCGCGATTCACGAAGTGATCGTTGATGAGTGGGAATCAATTTGTGATTCTCGACTTGTGTGGTGGAACCACAAATACGAAGGCATTCGTACAAAGCCCGTTGAGTTCGGGCAGTTGATGAGCCAGTCATATTTTGAAGCTCATTCAGCAATGGCTCATGTCACTGAGGCGTGGAATACCGGCCACTCGATCCAAGTTTTTGAGATGTCGCCAGAAACAAATGGTTTTTACTCTCCCCAAAGTACGTACGCATCAACATGGGTGACGTGGCAGCGGTTAGGCGATCACATCGTTGAAGTGGGATGTGATGTTGACGAAGCAAATGAGCTTCGAGATCTCATTAATGATCAGCAGACATTGGTGGCAGTTGCGGCACGGAAACGCGCAATCGCAGTTGAACGGGAACGTATTGCTCGAAATCTTCATGATGTTGTGATTCAGAACCTGTATGCAACCTCACTGTCTCTCGCTGTTGCAGGACGTGGCAAAGACGAAGAAACTCAAGGCGCATTCAAAAAGGCAATCTCCGCAATCGATGAAGTGATTTCTGAGATTCGACGTGAGATCTTGCACGTTGAGTCGCGAAAGGCATCGCCGCTTCGATTGCAACTAGAAGACGTATTAATCCCCGTGCTTCATCCAACAAGAGCAGATCTTGACTTATTACTTGAGATTACGGAGTTGCCAGCCAACTTGGAATCTCATGTGCGAGCCGTGTGCAGCGAGGCTGCATCGAATGCAGTGCGTCATGGAAAAGCAACAGATGTGAAAATTCGCCTCAGTCAAATTAAAAAAGACATTTTTCTCATCATTGAAGACAATGGCATCGGAATGTCACCGCATGCACAACTTCAAAACGGTCTCCACAATATGCGCGAACGCGCCGAATCATTAGGAGGAACAATGGAGATTCAACCATCAACCACTGGCGGAACCACGGTGACGTGGTCCGTCCCAAGTAAAGGAAGTGCATCATGACAAGTGTTGCAATTTGCGATGATCACGTGATGGTGCGAGAAGCACTCGCATCAGTGTTTGATCATGAAGACGGTCTCAATGTCGTCGGTATTACCGATTCACTAGCAACGACACGTGCGATGCTTCAGAACGAAACACCGGATGTACTGATCGTCGACGTTCGACTCGATGGAGAGTCGGGCCTTGATGTCGCGCGAATGGTGATTGCGGAACAGCCGCACGTCAAAATCGTGGTCCTTACTTCGTTTAATTCAGACGAAGCATTGGTGACGGCGTATGAACTTGGTGCCAGTGCATTCATCTTGAAGACCGGTAGCTCGGAAGATCTCATTCAGACTGTTCGTGATGTGGCTGCAGGAATGCGCTTGATTAATGCAACGGAAGTTCGTTCGGCTTCGGAATCATTAGAGAAGCGTGGCCTTGGGATCATTCGACGCCTTGATGCCAATGACCGGCACATCGCTCGATTGATTGCGATGGGTTATTCCGATAAGCAGATTGCAGAAACTGTGTATCTCGGGCTGCAGACGGTCCGGAACCGTGTCTCGCGCATGTTGTCTCGCTTCGACAAGGAGAATCGCACTCAGCTTGCGTTGTTCTTCTCGGAGTACCACAGCGAAATCATGGAAGCGGACTCCGTCTCTCACTAATCGTGCCAATTGGGCCCCCGTTCCGTTCTTTTCAACCTCGGAACGGGGATTGTTTGACCGTCAGGGTGCTCACCGCCTAGGTTGTTCACCGTTTCACAAAGTCCGGAATCTGTCTGGATTGCGAAAAGGTGCGCCATTGAAATTCCTCCCTAAGCCGAAGCCAGTGACACTGGATAGCAGCGTGTCCCAAGGGGCAGAGCTCGCTGGCAGCGTCGTAGTGTTTTTCTTTATTGGGTTTGGTCTTGATGCATGGCTCGACACCACCCCGTGGTTCATGGTGGGTTGCACCGTGTTTGGTCTCGTTGGCCAATTCATCAAGATGTACTTCACTTATACAAGTGCCATGAGTCACCATGAAGAAGTGCGTGCCGCAAAGACTCGGGGGGCCGCTGGTGAATGAGAAATTGTCACCGCTTGCGATGGCCGCTCAGGGGCAAGCACCTGAAGTCACCGTGTCAAAGGACATCATCCGTCGTGGATTGATTTCAGCTCCAATCGTCATGCTCGTGAGTGGAGTGATTTGGGGATTAACCGGTGCATGGTCGGCAGGTATCGGTCTTGCACTTGTGTTGTTGAATTTTGGACTTGCAGCACTACTTATTTCTTGGGCTGCACCAATTTCACTAGCGCTCATGATGGGCGTCAGTCTTTTTGGATATCTACTTCGCTTAGGGCTGATCTCTCTTGCTGTATATCTCGTGAGAGATGCATCGTGGATATCCCTTCCCGCACTCGGTGTGACGATTATCGTCTCCCATCTGGGTTTGCTCTTTTGGGAGATGCGATTTATCGCTGCTTCTCTAGCATTTCCTGGATTGCGTCCCAATGCGTAATAATGGTCGGCGTCAGCCGCTGAGAAACACTGAAGGATAGAAACGTGATTGCTCTCGAGTTTCCTGAAATTAACTCCATCCTTCGTTGGAAGGATCTTTTTCCTACCTTCAACAAAATTGCCCTTATTGCAGTTCTTGCTGCTGTTATCAGCATCACAATTTTCATGCTCGCTCTTCGTCAGGACCATCGTCAGGCGCCAAAGGGAATTCGCAATCTTGCTGAAGTAATCGTTGAATTCATTGAAGACGGTGTCGTGATGCAGACCATGGGCAAAGAGGGCCTTCCGTGGACACCGTTCTTGATGACAATGTTCCTCTTCATTTATCTCTGCAATGTTCCCGGAATTATTCCGTTCTTCCAGATGCCAGCCACAGCTCGCATGGCAGTGCCACTTTTCTTGGCACTCATGGTGTGGGTCATTTACAACGTTGTCGGAATTAAGCACCAAGGTGTTCTCGGATATTTCAAGAGCACGTTGTTCCCTCCAGGAGTTCCTAAGGCTCTGTACATCCTGGTAACGCCGATTGAGTTCATCTCGGCAATCATCGTTCGCCCGTTCTCACTCGCCGTTCGTTTGTTCGCAAACATGATGGCCGGTCACATTCTTCTTGTGACGTTCGCACTCTTGTCTGAGGCTCTCTTTCAAGCAAAAGACAAGATCCTCATCCCTGTCGGAATCCTCCCGTTCTTCATGCTGATCTTCTTGACTTCATTCGAAGTTTTGGTCGCATTCCTTCAGGCCTATATTTTCGCGATGCTCACTGCCGTTTATATCGGTGGCGCAGCCCATCCCGAGCACTGATCAATAAAGATCTCCCACCCACTAACCAATTAGGAGAAAACAATGGAAGCAATAGCACGACTCACAAGTGAATTGATTGACCCAAACAGCACGGATGTGCTTGCTGCGGGCAAGAATGCAGCTGCTGCAGCAAGCGCAGGCTACGCCTACGGTCTCGCTGCAATCGGGCCTGGCATCGGCATCGGTTACCTCGTCGGCAAGTCCGTCGAGGCGATGGCACGTCAGCCAGAAGCTGCCGGCATGGTTCGTACCACAATGTTCCTCGGTATTGCATTTACCGAAGCACTTGCCCTCATCGGCTTCGTGGTCTTCATTCTTCTCAAGTTCGCTTAATTCGCGTTCTTGAGTCCACGTCCAATATCGACCTCTGCATTTGCAGAGCCCAGGAGCTGAGATGCCGACTGTCATAGTCACCCAATCGAGCGGGCACGTAGTCCAGGTTCGACTGGTGGCCGGTGTTACCACCGAAACCACCAGTGCCAAAGCTGCGGTCAAGGCCGCACCAAACCCGATTGCACCAGAGACAAAAGAAATTGCATGGGCAGCAGGCTCATTCATTGTTCTGCTTGTTGTCATGCGTTACTTCCTCTTTCCTAAGTTGAAGAAGGGCATGGATGATCGATATGCATCCGTGCGCTCTGATTCTGAAGGTGCTGATCGAGTGCGCGCAGATGCAAACGCCGACGTTGCTGAATACGAAAAGGCACTTGCTGCCGTTCGTGCAGAAGCTGCCGGACGAGTAGATGCAGCTCGACAGACAGTTGACAACGAACGGAACGCGCAATTGGCACAAGTGAATGGTCGTATTGCTGCAGCTCGTGCTGATGCTGACCAGAAAAACGCAGCAGCGCGCGAAGCAGCTCAAGGCGATGTCGCTTCGGCTGTAGCAACTGTTGCATCACGCGTGGCAGAGATTGCGCTTGGCAAAGCTCCCGACGCATCAGTCGTTTCCGCCGCAGTGGCTTCGGCAATGGAGGGATCACGCTCATGATTAACGCAGTCCTCAACTCGCTCCTGGTCGCATCAGGCACAGAAGGCGAGCACCTGACTTATGAAACCCATAGTTGGCTCTTGCCCGAGACGGCAGAAATCATCTATGGCGGTCTTGCGTCTGTTCTCGTTATTGGTGCACTTATAAAGTTCGCCGGTCCGATGGTGAAGAAATCTTTGTCAGCTCGTACCGAGCGCATTCAGGCAGAGTTTGATACAGCCAAGAACCAGGTTGCAAAGGCTGAGGCCGATGCACAGCAGATTCGCTCAGTTCTCGGCGACGTCGGCGCGGAACGTGCACGCATTCTCGCTGAAGCCGATGCAACTGCGTCCACTGTCCTCTCTGAAGGTCGTGCTCGTGTCGCTGCTGAAATGGTTGATGTTGAAGCCAAGGCACTCGCGGACATTGCAAACGCCTCTGGTCGTGTACATGACGAACTCGCTTCAGACATCAAGCGACTCGCACGTATTGCATCTGACAAGGTGATCGCGTCTGCAGTCACTGATTCAGTTCGTCAAGACTTGATTGAAAACTTCATCACAGGAGTCGCACGATGAGCATCGACGCATACGTTTCATCTCTCTCGGCCATCGCTGCTTCCGAGGGTGTCCTCGATCGCGTCGAAGCTGAGTTCTCAGCGGTCGTTCGTGCTATCGACACAAACGATGATCTCCGCAGCAAGCTGACCGATGAGTTGCTTCCCATCGCAGTACGTCAGCAGATTGTTGAAAAACTCCTCGAAGGTAAGGCGCATCGCCTCACCGCTCAATTCATCTCACTTGTTCTTGGTGCTGGCAAGGCACGCGATCTTCGCGCAATTGCCGCAAGCATCAGCGAGAACGTTGCAGGCAGCGCCGGCCGTAGGGTCGCCGAAGTTCGTAGCGCCGTTGAACTTTCCGAAGACCAGCAGAAGCGTCTCGCTGATGCCCTTGGAAAGAAGTTCAACACTCAGGTGAACCTCAAGGTTGTTGTTGACCCAACCGTCGTTGGTGGCATCGTTGCCACTGTCGGCGATGAAGTCATCGACGCCTCCGTCCGCAGCAAGCTCGACCAGCTCAAGAGCCGGTTGTAAAGAACATTTCGCGTAAAGAAGGAAGACATGGCAGACATCACATTCTCCGCCAGTGACATCGCATCGGCGATTACAGGTGGCCTCGCTGGCTACTCACAATCACTCGAGGCAACCACTGTTGGTCGCGTCGCAGAAGTGGGCGACGGTATCGCTCGCATTTCGGGCTTGCCCAACTGCATGGTGAACGAACTTCTCGAGTTTGAGGACGGAACCGTTGGTCTCGCTCTCAACCTTGATGAAGATCTCATCGGTGCAGTAGTGCTCGGCGAAGCCGACCATATTGAAGAAGGTCAGGCTGTAAAAGCAACTGGTCGTATTCTCTCCGTCCCTGTTGGTGATGCAATGCTTGGCCGTGTTGTCAACGCACTTGGTACGCCAATCGACGGCAAGGGTGACATCGTTGGTGCCATCAGCCGCCCCGTGGAAGTCCAGGCTCCTGGCATCATGGGTCGCAAGCCAGTGCACGAGCCATTGCAGACCGGTATTAAGTCAATCGACGCAATGACTCCAATCGGTCGTGGTCAGCGCGAGCTCATCATTGGTGACCGTAAGACTGGCAAGACAACGATTGCAATCGACACGATCATCAACCAGCGCGGTCTTGGTGTGAAGTGCATCTACGTGGCAATTGGTCAGAAGGGTTCCACCATTGCAAACACAGTGGAGACACTTCGTCAGCACGGTGCTCTTGAGTACACAGTGATTGTTGCTGCTCCAGCGTCAGAGCCTGCACCGTTCAAATACCTCGCTCCATACTCAGGCTGTGCCGTTGGTCAGCACTGGATGGAAAATGGCGAGCATGCACTCATCGTTTATGACGACCTTTCCAAGCAGGCTGAGGCATACCGCCAGATGTCATTGCTTCTTCGTCGTCCACCAGGCCGCGAGGCATACCCTGGCGACGTTTTCTATCTCCACAGCCGCCTCCTCGAACGCGCAGCAAAGCTGAGCGACGAGAACAAGGCCGGTTCACTCACTGCATTGCCAGTGATTGAAACCAAGGCAGGCGACGTGTCGGCATACATTCCTACGAACGTGATTTCGATTACCGACGGTCAGGTGTACTTGCAGGACAACCTCTTCAAGTCAGGTATTCGTCCTGCAGTTGACGTAGGTGTTTCCGTTTCTCGCGTGGGTGGTGCTGCACAGACCAAGGCAATGAAGGGCGTCTCCGGAACCCTGAAGCTTGACCTTGCGCAGTTCCGTGAGCTCGAAGCATTCGCAACATTTGGTTCCGAACTTGACGCAGTGTCAAAGGCACAGCTTGAGCGCGGTTACCGCTTGGTGGAATTGCTGAAGCAGAACCTCAACTCGCCAATGCCAGTTGCTGAGCAGGTCGTATCGATTTTCGCTGGCACCAAGGGCTATCTCGACTCCATCCCAGTTGCAGACGTTTCACGTTTTGAAACTGAATTGCTCGCATACGTGAATTCACGTCACGGCGCAATGATGGCTGAGCTTCGTACGAATGCAAAGGCCGATGTGCCTGCTGATCTCGGTGACATCGTCGCCGCGTTCAAGGCGCAGTTCAAGGTCACTGGTCCTAAGGCCGGTTCTGTTGATCCAACTGCTACTTCTGCCGATGCAATCGGTGAAGCAGCAAGCAACAAGACCCTCGCGACGGAGTAATTAAGTGGCTGGCGGTCAGGAACGAATTCTGCGTGGACGCATTAAGTCCGTGCAGGCGACGAAGAAAATCACACGTGCAATGGAGCTCATCGCTGCATCGCGCATTGTGAAGGCGCAGCAACGCGTCGTCGCAGCCGTGCCGTACAGCGACATGATTACTGAAGTTGTTCGCGATCTTTCAGCTGCAGGTGCGGGGAGTCAATCGCCGTTGCTTGCTGGCCGCTCTGAAGTGAAGAACGTTTGCTACGTCGTGTTGTCGGCTGACCGCGGTTTGTGCGGTGGCTACAACGCCGGCGTACTTCGCGCCACTGAAGGCGAGATCAAAGCAGATGCACTCAATGGTCGCCAGCACACGATTGTTGCTATCGGTCGTAAGGCTGAGGGTTACTTCCGCTTCCGCGGCTACAACATGAGCCAGTCCTTCGCCGGTTTCACAGATAACCCCACGTACGCAATCGCCAAGGAAATTGGTGAATACGTCACGGGACTCTATAAATCAGGCGAGGTTGATCGCGTTGAGTTGGTGTACACCCGCTTCATCACTGCTGGTTCACAAGAAGTCGTGCAGCGTCCGTTAGTCCCTCTTGACACTGAAGTTGTCGAAGGTGGCGATGGGCAAGCATCAACCGGACACGATTACGAGTTCGAACCAACCCCAGAAACAATTCTCGAGACATTGCTCCCGCGCTACGTCGAGGCCCGCGTTTACGCGGCGCTCCTCAACGCTGCAGCGTCAGAGCATGCCTTCCGTCAGCGAGCGATGAAGTCTGCAACAGACAACGCCGAAGAGCTGATCAATACCCTTTCACGAATCATGAACCGAGCCCGCCAGGACTCGATCACGACCGAAATCATGGAAATCGTCGGCGGCGCCGAAGCCATGTCGGCCGGTAATTAAGAGCGACTAAGTAGGAGAAATCCAAATGAGCATGACAGAGACAAAGCACGACGGACAGGTAGTGGCAATTGCCGGTCCCGTTATCGACGTGCAGTTCCCACGCGGGTACCTCCCAGAGTTGAACTCAGCAATTGAGTTCGACATTGAGTTGGACGGAAAGACCACAACGGTTCTTGCCGAAGTTGCACAGCAACTCGGTGACAGCCGTGTGCGCGCCGTTTGCCTCAAGCCAACCGACGGTCTTCGTCGTGGCACAAAGGTTCGCGATACTGGCCATGGCATTCAGGTGCCCGTCGGTAACCGCACCCTTGGTCACGTGTGGAACGTGTGGGGCGAAGTACTCGACGGCAAGAACTCCGACTTCCAAGACATCGAGCGTTGGGACATTCACCGTCCAGCACCTGCGTTCGACACACTTGAGCCTTCAAAGCGCATGTTCGAGACCGGCATTAAGGTCATCGACCTTCTCACCCCATACCTCGCTGGTGGAAAGATCGGCTTGTTCGGTGGTGCAGGAGTGGGTAAGACCGTTCTTATTACCGAAATGATTAACCGTGTTGCTTCCAAGCACGGTGGTGTGTCTGTGTTCGCCGGTGTTGGTGAGCGCACACGTGAAGGTACCGACCTCATGCTTGAAATGGCGGAGTCTGGTGTATTCGAAAAGGCAGCCTTAGTGTTCGGCCAGATGGACGAACCACCTGGCGTGCGTCTTCGCGTTGCTCTTTCAGCACTCACCATGGCGGAGTACTTCCGTGACGTGCAGAACCAGGACGTGTTGTTGTTCATCGACAACATTTTCCGTTTCGTGCAGGCAGGTTCTGAGGTGTCAACACTTCTTGGCCGTATGCCTTCAGCTGTGGGTTACCAGCCAACACTTGCTGACGAAATGGGTCAGCTCCAGGAGCGCATTACGTCAACACGTGGCCGTTCGATTACCTCTCTTCAGGCCGTGTACGTGCCTGCAGACGACTACACCGACCCAGCACCGTTCACCACGTTCACCTTCCTCGATGCAACCACCGAACTTTCACGTTCGATCGCGTCGTTGGGTATTTACCCAGCTGTGGACCCATTGGCATCAACGTCAACGATTCTTACGCCAGAGACCGTGGGCGACCGTCACTACGCAGTGGCACGTCGCGTGCAGGAAATTCTCCAGCGTTACAAGGAACTGCAAGACATCATTGCAATTCTTGGTCTTGATGAATTGTCTGAAGAAGACCGCCAGATCGTGTCTCGCGCACGTAAGGTCCAGCGCTTCCTCAGCCAGCCGTTCTATGTTGCTGAAGTGTTCACCGGCGTGAAGGGCGAATACGTTCCTGTCGCCGAGACCGTTGAATCATTCGAATCACTCATTAATGGTGAACTCGATGATGTGCCAGAACAGGCATTCCTCAACGTTGGTTCCGTCGAGCAAGTTCTCGCCAAGGCAAAGGCTCTTCAGGAGAACGCATAATGGCTGAGTCCAACGGCACGATGCGCGTCGAGGTGGTGTCACCCGAGCGAGTTCTTTTCTCCGGAGAAGGCACGCAGGTCATCACACGTACGCTCGAAGGGGGAGAGGTTGCTTTCCTTCCTGGACACGCGGCGTTTCTTGGTGCTCTCACCGAAAATCACACGCGTATCTACTTGGCCGATGGCACCATCCAGAACCTTGCAGTTCACCTTGGTTTCGTTGAAGTGGGTGCGGATCACGTGACCATCCTTAGCGATGCTGCGGAGCTTGAGGAAGATATCGATGTTGCCGCTGTGCGTGCAGCAAAGGTTCGTCTCGAAGAGCATCTACGTACCGAGCATTCTGCGGAGATCGAAGCTGAACTGCGTCGGACTCATGCACGAATCGCTGCTACTGGCGGAATTGAAACCGGCCACTAAGAACTACTCCTCATTGAGTACATAGAAAAGGCGCCCTGCAAAGGGCGCCTTTTCTATTGATTTATTTAAGTCGGAATCAGTTGTAATCGATTTCGCTGAACTGAGAAATCTTGGCGAGGCGATGTTGTGCATCGATGAGACGAACAGTTCCGCTGCGTGAACGCATCACCAAACTCTGAGTGTGGACAACGCCAGGCGAGTACCGAACACCGTCAAGAAGTTCTCCGTCTGTGACGCCAGTTGCGGCGAAGAAGCAGTTGTCTCCTTGTACGAGATCGTTGGTGCTGAGGATGCGATCAATGTCGAAGCCAGCATCAATAGCTTGCTTGCGCTCGTCGTCGTTACGTGGCCACAAGCGACCTTGAATCTCTCCGCCCATGCACTTGAGCGCAGCAGCAGCTACAACGCCTTCTGGTGTGCCTCCAATGCCGAACATGATGTCTACGCCAGCCTTTGGCCAACATGTTGCGATCGCAGCGAAGATGTCTCCGTCAGAGATGAGCTTGATGCGCGCACCAGATGCGCGCACTTCCTCGATGAGGTCATCGTGGCGAGGACGATCAAGAATCATCACAGTGAGATCGCGAACACTTTCGCCCTTGGCCTTTGCCACCCACTTGAGGTTCTGCGTGGCAGATGCGGTGATGTCAATGGAACCAACACAATCTGGACCGACCGCAATTTTTTCCATGTAGAAGCAGGGGCCTGGATCAAACATGCTTCCGCGTTCAGACACTGCGATAACTGCGATGGCGTTTCCGCGACCAGAGGCAGTGAGTGACGTTCCATCGATGGGGTCCACTGCAACGTCGGTGAGCGGCTCTGAGCCATCGCCAACAATCTCTCCGTTGAAGAGCATCGGAGCGTCGTCCTTCTCGCCTTCACCGATGACGACAAGGCCAGACATCGGCACGGTGGAGAGCACAGAACGCATGGCATCGACAGCAGCGCCATCGGCTCCGTTCTTGTCGCCTCGGCCTACCCAGCGCGAGCCAGCCATCGCGGCGGCTTCGGTGGTGCGGACGAGTTCGAGGGCAAGGTTGCGGTCGGGGCGCTGTGTCGGCATGCCTCCAACCTAGTGCCGTGGCTAGCCTGCCCCCGTGCCCCATCTCCCTCTTTCGCTCTGTCTTTCGGGCAGAGAAGTCACCGACATTCGTACCCGCCCTGGAGGGCAATGGGTCTCGGGCATTCTTTCGGAGCCCGGTGTTGAAGGCGCGATCAACCGGCTGTGCATGTGGTCCGTCGCCGATGGGTCGGTTGTGGTGGATTTGCTATTGGAACCCGCCCCGCTGAACGGTCGCGGGCTGTCTGGTGGCGTGCATGTGTGGGACCACGATGGCAATCGTGTGTTTGCAGTGACAAAGACCGACGGAGTCGTCGAGATATCTCTCGAAGATGATTCGCCCGTGCGCGTGAAACGTCTGCTATTCGATGCATCACGCAACTGGTCTACTCCGGTGTTTGATTACATGAATCGATCCCTGTTTGTCATTGCTGACTGGCACGAATTATGGGGCTGCAAAGTGGGTGCGGGCGACCCATGGTTGGTCCATGCGTCTGAAGGTTTTGCAATGGATGCTGCGGCAGGTGCTGATGGCATGTGTGTGGAGTGGCATCGTCCGCACATGGCGTGGACGGAGAGCACCATCTATCCAGAACCATCAACGCCAAATGTTGCAGTGCAACAACCTCGTTTCAGCCCTGACGGAACAAGTTTTGGTTACATCGAAGACGCGCGTGGAATCGCCAATGTTCGCGTTCTCGCAGACCGCATCGTTGACCACGACGTCGTGATTGAAGATGAGTGTGAACACGGTGGCCCAACATGGGGTCCAGGGCAACGCACGTGGTGTTTCAATTCTGATGGCACCCGCGTCGCATACACACGTAATGAGAACGGTTTCGGTTCCTTGTGGGTATTTGATCGTGCGACAGGTGAGCGCACATTCGTGGGGCGTGGAATTCACGGATGTATTTCATGGAAACAGAACACTCTTGCTGCATTGCGCAGCGGTGCACGCACTCCACAACAAGTCGTTGTGTACGACGTGAGCAATCTAGAAGACGTTCAACGCACTGTCTTGGTGAAGCCTGCTGACGAGTTGTGGTTCACGCCTGAGATTGATGCTGAATTAGTAGAGCCATCGGTGCACATAGTGGAGAATGGTGATGTCACCGTGCCGTATCGCTTGTATCGCTCCACGCATCCTCCGTTTGGTCTCATTGTGTGGGTACACGGTGGCCCCGTTGATCAATGGCAAGTGACATTCCGTCCGCGGTTCACATATTGGTTATCGCGTGGATGGTCCATCGCGGTAGTGGATCATCGCGGAACGACGGGTCATGGCCGCGACTTTGCATCAGCGCTCGAAGGTCAATGGGGTAGTGCGGATTCCTCCGACACCTTTGCGGTCTTGCAGCACGTGCAGCGTGTGTTCGGATATCGCCCCGAGCGCACCGTGCTGATGGGTGGCAGTGCTGGTGGACTCACCGTTTTGAACACCATCGCAATGGACCCTGCTTGTGTTGCTGGCGCTGTACTGAACTTCCCGGTCGTCGACCTCGGGGAAATCATGCGTGGTGACGATCCGTTTGAGTCGCACTACATGCCCAGACTCATTGGTGCATCGTCGTCCGACGATCCGTTACTGCATGAGCGGTCGCCACTGAAGTGGGCGCACCGTATTGCCCAAGTCCCCGTCCTTATTTTTCACGGCGACCAAGATCATTCGGTTCCGTTGGTGCATTCTCATCGTTTGCGAAACGTAGTGCGAGCCGCTGGAGGCACGGTGCGCATCGAAGTAATGCCTGGCGAAGGGCATGGATTTCGGGACCCATTGAATGTGATCCGTGAGTATTCGTTCACAGAAGAGTTCTTGAACACACTTCTGTGACGTTGTGCCGTATGTCGTAGCCATTCGGTGGGTTTTGGCTAGATAGCGTCAGAGATATGTTGCTGGCCGAGTTGGAGATCTTTCACTCTCGGCCCATTGCCCCCACACGGCGTCTCTCCCTAGGGCATGTGTATTTGCCCGTTGACCCATCGCCGGGTTTTGGCGGCATCTTGCTAGGTGCAATTCTTTCGTCGCATATCCGTGACATTGATGAGGATTTCCATGTCGATATTCAACGACTACTCACAGAGGTCGAACGAGGCACTCGAGTGGTGCAGCCACGATTGCGTCATCGCTTTCAAGTCGATCGTCATGGTTTGACGTATAGCCATCATCGTCTTCTTGGTGCGAAAGACAGCATCGAATTTGAATTGAACAGCAGTGGTTCACCATTGCAACAAGTGCTTGGGTGCATTTATGTGTTGGAACGTCTGGACGACACCACGCGCACTCTTCTTGTTCCTGTCATGCGCAAAGCGTTCACTTGGCGTGGCCCCATTGGTCCTTCGTTCATTACCTATCTTGCAGGTACACGCTCTACTGCGGTCTCCGCCCTTGCTGATCCGAGAGCCTGGGCCCTCGACATCCTCCAGTTTCCCGGTGGCACAGTGAAGCCGTCGAAGCGTGAAGTGATGAGTCGCTTTCGGGCATGTATGCGCGATGCACACCCTGACCATGGCGGCGATGAAAAATTGGCGAGCAAATTAATGATGGACATCACTGAAGCGCGTCGCATTCTGTTGGACGCACTGTGACTCTTGCGAAAGGTGTTGTGCTGTTCCCGGGCGCAGGTTCCTCGTCGACGCACTCATCGCTCATGGCTATGGAAAATGCGCTGAATCCGCTCCCGGTATTGCGTGTTGATTTTCCTTATCGCAAAGCGGGGAAGTCATTTCCTGACAAAGCTCCCGTGCTTGTGCAGTGCGTGAAAGATGAGGTGCGTGCTTTTGCAACGATCCTGGGTGTGAAGACATCAGAGCTCGTGATTGGCGGACGATCGATGGGTGGGCGTATGTGTTCCATGGCAATTGCAGATGAGAACGATCCGTTAGATGTCGCTGGTCTTGTATTGATCTCGTACCCATTGCATCCACCAAAGAAGCCAGACACGTTACGTATTGAGCATTTGCCAAAACTGAAAGTGCAGACACTGTGCGTTAGTGGCACGCGTGACGACTTTGGTACCCCAGAGGAACTAACAGACGCATTTCGTGTTGTGCCCGCAGACGTGCAGTGGCAGTGGATAGAAAACGCACGTCATGAGTTGGCGCGTAAAGATGAAGTAGTGGCCGATCTCGCCGCTCAGTGGATTACAAATTTGTAACCACGCCGTCAGGCACGATGTCTTCGAGCTCCTTGTGTGCAGTTTCTGGATATCGGAGCCACACAATGAGAGAGGCAATGACTGGTCCAATGGTGAGCCACAACATCACGGCGCCGTAAGAGATGCCCGTATCTAATACGAAGCCACCACCAATGAGGCCGATACTTCCGCCAATTAATGCAGCTGTCATGATGATGCCGCCAGCCATGCTGCGTACGTGAGTGGGGAAGAGCTCGCCTCGATACACGGCCATTGCTGGGTATGAAACGCCAAATGCAAGTCCACCTGCAATGGCAATGACCCACATTGCTATCCCCGACGTAGCGAATGAGAGTGCAAGAAGAATTGCACCGATGGGAACCATTGTTGCGCCGAGTATGCGTCGTCCACGTTCATCCGCAATACGACCGCCAACAAGAAGCCCCAGACCTGCTGGTGTTGAGGTTGCAATTGTGAAGAGTGCAACGAGTGCTGCTGAATATCCGCGCACTTCCTTGAGGTATCGATTTTGAAAGATAGATGCTGTAGCGATGTACAAGTTGGTGAGAAATACCACTGTGCAGATGCGTCCCAGATTTCGCCGAAGTGATGCAACAGAACTGATGCGTTGAGAAGCAGAGACCAGATGGTGTTTTTCAAATCGTTGAGATTCGGGCAACCACTTGGTGAGTGCGATGGCGACACCCAGCCAGAGAAGCGCAATGAGATACACCAATCGCCACGACCGCGCACCGATGTCGGCTAGTGGCAGTGCGGTTACTGCAACACCTGCACCGATGCCACTGAACATCGCAAGAACGCCAGTAGCAAATGCGCGTGAATTCTTTGGCATCTCTTCGATGGCGATGACTGCAATCAGGATGTCGAGTGTGAGCCCGAGCGGTCGACCGATGGTTTGTGTGAGAACGAGAAGAGAGAAAGATGGAGCAATGGCGCCGAGAGCGCAGATGATGGGGGCTGCCCATGACATTGCAATCACCATGGGGCGCCGACCGCGGCGATCAGCCAGCACTACCAGTGGCAGGCAGATGAGAATGCCCCACCGAACGACTGCCGCTCCGATGCCTTGACCTGACGTGGCGACCCCAAATTCGTCGGCGGCATATGCCACGGTCTGGGTGAACAGGGTGTTGACGAAGGCTGCGGACATCGAAGCAAGAGCCATCAAGATGACAATGCGGCGCTGGCGTTGTGTCAGCGCATCTGAGGGCAAAGCCCACGAGGGCAGGCGCATTGGGGGTGTCCTCCCTTTCATGGGTACGGCGGGAGCATACTGATACCCATGTCTGAAGGGTCACAATCCGCTGGCGACACCATTGTCGCATCACAGAGCGGACCTTTGTCGGGCGAGGTCATTGTTCCGGGGGCGAAAAATTCGGTCTTGAAACTGATGGCCGCCACCTTGTTGGCTGATGGCACATACCTTCTGACGAACGCGCCAGTGATTGTGGATGTTGACATCATGGCGGACCTTCTCACGGCCGTCGGCCTGTCCATCACATTCCTTCCTGCAATGGCAGGAGAAGTAGGGCAACGCATCAAGATCGTCAACAGTGGTGCCATCACCCCTGTTGCGCCTTTTGAACTTGCTGATCGCATTCGTGCTTCTGTCAATTTGGTCGGACCACTCTTGGGTCGTTGTGGCGAGATTGATATCGCTCTTCCCGGTGGTGATGACTTTGGTGGTCGTCCGATCGATATGCACTTGCGCGGGCTTGAGGCGATGGGTGCAACGTTCGATGTGACGACCGATGGAATTATCGGACGTGCAGCTCGTTTGCAAGGTGCCGACATCAATTTCGATTTTCCTAGTGTGGGTGCGACCGAAAACATCGTGATGGCTGCTGTCGTCGCCGATGGCGTCACAACTATTCATAATGCTGCGCGTGAACCTGAAATTGTTGACCTCTGCTCCATGCTGCGCAAGATGGGTTGTCGTATTGAAGGTATTGGCACTGCAACACTCACAATTTCTGGTGTTGAACATGCAACATTGCAAGCAGTCACGCATGAAGTAGTGACAGACCGAGTGCAAGCCGCTACGTATATTGCCGCAGTTGCAATGTGTGGCGGCACTGTGCACGTGGGGCGTGCCGTTGCGGAACACATGGGCATGATGTTGTCGCGATTCACTGACATGGGCATCGCATTCGACATCACCTCGGATGGGATCACTGCTACAGCGATAGATCGCCTCACTGCAATCAATGTCGCAACGCTTCCGTATCCCGGTGTTGCAACCGATTACAAGCCACTCATCGTTGCGATGCTTTCCGTTGCAAACGGTGTGGGCATCGTGACGGAGAATTTGTATCCAGGCCGCTTTCGGTACGTAGAAGAACTGCGCAAGTTGGGCGCCGATATCACGATTGATGGACATCATGCATCGGTCCGTGGAGTGGATCACCTCACAGGCGCAACGGTGGTGGCACCCGATATTCGCGCAGGGGCTGCACTCGTGGTGGCGGGCTTGGCGGCAACGGGAATCACTGAAATCGGCGATGTGTTCCATATCGACCGCGGATACGACGACATCGTGGGTCGTCTGGCCTCGATCGGCGCCTCAATTACTCGGATTCGTCCGGAGCCGTAGTCTCGGGCGGCGGGAGTCGCTTCGCTCTGTTGGTGGCCAGACGCAACAACCCAAAGATGACGGCAATCGGCACCGCTGCATACAGGACCTCATCCCATCCGCCTTGGTGCGCCAACATGTTCCCGAGGTTAGGCGAGCAGGGGCTTCGGGTGGGTATCGTCTTACGGGTATTGGAGGACAATATGACAATGCGTCAGCAAGTCGAAGAGACAATTGAAGTCATCAGGCCAGCGCTGCAGGCCGACGGTGGCGACATCATTCTTCGCGAGGTCGATGAATCAACCGGCATTGTGACAGTGACTCTTACTGGTGCGTGCACGACCTGTCCTGCCTCAGATCAGACACTAAAAGCTGGCATTGAGCGCATTATGCGTGATCGCATCGACGGCGTGACCGAGGTTCTTCAGGTCGCCTAAATGAGCCGCCGTAATCTCAGCCCTGCAGAACTGTTTGACGCCGCGTGCGCGGGTGACCGCGCAGCGCTTGCTCGCGTTTTGTCGTTGCTGGAGCGTGGTGATGTTGTAGCGCGCGAAGTAGGCCGCATGGCATACACGCGCGGCGGTCATGGTTACACCGTCGGTATCACTGGTGCACCTGGAGCGGGCAAGAGCACCCTTACAAGCGCTGTCATCAAGCATCTTCGCTCAATGCAGCTAGAGATTGCAGTTCTCGCGATTGACCCATCGTCACCATTTACTGGTGGCGCCATCTTGGGTGACCGCGTACGAATGCAAGACCATGCAACAGACCCCGGTGTGTTCATCCGCTCAATGGCAACACGTGGCCACTTGGGTGGCTTGTCGTTGTCCACACCCGAAGCCATTCGCATGTTGGACGCCGTGGGTCGCGAGTGGATTCTCGTGGAGACTGTTGGCGTTGGTCAGGTGGAAGTAGAAATCGCTGGCAAGGCCGATACCACTGTCGTTGTGTTGAATCCTGGTTGGGGCGACTCGGTACAGGCCAACAAAGCGGGGCTCATGGAAATCGCCGACATCTTCGTCATTAACAAAGCAGATCGTAAGGGCGTGGAAGAAACTCGCCGCGATATTGAGCAGATGTTGGAACTCAGCGACCTTGCGCATGACGCATGGCGTCCACCAATTATTGCCACTATTGGCAACACTGGTGAGGGTGTCGTCACCTTGTGGGATGCAGTATTGGAACATCGCGCATCTATCGAAGCAACTGGTGAGCTGCAGAAGCGTCGTGACTTCCGTTTGCGTGAAGAATTACGCGAAATTGTTGCGCGCCGTCTCGAACTTCGTGCACGCGAAATTTGCACGGGTGAGCAGTGGGAAACATTGCAAGACGGAGTTCTTGCTCGATCTATCGACCCATGGTCAGCGGCCGATCAAATGTTGAAAGGTGTAGGGGCATAGAAATGTCGAATCAAGATCTTGTTTTTTTAGAACGCCTCGAGAATGGCACTGCGGTCGTCACATTGAATTCTCCCAAGGTGAATGCATTATCTACTCAGTTGCTTGCTCGTTTGTTGGAAGTAGCGCAAGAACTCACTGCAAGCCCAGCTGGTGCAGTTGTCGTTACCGGTGGTGACCGTCTGTTCGCTGCGGGCGCAGACATTTCGCAATTCGGTGGCGCCGAAGATGCAAAGGTCATCGGCGCGGCATTTCATGCAGCCCTCAACGCAGTTGCCGACATCCCTGCCATTGTGATTGCTGCCATCAGCGGTTATGCGTTAGGTGGAGGATGTGAACTCGCGCTTGCATGTGACTATCGCATTGCTTCCACCAAGGCTGTCTTTGGTCAGCCAGAGATTCTTCTTGGCATCATCCCTGGTGGTGGCGGTACTCAGCGTTTGCCCCGTGTTGTTGGTACCAGCCGTGCAAAAGAGATCATGGTGACTGGCCGTCAAGTGAAGTCCGATGAAGCATTGCGTATCGGTCTTGCAGATGAAGTGGTGGAGCCCGAAGCTCTCATGGCTCGTGCATTAGAACTCGCCGGCACTATTTCGTCAGGTGCAACAGCCGCTGCACGCATCATTAAGCGCGTGGTGAATGAAGGAATTGAAACTGACATTGCGACTGGACTTGCCGGAGAACTCGCTGCGTTTGAAGAAGTATTCCGCACGGAAGACAGCCAGATCGGTGTGAAGAGCTTTCTCGAGAATGGCCCAGGCAAGGCAGCCTTCACGGGCCGTTAACACGATGCATCATTTTCGTGCGCCTGATGCACGTCGATTCATTTCTGCTTCGTTGATGATTGGCATTGCCTTTGTCATCTTTGGTTTCTCATTCGGGGTTCTTGCTGTTTCTGCTGGCGCCAGTTTGTTACAAGCATGCGCAATGTCGCTACTGATCTTCACGGGTGCATCACAAATGTCCGCTGTCAGTGTGATTGCAACAGGCGGTAGTGCAGCGAGCGCATTCGGCGGGGCAGTGTTGTTGTCTGGTCGTAATGCGGTGTACGGGTTAGCGATGGCACCGGTGTTGCGTGGTGGGTCATTGCCGTCACGTTTACTCGGTGCTCAATGGGTGATCGATGAAACAACAGCGGTGGTGTCGGCCGAAACAGATGCGGCAAAACGGCGCACAGCTTTTTGGATTTCAGGAGTCATCCTTTATGCAAGTTGGAATCTCGGTACATTTCTCGGTGCGTTGTTAGGTGCAAACATCAACCCCAGTGATTTCGGGTTAGATGCAGCGTTTCCTGTGATGTTCACTGCGATGGTGGTGCCGCATTTGCGCACGAAGGCGGGCAGACGTGCTGCACTATTTGGCGCAATTGCTGCGGTTGCTTTGGTCCCGTTGATGCCTATTGGCTTACCTATCTTGGTATCGGCATTAGGCATGTTGTTTGGGCTTGCACCACAACAACCGTTGACCACTAACTCTGAAACAACGGAGTAAGTCGAGCTACTTCCAGCCGAGTCGCTTCTCGGCATCTTCGGTGTGATTGAGTTCATCAATCGTCACAGCGAAAAGGTCGAGGCTTTCTTCTTGTGAAACGCCCATCTGTAATGCGAGTGACACTTGCGCCCAGAGCATCACGCTGACTTTGATTGCCTGCGCGCGCGCCATACGAGGACTCATCCCTTGACGCTCCAAAGTGTCGACGGACGTTTGAATCATCTCGCGACCCTTAGGGCCGAAGCGTTCTGGTGAGACACCATTGGCGGTGAGATATTGGAGAAGAAATTGACGCTTCAGTGTGAAAGGGCGTCCGAGCATGAGAAGCGTGAGGTCACCTGGCGGAACAATGACATTTTCCTGGACTCTGCGGTCCATCTCGTTGCGTACGGCAAGGAGTGCCCGGTTTGCCAGTTCATCGGTGACATCGCAAAGCAGGTCCAGGCGAGTACCGAAATATCGAAACACATAGCCATGGTTCAACCCAACAGCGTCAGCGATGAATTGGACGGTCAGTTCTGCCACCGGCTTCGTGTCCAGCAACTGGATAGTTGTTTCGAGGAATCGAGCGATGGCGTCTTCTCGGCTTACCCGAGGGTTCATGGGCTGAGGGGGGGCTTTTGCCATCGGTCACACCGTAGCAATAGATAGGTGCCATTTTGTTGAGATCGAAATTGGCTAAAAATTCTTGAGATTTTGTAGTCCTTCACTACAACTAATGTAGTATTCGGCTACATAAATGTAGTTATGTACTGCATATTTGTGAAAAGGACCTGCCATGTTGCAACTTCATTTCAATAAATTCCGATTCTCGATGCTTCGAGCAGGACTTGCCGGCTTAGTGCTTGCGGCAACCTGCGTTGTATCAGTCGGTTCTCAAAGTCTCGTCGTCAAAGCCGACGCGGGTGAGGCGCCTTACGGCACTCCTACACAGGCCCTGCAGTCAGCGATCTCGCTCGGCGGTAGCCACACGTGTGTCATCAAGGACGGCAACGTGTTGTGCTGGGGTGAAAACCTCAATGGCCAGCTCGGTAACGGTACATCCGGGAACTACAGCGCAACGCCCGTATACGTGAAGGACTCGCAAGCCAACTCAGGAAGTCGCCTCTCAGGCGTCATCTCCATCGTTGCTGCGGAATCTCACACCTGCGCACTGTTGAACACGGGCAAAGTGAAGTGCTGGGGCTATCAGGGGTACGGAGCGACGGGTATTTGGCAGCAATACGGCAACTCTGGATGGCCAACA
The DNA here is from genome assembly GCA_947446815.1 of Acidimicrobiaceae bacterium. Taxonomy (GTDB): domain Bacteria; phylum Actinomycetota; class Acidimicrobiia; order Acidimicrobiales; family Ilumatobacteraceae; genus UBA2093. The sequence goes on from CANFGT010000009.1 coordinate 41,295, forward strand.
TACGTGAAGTCTGCATTTACTGACGCCGCAACGTACGCCTCTTCTCCTGACCTGACAAACGTCGTGTCAATTACTGCCGGTATTTACGGCACCTGTTCACTTCTTGCAGACGGCAAAGTGAAGTGTTGGGGTCAAAGTGGAGGCAAAGAGGGAGACGGTGTTGGTTACGTGACTGAATGCACCAGCTCTGACATCACCGTGGGGTGCGGCTCAACAAACGGCGTGCCCATCTCTGGTATCAAGCAGATCAATATGAGTGGTCAGTTCGCGTGCGGTATCAAGAATGATGCGGAAGAATCGATGTACTGCTGGGGCGCCAACCGCGACGGCACTTTTGCGAACGGCAACCAAAACGTCGCAACGTTGTATCCACAGAAGGCCGGCTCGACCGTCTTCCACGCGAAGGCTCTGGGCACTGGTTCCCAAAGTGGCTGTGGGTTGTTCCAAAACGGATCCAATGTTTTGGCTACCACCGGCGGCGTCGTCAAGTGTTGGGGAAATAACAGTGCGGGAAGCTTGGGAAATGGCGGGGCGGCTGGAGTGCCGCAAGCCGGATATAGCGCGACAGATGTGGTGGGTATTACAAATGCCATCACTATCGCAGGCGGTTTGTCGAGTTATTGCTCGCTCTTGATAGACGAATCCGTGAAGTGTTGGGGCCCGAATAACAACAACATGTTCGCAAACACAACGACCGGCAACGTGACGACGACGCCAGTACCGATGTTGTCTGGCGGCGTAGGGTCTGCCACTTTGACTGGTGTGAGCGCAGTGTCTCTTGGTACTAACCATGTGTGCCTCATCATGAAACTCGATGGTTCGGTGAAGTGCATCGGAGCCAACACCAGGGGGCAATTGGGAGACGGCACCGTGACGACGCGAGGAGTCGTGACAGGTGTGACCGGTGGTGAAGCCGGAGCCGGTGGCCTCACCGGCGCAGGTGCAGACAACTCTCCGCCTGTGTATTCAACATCGGCTGTCAGCACAGACGGCACGAAGATTGTGATGACGTACCTAGAGCCAATTTCGACTTCTGGATTGCCTCCTACTTCTGCGTTCACCGTCAAGGTGAACGATGTTCTTCAGACCATTTCTTCAATCAACGTTGTTGATTCCACAGTTGAAGTGATCCTTGCCCAGCGCATTGGACCAGGCGTGACTGTCAAGCTGTCGTATACCGACCCTTCGAACATTGACGATGCGAACGCAATTCAGGACGTGTCATTCAACGACGGCGGAACGCTTTCAGAACGAGTGATTACAAACAGTTCGACAGCAGACGTCATCGCCCCAACACTTGTGTCGGGCGCGGTGAATGCAGCAGGAAGCAAACTAGTGCTGACGTATAACGAAGCTCTCGGTGGAACTGTTCCTGCTTTAGGTTCATTCACAGTTTTGGTTGCTGGTTCAGCTCGAACCCCCTCGATCGCGACATTTGTGGGATCCACGATTGAACTCGCGATCTCGCCAGTTATTCAGCAAGGCGAATCAGTCACGGTGGCTTACACCGCAGCAACATCCAACTGGGTGACGACGAACGCGGCAATTCAAGACATCTCTGGTAACGATGCGGCTTCATTCGCTGCAAACGCCATCACGGTGACAAACAGTTCAACGATTGATGCAACTCCACCAACTTTGGTGTCCAGAGTTATCAACTCGGATGGAACAAAGATCATTCTCACGTACAACGAAGCTTTGGGTACAACCGTTCCTGCCGGAACTGCATTCGCAGTATTGGTGGCAGGATCTGCTCGTACAGTTTCTTCGGTTGCACGAGGAACCAATACATCAACGATTGAGTTGACCTTGGCTTCTGCAGTAACGACTGGTCAAGTAGTCACGATGTCGTACACGGCACCAACTGTGAACGCAGCGACATCAAACGCTGCTATCCAAGACACATCTGGTAACGATGCTGCATCAATCACTGCTGGCGCCTCAGTTGACAATCTTGACGTCACGGCACCAACCTTGGTCTCCGGTGCCGTGAACAGCACCGGAACAAAACTGGTTCTCACGTACAACGAGTCTTTGAACTCGACGACGGCAGCTACATCTGCGTTTGCGGTAACTGTTGGTGGATCTTCACGGAGCGTTTCAAGCGTTGCTGTTGTGGGTTCCACTGTGGAATTGACTCTGTCGTCCACTGTCGGCACTGGCCAAGCAGTAACTGTTGCGTACACAGCACCTACGTCGAACACGGCGGCTACTAATGCTGCTGTTCAGGACACAACAGGAAATGACGCAGCCTCTTTCTTGGCTGGTTCATTAACTGTCACGAACAGCTCAACCGCCGATATAACGGCTCCTACGTTGGTGTCACGTGTAGTGAACGCATCTGGTACGAAGGTGATTCTCACCTACAGCGAGGCATTGAATGCCACAACGGCTGCATCATCAGCTTTTGCAGTAACTGTCGGTGGCGCATCACGTGGTGTTTCGAGTGTCGCTGTAGTCGGTTCCACTGTGGAATTGACATTGGCATCAGTTGTTGATGCTGGCCAGACAGTGACAGTTGCGTATACAGCGCCTACGTCGGATGCTGCGACTTCAAATGCCGCGATTCAAGACGTCACTGGCAACGACGCAGTTTCGTTTACTGCAGCAAGCCAGAGCGTGACTAATAGTTCGACCATGGATACAACAGGTCCGGTTTTGGTGTCGCGCACTGTGAACTCGCTTGGTACCAAGGTGATCTTGACCTATAGCGAAACCCTGGGTACAACAACTGCTGCTTCGTCTGCATTCGCCGTCACTGTTGCCGGGGCTACTCGCACTGTGTCAAGTGTTGCGGTGTCAGGCGCGACGGTGGAATTGACATTGGCCTCCGCAGTGGAGTCCGGACAAACAGTAACTGTCGCGTACACGGCGCCTACATCGAGCAATGCAACGTCCAACGCGGCAATCCAGGACACCACTGGCAATGACGCGGCTTCGTTTACCGCAGCAAGCCAAGATGTCACAAACGGTTCCACCGTGGACACCGTTTCGCCGACATTTGTGTCCGGAACTGTGAGCACGGGCGGAACAACCCTTACTTTGACGATGTCTGAGACTGTGTCATTAACTACTGCAGCAACAACTGCATTCACTGTCACAGTGGATGGTGTTGTCGTGACCGTCACGGGAGTAACTGTTTCGGGTAACACTGTTGTGTTGACGCTCTCGCCGTCCATCAAGGCGGGCCAGACAGTGACAATCGCATATAGCGATCCAACATCGGGTAACGATTCCAATGCAGTGCAAGACTCCACTGGTAATGACGTTGCAGGTTTTGGTCCTTTGTCGGTAACAAATAGCTCAACTCAGACCTCAACGCCTGTCGCTCCGACAGATGTTGTCGACGGTGATGCAAATGACAATGTGACAATCGCAGACAAGACCATTTCTGGAAAGTCAGGAACTGCGAAGTTTGGCGATGGTTCAACTTTTGCTGTGGCGAAGAATGGAAACCTGATTCCAAAGCTGTTCACCGCTTACATCGGTTACGTGACTGGTTCGGTCAAGGTCTCCTATCTCTCGGGCAAGAAGACTGTTTCGACAACGTGTTCTTATGGAAAGTACGGATCAACAAAGCCCAAGAACGTGAAGAAGGGCGCCAGCGGTTTCTATCCGAAAGTGTTTGTCGCACCGAAGAAATCCTGTGTTCTTTCAAAGGATGCATTGAAAGCTTTGAATACAGGATTGGTAACAATCTCGGCCAAGTTGAAGTTTGCTCGTTTGTGGCCGACGACAGGTCTGCCTAAGAACCCAGAGTCGGGTGCGAAGGTGAACCCAGTGAATCGTTCCTACAAAGTCACGATCGGAACTGCCCCCAAGTAACGAATGATGCGTAGTCACCGTCTGCATGTCTGTGGACGGTGACTACCATTCATTGTTGTGACGTGGACACTCATCCTTAGCCTTGCGGCATCGGCATACTTCTTGAAGTTGTTGGGCAGCGTCATCATCGGGCATTGGGTGATGCCACCGGCTTTAGAGCGGTGCCTCATGTTGATTCCTGCTGCTCTTTTGGCGGGTCTTATTGCCAAAGACACCTTTACGGTGGGGCATCAGTTTGGAGTTGACGCACGCGCTGCTGGCTTGGCGGTGGCAGTCATCGCCACATGGCGCAAGTTGCCATTTGTGGTCATCATCATCGCGGGCGTGGGCACCACCGCGCTTATTCGCTTATTCGTCTAACGAAATGGCTTAGGCGACTTCGACGAGCTTCTTCAGCTCTCTCAGATTGCGACGCCAGATTGCCTTCATCACTATCTGTCCGCCCACGTAAGCGCCGATAGGGCCGCCCAGCCACCAAGGGAAAGTCAGAGTCTCGGTCCACGTAAAACGCGTATGAGCTTCGTCGATGGCCTCAAGGGTGAATTCGCCCGAACCGGTAACAACGCCCGAGTGCTTCACGCCCATGACCTTGCCTGGTTCCCATGCGGTGATGGTCATCACATCAACAAGCTTGATGGGGCCAACTTTGGTATCGCAAAAGAATGTGGTGCCGGTGCCACGTGTCTGCTCTGTTTGAAAGCGAATTGCAACAGCGTCAGCCATCCAGTCGATGTGACGCTCCACAGGCTCAACAATGTCCCAGACACGTTGTACTGGTGCTGCAATGTCGATGGAAACTCGAATACTCATGGCATCAACCGTGCGCCGCTGCATTGCGAAGTTCGGCTGCTGCAGTTTCTGGCGCCAAGATGTTGATCATCACGCCTGTTCCGCGCTCAAAGCCTGCAGCGGTGGTCAGCTTTGGCCAGAGATGAACATGCCAGTGGTACATGCCCTCGTGGTGTGACGGGGCTGTGTGGAACACGAGGTTGTAGGCGATGTCGCCTAGGCGCTTCACCAGGTGTGCGAGCGCATCGCGGATAGCAATACCGACAGCTGCAAGCTCGTCCTCGGTGGAGTCGGGCAGGTGGCGATGATGTGCCTTAGGCATGATGAGCAATTCGTAAGGGCTGGAGCTCCAGAACGGGCAAACCACAACTGCGTGTTCATTGTCGAGAACAAAACGCTCCGTGTGTGATTCGGCTTCTGCAGTGGTGCACACAATGCACCCACCTTTGAAGCGTTCAAACGCACGTTCTTCTTCAAGAATTTCACCTGGCACGAAAGGAAGACCCAAGAGTTGACCATGCGGGTGAGCAAGTGATGCGCCTGCTTCTCGACCATGGTTCACAATGGCTTGCGTGTAACGAATGTTCGGCGTGTTCTTGTGCGCCACAAAACGACTACGCAGTGTGAGCATGAGCTCGCGCATCTTGTCATCAGAGAAAGTATCGAGACGGTCGTTGTGATCAGGGGAGAAGACGAAGACTTCGTGAGTACCGCTGGCTTCGGCCATCACGTGGACCGGGCCAAGGTTGCGCACTGCGAGTGATTCATCACCAACAAAGGCGGGGAAGCGGTTTGCAACAACACGACTTGTCCATTCGCCAGCACCATTGGTGTTTTCGAGCAGCGATGGATCAGGACGATTGAACTCGGGGCAGAACGGGCATTCGTGTTCGGGGCCGCTTTCCACCTGAGGCGCGCGCGGCGCAAAGTCGGTACTGCGATTGGCTCGATCGGGCACCACTGTGACCCATCGGCCAGTAAGAAGATTCAAACGTAACTGGCTCACGGTGCTTTCAGGATAGGTGGCAAGTTGCCTGAAAGGGTGGAGTTCACCGTTTGTTTAGTTATTGAGCCCGTGCATACCGACTCACATGTCGGTCGGAGTCTTCGATGATGGGTGTACCGGCGCCATCAGCGTGACGGCTCACCAGCGTGAGACCTGCACTGTGCGCAAGGTTGTCTAATTGTGAAGGATTCACATACCGCACCGAATACGGACGCAGTCGAGTCTGTTGGCCGTCACTGAACTGCACGAATTGGCCGATGATGCGTTGAGCGGCTGCATCGTGTCGGCTGATGCTCAACACCACCTCGCCTGTTGTCATCGTGCGGATACGAATGTGATCGCTCTCGTCGGTGATGCCCGGGTTGACAACATCAACGTGAAAGTGCCCTTGTGGTGCGAGGCAACCGGCGACGAGGTGCATGCATTGTCCGATGGCCTCTGCGGTGGGCAGGTTGAAAAGCGTGTTGTACCCCACGAAGACTGCATCGAAGGGTCCATCAGGCAGGTGCTGAGAGAAGTCCATCTGTATGAGTTCTGTCTTCGTGCCTAAGTCAACAGTGCGGGCAATGTTGAGCATTGCTGCAGAAGTGTCGACGCCGATGATGGTGTCAGTGAAGTCGGCACGCAATGTTCGGAGAGCCTTCACAAGCCGACCGGTTCCAACACCTAGCTCGAGGATTCGCGCATTTCGTGCGGGAAGAGATGCAGCAACGGAGGCGATGAAGTCATCATCGTCAAGGGTTGCGTACCAGTCGTCATAGACATCGGCGAAGGACTCGCCATAGGTCGTTGCGTCGTAGCCAGGGATACCAAAGGGATTCTCGCCTGCTTTCATAGCAATAGTCCACCACGGCTGTTCGCTTGCGGGCGCATCGGTAGCCTGAGAGGCAATGACAACGTCGTTTGCGCCTGGTTCTGAGTATGTGTACCTCGACCATGCCGCCACGTCTCCGTTGCGCTCAGAAGCTCGTGCAGCAATGGAGCCTTTTGGCGATGTGATGTATGCGAATCCTTCGGGTTCACATCGCTTTGCACGAGAAGCTCGCCGTGCGATTGACGAAGCACGTGATCAGATCGCAGAACTCATCGGATGTCGTCCTGGGGAAGTCGTGTTCACCAGCGGAGGAACCGAAGGTGCGAACTCCGCGGTTCTGGGAACTATTCGTCGTCATGGTGGAGTCGCAGTGTGCGCTGCCTCTGAGCACCACGCTGTACTTCATTGTGTGGAACATGTCGGTGGAGTGATTGTTCCTGTGACCGAGCAGGGACCACTGAGTCCCGAAGTAATGCGCGAAACTCTCGCAGGGTTGTCTGACGTATCAGTCGTATCTGTGATGGCGGTGAATAACGAGACAGGTGCAATCAACGACATCGAACATATTTCGCATGCTGTGCGTGGCCGTGCAGAGCGAGCTGTGTTGCATACCGATGCGGTGCAAGCTGCATGTTGGCTTGACCTTCGCACCATTTGGCCACACGTTGATGTACTGACATTGTCAGCACACAAATTTGGCGGCCCCAAAGGCATGGGTGTGATGGTGGTGCGTGACGGCGTGCATTTAGAACCACTCATCCTTGGTGGCGGACAAGAGCGTGATCGTCGCAGTGGAACTCACAATGTCGCTGGCATTGTTGGCACGGCTGCAGCTCTCGCGCTGACTGATGCACATCGTGAATCCGAGGTGCAGCGGTTGGGCGCATTGCGAGATGATTTAATTTCTGGTCTCACGACTCGTATCGCGTGTGCAGTGCCAACATTGCAGCCTGGTATCGGCGTTGCTGGCATCGCTCATGTCTGTCTAGATGGGCTTGAAAGCGAATCGGTGTTGTATCTGTTGGATACGGCGAATGTTTGTGTGTCGGCTGCGTCGGCATGTGCAAGTGGCGCAATGGAACCATCGCATGTTCTTGCTGCAATGAATTTTCCTCGTTCTCGCATTAACGGCTCTCTGCGTTTCAGTTTGGGTCACACGACGACACGGGACGACGTTGCAAAGGCAATCGAGGCAACGGTGGCAGCAGCAGATCGATTGATGGCGGTAACAAAGAAATGAAAGTTCTTCTTGCGATGTCCGGTGGTGTTGACTCCTCCGTGGCAGCACTTGTTCTCCGTAACCAAGGACATGACGTTGTTGGCGTCACCATGCGTTTGTGGGGTGGCGAAAGCGATACCGGTTGTTGCTCGGTTTCCGATGTGGACGATGCACGACGCGTTGCTCAACAGTTGGGTATTGACCACTTGGTGTTCAACTTCTCTGAGGAGTTCAACGAGCATGTGGTGGACCCGTATGTTGCTTCGCATGTTGAAGGCACCACGCCGAATCCGTGTATTGAATGCAATCGCCATCTGAAATTTGATCGCCTCATTGAGCGTGGTCGTGCTTTGGGCTTTGACGCCGTTGCAACTGGCCATCATGCGCGCATTGCGGATGAGAACGGTGTGTTGCGCGTCGGTCGTGGCGCTGATGCACTCAAAGACCAGAGCTATGTGGTGCACATGCTGTCGGGCGAAGATCTCGCATACATGATGTTCCCTGTCGGGTACATGCAAAAGAGTGAAGTGCGTCAATTGGGTGTGGACTTTGGTTTGCGAACCGCAACAAAGCCCGACAGTCAAGATGTCTGCTTTATTGGCAGCACAATTGGACGCGCTGGCTTCCTTGAGCCTCGCTTGACTTTTAACGCAGCTGAAGTTGTTGATGAAGCGGGCGCCAAGGTGGGTGAAGTATCGGCCGTTGAACTTGTGACTCTGGGTCAGCGTCGCGGACTTGGTTTAGGCGGTGGGGACAAGCGGTATGTAGTGGCAGTGGATGTCCCGGCACGACGCGTGACGGTGGGCGACGAAGCAAGTTTGTTTGTGGAATCAGAAATGCTCACGGGCATGGTCTGGCCGCACACGCATGATGAATCGCTTGTTCTCAACACCGAAGTTCTTGTGCAGGGAAGTGCGCACGGCGAACGTTCTGCTGCACGTATTGAGAAAACTGATGCCGGATACCGCATGGTGTGGGCACGACCAAATCGCCGAATTGCTCCTGGACAAACTGTGGTGTTTTACGACGCTGCCGATGCAGTTGTTCTTGGCGGCGGCATCGTTACCGCATCTGCGTAGTAACGATCGGTGCTTTTACCGAGTTGCTGCAAGTGCAATGGCAACCCGTCGCGGCGCAAAGCTAAAGGCTTTCACGTGCAGAGCTTCGGTGGTGCCAAGTGACTTTGCAGTGATCTTCGACAAAACCACTTTGTCTGCTTCGTTGAGATACACCGCAAGCCGTGGGCCCATGATGCCCCCCGAGAAGTCGGCAGTTTCGCCTGCCTCATTCACTTCCGTGATGGAGACAATTTTGCTCCGCATACACATGATTGTTTCAAACAGCACAAGGTGATCATGAATGACAATGCCTGCAGGCACGATGACGAGCCAACGACGCGAGAGGCGATGCAATCTTTTGGGAACGGTACGAACGAGTAGTGCACCGATGATGAGAAGCAAAACACCAACGACATAGTTTTTTGCAGCAGTGAGCAATGTTCCGCCGACGAGCGACCCTGTGAGAAGCGCCCATGCAACGACCGTTGGCGCCCAATAGGGAACCGGTGTGCGCAATGCGAATCGCGATTCTTCGCCGTAGGCACTTCCTTGCACCATCACATCAGCAAAGAGAGCAGACCACGAGATGATGAGCGCAGCTACGGCGCCAAAGATGCCTGCCGGTGATGCAGACGCGAATGCACACACAGCAACAAGGGGAGTGATGCATTTAATGGCTGTGAGTGACAGTGGTGACGGGACAAGGATTGCGATGGCGACTGCAAGAAAACTGCTCCAGCCCCATGCAAGAAGCACCGAACCCACTGCACTCGAATGTGTGTGTGCCAGAGATTGCCATGGAGATGCAACACCAAGGACAACCCATGCAGCCAAGGTGCTGGCGATGATGGTGGTCGCGGGACTGACCATTGGTCGTTGAGGCATTTCTCTAGCCTGCCTCAAATCGGGACAATTGGGCACATTCCCCGCCTCGTAGCGGTTGGCCTCGTGCTGCTACCAATGGGTAGAGGAATTCGCCATCAGGCCCCAGAAACGAGAGGAGGCGCCATGGAAAACACAGACACACAAGACCAGCCAGGCGCCACTTTTGGCGTGGGCAGCCTGCCTCATCGCAGTATGAATGAGGCTCTCAACTTTGTCTGGAATTCGACCGACATCCCCACGATTCCGTCGTTGCCGCGTCTGTCGCCGGCTGAGGGAATGATTGCGCAGGCACTCGTTGGTATCGAAGGTGTTTCTGTTGGCCAGTACGGCGGCATCAGTGTTGACGTCGCGCATCTTGATATCGACCAATTCATCACAACGGATCTCACCGCAGACTCGTATGGGGCCTTCAAAGAATTCCTCGACACGTTTGCCGAACGCAATGTGCGTGGAGTGGCATCCGTGAAGTGGCAATTTGTTGGCCCCGTGACTTTGGGTGTTGCTTTGATTCGTCTTGGGCTGGAGCCCTCTATCGCTTTTCCTCTCGCGTTGCAGGCCGTACGGTCACATGTTCTGGCACTGGAACAAGAAGTGACTCGTGTATGTGGCGACGTCACGCAAATCATCGTGTTGGATGAGCCGTCGCTCGCCGAGGCACTAGAGCCTGGTTACGTCGTTGGAATCGAATTTCTCATTGATCTGATCTCGGGTGCTCTTGCTGCAGTGGAACCGGGCAATATCAGCGGTCTTCACTGCTGTGCACGTACTGACTGGGGCGCAATGTTGGCGACAGGTGCAAACATCATCTCTGTTCCTGTTCCGCAGCCTTCAAATGAAGAAGACATGGCAGAGATGCTGGTCGCCGCAAGTCGTATTTCAGACCACTTGACATACGGGGGCCACATTGCATGGGGTGCGGTACGTACCGATGGACCCATCTCCACTAACGCTGAGCGTTCGTGGAAGACGCTGATGGAAACAATGTGTGCCTTGGTGAATGCAGGTGTCGATCCCGACCTTCTGCGTCGTCGCAGTTACGTGACGCCAACGTGTGGATTAGGTGCGCATTCTGATGGCATTGCTGAGCGTGTTTTCATCCACGCAATGAAGCTGAGTGAAAAAGTGGCCGATGAAGCCACAACATCGCGACTCTCGCTGAGTTAACAACGAGCGACTTCGCGTTACCCCTTGAGTAGTTTGTAGGTAATGGCGCGTACACCTTCACCCAAGAAGCGAATTGAAGAACTGCGCTCGCAGGTTCGTACGCACAACGAGCTCTATTACGGCACAGACAGCCCGGAAGTTAGCGACGCCGAATACGACGCAATGGTGCGCGAACTGCGTGACCTTGAGGCCGAACATCCTGAATATGTCGATGCCGAGAGCCCATCAGAAACTGTGGGAGCTGCAGCATTCACTACTTTCGATCCAGTTGTTCATGCCGTGCCCATGACAAGTCTCGATAACGCCATGGACGAGGACGAACTTCGGGCGTGGGGTGATCGGGTTGCAAAGGGTGTGGGCGATCAACCGGTGCGTTATGTGTGCGAGTTGAAAATTGACGGTCTTGCCATCAGCATTCGTTATGAAAATGGTGTGATGGTGCAAGCAGCCACGCGCGGTGATGGCAAGGTCGGCGAAGACGTGACTGCAAATGTCGCGACGATTTCTTCGTTGCCGAAAACACTTGTCAAGACTGCACCTTCAGTGATTGAAGTGCGCGGTGAGATTTACATGTCTACTGCGGCATTTGAAAAATTAAAAGCCGAACGTGAAGCAGAGAACGTGCAACGTATTGCAAACAATCGCGCAACACTTGCAGTGCCTGTCAACCCTCGCAATGCCGGCGCAGGAAGCCTTCGTCAGAAAGACTCCACAATTACGGCGCAGAGAGATCTGTCGTTGTGGTCGTATCAATTAGGTGAAGTAGTGGGCGGACCCGAATTCACTAGTCATGATGCGACGCTGCAGTTCCTTGGTCGACTTGGTTTTCCGGTGAACCCTGAAATCACTGTTGTCGATTCTTTTGAAGATGTTGTTGCGTTCTGTCGCAAGTGGCAAGAGCATCGCCATGAGCTTGGGTACGAGATTGATGGTGCTGTGGTGAAGGTGGATGACCTTGGCCAGCGTGAACAGTTAGGTTTCACATCTCGTGCGCCTCGTTGGGCAATTGCTTTCAAGTTCCCACCCGAAGAGAAGTTCACGATTCTCAAGGACATTCAGATCTCGGTAGGACGTACTGGTCGCGTGACGCCATTTGCGGTTTTAGAGCCGGTGTTTGTCGGCGGTTCAACAGTTGGTATGGCGACATTGCATAACCGAGATCAAGTGGCAGCAAAAGATGTGCGCCCTGGTGACACAGTGGTCGTGCGCAAAGCCGGTGATGTCATCCCCGAAGTTGTGGGACCAGTTCTTTCAAAACGTCCAAAAAACTCACAGCAGTGGGAATTTCCTACAACGTGTCCATGCAATGTTGGCTCCACCCTCGTCAAGTTGGATGACCAAGCCGATACGCGTTGCGTTGAACCATCATGCCCATTCCAGCGTGATCAACGAATTATTTATTTTGCTTCTCGTGGCGGTATGGACATTGAAGGATTAGGCGAGCGAACAGTGTTTGCGTTGTCTGACGCTGGGCTCGTTGCAGATGTCGGAGATTTGTATTCACTGACCGCAGAACAACTTCTCACCCTTGAAGGTTTTGCTGAGAAGGGCGCACAGAATCTCATTTCTGGAATTCAGATTTCCCGCACACGTCCATTGCCAAAGTTGCTCACTGCGCTCGGTATTAAACATCTTGGTCCCGCTGCAGCAGACTCATTGTCTTCACATTTCGGAACACTTGATGTCATTGCCTCTGCATCGGAAGAGGAACTTTCATCAGTTGACGGTGTGGGCGGTGTGATCGCTGCTTCCATTGCCTCATGGTTTAGCAAGGTAGAGAACATCAACATCATTGAAAAACTCCGAGCGGCAAATGTTGAGTTCGGCCACGTAGAAATCAGTGATGCGCCACAAACACTTGTTGGCAAAGCTGTGGTTGTCACGGGTACGTTGGCGAATTATTCGCGTGAAGGGGCTGAGGTCGCAATCAAATCGCGTGGTGGCAAGAGCCCTGGAAGCGTGAGTGCAAAAACTTTTGCTGTTGTTCTTGGCGAATCGCCAGGCGCGAGCAAAGTGAGTAAAGCAGAGCAGTTGGGTATTCCTGTTCTTGATGAAGCAGGCTTCGAAGTTCTTCTCGAAACCGGCGAGCTGCCGACGAACTAATCGACGACCGATTAGTTCGCTTCGAACTCCCACGTGAACGATTGCGCCTTCGCGCGACCGTCAGTCATCTTCCAGTAGATAACGGTGGCCTTGTGCTTGCCCTGACCGAAGACTTCGATAGGTGCACCTGACTGTGGCGTGAAACTGATGATGTAGTTGCCCGGGTCAAAGATGGCAGTGGGTGGAAGATCGATTTGAGCGCCCGGCTGCACGTTGCCTTTCGATAATTGATCAAGGCGAGTGGTCTCGAGAGCGAACCCATCGACCACCAAGCTGGCTTCATAACCTGCGACGAAGTCGACAGAGATCTGAGCTTGCTGCACCACCTGGTCGCCAGGGCCAGGGCTCATCTCTTCGATGACGGCGGGAATCTTCTGGGCGGCACGGCCCGTACTTCCGGACTGAAGGCCCATCACGACGAGGACCAGCCCAAGGGCAACTCCGGCGCTCACAAAGAGGATTTGCTTGTCAATTGGGCGTTTCACAGGCTCATTCTGGCTGATTTTGAGCCTCGATACACCTCATGGGGCCACAGACGCTAGGTTCTTTTGGGTCATGAGGGACCCAGAGAACATGCCGGGCACCGTTTTGGGCGGGCGCTACCAGCTCGACCAAGTCAGAGGTGAAGCCACTCAGTCGGCCTCCGGAGCTGCGCAATTTGATGCCACCGATCTTTCCTCCCATGAGGAAGTCTCGATTCGCATCGTTCCGTTGTCGCGCCTTGTCGACCCAAACCTTGGTTCCACCACTCCTGCAGATGCCCAGATGGCATTTGAGCAGCAGGCCGACATTGCCAGCAGCCTGCGCCACCCATGCATTGAAACGGTCCTTGACCACGGTGAAGCCATTCTCGATGGTGAGAAGTACGTCTATGTCGTCGGTGAGCGCCTTGCCGGCGGCTCCTTGCGTGAGTTCCTCGACCGTGGTCGTCGCCTCACCCCGTCCCAAGCCCTCATCGTTGGCGTCGATATTTGTCGTGCGCTCGATGCTGCTGCCAAGCAAGGCATCACGCATGGCGACCTTCGCCCTTCTCGTTTGGTCTTCGGTCTCGACAAGCGCGTTCGCCTCGTCGGGTTTGGTGCACCGCTCAAGCCACTCGACTCATTAGATCTAGAGCAGGCCATTTACTCTGCGCCTGAACTGGCAGAGGGTGGCGCTCGTGGCGCATCGTCGGACATCTATTCGTTGGCACTGATCCTCGTGGAGTCCATGACGGGCGAAGTGCCATTCATTGCAGACACTCCTGCAGCTGCATTCGCAAACCGTGCCGGAAAGTTATTGCCGGTCAGCGCCGACTTTGGCGCACTCGCTCAGGTTCTCGAACGGGCAGGTCGGCCTGAATCGAACGAACGTTTCTCTCCGCGCGAAATGGGTCAAGCACTTGTTCAAGCTGCAGAGAAGATGGCGCGTCCCACACCGATCGACATTGTGGGCGGCGGATTGTTCGACGACATCGAATCTGACTCGACAACTTCCGCTCCTGCAGCAACCCCAGATTTCACTGATGTTGAACCAGTGCAAAACATTGCACCTAACGAACCAATTCTGATTCGTACAACGCCAAACGTTGATTCGCCAACAGGTCCAACACCTATTGCAATCATTGATCCAACTGATCCTGTCGGTGCACCCATCACAATTGGTGGAGATGACACTGGCCCAATCGTGTTGGACGCAGACTCCTTGGCAAAACTTGCCGCAGAAGATGAGACAACACAGGTTCTTCGTCCGAAGAAGCGTTGGGGTCGTCGTATCACGATCGTTGCAATCGTTGTTGCTCTGCTCGCCGGCGGTAGTGCTGGTGCGTACTTCACAGTTCTGAATCCGAAGAATCCAGTTCCGCAATTAGTGGGGCTCACAGAAGCAGAAGCACGTAATCAGGTCTCACAGTTCGGTTGGACTATTGAGGTCACAAAAGAACGCAGCGACACGGTTGCTGCTGGCCAGATCATCAGCACTAACCCTGTGTTGGGTGTGAACATCGCAAAGCGCAGCACGCTCACGTTGTTGGTTTCTGAAGGACCAACTCTGTCGCAGCTCACAGAACTCAATGGTTTAACTTTTGAAGCCGCAACGGCAGCGCTAACAGAACTCGGACTCAAGGGCGCACGGACAGATATTCCCGACGAAACAATTGCCGCTGGTGTTGTTGTGTCGTGGAGTATTCCTGATCAGCCGACATTGAAGGTGGGCGACTCTGTCGTGAAGGGCACAACAGTTGCTCTGAACGTTTCAACTGGCCCTGCATTGCGCGATGTTCCGAATCTCCTCGGCAAGACATTGGAAGAAGCAAAAAAGACTCTCACCGATATGGGACTTCTTGTTGTTGAAGCACCCACGCTGGGAAGCCCGGATGTTCCCGCTGGTCAGATCTCTATTCAGTTGCCAGTTGCAGGCGAGAAGCTTGCACGCGGTGGCACGGTGACTCTCACGGTCTCTAAGGGCCAGGTCACCACACTCATTCCAAGCATTTATGGCAAGGACTTCGCCACTGTGAAGGCTCGCCTTGAAAAGTACGGAATGGTCATCGGCAAGGTGACAGGCAATAAGAAGCGTGGGCTGAAGCTTGCATCAATTGATGGCAAAAAAGTAGCCAACTTTGCTCGTGTTGTCGTCGGTAAGACCGTCGACCTCACCTTCCCCTAATCTCATGTGAAGCGGTACGGCCGCTGAACCATTCGAGGGGGAAATCATGGGCGCATTAGACGGACGCGTTGCAATTATTACGGGTGCTGGTCGTGGCATCGGTCGTGAACACGCATTGTTGTTTGCTGCAGAAGGCGCAAAGGTTGTGGTCAACGATCTTGGTGGCGCAAACGATGGCACTGGTACTGATGCAACACCGGCTCAACAAGTAGTGAATGAAATTCTTGGCATGGGCGGCGAAGCTGTTGCAAACTACGACAACGTTGCGGATTGGGAAGGTGCTCAGCACATGATCAATGCTGCAGTTGAAGCATTCGGCGACCTTGACATTCTCGTGAACAACGCAGGCATTCTTCGTGACCGCGTATTGGTGAACATGACTGAAGCTGAATGGGACGCAGTGATTGCGGTACACCTTAAGGGTCACTTCGCCCCATCGCGTTGGGCCGCTGCGTACTGGCGTGAACAACACAAGGCCGGCAGCACAAAGCCTCGCAACATCGTGCATACATCATCAACTTCAGGTTTGTTTGCAAACCCTGGCCAGTCGAACTACGGCGCTGCCAAGACAGGTATCGCAACATTCAGCCAGATCTTGGCGAAGGAACTTTCTCGCTACAACGTGAAGAGCAACTCCATCGCACCTGCAGCACGCACACGCCTGACAGAGGCGACTCCTGGTTTGGGCGAGCGCATTGCTGCTCCAACAGATGTCGCCCAGTTTGATGAGTGGGACCCTGCAAATATTTCGCCACTCGTTGCATATTTGGCTTCAGCTGCGTGTGACTTCACCGGAGAAACCTTCTTTGTGAAGGGCGGCGAAGTGACACGTGTGCGCAGCTGGGAACGTGCAGAGACCGTGGAGCAGAACGATCGCTGGCAAGTGTCAGAACTCACAGCAGCACTGAAGGCCATGGCTGCGAAGGTGAAGGGGTAGGGCATTACCCTCTGTAGTTGCCCATGAACCCCCCATCGCGCGATAACACCGAAGAACTGACTCCCCACGGTCGCGAGACGATCGCAATCGAACAGGGTGGCGTCGACGAGGTATCTGTCGTCCCTTGGACAGCGATGTTCCCTCGAAAAGTTGCGCGCAAGATGGGCATCACTCGAAAGTGGGCAACGCTCATTGTTGTTCTTGCAGGTCTCTTCACCACTAGCTCCACTATCACGGTGCTGGTCGTGTCTCTGCAGACAATCGCCGACGATTTGCACTCGTCAGTCAACATGCTCAACTGGTCCATCACGGGCCCGATGTTGGCGTTCGGAGTTGTTGGGCCTGCGTACGGGAAAATCGGTGACCTCTACGGACATAAGAAGGTCTATGTCTATGGGCTTCTGTTCGCTGGTGTCTTTGCATTCGCCACGGTGTTCGCTTGGAACGCACCGTCCATGGTGTTCTTCCGTTTGATGTCTGCAGTGGCAGGTTCTGCAACTGGACCCGCAGCAATGGCCTACATCAACCGATTGTTTGAACCGCACGAGCGTGTGCGCCCAATGGGCTTGTGGAGTTTCACCACCGCAGGTGCGCCGGTGCTTGGTGTTGTTCTCGGTGGTCCATTGGTCGATCACATCGGATGGCGAATGATTTTCATCATTCAGACGCCAATGCTTCTGGGTGCAGCTGTTGTTGCGTGGTTCTTGTTGCCGCAAACCAGTCGCATGAAGAACGTGAAGTTTGACGTGTGGGGCTCGGTGTATCTCGGCCTTGGCGCCACGTTGTTTTTGTTGGCTATTAACCGAGGACACACGTGGGGATGGACATCACCCGCCATCCTGGCAACATTCATCGGTTCAATCGTGTCGTTCTATGCGTTCGTTCGTGTTGAACAGGCTGCTGAGGCTCCACTACTCCCATTGAGTTGGTTACGTAACGTCAATCTCATTTTGCCGATGGTGATTCAGATGCTCATTAACTTCGCCTACATGGGTGGCTTCATTGTGATTCCGCAAATGTTGGAAAACGGGTTGCACATGAAGGCATCTCACATTGGCCTTCTAGTCATTGCGCGACCACTCACGTTCTCGCTGACCGCACCACTTGCGAGCTTCTTCACGATGCGTGCAGGTGAACGCATATCCGGTGTGCTCGGCGCTTGCGGCGTCATTGCATCCATGGTGTTGCTCAGCACTATCCGTGGTGGTTCCGCCGACATGATTGTGATTATCGGTCTCGGACTGTCTGGAATTGGTTTTGGTATTGCAGGCCCGGCGCTCAGCGCATTGGTGTCTAACAACGCACCTGAAGAGTCCATTGGAGTTGCTGGTGCAATGCAGCAGTTGTTGTCTCAGATGGGTGCTGTTCTCGGATCCACCGTGATGATTTCAATTCATGAAATGACTGTCGGTAACGGTGCAGAAAACAAGATTTTGCCGAGCTATGGCTATGCGTTGTGGTCTGGTGCAATTACGTCGGTGATTGCAATGTTGTTGGCATTCAAGCTGACGTCAACTGACCGCAGCACGATTGACGTTGCCGCTTAAGCGGTGATCGCTTTAATCTCTCCAGCAACCTGAGCTGCTTCATCGCTTGGAGGCAGCGCTGTCTGCATCGCCATCAAACGGGTGATGTCGCCTTCCACCTTGATACGTCCACTCATGAATGCCTGCATGCTGGCCGTGGGGTCTTGTTCCACAAATACCGCGCGAGCAATTTCGTATTCCGTGGTGATGGTGAGATCCGCATCATCGAGCGACCCCAATTCCATATCTAAAGCACCGCTCGAGGTGTCGATATAGGCGCTCACCGTTCCGTCGCCAAAGGGCACTTTGGTGGTGACGACATTGATTCGGATCAGAATTTCGATGGTGGGCACCGAATCGGCGTATTTATGGCGAATATCGCGTACAGCCTGAATCCACTGGTCTGAAAGGAATGGATAGCTCATGGGCAACCTCGTGGGAATGTGAATAGGTCTTTACGGAATGTCAAACCATGTCGGAATCTACGGGCGAAACCGAGAGAATTGACGAATGGCAAGAATCCTGGTCTCTGAAGAATTAGCCGAAGGCGGACTCACCAAGCTCCGTGCTGCCGGCCACGAGGTCGATGTGCAGACCGGATTGTCTCCCGAGCAGCTTCATTCCGCTATCAAGGGCGCTCAGGCACTCATCGTTCGTTCTGCAACTCAGGTTGACGATGCGATGCTGGCTGCTGCGGATTCCCTCATGGTCGTTGGTCGCGCAGGTGTTGGTCTCGACAATGTTGACGTTGAATCGGCAACACGTCGCGGCGTGATGGTGGCCAATGCCCCTGAGTCAAACATTGTCTCGGCTGCTGAGCACACCATGGCCATGTTGTTGGCAGTTGCACGCAATGTGCCACAAGCACACAGCGCGTTGAAGGACGGTCGTTGGGAGCGCAGCAAGTGGGAAGGTGTCGAACTTTTTGACAAGACCTTCGGTGTTGTCGGTCTTGGTCGTATTGGCAAGTTGGTCGCGCAACGCGCTGCTGCCTTTGGTATGCGCATTGTTGCATTCGACCCCTTCGTGTCCGAGGATCGTGCACGCGCAATGAATATCGAGATGTTGGATCTCGACACACTTGTTGAGCGTTCTGATTTCATCACCGTGCATTTGCCGAAGAATAAAGAAACCATCAACTTGTTCAACAAAGAGATGTTCAAAAAGGCGAAGCCTTCATTGCGCATCATCAACGTTGCTCGTGGTGGCATTATCAACGAAGCAGACCTTGCCGAAGCAGTGAAGACCGGAGTGATTGCAGGCGCTGCACTTGATGTGTTTGACAAGGAGCCAACAACGGAATCGCCGTTGTTCGAAGTTCCTGGCATTGTTGTCACGCCACACCTTGGTGCGAGCACAACAGAAGCACAGGACCGCGCTGGTCTTGATATCGCTGATCAGATCATCCTTGCGCTCGCAGGAGACTTTGTTCCGTTTGCCGTGAACATCTCAGCAGCCGATGCAAATGAAACTTTGAAGCCATACCTGCCATTGGCAGAACGTTTAGGTCGTTTGTTCTCATCTGCTGCAGAAGCTGATATTTCAGAACTTGAAATCATGGCTACGGGTGAAATTGCTGGCTACGACACGCGCATCCTTACCTTGTCTGCATTGAAGGGCTTTTTCTCGGCTCGTCATGCCGAGGCAGTGACCTATGTGAATGCTCCGCAGATTGCCGAGAGTCAGAACGTTTCCATCAAGGAAAGCAGTGTCTCGGCAGCATCGGCGAACAGCGACTATGTGAACCTCATTACGCTGCGCGCCGGCTCGCACAGCATCGCAGCAACTCTTGTGGGGCCTCGCCGTCAAGCACGCATTGTCATGGTGGATGATCACATGACCGACGTTCCGCCATCGGATCACATGCTGGTCGTACGTAACGATGACCGTCCTGGTGTGATTGGCCTTGTAGGCACCTTGTTGGGTACACACAATGTGAACATTGCCGACATGGACGTGGGTCGTGCAGTCAAGCCTGGTACTGCGTTGATGGTGATTGCACCAACAGCAGAAGTCACTGACGTGGTGTTAGCCGAGCTGCGTGCTCAGCCCGGCATCATCGAAGTGACCTCACTTCGCGCGTAAGCGTCAGGGATTATCTTGCGGCGTTGAGTGCGTCACGCGTGTGACGGGCAACGTTTGCTGCAGCAGTCATCGG
The DNA here is from genome assembly GCA_947446815.1 of Acidimicrobiaceae bacterium. Taxonomy (GTDB): domain Bacteria; phylum Actinomycetota; class Acidimicrobiia; order Acidimicrobiales; family Ilumatobacteraceae; genus UBA2093. The sequence goes on from CANFGT010000009.1 coordinate 61,425, forward strand.
CTCGCTCGTGTCTGCGTACAAAATGGCACGTGACGAGTTCACGATGAGGCCAGTGCCGTTACTGTTGGCGCCGTTCTTGACGACAGCTTCTGGGTCTCCGCCTTGCGCACCAACGCCAGGCACCAGCAACGGCATGTCGCCCACGATTGCGCGCACTTCGGCAAGTTCTTCGGGATACGTAGCGCCTACAACAAGTGACACATCGCCATGTTGCGACCATTCTGTCGCCGCACGTTTTGCAACATGTTTGTACAGCGGTTCACCGTTGATTATCTGTGATTGAAACTCTCCACTACCGGCATTGGAGGTTCGACATAAAACAATTGCAGCGCCGTTCTTGTGAACGAGATACGGATCAATAGTGTCGCCGCCCATGTATGGGTTCACGGTGACCGCGTGTGCGCCGTATCTGTCGAATGCTTCTTGCGCGTACATTTTCGCGGTGTCACCAATGTCTCCGCGCTTCGCATCCAAGATGATGGGAATAGTGGGGTAGGTGTTGCGAATGTGTGCGCAGATATTTTCTAATTGCTTCTCGGCACCAATCGCTGCGAAATATGCAATTTGTGGTTTGAAGGCGCATGCAAATTCTGCGGTCGCATCGACGATGTCGATACAGAAATATTCGACACCTTCTTTGTCGGGGGAGTAGTGACTTGTGAGTCGTGAGACATCAGGGTCAAGGCCAACACAGAGAAGTGAATTGGAGTCACGCCAGCGGTTGGCGAGAAGTGCAGAAAACTTCAAGGTCACTCTTCGATAGTGATGGCGGCGGTGGGGCACATGTCAGCAGCCTGGCGAGCCAAGTCTGCATTCGCACCTTCAGGAGACTCCTGCAAGATGTAGAGGTAGCCATCGGCACGAACTTCGAAAACTTCAGGCGCAATCTGGGTGCAGGCACCGGTGGATGCACAGACGTCAAAGTCAACAACAATCTTCATGAGAACCTCCTGATTCGGTTCCCAAACTAGTCCACAAGCCGCAGATGGGCTCAGGTGTTAGGTACTAACCGTTGATGTGGCGCTCGTATGCGGCCAAGACGGCACGGAATGACGCCGAGATGATGTTGGGATCAGTACCCACACCCCACAGCACGTTGCCGTCGCCATCCTTGGTTTCCACATACGCAACTGCAGTGGCTTCAGAACCCTGGCCCATTGCGTGTTCGGCATAGTCGACGACGTCGAATTCAGTTTTCAAGCCTTCGCGTACTGCATGAACAAACGCATCAATAGGGCCATTGCCGGTACCAACAATGGTGTGGTGTTCATCGCCAACAATCAACTGCGCAGTGATGTTGGTGGTGCCAGAAGCAGAGTCGCTCTTCAGCTCATGGCTGTGTAAACGCACGCGTGGTTCGGTGGGCAAGTACTCGGTGGTGAAGGTGTCCCAAATGATGGTCGGGCTGACTTCGGTGCCGCTGCCTTCAGTGATGCTTTGAATTGTCTTGGAGAATTCGATCTGCAAGCGACGTGGCATGTCAAAGCCGTGCTCTTCTTTCATGATGTAGGCAACGCCGCCTTTACCGGACTGGCTGTTCACTCGAATGACTGCTTCGTAACTGCGGCCCACATGCTTCGGGTCAATGGGCAAGTACGGAACACCCCAAGTGGTGTATTCCTTGCCCAATGCTTCAAAGCCCTTCTTGATGGCATCTTGATGACTGCCAGAGAATGACGTGTACACCAAGTCGCCAACGTATGGATGACGCTCGGGTACGGGCAAACGATTGCAGAACTCTGCAACACGGCGCAATGAGTCAATGTCAGAGATATCAAGTTCCGGGTCCACGCCATTCATGAACATATTCATTGCAACGTTGATGAGGTCAAGGTTTCCGGTGCGCTCGCCATTGCCAAACAGTGTTCCTTCGACGCGATCAGCACCCGCCAGCAAACCAAACTCTGCTGCTGCAGTTCCGGTGCCACGGTCATTGTGCGGGTGCAATGAAATCACAACGGTTTCGCGCTGCTTGATGGTGCGAATGAACCATTCAATAACGTCGCCATACACATTCGGTGTGTAACACTCCACAGTTGCAGGCAAGTTCAAGATGAGTGGCTTGGTTGCAGTGGGTTTGATGATGTCCATCACTGCTTCGCAAATCTCAACGGCGAACTCTGGTTCTGTCAGCGTAAAACTTTCGGGGGAGTACTCGTAGCGCAAGTTGGTTCCGGCGAGCATCGGCTCAAACTCCAGGCATAACTTTGCTGCATCAACTGCAATCTGCTTGATGCCGTTTGTGTCAAGTCCGAAAACAACTTCGCGCTGCAATGGGTTGGTGGAGTTATAAAAGTGCACGATGGCGTTTTTCGCGCCTTGCAAGCATTCGTAGGTGCGCTTGATGAGTTCGGGGCGGCACTGCACCAACACCTGAATGGTCACGTCATCAGGAATGAGATCTTCTTCGATGATCTGACGAACGAAGTCAAAGTCGGGCTGGCTCGCCGACGGGAAGCCCACTTCAATTTCCTTGAAGCCCATATTGACGAGTGCCTTGAACATGCGCATCTTGCGCTCAGGGTCCATGGGGTCGATGAGGGCCTGGTTGCCATCACGCAGGTCAACACTGCACCACAGAGGTGCCTTTGTGATGGTGTTGTTTGGCCATGTGCGGTCAGCGAGGACGAGAGGAATCCACGGCTGGTACTTCGAGAAGGCCATCTTCTTCGGGGTCACATTCTGTGGAGGCATTTGGGATTCCTTTGGTGGTTCTTCGTCAGGGGAGAGATGGGTGAGAGCGGGTGAGGGGCAAACAAAAACCCCCTGCCTGGGCAGAGGGTTTCGACAGCAACGATATTCGGCTGCTGCCGTTACATAAGGAGAAGGAGGTTCTTCGGGGTCGTCATCGCTGTTCAGGCTAGACGACAAAAGGACCGTGCGCCACCCCTAATGAGGCGGGCACGGCCCTTTCGCAGACGATGTGGTTAGGCGTCGCCCACCAAGAAGTTGCCGAACTGCCATGGGTCGCTCTGGTCCAGCAGATCGCCATGGTCCGCCCACTGGTTGAAGATGTCCTTGCGGGTCTTCAGTGGGGTCCAATCCGTCGGGCCAGAGAACTGGGTACCGATGTATGGGCGGGCCTTTTCGAGGATGTACTCGTATGGCAAGTCGTCGGGAACACAGAGTCCCTTGTTGGGCTCATCGATCATCCACTGAATTGCAGAGATGATGGACGCAGCTACCTGCAACGTGGTTGCGCTTTGGTGTGGCAAGACGGAACGTGCCTCTTCGATGGAGAGAAGTGAACCTGTCCACCAACCAGTGAAGTCATGACCCAGAAGAAGAACACCCAACTCATCGCGACCGCTGATGATTTCGTCATTCATCAATCGCTGCTTTGGTTGCATCTCCCAATCACGCATCTGCAACTCACGAACGGATGCAATCGCATCATTCGAAGGGCAGTACGCGTAGTGAACGGTCGGGCGATAAATGTCGACACCGTTCTCATCGCGCACGGTGAGGTGATGACACATTGTGTATGCCTCGCCATGGCGAATCACCATGCCGTGTGTTTCGCCACAAGGGACCCATGAACGCACAAGCGTGTTCATACCGGGTTGCGCAATGCAGATCTGATTGCTCGGGCCGTCGTCATCATGCTTGTAACCACGAGGAGGCAATTGCTTCTCATGTGTTCCCCAACCAAGTTCTGCAGGTGCGATGCCTTCTTCGTAGAAGCCATCAACGCTCCATGTGTTGACAAACTCGTTGACTTCTTTTGGCTTGTTAGAAATCTGCGTATCACGTTCTGAGATGTGAATCACTTTGGTGCCTGTGAGCATCGCGAGTTTGTTGAACTCACCGTTGGCAAGAGCTTCTTCCAAACCTGCCTTGCGATCACCGGCAAGACCCTCGGCAAGAATCTTGGTAGTGATTTCTGCAAGTGCCTGCTTCACGAAGTGGCTCACAAGACCAGGGTTTGCGCCGTGTTCAAGAACTGCAGTCGGGCCACTATTGCCGCCCCATGCTTCCACCATCTTTCGCAACGACTGGTGACGCACATAGAGAGTGCGGTCCAGAGGATGCGTGGTCGCCATGTCCTCATACGGATCCCACAATTCCACTGATGTGTTGAGGTAGCGAACGCCGTTCTCATGACACCAGGTGAGGATTGTCGGAGCATCAATGTTCCACGCGAGGTCGAGCAGCATGTCGCCGTCTGACAATCGTGCTGACAGGAACTCGTTGAGGTTTTCCGGAGTGACACGACCAATCTCATATTGCACTCCTTGTGCAATGAGGTCAGCAACACGGTCACGGTTGTCGAGGAAATCAACAACCGTGATGCTTTTCGGATCAATCTTCACGTCCCGAACGAGGAGTGGGAGCGTGCACTGGGCAACACCGCCGCAACCCAATACGAGGATGCGATGGGGGATGAGAGGGGAGACCGAACCGTTAATGGGTATCAATCACCTGATGAGCACGCGGTAGCGCGTAAGTGAGTAGTGACTTCATAAGACTGAAAAAACTAACGGAAAGCGCCACCCAACGCACTACTTCTGAACGAAAGTTCACAACTGATTCATGAATTGGCAGGAGAACGCACGGATTACCAATTAGTAAGCATTTACGCCGATACCGTTGTATCTCGTCATGACCAATACCCCCATTTCAACGCCAACGGGATTCGCCGCACTCGGAGTGCCGCCCGAAGTCGATAAGGGACTCGCGGCTGCTGGTTTCGCCGCTCCCTTCGCCATTCAGACCGAAGCCATTCCCGTTGCCATGCGCGGCGTCGACCTGTGTGGTCGTGCACGTACCGGCTCTGGCAAAACTCTTGCCTTTGGAGTTCCGATGTTGTCGCGCATCTCGAAGTTCGACAAAGTTCGTGCGCCTCGAGGTTTGGTGCTTGTGCCAACTCGTGAGCTTGCGTTGCAAGTTGCAGAAGTTCTTCAACCAATCGGCAAAGTATGTGATCGTGTCGTCTTGCCTGTCTATGGCGGTGCATCACGTGAAGATCAAGTTGATGCGCTGGAGAAGGGCGTCGACATCATCGTCGCTACTCCTTTGCGTTTGATTGACCTCATGAAGGGTGGCGAAGTCGAGATGGGTGACGTGCAATGCGTCGTTCTTGACGAAGCAGACCGCATGGCCGACGATGGATTTACGCCACAGGTTGAATGGGTTCTTCGCCACGTCACGGGTGAACATCAGACGATGTTGTTCTCCGCAACTTTGGACGGCCAGGTGGGCAACCTCGTGCGTCGTTACATGAAGGACCCCGAAGAAGTTTCTATTGATGCACCGACTGACACAGTGGGAACCATGCACCACTTGTTTTTGGCAGTGCACAAGATGGACAAAGACAAAGTCATCTCTGCAATCGTGGAGAGCACCGGCAAGACAGTGGTGTTCTGCGATACAAAGCGATTGTGTGACCGTGTGACTGAGAACTTGCAGGACCTTGGTGTGAATGCCGCCGCGATTCACGGAGACCTCACACAGGCTGCACGTGAAAAAGCAATCGTGCGATTCACCAACAATGATCTCAAGGTGTTGGTGGCAACTGATGTCGCTGCTCGTGGTATTGACATTGACGATGTTGAGTGCGTGGTGCATTACGTGCCACCCATCGACACGAAGGCGTACTTGCATCGTTCGGGTCGTACAGCTCGTGCCGGTCGCGATGGTTGGGCAGTCACTTTGGCTGAATACAACCAGCACACCACGTGTCGCATCATCCAACGTGCATTGCGTTTGGCTACGAACCCACCTGTGGAAGTGTTCTCCAACGACAAGCGTCTACAGGACCTCAACACCTTCTTATAAGGGGTTTCCTGGCAATCAAGTCGTGGCGCCTAAGGCTCCACTGCACGGCTGAGAACCTTCACGCACCCTTCTGAAAGAATAGAAGGGTTGTTTTCGGAAGAGGTCAGATGACGCGCAGTGCTGATGTTGGGTTGAATATTTCGTTTGTCGAGTCTCTCGCCGACATCGTCACGCCCGTTGTTCAGTACCTGAATACATCTGTTTCTGAACGCGACCTCTTTGATGTCGATCACATCATCGTTCCGAATGCTGGCGTACGTGCCTGGCTGTTGCAGCAGATCGCTTCTCACGTCGGAACCAGTTCTTTCGGCAATGACGGCATTGCAGCAAATGTTTCCATTAAGTACCTGGGTGAGCTCGATGCATTAATTGGGCGTCGCACCATGGGTGCCGACCCTTGGGCTGTAGGCCCGTTGTCGATGACAGTGCTCAGTGTCATCAACAAACACACCGGATCTTTCACTGCGCACATTGATCGTCTGGGTGGTGGGCTCAAAGCCGCTCGTCTGATGTCGGACCGCTTCGACAAGTACCACGCACGTCGTCCATCGATGATTGTGGAGTGGGAAGCGGGTCGCCCCAATCTCGCGCCAGTGGTTGGTGACGTAGTGGGAAATGGTGAGCACACGATTGAGGCGACGCCACTTGATGCATCCGATGTGTGGCAATACGACCTCTGGCGGTTGGTGCGCGAAGAAGTCGATGCACAACCTTGGCCTGTGATGGTGGAAGAGATGCTCTCAAACCCAGCACTTCTGGCCGATGCAGATCTGCCGCCGAGAATCCTTGTAGTTGGATTGCAGTCACTCAGTGTTCGCCACGTTCGTGCATTGCAATTGTTGTCGCATCATGTTGCGGTCGACGTGGTGTTGATTCATCCTTCGCCGGCGCTTGCAACGCAGTGGGCAGTAGATGCATCGCGAGTTCCTGTCTCTGTTGGTGTGGCGCCATTGCCTATTCGCGTGAGTTCATTTGATGACAACGTCGACTCCATGGTGTCCATGTGGTTACGAGGTGCACATGACGCTCAAATGGTGCTGGCATCGCAAGGTGTTTCGCCGGCGGTGCAGAACCTTGCTGGCATCACTGACTCCAACGACTTGTTGCATTCGCTGCAAAATTCAGTGCGTCTGGGTGTTGCTATTGACTCAAAATTTGAGTCGGGTGATCGTTCATTCCAGGTGCATCGTGCGCACAACTTGGGCCGGCAAGTAGAGATCGCACGCGATGCAATCCTTCATGCATTTCACGACATTGAGAATCTTGAGCCTCATGAAGTTGTTGTCATCTGTGCAGATGTAGAAACTGCATCACCATTGCTAGAGGCTGCGTTTAGCCGCGAAGTGGGTGGCAAGCCATTGCCGTTCATCGTCGCTGACCGTGGTTTACGCCAAGTCGACGACGGTGCCTCGCTTCTCAACAACCTGCTCACGGTTGTCACCGGACGTTTCAGCATTACCGACATCATGACGGTGGCGACATCGCCGTTAGTGATGCAGAAGTTTGGTGCCTCCGCTGACGATGTTGCGTCGTGGTATCGCCTTATTGACCGCACGCGTATTCGTTGGGGAGCATCGGCAGAACATCGCAATCGTTTAGGTGTGGATTCTGTTGTGTCGGCCCACACCTGGGTTGCCGGATTGCAACGCGCACTTGTGGGTGCACTCTTGCCGGATGCTGAACCAGATATCGATTTCGGTGGGGCAGTGCCATTGCCTGATCTCGATGCAGCAGATCTTGAGTCCGTGGGGCGCTTGTCTGCCATTGTTTCGGCAATGTCCTTGCTGGAAGTTCTGGCGAATACAACTGTTGAATTACCATTTATCGAGTGGGCTGACTCGGTTCAAGCGACTCTTGAATCATTGGCTGTGAGCAATAAGGGTGAACTCGACGATGCTCTCGAAGCCATCGATACGTTGCGCGGTTACGTCACCGACGCGCGCGGAATTGACATTGAATCTCTGACTGTTACTTTCGAGCACTTTGTTGAGCAGTTGCAAGAGCAAATCTCCAGCGCCCCAGGCCGTCAACCATTGCGGACAGGCGCAATCACCGCAACGTCTGCAGTGCCCCTTCGTGGTGTTCCATTCAAGGTGGTGTGTTTGCTTGGGTTCGACGAAGGCACGATGCGTGATGGTGAAACCGAAGGTGATGACTTAGTGTCACGCCAGAGTTTCATGGGCGATATTGATTCGCGTATTGATCAACGCCGTTCCATTCTTGATGCCGTGTGCGCTGCATCGCATCGTGTGGTTATCACGTGTAATGGTCGAAGCATTAAGAACAACGCTGAGGTTCCTTTGATTACGCCACTTGCGGAATTGTTGGATTTGTGTGGACGTTGTGGTGTCCCCGAATACGACAACAACAAGGGCTTCTTGAAAGTGGAGTACCAGCATCCACGCCACTTCAGTTCTCCACGCAATTTTATTGAGGGCGAAATTGTTCCGGGAATGGTGTGGTCGCATGATGACGTTGCGCTGCGTTCAATTACTGAGACACATGGAAAAACTCAGGCTGCGATTGAAGCAGATGTAGCTGCTGCACGAATGGCCGAAGCTGGCGCAGAAGAGCCGTATCGCGTCATCACTCCGAGAGAACTCGATGCATTTATGAAGGACCCATTGTCGGCATTTGTTCGTAGTGGACTTGGTATCAGCACGTGGAACGATGCTGAAGATGATGAGCCTGCAACAATTCCCTTGGAGTTGTCGCAAAAAGAGATTGGGTTCTTGCGAGGGAACCTTGCATCTGCTGTCCAATCGGGATTTGTTTCGCAGCACTGGATAACTGTGAACTCTGCAGTTGGCAATATTCCGCTGGGAGCGTACGGATCGGAACTTTCTGAAGAGTTAGTAGGTCGTGTTGACGAATTAAGTCAGGTTGCGTCCGATTGGGGAATCGACCTCGACGAGATGATTCCGTATGAAATTCGTCTTCCATATGTCGGTGGTGAGGTCGCAGGAAACCTCATGGTGTATCCGGCCGCAGAGAATCACATTGCTTTGGTTGACCTCAGCAAGGTGAGTGTTGAGAAGGTCAAGGATCTCCAAGCAAAGATGGGTCTTCAACTTTTGTTGTTGCTTGCAATGGGGTATTCGGTTGACGGTGGGATTGTTGTTGTAGTGGATCGAAAAGGATCAGACGAAAAAGTTGTCTGGCACTACGTTCAACTTGATCCGAGTATGACCAAGGAGTCTGCTCAAATGCGAGTACATCAGATGGCTGGATTGTTCGAGGAAGCCGTCAAGCATCCGTTTCCAAAATTTGGCAATACGGCAAAACAGTTCTTCAAGGAAGAAATAAATAAGGCAATTTCTGCTTTTCAATCGTTCGTCTCTTTCAACCTTGAACTGGAAGACGGTAAGAATTTTAGCTATCTAGGTAAAGCGGAGAGTTTGGTATTTGGTCTTGAACCAAAGTTTGAACAATTCTTCGCTGCTGATTCAGAAAATGGGAAGTTCTACGAAAGATTTTTCTCAGAGACCATCAGACAATCAGATGAGTTACGAAAAGAATTGAAGTTGGGGAACAAGAAAGATCCTGCGGGGAACAATCATCGAACGAGGTACGTGTACGCATGAGTGATGTACTGAACCTTGAGACTCAAGCGTTAGAGAACGGTCTCTTCATTGAGGCAAGTGCTGGCACGGGAAAGACCTATTCCGTCGCTGCGCTGGTTGTTCGAGAGTTGGCGTTAAACGATGATCTATCGATCTCCCAGATTCTGGTGACCACGTTTACTCGCAATGCCGCTGCCGAGCTGCGTGACCGTATCCGTCGTCGCCTTGTGAAGACCGCGGAATCGCTGAAGAAGAATTCCAACGACGACTCTGATGTCATCGTGGAGCATCTCTTAGACCCATCGGTTGCTGTGCGAACAGAACGAGCCAACCGCCTCATGCGTGCAGTGGTCGAATTTGATACGGCAACGATTGCAACTATTCACTCAGTGTGTTCCAAAATCATTTCTCTCTCTGCCGAATCCACGAAGATGGCCGGGGAAGAGGTGCAGGACCGCCTGATTGCAGAGGTTGTGAATGATGCACTTGTTGCTCAAGCTTTTACAACACCAACTCTTCCTGAAAAGAAGATTGTTGAAGTGGTCAAGCAGCTGATTGGTGAGCCCTTAACCCGTACATGGTTCGATACATCTGCAGTGTCAGACGTTGCCTTCATGCAGCGAATTGATTCAGTCATCCAGGACTGCGTGAGAAAGATTGAGGAAGAGCTTCGTAAAGCGCCTACGTTCGACTATCTCATCCGCCGTGCATTCCAGGTCATTGGGTCCGACGAAGTTGAGGGTGTTCTCGCTGAATTTCGTCGTCGCTATAAGTATCTGATTGTTGACGAGGCGCAGGACACTGATTCTCAGCAGTGGCAGATCTTCCGTGGCATTTTCCCAATGGGGGAAGACATCTCTGGTTCTCTCATTGCGGTGGGGGACCCCAAGCAATCGATCTACAAATTCCGTGGTGCAGATATTGATGCTTACCGCGCGGAGCGTGACCGTGGGACGACACGAACGCTGCGTACTAACTTCCGTTCTGACACAGAAGTCATTGATGGCCTCAACGTTTTGTTTGGCGAGACCGAATTCGGTGCTGGGATTCCGTATGTCGCTGTTGATGTTCCTGAAGAGAAGAAGAATGTCGTACTTTCGGGAATGTCCCCTGTCGAAATCCTAAATGTTCCAGATGCAAGTAAAAGTACAGCGGTAGCTTCATCAGCTGCCCGCCGCGTTTCTCAATATTTGAGCTCGCAAGCAACTATCGATGGTCACGTTGTACGTCCGAGCGACATTGTTGTTCTTGTACGCAGTGGGTGGCAAGGGCAATTGATTGAACGAGAACTTCGAGAATTAAATATTCCGGCTGTCAGCACTGGCACTGCCTCGGTCATGAACAGCGAAACAGCTGAGCACTGGCGAGTATTGTTGCGGGCTCTTGAACGTTTTGCTGATGCAGGACGAGTACGCCATGTCGTGGGCACACCACTTTTCGGGGTCGCATTGTCGTCGCCCGCATTGTTGGATGATGTCTTCATCGGCTCGATTCAAGAAATATTGGCCGAATGGGCTGGCATCTTGCGCAAGCAAGGCGTGGCTGCTCTTACAGCTGCGCTTCTGTCAGACCCCAGCACGATTATGTCTCTTTCTGCGGGGCTCTCGGGCGAACGTCGCCTCACAGACTTCAGTCATATCGCAGACCTTTTGAACGCGGAGACGAATGGTGTGGGGTGCTCGGCCACGGATGTACTTGATGCATTTACCCGCCTCGTTGAAGTTGATGACTCTTCTGAAATTGTCAGTCGCCGAGTGGAGAGTGATTCATCAGCTGTTCAAATCATGACAATCCATGTTTCTAAGGGGCTGGAGTTCCCCATGGTGGTCGTTGCAGATTCGTGGAAGGAAGAAATTTCGGCCAAGCAGAAAAAGAAACTCCCCATCGTTCGGCTTCAGAAGGAAGATGGCCAATCGGTGCAAGGGCGAGTCGCAGATATTGGATTTGTAACGGATGAAATTTCGGGAATCAGCGTCCAACGTTTACAGGATGAAGCCTCCGAGGAATCAGCTCGATTGCTGTATGTGGCTGCGACTCGTGCAAAACATCACGTATGTATCGTGCGTCCAGTGGGCGGCAAGGCCACTGTGATTGATAATCGGATGAGCGCGACCGCACTTGCCGGTGAAGCTGACGCTGTGAAGATTCTCGGCGTTGATCAGCTCTCTGAGGCTTCTGCCTACGAGCTGATTTCTTCTGGAGTTGACAAGAAGCATCTCGGTGTTGCTACATCGCCATCAGGTGTTACACAGACATATCGCCGCACTTCTTTCACGGGCATTACTGAATTGCAAAAGGGTGGCAGCATCGTTGGTGCTGCACGTGTTGATTCACGTGCGGGTACAGAAGAAGGGGAACGACTCTTCATTCGAAGCGTCGGGTATGCCTCGAATAAGGCTCCTCTAGGTGTGGAAGAAATGCCACTTGCTCGTATTCCCGGTGGCGCACACATCGGCAAGATTCTGCACACGGTGTATGAACACGTTGATCCAGCACATGAAAATCTCACTGACCACGTGGCAACCATTGTGGGTCGTCACGTATCGGGCAAGTTGTTTACGGAACACGGACAGAGCATTGTCGATGGAATTGTTCTTTCAATACGCACACCACTTGGTGGGGCAGTGGGGCAGCATTCTCTTGCCAGCCTGGGGCTCAAGAACCGCGTTGCAGAAATGTCCTTTGAAATGTCGTTGGCTCATCTGACTGCAGGTGTGAAGGCGAGCGATATTGGTCGACTTTTACTGTCATCAATATCGACCGATGATCTCTTGGCGCCATATGCCGAGACTTTGTGTGATCCATCGTTTGATATTTCTCTTGCGGGTCTTATCAATGGCTCCATCGACGCACTTTTGCGCGTGGAGATCGAGGAAGGAGTCCCGCGCTTCTTCATTAGCGACTACAAGAGCAACAGGCTCGATCGCGATGGCGATGATTTAATGATTGATGCGTATTCGTCGGAGCGAATGCTGCATGAGATGGAACACCACCATTACCCGTTGCAAGCTCTGATCTACGGTGCGGCTGTCTATCGTTTCTTGCGTTGGCGAGCTCCACAGATTGATGCTGATGCCGCTATCGCTGGATTCGCCTACATGTTCATTCGTGGCATGGTGGGGGAGACAACCCCCATTGATGTTCAAGGAAACCGTGCGGGTGTCCTCACGTGGACAGCGCCTGATGGATTGTGGAGCAAACTTTCTGATCTCTTTGCAGGCGGTATGAAATGAGTGAGACCTCTGTGAACCTTGATGCTGCAGTCGAACATCGAGTCGTTGACTTGGTTGATATTGAATCTGCGCGTCAGATTTTCCTTCTTGCCAATGAAGTGAAAGTTCGTGAGCGGAGTGGGATAGCGGTACTCATGGCTGCACTTGCTCTACATGCATTCCGCGATGGGCACGCATGTCTTGATATTGCGAATATCGATTTATGGTGCGGTGAGCACGGTGTTGAATTGGGTTGGCCGACTGACTCGTCTATTTGGCGCAAGACTTTGGTTGAGAACCCTGATGTCTTTGGATCCCCGAAGGATGTTGGTAATCGTCCTCGCCCTCCTTTCGTCGTAGAGGATGATCGTCTCTACATTGCGCGGGTCTTTCAAGAAGAAGTCGATATTGCACAACGTCTTTTGCAGGCAAATGGTTCGACAGTGACAGTGGTGCTTGGTGGTCCTGGCACGGGAAAAACGCGATGGGTAGCCGAACAGTTGGGTTCAATGGCATCGGGCACGGTCCCTTCTTTGGCGTTGTGCGCACCAACCGGCAAGGCGTCTCGCCATTTGAAGTCAGTACTCGACAAGCGCCTTCGAGAAAGTGGCGCAAGTGACGATGTGTTAGAGGCGCTTCATCACGCGCCATCAACGACTGCGCACAAATTATTGGGATATCACCCAGCTCGAACACCAAAGTTCCGATTTGGTCGTCACGAGCCATTGCCGTACAAGTTGGTCATTGTCGATGAAGCATCAATGATGTCTCTCTCAATGATGAACCGCCTGTTGTTGTCACTACGTCCTGATGCTGAACTGTGGCTTGTTGGTGACCCTGATCAGCTCGCAAGCGTGGAAGCAGGTTCGGTTCTTGCCGATATTGCACGTGGAGCAAAACAGGGTGATTCAGTTCTCAACAGCCGGTACAGAGAACTCACCGAGCAACATCGATTTGATTCTGAATCGCCGATTGCCAAATTGGCGGCTGCGGTTCGTGATGGAGATCTTGTTGGTGCGCGAAGCATCTTGAACACTCCACATCCAGATTTCTTGTGGATTGATCCATCTGCTGAACCAGAGAAGCTTGCGCAAATGCAAAATGAAGTGTTGATTCATGCTCAAAGTGTTCTTGCATCTGCAGAAATTGGGGATGTTGAGAGTGCCTTGAGGAAGAAATCGCAGTTGCAAGTGCTTGCATCAACTCGCGATGGCCATCTTGGTGTGTATGACTGGAATCAAACAGTGGAAGCAGGCCTTGGCCCGTCAACATCACAGCGTTGGTATGCAGGGCGACCAATCCTCGTGACTCGCAACGACACTTCAACGGGGCTTGCAAACGGCGACGTAGGCATTGTGTGTCGAATTGACGGTCAATTGCGTGCTTGTCTCGGTGACCCGAAAGACCCGACGAATATTGCGCTTGCACGTCTGCCTGAGACTGACACTGTGCATGCGCTCACAATTCACAAGAGTCAGGGATCTGAATATGAGCATGTTGTTGTTGTTCTGCCGCAATCAAGTTCGCGAATTGTGACGCGTGAGTTGTTGTACACCGGTATCACCCGACCACAAATGCGCCTCACGCTGATTGCAACGTTGGATTCAATTGAGACTGCAATCAAGACTCCGATTCGTCGCGCAACCGGTCTCGCAGATCGCCTATAAATATTTGGCGCTTCAACCAACTAGGACTGATCTTTCGTGCAGTCCTTCTGGCTTCAGGTCGGGCTTGTTACAGTTTCCAAATTGATTGGAGGATCATGAGAGACAATTGTCGTCTCTCATGACGAAATGACCATGGCTATTAAAAAATTCTCGCTTGTTGCGGTTGTCGCATTGGTGACGTGCATGGTGCCCATGGCGCATGGGGTCAGCGCTATCAACTCTGTGGAAGATGAACAATATGGGGTTCAAATGACTCAAGATAGAGGCGAGATGGTTTTTCAAATCGACCCGAATTTTGCAGACAACTTTCACGACAATATTTCTGTGCTTACTGCGGTTGATTCGACAGGTGAGAAATTTTGTTCATCAACTTCTGATGCGGTGTGCGCAAGAGCGAACGAGTACCAGTTCAGCGCAGTACTTGGCCCATGTAATGATGTAGTCAAAATTGATTGCATTGAGAGCGTTACTGGAACGTCGGCCAACGGAACTGCTACCAATGGCGTATTCAAGCAGCAATTCCCGCTTCGTGGCATCACGGACTACACCGGATCACCTGCCGAAGGAGTCCCGAGCGGTGGGACACCAAGTTTGTGGACATTGGATGGCTTACCACATGGTTTTGGGAACGATTATGAAGTAGCAGTTCAGATCTCTGGCTCAAAAATAAATGGAGATGCGTTGAAACCACCACGGTCATTCTCGGCGGTCATTACACCCGTGAGCATCTTTCAGACTGATTGCGATCCCCTAACGTCGGGTGCTCAATGCAGAGATAAATGGATGCCAGACGTGCTACCAAATGGAAGAACCGCCAAGAATTTCTGGGCGGATGGATATGACCAAAGTCAGGGGTATCTATGCCGCAGTTGGAATGAGGACCAAAAGTGCACCTTGCAACATGCTTTTCCAGTAGGTGCAAGATTTACTGTGAAGGTTCGGCTTTCCACTTCACCCTCAGGCTGGTTGCATGGTCGCTTGAAAGACCCTGTTGCATCTATTGTCCGCGCGAACAAGGTCACGACAGTGACTGTCTCTGCTGGCTCGATCAAAGTACCAACGGTCGTAGGGTTGGGACAATTTGCCAATTTACCGACACCAATTCAGGAGTCATTTACAAAGACGTGTTTTAAAAAGCGATGTGGCACGGCTCGAGGGCAGGACGCTACTGACGAGTTCATAGCCAATAACCCCATGACTCAGCGTCAAGTTATTCAATCCCCGAGCGCCTATTCACCCGAAGCTTTCGAACAGATCAAATTATGGACTAGCTACGTCGGGGACAAACCAGTAGCGATGCCATCTCTATGGAGTGTGCGTACGTTGAGCGATGACGAAATGCAAAACGCGCCTAAGTGCATTAAAAATGGAGTTGGTGTTACAGGAATTGTGGCAACCAATGCATCTGCGTATTCCGAAGGCCCGCCAAGTTTCAATAAAGCCACTTCAACTTTGAACTACAAGGTTGCGGCAATGCATTATGAAAAAGACGGAGTGACTCCTTTTGCAGGGCAATACACACTCGTTCTTCGCTCTGATATCGCGGAATGTTTATACGATGTGACGGACACATCAGTAGAGTCTGAAATCTCAGTAAAAGGAGAGGATGGGGCTGAAAAAACTGCTAGTTCGGCCTTCAAGCTAACTAACGGCTGGTTCACTTTCACAGCTACAGGATTTTCTCACTCAGCTCCGACGATCAAAGTCAAGCTAACGAGAAGCTATGCGAAGATTCTGAAAGGCCGCTCAATCTCAGTTGCTTCGGCTGCCAAGAAAAATGGAATCAAGATTCCATCAGGTGCAGCTGTTCGGGTGGTCGTATCTTCTAAGTCAAAGAAGAAGTGTTCCGTCTCAGGTCAGCGCACTGTAAAGGCGATAGCAAAGGGAACCTGTCTGCTCTCGATCTCGGTAACGCCGAAGAAAACAAAAGCAGTACCTCGTCCGAAGACCAAGGTCAGCACCGTAAAAATTGTTATCAGTTAGTGCTTCAACCAACTAGGGCGGGACTTCTCAAAGGAATCAATCTCTGCTGCATGCGTCATCGTGATGCCAATGTCGTCAAGACCGTTCAAGAAGCGATGCTGCGTCGGTGCGTCCATGGGGAATGATTCCTTGAAGCCAGCCGATGGAACTTCCACAAGCAACTTCTCCATGTCCACAACAATCTCTGTGTTGGCATCAGCCTCAATGAGCTCCCACAACTTCTCTACTGCAGCCTGAGGAAGGATGACCGGGGCCAAACCATTCTTTGTGCAGTTGTTGCGGAAGATGTCGCTGAAGCTTGGTGCAATCACAGCATCGAAGCCGTACTGCTGAATCGCCCACACTGCGTGCTCACGTGATGAACCCACGCCGAAGCTTGGGCCGGCAACAAGAATGCTTGCGCCGCTGTATCGATCATCGTTGAGAACGAAGTTGCGATCATCGCGCCAGGTAGAGAACAGACCAGCCTCAAAGCCAGTGCGTTCAACACGCTTCAGCCAATCGGCAGGAATGATCTGGTCGGTGTCAACATCGCTGCGCTTCAGTGGAACACCGCGACCGGTGAGTACTTGTACTGATTTCATTTCAAATCTCCTGGGCTTGCGAAGTGTCCGGCCACAGCGGTTGCTGCAGCCACGGCGGGGGAGACGAGGTGCGTACGTCCGCCGCGACCTTGACGTCCCTCGAAGTTGCGGTTACTGGTGCTGGCGGCGCGTTCGCCTGGTGCCAACTTGTCGGGGTTCATTGCAAGACACATGCTGCATCCGGGTTCACGGAAGTCAACGCCAGCCTCAATGAGAATCTTGTCGAGACCTTCAGCGATTGCCTGGTTGCGCACGGCATGGCTTCCAGGAACCACCATCGCACGCTTTACGGTGACTTTGCGTCCCTTCAACACTTCTGCAGCCGCGCGAATGTCTTCGATGCGACCATTCGTACATGAACCAATGAACACAGTGTCAACAGGAACTTCACGCATGTTCATTCCTGCAGTGAGACCCATGTACTCAAGTGCGCGCTTGATCGTGTCTGCACCTGTTTCATCATCTGCATCAGAGGGTGAAGGAATAACGCCGTCGATAGGCAATACCTGTGCAGGGTTTGTTCCCCAACTGACATATGGCGTGAGGGTGGAAGCGTCGATGAACACTTCCTTATCCCACTTCGCACCGTCATCGGTCTTCAATTCGCTCCAGGCTGCAACTGCTGCATCCCAATCGGCACCCGCTGGTGCGTTCTCACGACCCTTCAGATATTCGAATGTTGTTGCATCAGGTGCGATGAGTCCGGCTTTTGCGCCAGCTTCAATGCTCATGTTGCACACCGTCATGCGGCCTTCCATTGAAAGCGCACGAATTGCAGAACCGCGATATTCGATGACGTGCCCGATGCCGCCACCAGTTCCGATTTTGCCGATGATGGCAAGGATGATGTCCTTGGCGGTGACGCCTTCAGGAACTTCACCATCAACGGTGATGGACATCCACTTTGGTCGCGACTGCGGAAGTGTTTGTGTTGCAAGAACATGTTCCACTTCGCTGGTTCCGATACCGAAAGCAAGCGCACCGAATGCTCCATGCGTTGCAGTGTGGCTGTCGCCGCACACAATCGTCATGCCAGGAAGAGTGCGACCCTGCTCTGGTCCAATCACGTGCACGATGCCTTGACGTTCGTTGCCCATGGGGAAGAGCGTGAAACCAAACTCGGCTGCGTTGTCGCGCAACACCTGAACTTGACGTGCAGAGATCGCATCCGCGATAGGGAGATGGATGTCAGCGGTCGGAACGTTGTGGTCCTCGGTTGCAACAGTGAGATCAGGGCGTCGAAGTGGACGACCAGTGAGGCGCAGACCATCAAACGCCTGCGGGCTGGTGACTTCATGCACCAGGTGCAAGTCAATGTAAAGAAGGTCAGCTTCGCCAGGTGCGCCGTGTACGACGTGCTGGTCCCACACCTTCTGGGGGAGAGTCATTGGATTCGACATGTGTGATCCTTTCGGAATCGCATATTTGATTGTCTCAATATGTGGGATAGTATTCCCAACTAATGGACAGCGTATCAGGAGTCGGAGTTATAGACAAGGCGTTTGTCGTGTTGAATGTCCTTGTGTCGCGTCCTTTGACACTTGCCGAAGTGGTGGAAGCAACTCTTATCCCGCGCGCAACATGTCATCGGTTGTTGTCGGCTTTGGAACATCACGGTGCGATACGTCGCAACGATGATGGTTTGTATTGCCTTGGACCAACGATGGCTGGACTTGGTCGTGCAGCAACGCAGCAGTTTCCATTCCTGCGTAAGGCACGAGAAGTAGCAACTCAACTGCGTGACAAGACAGACGAGAGTGTTCAAGTCTTTGTCCCTGAGACAGACGGTCGACGTTGTGTTGTCAGTCTTGAATCTCCGAATGGCCTGCGCTGGATTGTTCCTGAAGGTGCACTGTTCCCGATAGCGCGTGGTTCTGCTGGGCGTGTGTTGTCTGGCGCAAAGCTTTCCAACGGTGGCTGGATTGAATCGGTGGAAGAGCGAGTGAAGGGAGTCGCCTCAGTAAGTGCTCCAGTCTTTGACGCTGCCGGTGATGTCATTGCTGCGTTATCTATCTCGGGTCCACTTGAGCGAATGAGCAGCAACCCCGGTGGAAAATTTGGTGCAATGGTCGCTCGAGGTGCTCGAGATCTTTCAGATTTCATTGCCCAGTAAAGAGATCTCGCGTGCACATGGCGCGCATGGAAAACGAAACCACACCTACCGTTCATGTCGCCGCGGACATTCTCGACATCGCTGTCGGAGTAGAAGCCAAATTGCATTCAATGCTTGAAAGCTTTGAGTTGCCTGGGGCACGCCTCTATGGCGTCAACTGCATGGCACGGCCAGTAAATGAACCCAACATGTGTTTTCTCTCGCAACACCCCGATGTGTATGAGTTGCTTGATGCGCCATCAAGTGCACTTGCGCGAATGTTTGATGCAGCAACGATTGTGACTACTGGCTGGGCGGCACCATTAGGTCCCGACGGGGAAGTCGAAGGTGCGCCGAGTGAGCATGCGCAACGTCGGCGCGTGCGACTTGTTGTTGTCGTTGCCGATCATGGAGTCGCCAGTGTTCTGCGATTCGCAGACCAGCCCGATGATGTTGTGACAGATCCAGGCTCAGCCACTGGCTCGCTGGCCGAAGCCATCACACGCTTTTGGTTTGACCCTCCCATTAATTTGCCCGCAAGCGCGTAGTGAAAGTGCGTCTTTTCACAAAGGCGCAATTCACAAAAGCCACGCCTAGCCTTGCTTGCGTGACTTCCCCCGTCGACAAAGAATGGGCTCAACGCATCCGTGCTCTTGCAGCAGAAAAAGATGCGGTGATCCTCGCCCACAACTATCAAGTTCCTGAGATCCAGGATGTTGCTCATCATGTCGGTGATTCATTGGCTCTCTCTCGAATAGCTGCCACAGTTCCGCAGTCAACCATCGTGTTTTGTGGCGTGCATTTCATGGCCGAGACAGCAAAGATTCTTTCGTACGACAAGACAATCTTGATTCCCGATGAACGCGCAGGATGTTCTTTGGCCGACACCATTACGGCTGATCAGCTTCGTGAGTGGAAAGCACAACATCCAGGCGCCGTCGTTGTGAGTTATGTGAACACTACGGCAGCTGTAAAAGCAGAAACCGATATCTGTTGCACCAGTTCAAATGCCGTCGAAGTCGTGCAGTCAATTCCTGCAGATGTTCCCGTGCTGTTTTGTCCTGACCAGTTCCTTGGTGCCCACGTGCAGCGAGTAACGAAGCGCGACAACATGCACATCTGGATGGGCGAGTGTCACGTGCACGCTGGTATCAATGGTTCTGAGTTGAAGGCCTTAGTTGCTGCCGAGCCAGAAGCCGAATTATTTATTCACCCGGAATGTGGTTGCGCGACAAGTGCGATGTACCTGGCATCGGAAGGTGTTGTCCCTGCCGAGCGCACACACATTCTTTCCACCGGTGGAATGCTTGATGCTGCGCGCACTACAAAAGCAAAGAAAGTTCTCGTTGCAACCGAGACTGGCATGTTGCATCAATTGCGCAAAGTGAATGTCACCACAGTGTTCGAACCTGTGAACCGCGCAGCTGTGTGCAAGTACATGAAGATGATCACTCCAGAAAAGCTGGAGAATGCTCTCTTGCACGGAACAGACATCGTCGATGTGCCGCGCGATATCGCTGATCGTGCACGTCTCTCGGTTGAACGCATGATTGCAATCGGCACACCATCTCGTGTCGGCGAATAATCGCGTTCCTCGCCAATTAGCGGCGCCCGAACCAACGTGGTTCGTTGATACTGATGTTGTAGTTCTCGGCTCAGGTGCTGCAGGGTTATCAGCAGCCATTGCGATGCGGCCGGTCCGTGAAGTAGTGCTCATCACGAAAGACGTACTTGCTGCCGGCAGTACGCACTGGGCCCAGGGTGGATTGGCTGCAGTACTCGACCCAGACGACTCCATAGAAAACCATGTGCAAGATACGTTGGAAGCTGGAGCGGGTCTTTGTGATGAGAGTGCGGTGCGTGAACTTGTGTCACAGGCGCCCACTGCAATTCGTTATCTCATGGAACTGGGCGCTTCATTCGATGCGGGTGATTCAACAGGTGAAATTGCACTCACCCGCGAAGGTGGTCACTCGCATAACCGCATCGTGCACGCAGGCGGTGACCAAAGTGGTGCGGAAGTGCAGCGCACTCTGGATGAATCAGTTCGTCTTGCGGGTGTGCAGGTTGTGGAACGAGCATTTGGCCTTGATGTCGTGACGGGGAAAACGGTGAATGGCACGCGAGCTGTTGCTGGTGTGCGTGTTGCGATGTTGGACAGCCGTGGCGGTGTGGAAAGTGTGGGTGTTGTGACTGCACGAGCTGTCATCATCGCCACTGGTGGATACGGCCAGGTGTACGCATCAACATCGAATCCGCCCGCAGTGACGGGCGATGGCATTGCATTGGCGCTACGTGCGGGCGTGGAAGCTAATGACCTTGAGTTCATTCAATTCCACCCCACGGTGTTGTGGAGTGGACCAGAAGCAACAGGGCAGCAAGCGCTCATTAGCGAGGCAGTGCGCGGTGAAGGCGCCATCTTGCTAGACGCAGCTGGGCGGCGAGTGATGGCTGGTGTGCATCCGCAAGAAGATCTTGCTCCGCGTGACGTCGTTGCCTCTGCCATCAGTCGCCGTATGTCAGAAGCGCCTGCGGGTGTTGATGACCATGTGTATCTCGATGCGCGCAACATTGAAAAGTTTGAAGATCGCTTTCCTTCGATCACTGCATCATGCATGGCGGCGGGAATTGATCCGAAGCGTGAACTCATCCCCGTTGCTCCCGCTGCGCACTATGCATGCGGAGGCGTGAAGGCAATGCTTGATGGAGAAACTTCATTACAAGGTCTTTATGTTGTTGGTGAAGCCGCGTCCACAGGTGTGCACGGTGCAAATCGTTTGGCTTCCAACAGTCTGACTGAAGGTGTGGTTGCCGGTACTCGTGTTGGACGTGCGCTCAGTTGGAAGCTTCCCGACGAAGTGCAGACCGTTGATGAAGATGTGTCGGGTGAATTGATTGACTCCTATCACCGTGCTGCTCTTCGTTCAGCAATGTCGCGCTATGTCGGTGTATTGAGAACACCAGATGGCCTGCGTCAAGCAGCGCGCATCTTGAATACTCTGGGTGCCAATGCATCTGTTGATGTGGTGCCAACACGCAAGACATTTGAGGCGACGAACATGTTGACGTTGGCAATTGCTGTTGTGGAGGCTGCGCAGACTCGCGAAGAGAGCCGTGGATGCCACCGCCGCACTGATTTCACTGAACCTCGTGAGGATTGGTTGCGTCATCTATCGTGTCGCATCGTTGACGGGCACATGGAGGTTGGCGCATGAACTTGCATTCACCATCGGATATGACCATCGCACGACTCGAGGCGCAAGGTCTTGATGCCGAATACGTCCAGCGGGTCATCCGTGACACAGTGACAGAAGATCTTGATGGTGGCATCGATGTCACCAGTGTCGCTACCGTGCCGTTGGAACAGCGCAGTGTGGTCACGTTTGGTTCTCGTGCTCATGGCTGCCTTGCTGGTCTTGACATCGCAATTGCAGCTGTTGAGATGGTGTGCGGCCCTACCGCGAGCAATGTTGAACGTGTTAAAAACGATGGCGATCGTGTCATGCCGGGCGATGTTCTGGCGCGCGTCGAAGCACCAACGCAGTTAATGCTCACCGCTGAGCGAACCGCTCTCAACTTGATGTGTCACCTGTCCGGCGTTGCTACGGCAACTTCTCGATGGATGGATGCCATTGTTGGCACGAGTGCAGTCATTCGTGACACACGAAAGACCACACCTGGCCTTCGTGCAATGGAGAAATATGCAGTGCGATGCGGCGGCGGTCAGAACCATCGCATGAGTTTGAGCGATGCAGCGTTGGTGAAAGACAACCACATTGCATCTGCGGGCGGAGTCGCTGAAGCTTTTGGCAAAGTACGTGCTCTTGCTGGAACGTTGCCGATTGAAATTGAAGTCGACACCTTGGAACAGTTGCGTGTTGCATTAGATGCTGGCGCTGATGTCGTTCTTCTTGACAACATGTCGCCTGACATCATGCGCGAAGCAGTGGACATCAGTGCAGAGCACACAGAGTCAACAGGTCATGCAGTGTTGCTGGAAGCAAGTGGTGGTCTCACTTTGGAGAAGGCAAAGGCAGTTGCCGAAACAGGCGTGCATTTCATCAGCGTGGGCGGGCTCACGCACTCGTCGCCCATTCTCGATATCGGCCTCGACATGGAGACGGTTTTTTAGCTACAGGTCTTTCGTTGCGAGCCACTTGGCTTCGGCTTCACCCATTGGGGTGGAAGGCCCTGCGTTGGTCATCGGCCACAGTTCTTCGCTGATGCGACGGAAATTGCCAGCACTACCCAGTTGTCCAAGCAATGCATACAGGCCCAAGTTGATGCGCTGAATAAACACAAAAGCTTTCGGAACAGTTGCGTATTGCGCGATAGCAGAGGTGCGATCAAAGGTGTGGCGCACAATGGAGGTTGCGTATTCGGTTGACCATGTCATTTCGCGAGACTCGCGCACAGGGGCGTAGAAGTGTGCGAAGTAATCGCCCGCTTCCTGGGTGGTGAAGGGAGCGTCGCGTTGCAGCATTCCGGCATCTTCGATGATGCGTCGGTACTTCTCCATGTCGTCTTCCAAGACGGCAGCGCTCACCATTCCTTGGAACATTTCCATCTCTTCAACGGTGAAGTGTTTGATGAGTCCGAAGTCAAGGAAGGTGACGCGACCATTTTTATGGAAGATGTAGTTACCTGGATGCGGATCGCCATTGAACGCACGGAAGCGATACAAGCTTCGGAAGACGAAGCGGAAAATGGCTTCACCCACTGCATTGCGTTCTTCTTGTGACCACTCGAGTACTTCAGCAAATGACGACCCGCTGACAAGTTCTGTGATGAGCACGCGTGATGTGGAGTAATCGTGCAAAACCTCTGGAACATGAATGAATGGATGGCCTCGATAGAAATCAGCAAACGTCTGTTGGTTTTGCGCTTCCAATGTGTAATCAAGTTCTTCGCGCAGGCGATCCTTGATCTCCGCCACCATGTCTTCTGGGTTCAAACTCTTGAACCCGAATGCCAGCAATGTGCCGAGTAAGTCAGCGGTGCGAATGTCGGCGTCAATGGCTTCTGCAACACCGGGGTACTGCACTTTCACAGCAACGGCACGGTCACCTTCGGGTGTGCGCAGGATTGCGCGATGCACTTGTCCAATGGAAGCTGCAGCGATGGGTTCGTCGTCAAACTCCACGAACATGTCGCTGACTGGTTTGCCCAGTTCGGTGAGTAAGACCTCGTGCACTAATTCGATAGCCATCGGGGGAGCGTTTGATTGCAACTGGGCAAGTGCGAGGCGCATGGGTTCCGGCAAGCCGTCATCGAGATAGCTGGCCATCTGGCCCAACTTCATTAACGCGCCCTTCATGTTTCCTAATTCGTTTGCAACTTGTTGCGCGGTCTTCATCTCGCGGTCGCGGGAAAGTTGCTCGCGACGTTCTGCACCCACAAACACTTTGCGTGCAGAGGTGCCCGCATGTGCGAGGCCAATACGCGCACCTAGTCGGGCCAGGCGACCGTTGCGGCGCCAACGTGAACGGAGTGCGACCGCAGGCTTCATGAGGTCGGCTCCTTCTTCGAGGAACGTTCTGCGACATTCAGGCACGCATTGACAAGCATGGGAACGAATTCGTCGGCACGTGCATAGACGGCGTCATGGTCTGCGTCAATCTCTTGCACATAGACGTCATGAATAAGTGCAGCAAGTTCACGCTGGCGCTCTGTTGCAACCACATGGTCTTGCGTTGTGATGATCATGGAAGTGGGAACATCAACTTCAGGAAGCCATTTGCGAGAGTCGTACAAACCCAGCGCAGCACCCGCTTCGAGAATGAGGCGCCACTCGTGGCCTGCTGCTTCCTTTGCAGCCCATGGCTCCCACGTCATTGTTTTGCGAGAAACATACAAACGGTGGGAGATGGATTCACGAACCGATGCAGGCACGATGCGTGACAATGCGCCGATGCCCGCCATCACAGTGAAGCCGACGCGTTCCTTGCGCTCGGAAACAAAGTGTCCTGACGTTGCGGCTAGAACAAGACCGCTGACGCGATGTGCATGACGTTTCCACACGAGTTGGGCAACGGTGCCGCCCATGGAATAACCCACTGGAATGAATTTATCGATACCGAGTTGATCTGCAAGTGCTGCTGCATCATCGGCGCAATCGGACAATTTGAAATGTCGATTAGTGCGAATGCCCCGACCATGTCCGCGGTGATCGATAGCGATGACGCGGAAGTGTTTGCCTAGTTCTTCGTAACACATGAACCAGTTCAGGTCGGCTGTTGCGGTCCACCCGTGCAACAGAATCAATGTTGGTGCACCGGCAGGGCCTTCAAGTTCGCGAAAATATGTTGTGCCGCGCCCTGGCAACGGCATGAACCGACCAGGGGGGAGCGATGGAGTCTGGAACTCGCTCAGTTCTGTACCTTGACCACGGAGACAGAAACTTTCGCGCCGTTCTCAAGTGTGATTTGAACCAGATCGCCTTCTGCATGGCCAAGCAATGCAGAGCCAATAGGTGAGACCGGGCTCATGACTTCGACGCCTTCGCCAGTGCGCTTCTCTTCGATGTGGCCAATGAGGTACGTCTCGGCGTCGTCGGCGTCGTCACCATCAAACAAGATGGTGACGCGAGAGAGAACTCCGACTTCGCCCGAAGTGGGGGCTGTCGCAATCTCTGATCCTTCTAAAATGGAGAGCAACAAGTTCTTGCGGTCATTCAGTTGGCCGTACTCGTCTTTGGCGGCGTGGTAGTCCCCATTTTCCTTGAGGTCGCCCATCTCTCGCGCAATGCCAATGAGGTCGGCAACGCGAGGAAGTTCGTTGTGTTCAAGGTGGGTGATCTCGGCCTCGAGCCTTTTGTAGGTCTCTGCTGACAGAAGGTGCTTTGCCATGCGAGGAAGGCTATCTGCGCCTTCTACGATGGAGCCCCTATGGCACATCGCATTGCACTCATTGGTGGAGACGGAATCGGACCAGAAGTCACGGCGGAAGCCGTCAAGGTGGTGCGTGCGACCGGAGTCGCCATTGAGACCACTGATTTCGATCTCGGCGGTATGCGCTACCTGCGCGATGGCGAGATTTTGTCCGATGAGGTGCTGGACCAGTTACGCACGTTTGATGCCATCTTGCTCGGTGCTGTCGGCACCCCTGATGTTCCCCCCGGCATTATCGAGCGCGGCCTTCTTCTCAAGATGCGTTTTGATCTTGACCTTTATGTGAACCAGCGTCCGTTCGCAGGTACTGCGCCTGGACATGTCACACCACACGACTTCGTTGTCATCCGTGAGAACACTGAAGGTCCATATGTCGGCGAAGGTGGAGTTCTCCGTCGTGGCACCCCACATGAAATTGCAACCCAGGGCAGTGTCAATACTCGTCATGGTGTGGAGCGTTGCATTCGTTACGCATTCGAGCTTGCTGCGAAGCGCGAGCGCAAGCACGTCACCTTGGTACACAAGACCAATGTGCTGACGTTCGCTGGCGACCTTTGGCAACGCGCGTTTAATGATGTCGCAAAAGAATTCCCTCGAGTAGGCACTGCGTACAACCATGTTGATGCCGCGTGCATCTACTTCGTGGAAGATCCACATCGTTACGACGTCATCGTGACCGACAACTTGTTCGGCGACATTCTCACCGACCTTGGTGGTGCTGTTAGTGGCGGCATCGGCTTGGCATCATCGGCGAATCTCAACCCTTCGCGCACCGGCCCTTCCATGTTTGAGCCATCGCACGGTTCAGCTCCCGACATCGTGGGCACAGGCAAGGCCAACCCCACTGCGGCCATCTTGTCGGCGGCTTTAATGCTTGATTTCTTGGGAGAAAACGAAGCTGCGACCCGTATTCGCAGCGCATGCGACACCGCACCCACCGGTTCCACCACGGAAATCGGAAACTCCATCGCCACTCTCGTTGCCGGCAAGTAATCTTCAACTACTACTTCTCTAGGAGCACCTATGCCCACCTTGATCCCCACACCAAAAATCTGGATGAATGGCACACTCGTCGATTGGGACAAGGCGCAAGTACACGTCCTCACACACACCCTTCACTACGGCACGGGCGTCTTCGAAGGCATTCGTGCATACGAAACTGCTGAAGGTCCCGCAGTATTCCGTCTTACTGAGCACATCGAGCGTTTGTTCCGCAGCGCGAAAATCCTTGGTATGGAGATTCCGTACACCGTGCAGGAAATTGTTGATGCAACACGCGAGACAGTTCGGTCTACCGGTTTGCCAGGTTGTTACATTCGTCCGATTGCCTATTACGGCTACGGCGAGATGGGCCTGAACACTCTTCCGTGCACTGTTGATGTTGCGATTGCCTGCTGGCCATGGGGTGCATATCTTGGCGAGGAAGCACTCACCAAGGGTGTGCGCATGAAGATCTCTTCATGGAAGCGTCTTGACCACAACATGCTTCCTCCTGCAGCAAAGACTGTTGCCAACTACGCGAACTCATCGCTTGCCAAGGTGGAGGCATTGCGCGCCGGATACGACGAAGCAATTCTTCTCAATATGGAAGGCCTCGTCAGCGAGTGCACCGGAGAGAACCTTTTCGTTGTACGTAATGGCAAGGTCATCACGCCACCGTTGTCGGCGGGTGCACTTGAGGGCATCACCCAGTGGAGCGTCATCAAGATTCTTGAAGATCTTGGCTATGAGGTAGAGACAGGCAATATCGCTCGCTCGGACCTTTACATCGCAGAGGAAATCTTCTGCGTGGGTACCGCTGCCGAAGTCAGCGCCATCAACTCGGTGGATGACCGCAGCGTTCCATGCCCTGGTCCCATCACCTTGAAGGTGGCCGACATCTATGGCAAGGCCGTGCGTGGCCAGCTTCCGCAATACAAGAGCTGGCTCGAACTCGCCTGAGCCGATTCGTTGAGAAATTCTCAACGGTCTTCCACATAGAAAACCTTTATCAGTCTTAGGGACATGGGTTTTCCACAGGTTTGCCCACAGGAAAGTCAACTTTGCCCACAGGGGGGTTGACGATTGCCGAGAACACGGCGATACTTGCCTTTATGTTGATCGCCAGCACCTCCCGCCGAATCGCCGGCACTGCTGCATCAATCATCATTATTCTCTAGCGCACGCCGGCCTCCGACGTGCGCGCTCCGACCGCCTTAGGGCGGTTTTTTCATTCCCTGATTCACCCCACCAAACAAGATTTATAACGGAGACAACGAGATGAACACCAACACCTCACTCGAAATGGTTGAAGCGTTCGACACCACATTGCGCGACGGTATGCAAGTGGAAGGCGTCTCAGCATCAGTTGAAGACAAGTTGCGCATCGCCGAACAGCTCGATTATCTCGGCGTGCACTTCATTGAAGGCGGATGGCCAGGCGCGAACCCCAAGGACATTGAATTTTTTGCACGTGCAGCAACAGAGCTCAACTTCCGCAACTCCACTCTTGTTGCCTTTGGATCCACACGTCGTCCAAAAGGAAAAGTGGATGATGATGCAACATTGCGCAACCTTCTTGACGCCAATACTTCGGCAGTGTGCATCGTTGCGAAGTCATGGGATTATCACGTCACTGACGCACTCCAGACGACACTCGACGAAGGTGTGTTGATGGTTGCCGACTCAGTCGACTTTCTCAACGGCCATGGACGTCAAGTGATGGTCGACCTCGAGCATTTCTTCGATGGATACAAGAACAATCCAGAATTCGCAATGCGAGTGGTGGAAGCCGCAGTGATGAAGGGCGCGACTCATCTGGTGATGTGCGATACCAACGGAGGCTCGTTGCCTCATGAGGTCGCTGAAATCGTTGGCAAAGTGAAGGCCTTTGTCGGCAACGATGCAACCCTCGGAATTCATTGTCACGACGACACTGGTTGCGCTGTTGCCAACTCCATGGCTGCAGTTCTTGCAGGTGTGCGTCACGTACAGGGCACATTGAATGGTCTTGGCGAACGCACCGGTAACACCAACCTCACCACAGTCATCCCTAACTTGGAATTGAAGATGGGATTCCGTTGCTTGCCAGAGGGTCATCTCTCGCGTATCACTGCCGTCAGCAATCACGTGGCAGAAGTTCTCAACCGTCCGTTGAATCCACAAGCTCCATACGTCGGTGCTTCTGCATTTGCTCATAAAGCTGGTCTTCACGTTTCGGCAATCAAGCGTGCAAAAGATGCGTACGAACACGTAGATCCAGAAATCGTCGGCAACGGAACTCGCTTTGTTGTGAGCGAGATGGCAGGTCGTGCCACTATCGAAGTGAAGGCAGATGAACTCGGACTCACAATGGATGGCCCCGCAGTCAACAAGGTGATCGAAGACCTGAAGCGTCTCGAGCATGAGGGGTATCACTTTGAAGCAGCTGATGCTTCGCTTGAAATGTTGATGCGTCGTGCAACCGGCTGGACACAAGATCAATTCCGCGTAGAGACCATGCGTGTCATTACAGACGAAGCATCCGACGGTCGTTTTACAACTGAGGCCACCGTGAAGGTCTGGGTGGGCGACGCCCTCTTTGAGAATGTCTCGCCAGGGAATGGTCCGGTGAACGCCATCGATGCTGCGCTTCGTGCCAGCTTGCGCTCTAGCTTTCCTCAGATCGACAAGATTCATCTTGTGGACTACAAGGTGCGCATCCTTGACGGTGGTAGTGCCACCGGAGCAATCACGCGCGTGTTGATTGATGCAACCAATGGAGACCGCAGCTGGACCACCATTGGTGTGTCCACCAACATCATCGAGGCATCCTGGCAGGCGCTCGAAGAATCCCTTATTTACGGACTTCTTCACGCCAACTAGTCGAGTTCTTCCTCTGAATGGGGTGGCTCGGCGTAGAGTTTCCCCTTATGGCAGCACCCCGATTCGCCCCTGTTCCACCGGTTGAACCGGTTCGCTCTTACGAGTCTCCTGACTTCGTTCCCACTGGCTGGCAGCCTGGCCGCCCTGGTGAGATTGAAGGTCGTCAGCCTGCTGGTGAGCGGCTTGGTTATCAGGGTCCCGACCAGGGCTACATCATGACGTTGGCGCACCGCGCACATGGCCGCGTTCGAGTGACGGCAGATGAGCAAGTTGAAGATGCATTGCGTGGCTGTTCTCTTATCGCTCTTCGTCGTGCGTCGATGTACGGTCGGGCGCCATCTGTGTACGACCTCAACCTTGCTCTTTCGTTGTGGGGGTATCTCTCTGATGCTCCGCCAGCAGATCTCGTGTCCGTGCGTAAAGAACTCTTCATTGGCGTTGGTCATGTGCACCATTACAAAGAGGGCCGCGCACTTGCAGACATGATTCCTGAGTCAACACTTCGCATGACTCCAACTGACGTTGCCGCACAATTTGCCACCGGGTGGCGTTCACTCACAGGATTCGCACAATGACGATTTATAACGCACCACTTGCCGATATTGATTTCGTACTCAATCGATTCTGTGGGCTGAATGACATCACGTCCTTGCCAAAATTCGCAGACGTCGATTCGTCCATGGTGGGCGATCTGTTGTCGGAAGCAGCACGCTTTTTCGAAGAACGATTTGCTCCGCTGAACAAGATTGGTGACACAGTTGGTTCGCAGCGCAATGCGGACGGCACTGTGACAACGCCTGAAGGCTTCAAAGAGGCATATAAGGCGTACGTTGAAGCCGGTTGGGGAGCGGTGGGGTTTGACCCGGGCTTTGGCGGCGGCGGATTCCCTTGGCTGGTGAATATCGCTATTCAAGAGATCATGAACTCATCCAACATGGCGTTAACCATGGCTCCATTGCTGACACAAGGCGCTATCGACGCCATCATGCACCATGGCGACGAAATTCAAAAGATGACCTACTTGCCAAAGATGATTTCGGGTGAGTGGACCGGCACGATGAATCTCACGGAACCAGATGCTGGCTCTGACGTGGGTGCAGTTCGTACAAAGGCCGCAAAGCAAGCCGATGGTTCATATCTGATTACGGGTACAAAGATCTACATCACCTTCGGTGAACACGACATGGCCGACAACATCATTCACTTGGTGTTGGCTCGTACACCTGATGCGCCTGCGGGCACAAAGGGCATTTCATGTTTCATTGTGCCGAAGTACATGGTGAACACGGATGGTTCTCTCGGTGCGGCGAACGATGTGAAGTGCGTCAGCATCGAACATAAGACCGGTATTAAGGCAAGCCCCACGTGTGTCTTGTCGTATGGCGATAACGGTGGCGCGGTGGGTTATCTCATCGGCGAAGAAAACCACGGTATGGCCTACATGTTCACGATGATGAACCAAGCACGTCTTGGTGTCGGTCTTGAAGGTATGGCGCTCATTGAGCGTGCGTATCAGCAGTCGGTGGAATATTCAGTACTTCGTAAGCAAGGTCGCGCTCCTGGTGCACCAGCGGGTGAGAGTTCCTCCATCATTCTTCACCCCGACGTGAAGCGCATGTTGGTGACAATGAAGAGCACAATTGAAGCTCTTCGCCGCATCATCTATTGGAACGCCGCATGCCTTGACATCGCGGCACAACACACAGATGCTGCTGAACGCGAGAAGGCTTCCGATATTGCTGCCCTGTTGACGCCGATCTCCAAGGGATGGGGAACT
Organism: Acidimicrobiaceae bacterium; assembly: GCA_947446815.1. Lineage (GTDB taxonomy): Bacteria > Actinomycetota > Acidimicrobiia > Acidimicrobiales > Ilumatobacteraceae > UBA2093. Next base: position 92,814 of record CANFGT010000009.1, read on the forward strand.
GACATGGGCGTGGAACTCACGGGCATGGCCGTGCAGATTCATGGTGGCATGGGTTTCATCGAAGAGACCGGTGTTGCACAGCACTATCGCGACGCACGCATCACCACGATCTACGAAGGAACAAATGGCATTCAGGCCATGGACCTTGTGGGTCGCAAGTTAGGGATGAAGGGTGGCGCAGTCATCCTTGGATTATTCGACGAGATGGATGCAATGCACGACAAGTTGTTGAAACATCCAGAGCTTGTTGCATCTGCTGGCGAACTGAAGGCGGCAATCAATGCCGTGCGTGGAACTACACAGTGGTTCTTTGAGAATGCTTCAAATCAGGTAGCCGTGTTGTCGGGTGCAACTCCGTACCTACGTCAGTTGTCCACGCTGGTGGGTGGATACGTCATGGCGAAGTCTGCTCACATCGCTGTTCACTCAGATCTTCCTGCTGATGAGATTTCTGCGAGGGTGAACACAGGACGCTTCTTCTGTGAGCAGTTGTTGCCGGCAGTACATGGCCTCAGTGGCGCAGTGATGGGCGACGACGCATTGCTGATGTCGTTTACTGAGGAAATGCTCTCGCTGTAATCAGAGATCAATGGCGTGGGCGCGAAGTGCGTCCATGTCGCAAAATTCAGAGGCAGCGATGTGTGTGCTGTGAAGTTTTACTTGTGGCGCCTTGCCAGCTTCATA
>CANFGT010000010.1 GCA_947446815.1 Acidimicrobiaceae bacterium
CCATCATCACCGAGACGTTCGGTGTCTTCCACCATCACAACGGCATCGCAACCATCGGGAATCGGTGCACCCGTCATGATGCGAATGGCAGTTCCCTCAGACACTGGCATCTGCGCAACAGCACCTGCCGCGACTTCACCAATGACTCGCAGTTCGACAGGGACATTCATCACGTCAGATGCACGAACGGCATATCCATCTACAGCAGTGTTTGAAAACGGAGGCACTTGCTCTGTGGCGATCACAGGCTCTGCCAACACAAGACCGCGCGCATCTATAAGAGGCAACGACACCACAGGACCGCGGGCGCAATGTGCAAGCACCAATGCGCGTACCTCTTCTAATGGCGTCATGGGTGGAAACGGTAGCCGTTCTCTCCGCACCCGCCACAGTGAGCGAATTAGCCCGATAGAACATTGGATATGGCGAACTATCTCCCACCTTCAGCATCGGGTCATTCCGTGGCGTGGGACATGTGGGACGGCACACCCGGCAGCAACGTGAACCTGCGCTGGGAGAACGAAGGCTGGACGGCAGAGGTCAACTTGCTGGCCGATGACGCCACCGCCGTGATTCGTTTATCTGCGCAATGGATGGTGCAACAGATGCTGTTGTTCCGTGACATGCCAGAGCCGGACTTATGGCTCGCAACTGATGGTCATGGTCGCTGGGGCGAAATGAACGGTGCGCATCGCACTGAGTTCGACGGTTGCGTCGATATCGACTTTGCAAATACACCGTTCACAAACAGCATTATCACGCATCGTCTGCCATTGCACGTGGGTCACACAGCTGACATTCACGTGATCACCATTGATGTGGAGACACTCGGCGTCGTGAGTGCACCCCATCGCTACACACGCCACGATGAGCACTCGTGGGAGTACACGTCGTTACTCACTGGCGAACAACACGCCGCGCGCGTTGATGAATTTGGACTTGTTGTGGACGAGCACGGCGCATTCCGCCGCAGTAACTAACTGTTATTCAGCCCAAGCGGTGATGCAGCCAAGTGCTCAGCTCTGGCCCGACTACTTTTATCGTGTTCATCAAACACTAATTTCCCGAACCATACACCTCGGCATGCACCCATTGACAACCAATTGTCCTCGCAATAGTTCGATAAAACTCTTGTTTAGAAAGAATCGTGTTGTAACTACTTGATACGAGAACTATGAGCTGGAACGCGGTAATCAACCAACTATAAAAAATTTTGAATGATGCAGGAACAGGTACAGCTGAAGCGAAATCCAGAATCCTCGTAAATTTCTGATTTGAAGCTTGGTCAGCGTCAATAGCACTTGCAATTTTTGTTTTTGCAATTGGCAAAATAGTTTCTGGATTAGATTTAAATGTGGATAATTGATCTGACTGGCCAACTTGGGAAACGACCCCCATTTTCATTCGATTTCCTGTTGTTGATTTCACCATTCCAAGGACAACTTTGTCTAGATCGCTATTGGAGTCAATTCCGGTACTTGGCTTTGGAAAATATGTGTCTAGCGTCAATTGTGCAATTTGAGAACTAACAATGTTGCTCGCATCTTTGAACGTTCCAGTCCAAACCTCTTTCGAAGCCGTTGAATAACGTTTCTTAAGGAACGAATCACAAGAAGACCTAAACAAGTACGAGGCATTCCTTGAATCGCATGGTGGCTTTCCACTGCCAGAGATCTGGTTTGCACCTTTTTCCCAGGCGACTGACAATTCAGCACCCTTATCTGATTGATAACCCTCGTATTTTATTTCATCAAACCAAGTCGAGGGCAAATTATTTTTTGTAGTAAAAGCTGAACAAGCATTGGGATAAGTCAATCGATTCAATTGCGTTACTGAATTCTGAGGTCCAGTTATAGCAATTGCATTCACACAAGGTGACGCAACTAATCCACAAATTGGGATTCCGGTCAGACTGAATGTAGACACCCAACCATCCGATTTCTGCCAGAAAGGGAGACCTGTGAGTTGGTTTACAAAAGGCTGTCCGCTATCCAGACATGCCCAAAGTACTGTGTCGTAAATATATCTTCCTTGAGATTCTCTGCCTGTATTCAACGAGAACGTCCAGGTGCCATCCACATAAGGAAGATTTTTCGGTTTAGAAATCGGTAAAACTGTCGTCTGCTTCGGAGACAGTCCATTAGAAATAAAATAAGGACCATCGGGCCTCGACTTAACGATGTCAAATCCATTGTTCACGCAAGAGAGTATTGGCCCTCGACCGATTGGGCGATATCCACTTCCCATGTCAATAGCTTTACTGATGGGCATGCTCAGTCGAATTGGCGGAACCGTCGTGGTTGTAGTTCGTTTCACAGTTGTTGTCGTTCTTGCAGCCGCCAATAGCTCTTTGGCATCTGCATCAGCTATCACACAAGAAAAAATTGCGACAAGGGTAAACGCCAACAAAGTATTCAAAATCCTCTTCATAGAAAAGAACGGTATCATTTTTTTAATTGCCGCAATTCTAAAGAGTTAAATCGGGCATCGGTTGTTCAGCCCAAGCGGTGATGCAGCCAGCCGCGAAGCTCTGGCCCCACATCATTGCGACGCAATGCGATGTCAATCACAGCAGTGAGCCAACCAAAAGGTGTTCCAGTGTCGTATCGCTCTGTTGTAGTGAGATGCCCAAGAACCGGTGTGTGCTTTGATTGCGACAACAAGGCATCTGTGAGTTGGAACTCGCCATTAGGTGCAGGCTTCAGATTCGCTAACTCTTCAAACATCTGTGCATTCAATACGTAGCGCCCGAGGATGATGAGATCGCTCGGCGCATCTTCCTTCTTTGGCTTTTCCACTACATCGGTGATTTCAAACGGGCCATCTGCTGATGCACCTGGCGCAACACTGACAACTCCGTAAGCGGATACTTCATCCATCGGCACGCGCTTTAACTCAATCGCGCTACTGCCCGTTGCATCACTGGAATCAATCAGCAACTTCAAGATGCTGGAGTCGCCACGCAATTCATCAGGCAACAACACTGCGAAGGATTCATCGCCCACCAGTTCTTGTGCGCAACCAATGGCATGCCCAAGACCCCGAGGATTGTCTTGATACGTGATGCTCACGCGAACGTCAGTGCCAATACGAGAGATGCGGTCTGCAGTGTCGTCACGTCCAAGATCGCGCAACTTCGACACCACGGCGGGGTCGGGCGTCACGTAATTCTCAAGGCCTGGCTTTGCGCGGCTAGAGACCAAAACAATGTGGTCAATGCCAGCGTCAATGGCCTCATCCATCACCAGCTGAAGGGCCGGCACATCAAAGATGGGCAGCAGTTCCTTCGGCACAGCCTTCGTGATGGGGTAAAAACGGGTGCCAAGACCGGCAGCGGGGATAACAGCGGTACGGGCTTTCATGTATTCCCAAACTAGTCAGATACCATTTGTTGCCCAGCGAACCTGAGTGTCCTAACCGGAGAAATCGATGCCCACCTACGTGTACAAGTTTGTCGAGACAGGCGAAACCATTGAGGTCCAGCAAGAATTCTCCGACGACTCACTCACCGAGGCCATGCACCCCGTTGACTGCACCATGCGCCCTGTGAAGAAGGTCTTCCTGCCCGTGGGCATCACTTTCAAGGGTGGCGGCTTCTACAAGACCGACAGCGGAAAGTCCGGCAGCATCCCTACCGGCGGATCTTCTGACTCTTCAAGCTCAGCCAGCTCCTCCTCGGACTCCTCCAGCAGCAGTACCGCTTCCACGTCGGCCGACTAAGCCCGCCATCGCCGCTCACGCACGGCACACATGGCCCCGTCAAAAGGGAGTCCATGAAATCACTTGCACCATTTCTTCGTGCTGCGGCCACTCAGTTCACATCACTCGTCAACGGCACAATCTCCGCGTTGCAAGTGAAGCGCCAAGTTCAAGTCGTCGCCGCTGTTCTGATGTCGCTGTTCATCACACTCTTGGTTTCACACGCAGTGCATTCCACAAGAAGCAAGCAGGAACAATGGTCATCACTTCGCCGGGTACTTGTCGCATCCAAACTCATCGCTGCAGGTGAGGAATTCACCGAAATGAACACGGAACTTGTTGATGTACCGCTCGCCGTTCTTCCCGCAGATGCCCTGGTCGCTGTTCGACCTGGCGACACTGCACGCATTGCACTGCAGCCACACACCGCCATCACCTCCGCCATGGCCGTCCCAGCAAAAGAGTCCGTCCGCATCCCCGATGGTTGGCGCGTGGTTGCACTACCGAACGACATGCCTTCTCCCCCTCTCGTTCTCAACGATGCCGTTGATGTTGTGGCGGGTGAATCAGTGATTGCCGCCGGCGTCATTGTTGCGTCGCTGAATCCGCTCACGATTGCTGTTCCCGCAGAGGCAGCACCTTCCGTCGCTTCCGTTGTTCACATGGGCGAGGCATCGTTGGTGGCGACCCGTTAACAATTCCGCGCTTCCAGGGTCCCTCGTTCTCGGGGTATTCTTCGGCATCGTCAATTGAGGGGGGAATCTCATGGCTTACGGGGCAGATGATCGTTTGGACACACCACCAGTGACCGACTGGGTCAATGACTGGGACTGGTTGGACGATGGTTGGGGCGAGAACGCCATCAACATTTGGAACGACGTACGCGAGCAGTGCCCCATTGGTTCTACCGAGCGTTATGGACGCGCGTTCATGCCCGTCACGATGGATGCAGTGCGCGACATCGCGAACAACACTGAGGACTTCAGCTCCATTTGGGTGAACGTTGCTCGTCCCGATGCGCCTCGTGCAGCAGCACCACCCATCACCAGCGATCCACCCGACCACCATGGCCACCGACGTCTCATTCTTCCCGCGTTTAATCCGAAGGCAGTGGCAAATGTGGAGCAAGAGTTGCGCGAATACTGTCGCAAGCTCATCCGCGAACTTGACGGCATGGATGCAACTGATGCTGCGCTGCACTACACGCAACACATTCCGGTGCATGGCATTTGCATCCTCACTGGCTTACCAGAAGGTGATGCTGATCTCTTCCGCGATTGGATCTACAAGACGTTCCAACTTGCACCGAAGGACAACACCATTCGCCTTCAAGTTCTCACGGAGATGTCGCAATACATCGATGGGTTACTCAAGGACCGTTTGCAGAATCCAAAAGATGATTTGCTCACCACAATCGCCAATGCGCAAATCGACGGCGTTGATGTTGATTGGGGCATCAAGATCGGATACGTGCGTTTGCAGATTGTTGCCGGCATCGACACCACATGGAGTGCCATCGGTTCAGGTATCTGGCACTTCGCACAGCACAACGATGAAGTGCAGCGCTTGATTGCCGTTGAGAACGACCACATGTTGTGGCAAACCGCAAACGAAGAAGTGTTGCGCTACTACGCACCAGTGACGATGGCTCGCAAAGTCATTAACGACGTGACAGTGCAGGGTTGCCCCATGCACGTGGGCGACCAAACGTTGGTCACATTCCCTGCAGCCAACCACGACCCTGCAGCGTTTGAAGATGCGCACATCTTCAAACTGGATCGCGAGAACAACCGCCATGTTGCGTTTGGTTTGGGCATTCACCGTTGCGCAGGCTCCAACCTTGCGCGACTTGAAATGCTCGTCGCATTCCAGGAATGGCTTCGAGCCTTCCCGAACTACAGCCTTGACCCTGCGAAGAAGACAACCTGGGCAAACGGTCAGGTGCGAGGACCGCGCCAGATCCCAGTTCTGCTGAACCGCTAACTAGTAATCGTCAACAACGCTCGGCACAATGCGTGCGCTCCATGGGCGCGCCTTGTCCCAGTGATGGCCCACCACTTCGCCATCACGCAACTTCGCTAAGAAGTCCTGTGGCCCGTCAAAGTCAGGCATCTGCATGTAGGCACTGCCTAATGCGTGCGGCACATGCGCATCACTGCCACTGCCCAACGCAAGGTTGTGCTCAGTGCCGAAGGCAACAGCTCGCTTATTCAACGACTGCAACGAGGTTTTTCCATTGTGCGCTTCAATCGCATCAACCAAACCCATCTCGGTGATCTGGACCAATGATTCTTCGGTGAGGTTGCGCCGCATGGGGTCAAACGGATGTGGGATGTACACAAGTCCGCCTTGTGCACGGATCTGTTGTGCCGTGTCAGCAGCCGATGCGCCGTAGGAAATTTTCTGCGTCATAAACAAACCGATGATTTCACCGGTGTGTGTGCGCACTTCTTCGCCGACGATGACGCGGCACACATCTTGGAGAGCTTTTTCCAAGCGCACAGCACCATCAATGGCGTTGTGGTCAGTCACGCACAGCACATCAATGCCAGCTTCCACCACCGACTCGATGATTTCATCAAGCGTCGTTGTGGAGTCGCCAGAGAACATGGTGTGGCTATGCATGTCCACGCGAACAAAACCCGCCGGGCACGGTTGTGCCAAGTGTGGGTGACGTTCAATTGCAGCAAGTGCTGCGGCGGCCATGACGCGTTACGCCCCGCTCATGGTGACACCAGAGATCACCAAGGAAAGCCCAGCCGCACGCGATGGCAACCAATCAACGTCGCCGCCAACAGCCTGTACATCAAGCAACATGCGTTGCAATGTGGAAGCAATGGTGAACTCGCGAATCGGTTCAGCGGTCTTGCCATTGCGAATAACAAGGCCCGATGCTCCAGTAGAGAAGTCACCTGACACAGGATTCACACCACTGTGTAAACCTTGCACACTGTCGATGAGAACACCGTCGTCGATGCCGGCGATGAGCTCTTCTTGTGTCTTCGTGCCTGGCACTAACTGCAACGCCAAGCAGCCGCCTGAGTTTCCGGTGCTCTTCGTGTTCGCACGACGTGCGCTGTATGCATCGTGCACGAACATCTGCAACACGCCGTCTTGAATGAGCACGTTGCGGCGAGTGGCAAGACCATCACCATCGGTCTCGCATGCGCTGTAGGCACGAGAGTCGGTGGGGTCATCAATCAGAGTGATAAGTGGTGATGCAACTTTTTCACCCAAACGATCGGCAAAAATACTGCGACCCTTCACCACGTTCTCGCCCACCAGCGTTCCGCTAATGATGCCGAGGAACTGTGCGGTGACCATTGGGTCAAGAACAACAGTCGTTACGCGACTTGCTGGCTTTACAGCGCCCAACAACCGTGTGGCGCGTTCTGCGGCTTTCTGTGCAGCAGCGGGGAGATCAAATTTGTCGGGGCTATCGCCCAATGCATAGGCCCAGCCCGTTTGAGTTTCACCATTGTCGTCCACCAACACACTGACGGTGGCATAACAACTGTTAGAACGACTACTGCTGCGAATACCCAAAGACGTTGCAGAAGCTTCCTCGGTCGCGCCGTCGGCGTAGTCGGCTTCGTCAATACGCAAACGAGGATCTTGCGCCAAGACCAACCGCTCAAGATCTTTGGCAATCTCAATCTTTTTATCTGTAGGGAATGCAGCGAGAGAATTGTCCCACAACTTCTGTTCCACAATCTCGACACCATCGGGTTCTGCCAGACCAGCGAATTCATCAATACTGCCGAAGGATGCATTCTCGCGAGCTTCGGCAAGCACCTCACGCCACGATGCTTCGTCAAACATGCGTGCCGATGAAGAACCAGTGCGCCCATCTTGAATCACAGTGATGCCCAAGCTCTGGCTTTGTGCAGAAACAAAGTGCTCCACTTCGCCATTGCGTACACGCACATCAGTTTCAGTACTGCGAGTCACAGAGGCAGCAATCTGCTCACCATCACGTACTTCAGCAACAATCGCATCGGCAATCGCTTGCAAGTCATCAACTGTGTGGCGACTCATGCTGCGGTTCCTCCAACGGTGAGTGACTTCACGCGCAGTGTTGGCTGACCATCACCCACAGGAACTCCCTGGCCGTCTTTGCCACACATGCCAGGGTTGCCCATGGCGAAGTCATTACCCAAAAGGTCAATGTCTGCAAGTACTTGCGGACCATTGCCGATGAGGTTTCCTTCACGCAGTGGCTCAGTGATCTCACCGTTCTCGATGAGGTATGCCTCGGTCATGCCGAATACAAAGTCACCCGTTGCAGTGTTCACGCTGCCGCCACCCAACTTTGCGACATACACGCCCTTTTCAGTTGCGCGCACAATGTCATCGGGCTCTTCGGTGCCGTTGAGAACAAACGTGTTCGTCATTCGCACCATGGGCAGATGCTGATAGCTCTGTCGACGTCCGTTGCCCGTTTGCGCGTGGCCGTCGTTACGTGAGCGAATGTGGTCCCACATGTAATCGGTGAGCACACCATTCTCAATGAGAACGTTGCGTTGGCTCTTATGGCCCTCGTCGTCAATGCCAATGGCACCCCACTCACGACTCATTGTTCCGTCGTCCACCAAGGTGACGAGCGGAGAAGCAACTTGTTCACCCACGCGGTTTGCATACACCGATGCACCACGAGCAACGAGGTCGGCTTCCAAACCGTGACCACATGCTTCGTGGAATAACACGCCGCCACTACCGCACTTGATAACAACTGGCATTGCACCACTAGGGGCAGGACGCGCGCGCAACTTTGTCACGGCCTGGCGTGCTGCACGTTGCGCAAGTTCTTCAATGCTTTCTTCGTCAAACAACTCAAAGCCGATGGTGTAGCCAACAGAGTCGTAACCGGTCTGCATGCCGGTGTCGCCATCAGCAACGGTGCTCACACGAAAGATGGTGCGCACTTGCTCATCAGTTGCAAACACGCCATCGCTATTTGCAACAAGAATGCGACGTGTTGCATCGCTGTAACCAGCGCTCACTTGCACAATGCTTTGGTCGATACCGCGCGCCACATCGTTTGCGATCATCAACAGTTCCACTTTGCGTGCCTTGGGCACCGAAGTAGGAAGAATGCGAACATTGTTCACTTGCTGACGAGCAACTGAGCCGAGCGACACCGTGTGCACATGGCCGTCACCGACAGCGGCTGCAGCAGCTGCAGCTTCGGCCGCCGCAAGAAGACCCTTCTCGCTGAGATCTGCCGTGTACGCAAACCCTGTGGTGTCGCCATTGATGACACGGATACCTGCGCCGCTATCGCGAGTGCTGTTGACCGCTTCCACCTTGCCGTCATCAAGGCTGGCGCCCATATTGCGCTTGTCTTCAATAAAGACCTCGGAAAAGCCGGCCCCTGTGGACCTTCCTTTTGCCAGGACTCGCGACAAGACGGCGGAATCAAACTCTTGGGACAGATCAACAAGGCTCACGGTTCCCAGCCTACTGATGGGCTCTCCCTCTCTCGGCGGGTCCTAATGTGGGAACCACATGAATGAGACAGGCTCTTCCCCTGCGCCCGAAGAGGTGCGCGAACACCGCACCCGGTGGTGGAAAGAAGCCCTCATCATGGGCACCTTCTATTTCATCTATTCGATGACCCGCAACAAATTCGGGTCTGTGCGTATGAAGGGCGCCGATATTCCCGTTCGGGCTTTCCACAATGCGATGAAGGTCATTCGAGTGGAACGTGCAGTGGGGCTCTTTCACGAAGAAACCATCCAGCAACTTTTTCTTCCCTACCGCGGTCTCATTCAGGCTCTCAACACCTATTACGGCACGGCACACTTTGCTGTCACGATCGGCGTGTTCTTTATTCTCTTTCGCCGCCGCAAAGATGTTTTTCCCATCTTTCGTAACGCCCTCGCATGCATGACAGGGCTCGCCATCCTTGGCTTCTCATTCTTCCCGCTCATGCCACCGCGCTTGCTTGATGCTCCGTGTCCGTCAATTGCGCAACCACATGAATACGGCGGCGATTGCATTCCGAGCAAGCTGCGCAATTACAACGGCGCGAATTCTTTTGGGTTCACAGACACGCTCGAAGAATTCGGCGGACCGTGGAACTTCAGCTCTGGTGGCATCGCACAAGCATCGAATCAATACGCAGCCATGCCATCGCTACACATTGGCTGGGCATCGTGGTGCGCATTTGGTATTTGGCCGCTTGCGCGTAAGAAATGGATCCGCGCAGCAGTGTTGTTGTATCCCGCACTCACCTTGTTCACCATTGTTGTAACAGCGAATCACTACTGGCTTGACGGTATTGGTGGGCTCGTCACTCTCGGACTTGGATTCCTTGTCGGTAATGCAATTCACCAATGGAATCAAAAACGATTGAATGCACAGTTTGAAGCGGCACGTTCACATCACCCGGCACTCGGCGCTCAATAACTAGAAGCTGTGGTAACCGCCGTCGATAGTGATGACGTCGCCCGTGTGATACTTGCTCGCATCGCTCGCTAAGTACGCAGCGATGCCACTGAAGTCATTAGGGTCACCCCATCGGCGCATCGGCACGCGCGGTAATACTTTTTCTGCAAACTTGTCCCAGCCCAGTGCAGGTGCCGTCATCTCGCTCATGATCCAACCAGGCAACACTGCGTTGCTGCGGATGCCATGACGAGCGTGCTCCACAGCAATCGCACGCATCATCGAAATGAGTCCGGCCTTTGACGCGCCGTAATGCTGACCGCGTTGCTGTCCAAAGTACGCAGAGCCCGATGTGGTGAACACCAATGAACCGCCGTTCCCTGCTGCAACCATGTGGCGCGTTGCCACTTGTGCCGTGTAAAACGCACCGTCAAGGTTCACACGCATCACGCGATGCCATTCGTCATCAGTCATAGAAACGAAGCTCTCCGCAGCGCCACCCACACCTGCGTTCACGAAGCAGGAGTCAACATGGCCGAACTCTTCAAGCGTTGCCGCAAACGTTGCAGTCACTTGTTCTTGGTCGCCCACGTCACAGATGAAGTCTGCGGCACGAACGCCCATGGCTTCTATCTCGGCACGAGCCGTTGCGTTCTTGCCTGCATTGGTGCCCCATATGGCGATGCTGGACCCGCGACTGGCAAGACCTCTCGCCATACCCAGGCCAATGCCCCCGTTGCCTCCGGTGACGAGAGCCACCTTTCCCGTCAGATCAAATAGGTCCTTCATATACGTCAGACCGTAGCCTTGTATCCCTATGGCGCTTCTCCCCAGCATTCACGAGCCTGCTGATCTGCGCCCATTGTCTATCCCCCAATTGAATGAGCTCGCTGGCGAGATCCGCGAGTTCATCGTGAGTGCGGTTGCCGAAACTGGTGGACATCTTGGTTCCAACCTTGGCGCTGTTGAACTTTCCATCGCCTTGCACCGCGTCTTTGAGTCCCCCACCGATGCTGTGTTGTGGGACACCGGCCATCAGTCCTATGTGCACAAAATTCTCACTGGTCGTCAGTCAGGCTTTTCAAAGTTGCGCCAACAAGATGGCATCTCGGGTTATCCCAGCCGCGAAGAAAGTCGCCACGACTTCATTGAGAACAGTCACGCCTCCACTGTTCTGAGCTACGCGCATGGTCTTGCCGTCGCACGCGAGGCAGGCATCAATAAGCAACGTCACATCGTTGCTGTCATCGGTGATGGCTCGATGACAGGCGGCATGGCATACGAAGCGCTCAACAACCTTGGTCATTCAAAGAGTCGCGTCATCATTGTTCTCAACGACAACGGCCGCAGTTACGCACCGACTATCTCGAACTTGTCGCAAGGTGGCGAGAATGCACCGAATGATGCAACAGGCGAATTGGCCAAGTTCCCTGAGCGCATGACGGGCAAACTGTCGCGCGCGCTCACCGGTATTCGTTTGAACCCCGTGTACGTGCGTCGTCAGCGCAAGTTTGAAGCGTTCATGCGCGATCTTCCTGTGTTGGGCAAGCAAGCCGAACAAGGTGTTGAAGCTTTCAAAGCTGCAGTGCGTGAGTTCTTGCAACCACCATCTTTCTTTGAAGCATTGGGCGTGCAATACATCGGACCTGTGGACGGTCACGATATTGAAGAGCTCGAAGCCGCACTCACTGCCGCCATCAAACGTGAAGATGAAGGCCCCATCGTGTTGCATGTGCTCACGCAAAAGGGTCGCGGCTATTCGTTCGCCGAAGATGACGATGAGAAGCACTTGCATGACACGCCATCGTTTGACCCCATTGATGGACCAAAGCATGCATCACTCACTGGTTACACCAATGCATTTAGCGAAGCGTTAATTAAAGAGGCTGCGGTTGATCCGCGCATTGTTGCCATCACTGCTGCAATGCCTGGCCCTACTGGGCTCCTTGATTTCCAAGAGAAATTCCCCGATCGATTCTTTGATGTTGGTATCGCCGAACAACATGCAGTGACCGCAGCAGCAGGTATGGCCATGGGCGGTTTACGCCCCGTCGTTGCGCTGTATTCAACGTTCCTCTCGCGCGCGTGGGACCAAGTGGTCTACGACGTGGCACTCCATCGTTTGCCGGTCATCTTCTGTTTGGATCGCGCTGGCATCACGGGCGATGACGGCCCCAGCCATCACGGTGTCTACGACATGGCGTTGTTGTCGAAGGTGCCTGGCATGCGCGTGCTAGCACCAAGTTCTGTGCAGGACTTGCAGCAGATGTTGCACGATGCGATGACGCTTGCAAACGATGGCCCTGTTGTGATTCGTTATCCGAAGGGCGCAGCGCGTTCAGTGGAACCTTCTTTTGTTGGCTCGGGGTTGAATGCACTGAAGCTTGCAACAGGCAACGGCACGATTGCGATACTTGCCATTGGCAAGATGGTTGCTGCAGCAGAAAAAGCTCTGGATGGTTTGGCAGATCTTGACATTCACGCCACGGTGTACGACGTGCGTTCCTGTGCACCACTTGACCCTGCAATGATTGCCGATGCCGCTACACATTCGTTTGTTCTCACCGTGGAAGATGGACTGCACGATGGCGGTATTGGTCAACTGATCGCCGATGCCGTGCACGCAATCAACCCGGCTTCATTTGTGGAGAGCTTGGGCGTGCCCACAAAGTTCATCCCTCACAACAAGCCTGATGCCATCCTGGCCCAATTCGGGTTGGATACTGCTGGAATCACCACCGCAGCACAACGCCTTCTGGCGTAGCGTGTTGCTATGAGCGACCTCGCCGCTGAACTTGATTTCGCACTCTCTCTTGCCGACGCTGCCGACGCAGTCACGTTGCCTCGCTTCACTGCGCGCAACTTCACTGTTGACCTCAAGGCAAATCAGACTGAAGTAACCGAAGTTGATCGCGGCACAGAGACCGTGATCATGGACATCATTCGCTCTCAACGTCCGCAACACGCCTGGTACGGCGAAGAGCACGGCAGCAGCGACGATGCAGAAACTTCGGAATACACCTGGGTGATTGACCCGATTGATGGCACCTCAAATTTCGTGCGTGGTGTTCCAGTGTGGGCAACGTTGATTGGTTTAGTGCATCGCGACATGGGTCCGGTGCTGGGTGTTGTTTCTGCACCCGCAATGCAGACGCGCTGGTGGGGCGTGTTGGGTGATGGCGCGTACTGCAACGGCCATCCGATTTCCGTCAGTGACGTTGCGTCGTTGAGTGAATCACACTTGTCGATTACTGCGAACGACTTGTGGGACAAGATTGGCAAGACGCAACACATCGACAATCTGACGCGTGCAGCAAAGCGCGTGCGTGGCTTTGGCGATTTCTGGCAACACATGCTGGTGGCACAAGGCGCAGTTGATGTTGCAGTCGATGCAGTGGGACTTGAGCCCTATGACATCGCGGCATTGATTCCGATTGTGCAAGCAGCGGGTGGCCGTTTAACGAACCGCAAGGGTGTTGTTGATTGGCGTGCAAACACTGCCATCTCGAGCAATAGCAAGTTTCATGACGACGTCATCGCCATGCTCACTGCATAACGAAGTTAATCAGCCTTCGGCGCTGCAGCCCGGGCAGGTTCCGTCGGACTCAAGGAAGTAGAAGTGCTTCTGGCACATCTTGATGGCAGGTGCTGCAGTTTCCTTAATGGCGGCCTTTGCGCTGCCCATGGAAGGCAATGGCGACGTGAAGTACTCGCCTGCAGGTGAGTCCATGCGCAGTGAGCTCTCAATACGAATCTTGTGGTTGATCTGGCCCTTGTGCATCCACGCAACACCAGCGTGATTGCTGTGTGAGCTTGCAGCCACCATGTAGCCGCTCTTTTTCAAGTAGTAGTACTCGGTGAATGTGGTGCCGAGGTCGGCAGCGAGTGTTTCAAGAACAGCCTTCGCGCGACGAATCACTGCGGCATCACCCTTGTATGCACCCCATGCCTCGATGGCTGCATCAATGTCGGTGAAGTAGTGGCGAAGCTTTGCATTTGCATCCGCCTTTTTTCCGCCTTCGACGATGGCGTGTGTGAGTGGGTTCACCCACAGGTCGCCGTTTCGTGCAGCAGAGTCTGTCGCTTCGCTCACTGATTCGTTCTCGATCAGTTCGTCGCCGTTGTACTTGCTCATATTCGCTGCGTCAGTCATTCATCTATCAGACCACACTTTGGACCTGTTTGGGCATTCGCCTCTAGAAACTCAGCATTCTCACTTATTCCCATACGCAATATGAGCAGTACACTTGTTAACGAACTGGCTAGATCAACAGAACCCCGATGCACATGTTGCGTCGGGGTTCTGCCATTTTCGGGTTCACCGTGCACACATGATCAGTACGAGTCGCAGTGGTCTAACGGTATGGCACCTGTCTTGCCAGCCAGGAGATGGGGGTTCGACTCCCCTCTGCGGCTCCCCAAAACGAAACGAACGCTCGTACATAGCTCACTCACTATTGGCATGTGAGGACAATTCACAGTAGTCAGAGGCGGCATCTTCGGGTGCCGCCTCTGTTGTGTTTGGGTACACTTCAACTTGGCTGGCAAGGCAGGTTTAGTGGCGGCATCCTCGGGTGCCGCCACTGTCATTTCTCAACGGATAAGGCCCGCACGCCCACGGTCTGAACCGCCCCGCCGAACTACGGTGGAAACCGCATGGCTACTGAAGATTCAAAACGCACCGTCATCCGCAATGCCCGTCTCGTGGACGGCAGTGGCGCCCCCGAGACCAACGCCGACGTCGTCTTTGAAGACGGCATCATCCGCGAAGTCCTCGCCGCCGGCAAAGCCCACACCGCACACGCGCACCGCATCATCGAAGCCGATGGTCTTCTCCTCACTCCGGGCTGGGTGGACATCCACACCCACTACGACGCGCAAGCAACGTGGGACCCCTGGCTCACCCCCAGCAGCTGGCACGGCGCCACCACCGTGGTCATGGGTAACTGCGGCGTGGGTTTCGCACCCGCGCATGAAGACAGGCATGAATGGCTGATCGAGTTGATGGAAGGCGTGGAAGACATTCCAGGTGCCGCCATGACCGAAGGCCTCACATGGGGCTGGCGTTCGTTCCCTGAATATATGGACACGTTGGCTGCGCAGGAACGAGTCATCGACCTTGGTGCACAGATTGCTCACGGTGCATTGCGCGCCTATGTAATGGGTGAACGTGGTGCTGCAAATGAAAGCGCCACCGAAGCCGACATCGCAGAGATGGCCAAGCAAGTGGACGAAGCAATGGCTGCGGGCGCATTGGGATTCTCCACCAGCCGCACACCTATTCATAAGAGCAAGAGCGGTGAGTTAGTGCCCGGCACCACCGCCGACGAGAACGAACTGTTCGGTATTGCCGAAGCGATGAACAAGCATGGTCGCGGCGTGTTCCAGTTTGCGCCCGAGCACAAAGTGTTGCCCACCGATGAATGGCCGTGGATGCGCGAGATGGCAAAGCGCAATCCGGATGTAACCGTGAGCGTGAACCTCAATCAGGACGACGCCGCGCCCGAAGTGTGGCGCACGGTGTTGAAGGAACTTGATCGCGCACAGGCCGATGGGTTGAACATCATCGCGCAGGTCGCGGGTCGCTCCATTGGCGTGCTCATGTGTTTGGAAGGCAGCTTCCACCCGCTGGCATTCCACCCTGCATGGCAAGAGATTGCTCACCTGCCACACGCCGACAAGGTGAAGGCGTTGCGCGACGAGACATTGCGCAACAAGTTCGTGAATGAGATTCCACGCGATGGTGGTTTTTTTGAAGGAATCGTGTTGTCACGTTTATGGAAAATGTTCCCCGTGACGGATGCAAACATCAATTACGAACCAAACCCCAAGACCGACAGCATTGATGCGTTGGCGCAAAATCGCCGTATTGCCCCTATGGACATGGTGTACGACCAATTGTTGGCGAACAATGGTCGCGGCATGATCTACATGCCGTTCTTCAACTATTCCTATGGCGACTTGTCGATGACGCATGAGTTGATGCAGCACGAACACACACGTAATGGTTTGTCGGACGCTGGTGCACATTGCGGTGCTATCTGCGATGGCGGCATGCCCACGTTCCTCATGACCCACTGGGTGCGCGATCGCGAGAGGGGTCCGCGTTTGCAACTGGAAAAGATGGTGCAGCGCCAGACCCGCAAGACTGCAGAGTTGTATGGCTTGATGGACCGCGGCTTGATTGCACCGGGCTTGCGTGCGGACTTGAACCTCATCGACTTTGATGCACTGACGTTTGACATGCCAGAGATGGTGTACGACTTCCCTGCGAATGGCCGCAGGCTTGTCCAGCACGCAAAGGGCTATGTGGGCACGTTTGTGAATGGAGTGCAGACGGTGGAACGCGATGAATTCACGGGCGCACTGCCCGGCAAGTTATTGCGCGGCTAGTCGACCCTAGAGGTCGATGAAGTGCTGGTAAACGTCTCTTGGCGGGAGACCAACTGCCTGAATATCAAATTTGAGTGATGGTTCAACTCGTGACGAGGCTGTGTGCAATCGCATCTTGAAGGCATACCCCTGATCAAGCTGAACTACTACTGTCACTGAGTTTCCTGATGCATCAGACACTTTCTGATAATTGATTCCCAAGAGTTGTGCTGCAGATTTTGGTCGGCGACCGTGAAGCGTGCCATTGAAATTAAATGCCATTACTCGAACTTGCTTATCTGCTTTGTCACGAATCAATTTATAGAAATCTTGATTCCCGATGACATAACTAGTCAACGCTTTGCAGAGAATGAGTTCAGCAGCATCCCCGTTCGAAGCAACTCTCATCATTTCGCTAACAAAGGCATCCATTATCGGAATCATGACTTCAGTACGAAGGTCGTCCAAGTCGGAGAACTTCATTTTGTTATCTGATGACTTCCGAATGGCTGCCAGTCTCTCAAATATCGGATTTACTTGATTCCAATATTGTTGCGAACAACCCGATTCGCTCAATTTCCAATCGGCAACAAAATCGATTGATCCAGACAACCTCGGATGCTTAAACGCATCATGATTGTTCTTGCAGGAGATTCCCAAGGTGGAATTCTTAGGACCCTTCACAATCACATCACGAACATCACCAGAGATACCAGCTGAATCAGAAGCTATTTCTATACAGATCGGAGAGACAATGGAGGAATGCTTCTTTTCCCGCTGGACAATATGTTGAACACCACTAGATGCAGCATTCAACCAATCAATCTGATTGTCCTCGTCCAACGAATCAAAACACTCTTTCGCATAGGTTGAGGCTTTTGAATCGACAATCAGATCAGCCCCAATTACCTCACTGCCACCCAATGAGATTGCAAGCCTGCTGGCAACGGCCCATTCAAGAGCTTTTCCATTAGCAACATTTGAAAGAGCCATTTGAATAACTTGTAAGATTCGCTTACGAAGCCCTAGAGATTTTCAGACGAGATAAATCTTCAAAACGCTCAAGAGAACCAACTCTCTGACGACCTCGATTGCTCAGGGGCTCGTTCTTCTTGAGATCTTTCTTAATTTGTGTAGCCAGTCGACGCGCGAATTCAACCGGAACTGCATTCCCAATCATCTTGTATCCATCGAGAACATTCTTGTAGTGGAAAATGAATTCATCCGGAAAAGTTTGAACTCGTGCAGCTTCACGAACTGTTAGACGTCGATAATCGAAACCTTCTACAAATGCCCGCTTGTCCTTGCCCACAATTTCCATCTTCGGCGCATTCGGGTGCAGCGGCGCATGTCGACCACCGGCCTGAATTGTGAAAGAGGGTTCATCCCATGCACGCACTCGATTGCGGCTCATGAACATCGAGGAAAATCCTCCATCAAGATATTCATGATTCGGGATTCTTAATTTTGTATTCCCATAAGTTTTGTTGACAGCGGGCTTAGCAGACTTTCGAAGGTCGTAGATCGCATCCTTCAATACAGGCTTTGAGTCGTCTGGTGCTGGTGGTTCAAAAAAAACATCTCCCTTCAGGCGATAGCCCACGATGATGACTCGTTCACGATCTTGAGGAACGCCGTAGTCATTGGCATTCAAGAGCCCGTAAGAGACGTTGTACCCCAATTCACAGAACCTCTCAAGAATCTCCCGAAAAGAATTGCTGTGACGCGTAAACAGAATTCCTGAAACATTCTCTGCAAGAAAAAAAGTTGGTCGAACTTCATCGACAAAATCGACATATCTAAAAAACAGTTGACCTCGACGATCTTCTGCACCACGCAACATCCCAGCTTCGCTCCAACTTTGACATGGCGGTCCACCGATCATTCCAGTTACACCTTGTGGAATCTCTTCCGGCTCAAAGTCAGTCAAACTCCGACGCTCAAGATGAGTCCCAGGATGGTTCGCTTCATAAGTGGCGTGGATTGCCTTGTCGTATTCGTTCGCCCAAGGAATGCCAAACCCAGCCTGTCGAAAACCGAGATCCAAGCCACCCGCGCCGGCGAAGAATGAAGCGACCTCTAGATTCAAAATTACTCCCCTAAATGGACGCCAATACGCTCTGAACTTTACATCCTGGGTCAGTCGCAGATATCAAATTGACCCAAATAATCACGCCAATGAGGAGTTGACCTATTTAGAGGTGCTCTTTCACAATCCAATCAAGAAGTTTTGTTCTGTCATTAATCCCATTTTTTAGGAGCACTTCAGCGATGTCCTGCCCAGAAAGAATGACAATCGGATGACCGTCGCTTCTTACTTCTTCATATGCTTGTTTATCTACAACAGACGTTGTTACCAGGACTCCAAACTCGCGGTGTTTCAATCGCGAAATCAGACGACTCATCTCCTTGACGCCGACTTTTGAATTAGGAAATCGGTAGCACTTGGCTTCAAGCGAGAAGCTGACTCTGACGACATCCGAAATTGGACCTAGCAGCATGTAACCAACTGCGTCACGACCTCCGTCTCGATAACGCCGAGTGAGTTCGTACTCAATCGGCTGAGCACAACTCAATTGCCACACCGCAGCAGCAATTGGTTCAAACAAAAATGGGTCAGACGAGCAATAATCCAGGATGGTCTCAATTAAGTCGCTTGCTAATCCAGCACGTGGTGCTTGGTCTGTTAAAGATCTTGCTGAATGATCGCGCTCAGCCAAAAGTGGCTTGATTCTTCCAGTGTGGACCCAATCACTCAACACAGGGGGCACTCCCTGCTCATCAGGGTTAAACACCCTCTCGGAAAATACTCTTCTAATCCATTCACCGGAAATTGTTCCCGTGTCAAGCACCGTAAATTTTGCACGATAATTCTGGAAACGCTGTCCTTGGCTCATCTTCCAAATGGCAACGAGATCGTCACTTTCCGATTTCAATTTTGTATCAGGAACTGCGAGCCCCTTAAAGACCATGTCGCGTCCTTGCCGCCCTCTTTCGAAAAGTAAAATTATGGGACATTTAGCTCTTTCGTCTGCATCCCCATTTGCAAGCTCGAACATTTTCTTTAGTTCTTGATTCCCGCGCTTTGTTGTGTCGTGGAGATCCTTTCCGGGGCTTCGATTATCTCCGTAGTACGTGTATACGCCCGTATAGGGGTCGAGTTCATCTGGCCATTCAATTTCGCCACCAGTGCTAGTAAGTACAAGTGCGACAAGTCTCTGTCCATCAGAGGATTTTCTCCGCCGGAATCCACCTGCGTTCTCAAGTCCCGGAATCAGGTGGTGAAGTGGTTCTGAACCTTGCTGCATTTTAGGATCATTCCGATTGCCTTCATATGTTGCATCAATGACTAAATCTGCACTGTTCAATTTCTCAAAAGGGAATGACGTCAAAGAAATCTCCAAACACGAAAGGTCACATTGCAAGCTTCGCAGTTCTCCCGAGGGCTCAATGAATTCGAGTCGAAGCCCGACTACCCTTAGAGGTATGGCAAACCCCAAGCACACCATCCACGTCGGCGTTTCTGCGGTTGCACTGGTTCTCGGTGCAATTCTCTCCGTCGCAATCGGTGACCCCACCGTGGCTCTCATCTTCTCTGGCGCAGCGTTCAGCGGAATCGGTTACTGGCTGGGCGCAGCTGCCCAGCGCCGTCATGGCTAAGGGCTCTAGCCCCGCCAAGCGCACTAACACTGGGCTCGCGCTACTCCTTATTACTGCGCTTCTTGGCGCAGGGGCCACTGCCCTCTTTGGCAACACCTCGCCCATCTCGTCTTCGTCGTCCACTGCACCGGCAGAACCACCGATGGAAGAACCCGATGGAGTGGCAGGCACTCGCCCCGCCGAGACCTCATACTCCTGGTTTGATCACGCCTTCAGCGTGGAGCAATTCGATTACGAAATGCAGGACCTTTCTTGTGCCTCTATGGCCAAGGTGATCACACCCGATCTCTGCGGTGTTGCCCGCACCTCTTATACAGACTTCATGGTCGTGGGTAGCGAGGGTTATTGGGACCCTCAAGACACAGACGCTGATGGGTCCGTATGGGTGCCACTGAATCTCACCGTGTTTACCAAGCGCACAGACAACGGCACGACACGTGCCATCAGTGTTCTTGATGGTGTTCTCGACAAGCAATACACCGCCAACAAAGCACAAGTTGATTTGTTCGTTGCAACAGTCGGTGGACAAGACATGTTGGTATTGCACAGGCACTTGTCAAAGGCGAATGCAGACCCGTATTCCTTCAGCGAAGAAGTGCAAGTGATTGCCATGTCAAAGACAGGCGCACCAACAGTTGTCGCAACCTATGAAGGTTCTGGCCTGAATGTTGCGGCCAGTGCAACTCACATCGAGATCTCATCGTTGCGCTATCTCACCTCACAACAGAGTCTTGATGATCAGTGGTATTCACGCATCGTTCTTGTGCCCAACTATTTCGATGGTGTGCGCATGGATGAAACCGTGACGTCGGGACCCGCACCTGTGAAGCAAGGTGCCGGCATGAAGAAGTTGGACACTTACGAGTTCCCCGTTGGCCGCGGCAAGACCGACACTCCCGACACCTCTAATAAGGCGTAATCCATAAGACAACTAACTCCCAAGTCATTCCATCTTTTCTCTCCTCAGAATTTTCTGATAGACAAAACTAGAGATTTAAAGGAATAGAAATCATGGGCAGTGAATGGGAATTTGAAAAAGACAAGTCGCTACAGGTTTCATCTCTCGATGATCTTGAATATTCCCTTCATACAGAAAACAATGCCCTTCAAGATGCGATAGAAGAACTTCAGCGAAAGAAGATTGAAGTGGAAGAACTCATCGAGAACATTGATGAAATGGACATCGATGAATTCATTGGACATGCAGCTATGGCCGCCTCTGAAGACGACCAAGAGATGGCAGTATCAGAGATCATCGCTTCAATGGCGGCCTCCAATAGCCGTGCCGAATATTGCGCAAGTTTTGGCGATAGTCGTCTCTCATTTTCAGGCGAAACCTTCGTAGACAGACTTTTCGGCCAAGCAATCAACGAAGACCTCTGGGTTGATTTAGCACAACGCACTGTTTCATTCGTCGGAATTGATTCCAAAGACCACGGGACGATGAAACTCAGTCAGTTCGAGCAATCAGCAGAGGATTTATGGGAATATCTGAAAGAAGAAGATGTCTTCTCTGACTCAACTTCAAGTCTCACGAGCGCCATTCTTGCTTCTGGCGTGCTTCGAGACCCTGAAGAAATCGTGAAATTAATGCCGAATCTTCTTCCTTATGATTCGAATGCAATTGAAGATCTTGATACAAAAATGCTTTCTTCAATTTATTCATTTCTTTGTCTTCGCGAGGGTGGCCTTGTGTTCAGTGAAGGGCGAATTGAAACGGACTACAGCGAAGAAATTGTTCTTAATAGCCCTTGGATTCTCCCCTTTTCAGCCGACTCTTCAACTAGGGGACTTGAAATTCTGTTGGATTCCATTTCCGAGCTTGGACTAGCGATCTGCTCACCAGAAGATGATTTGTTCCCATTTGATCCCAGTCCAGATTGGGTTGAAGATGTTCGCAACACTGCAGCTTTCTTATATCCGCAACTCATACGTCCGATTACAGAAGTCAGTTTTTTTTCAAGTAACAAGATTCAGATTCTTCTTGTTGAACGCAACAATTTTGTTTACGCATGGGCCGGAATTAGTGACATTGGGATTATCTTCGGATTTGATCCTGAAAGTTTTGTAGTTGTTGGAATGCCCAGTCCAGCGATGGCAACTGCAGTTGGTTGCGCAATCAGTTTTTATGTTGATCGCAAGATCAGATTTCAACGAGAAATTCCAGGAACTTTAACTACCGAAGTTCATCAGTACCGTGGTCGACATTCTCTCTATCAATATCTTCCCCAGCCTTCGTTCAATCGGAATATCACCGATGTTGCACGAGGCGAACATGCGCCTCCGCGGGCACACTATGTTGCTCCGCACATTCGACATTTGAATTATGGAAGACCAAACCCAGCACATGTTGCACTTGCGCCAACACAATTGAGAATTCGCATGGGCTACGGCGACACCTGGGTAAATGGTCACGCTCGAGGAAGCAACAACATCGGTGAGATTACGTTCAGACTTTCTAGATACTCAATGCTTGCGGATTCCCTCGGACAATTGAGCTAGAGCCGTCAAATTAACAGAGATACAGACTCTCTCAGGAGAAAATCTGCGACCACAATTCAAAGTTTGCAAATTACATTTGCGATGTAATTGCGATTTAACCAAAAACATTGTTTGACATGCTCACCACCCTGTGGAGTTGGCCAGGTGTCCTGCGCATTCTGAGCCTTTGGTCGCACATGAGCCACATGGCTTTCACTCTGTCTTGGAAGTTGAGTTGCATCTATCAAGACACGACGTTTAGTTTCTTCCCATACCCGCTGAGCTTCTAGTCGATCTGCATATGGCATATTCCAATATGCAACCCGTGCAAGTCTTTCAACACCCAGTTCATCAATTTCAAAAATAACAAAAAGAAATTTCTTTTCAATCTTTTCAAAAAAACTGGAATCTTCCCAATCTTCATTGATGATGTCAAGAAATTTAAAACCGGGGAATGACATTGATTCACGTGGTTTTCCATCTGGATTAACGCGTATGGTCTTCATCTCAATTCCGGCTTTATCAAGCTCAATGGCAACGCTCTTTCCATTCGACAGAATTCGGATACAGAGGTCTTGATTGAATCCTTTGTGAAATGCTGCTTTTCTGAAGTAGCCCAACTTTTGAGAAATTTCCGGAACTGTTTTCCCCAAAAAGGGCTTGAACCGTTTCTGAGTTGCTTCCTCAAATGTAAGACCCCTCGAAACACCCATATTCCCCGACTCAGACTCATGCGATTCAATGAGTTTGTTCAGATAATTAGGCTTGAAAGAGAATGCACGAGATTTTGCACCAACGCTAGAAAAGGGCTGCTTCCGCAATTTCTCTTGGGTGCCCCCAGCCCCCTTTCGACACGCTCCAAGATAGAAGGTGTCGCCTTCCGACAATTCATGTGCCAATCCATCTGCAATCTTGTTACGAATAAATTCCCAATCTCTCTTTATTGTGGGAAAATCATCTTCTGGAATGCTGTAGAGAAGTGGATCAAGAACAAATTTTCTATCGTAAATTGGCTTTTCTGCGTCATATAGATAAAAAAGAATCAGCATGAGTTTGCACTTCTTCATCAGTGAAGATGATTCAAAGTTCTCGTGAACTATGTTTTCGAAATCAATCATCTTCAGAACTAATCGTTCTTTCGCTTTATAATTTCCCGGATTTTTCTTAAGAACTCCAGTCGTCTTTAATTCGACTCCAGCTTCAGGAAAATCCGGTCCTGCCACAGGACCAGGCGAATGTTGGAAATAATAATTCTCAACGAGGAGACCCAAATCTCCCTTATTCCTAATATTCTCTTTGAAGGTATCAAGCTCAACGACTTGCGCTAGCGACTTTCCGGTGAGACCCGATGCAAATTTTAGAATTGATTTCGGGGAAGTTTTATCGTATTTCGGTGTTTCCATCAGGAATGCCAGCCTCTCATCTCATTTCAACTTGCTTATTCAGGTTCGATGAGTTGATCTCGACACATGGATCAACTACGCTCTGTATGTCTTTTGACTCTATTACCAATAGATAAATCAAAGTTAGGCCACAGATGACAATCAAAATTGCAGAACTTTTCGCCGGAATCGGTGGATTTCGCGTGGGCTTCGAAAACGCCAATACGGAACTTGAACAGTTGGATTTATTCAAAGTTGTTTGGAGCAACCAATGGGAACCAGGCGAAAAGGCGCAACATGCTTCTCGTGTCTACGAACATCACTTCGGCCCCGACGGGCACTCAAATGAAGATATCTCTACCGTTGATCCGAAAAAGATTAGACCTGCGCTTGACATCCTCGTTGGCGGCTTCCCTTGTCAGGACTATTCAGTCGCTAAACCACTCAATAAAGCAAATGGACTCGAGGGGAAGAAGGGAGTTTTGTGGTGGGATATCCACCGATTCCTGGAAGCTAAGAAACCCAAGATGGCGATACTTGAAAACGTTGATCGCTTACTTGTTTCACCCGGTAATCAAAGAGGTAGAGACTTTGCAATTATGCTTGCAACTCTCAATGATCTTGATTACGCCGTCGAGTGGAGAATTCTCAATGCAGCAGAGTACGGCTTCTCGCAGCGACGTCGAAGAATATTTATTATTGCCCACAAGAAGGGAACTGAGGGGTACCGAAGAATTAGGACTTCAAACCTTGACTCTCTTCTAGCCACAGGATTAATTGCAACTGCATTTCCTGTTGAACCCGAGACTCTTTCTGCATCAGTTTTTGAATTAGAAGGTGAAGTTTGGGAAATTACAGAATCCTTTAACCAAGGTGTCGGAAGAAAATCACCGTTCCTCAATGCCGGTGTGTGTATTGACCGCAAAGTTACGACACAGAGAACACTTCCTCTCTTTGAAGGTCGTAGTAGAACGCTCGGTCAAGAACTCGTCAAGAATGAATCCAAAGTACCCCTTGAATACTTCATCACCAATGAAGAATTAGAAATTTGGAAGAGACATAAGGGCGCCAAAAAAATTATGCGTACTAAAAAGAACGGGATTCAATACGAATACGCCGAGGGCAAGATGAGTTTTCCAGACTCAATAGATAAACCTTCACGCACCATCATCACTAGCGAGGGGGGTCGAACGCCTTCACGTTTTAAACATGTCGTTCAGACTGAGTCGGGCAAATTTAGACGACTACTACCTGAAGAACTTGAGAGGTTGAGTGGTTTTGAAACAGGACATACAGCGCTACCAGGCCTCACAGATGCACGACGCGCTTTCTTTATTGGAAATGCACTTGTAACCGGAATTGTTAAGAGATTTGCAATCACAATCGCTCGGGAGAAATTCCTTTAACCAACTTGTAGTGGGAACATCGAAAGCGCAAGCAAAACTGCGTATGTCACCCACCTTGGCGCGATACGAGCTCCATCAATTAGCGCCTGCATATGCGAAAGAGACTGTGCACGTGCATATATGCCGTCATATGCCAAAACGGCAATGTCATTTAGAAACCATTTATACTGCGGATCACTTTTCCAGACCGCTTTAGCTGCATACTGAGTGAAAATTTCCTGATTTAGATAATTCTTCACATTCCGATGGGCACGGGATACAACAGCTTCATGCCTTCTACGCCAAAGAGAAACTTCAGATTCTTTTGGAAAAATATCAAGAATGCTGATGACAACTGCGTCCCACTCGGCATCCATTGATAGTGGTTGACCGTCACGGACACCTATGAATTGCCCTAATGCAGAAAGCAGCACTTCAGGCGGAAACTGGACAACACGACGGAGTTGCTGATCAAAATCAGCTGCCAGAATCGCACGGTTCGGAATCGCTTCAATAACGCGAGATTCACCCGAATTCGGCGAGATTCCAGAAATTGGAATTTTTGGCCAACCAAGTTTCTCAGACCATCGACATTGAGTTTCAAATGATTCCGACCAAGGTTCAATTGCGCAAGCAAGAATTGGTAATTGACTCCACACAAGCTCCGAATCTTCCGGATTTATTGAAAGATTGATGGAGTCCTCTGCTTCAAACAGAATTGGCAGAAGAGATAACGAAATAGCGATTTTGTCTCGTTCATCAATTACTTGTCTGCTCAGTGCCCTGGAGACAAATCCAACGATTCCTTCAGGTTCGTTCGTGAGTAGCTCGTAAATAATCGCAAAATCACGTTGCGTTAAAGCTCGGCCATTGTGATCGGCAACATTTCGCGCAAGCAATGCAATTAAGACTTCCCCATTATCTTTTACGTCTCCACTCCTAATGTTCTTCAACGTCCCTGAAGTAACCGCCTGGATAATACGATCCACTGCATTTTCACAATCAAAATCCACACCACTCTGAAGCGTGAAATCACAAGTATTGGAATCGCCTTGAATCGGCAGGTCAGGCTCCAGTATCGAGGAACTCTCCACACGCAGCAAAGCTCTATATCGTCCGGAACGATGACCTTTAGGCATCAAGATTTCAAAAGAATGTCTCTGATTATCGGAAAGCATTAATGAGAAGCTCTTTTCCCATGGTCTATCAAGATTCCAAATCCGTAGTGCCCTGCTATTGAACGGACGATTCTCTTCAATATTCACTTCAACAAGCGCTGGATTAATTGACTTGTCTCGTTCCATAATCGAGATATTTGCGACGTATTCGGAAACAATACGCCCAACAGTTATCTCCTCGCCTACGCCTAATCTGACAGTGACTGAGAATTCTTCATTGTTATTTTTCTCAATCGCTTCAAGAAAGACAGTCAAATCAAAGGACCAACGGCCTCCTCTTGTTAAGACTTGATAACTCGAGATTTCTTCCCCATTTGTTTGTAGTGAGACGACTAAATCACTGCTGATCCCCGTTCGGAGATTCAGAAGTACCGAGTGGGTGGAGAGCAAATAATTGAGACTTAAATCAAATTGATTCTGTCCAACGTCTGTGAATGGCTTCCCGCCCATGGAGATATTCCAGCAAAACCGAACTGGCCTTATCTCAAGAGTCAAAGAACCGAGAGTTACGTTTACTGAGTCGACTCCGTCAGAAATTGTTAAATCCACTTCAGAGGACACAGAAGAAATTTCAAGGTTCACACGATCACCGGGAAGAGCAATCGGAGGATCTTGCTGTATCAACAACCCGCTTACAAGCACAATCACCAATGGCTTCATTCGCATTCCAATGGGACCATGAACCTCAATTGAATAGGTTCCATCGCCATCAAAAAGTTCTGAAATATCGCACTCATCTCTGAAAATAGGAAGGTGGGAAAGCGGCACCTTCCTGGATTGTGGTCCAGTTACCTCAACATAGACGAGGTCTGGATTCACCTCTCCAAGTTCGATTCTTAGCACTGGTGGTTCATCGTGAATTATTCCATCCGCATGACGTACTAATGATTTTGGAATACTTGACTCTGAAATAGAGATATGTGAAGATCCCCGACGAAACTCAATTTCAACCGCAGATTCACTTTCAGATTTGGTTTTGTCTCCGAGTACCAGCCGCTTAGTGGTTCTAGTATCAATTTCAATAAATCGCCAATCGGCCCAATCGTCTAGTCGTGCTGGAAGATCATCGGCGAAAGTCCCGCCACTAATTACTGAGGTCTTCGGATGAACGAGTGCCAGTACTAATGAATCCACTACATCGACACGACCATTTATCTCGGAGAGCAATCTATTTGTGGTGGCACTAAAAAAATAAGCGGGAAACTCTGAATAAGAACGAATTACCCTTGTACTTACAATTCTTCCCAATTCATCTTGAGCTGATACCTCATAATCGGATGCTTGCCTGATTGAAGTCTCTATAGCTTCCGAGTAATCAACTAAATAGTCAGTTCCAATAGCATTAGTTACGCGCCAATTTGAAAGCTGACCTTCCTTCACAGGAGGAAGTACCAGAATTGGACCCGAACAAGAATATGGATCAATCTCAATCCAAGGCTTTGGAATTAATTGGGAAGTTCTAGAAGCTGAACCTTCCAAATTCGGTGCAACGTCCATGACAGCTTGAGCAAGATGCTTGGGCAGACGAGCAACGCTTGAATAATCGGGGTCTAGAAGCACCTCATTGATTTCCCCCAATAAATCAAGGGCAATCGAATCGGCTTCTTTCAAAAGTCTCCGAGGAGCGGCCCAGACTCCTGCATATCCGTTAGGTGATGAATTCCAAAATCTAATTTGCTCGTCCGGAGTGTGACGATGCCTTCTGATTGCTGTTTGCACGATTCGCAGCAAATCATCCACATTCTTAATCGGAATCCCGCTATGCATCGTTACAGGAGTCATGAACCGAAGCGCGTTGTCTTCTTCCACCAGGTGCTCAAAAGTCTCAAGCCCTACAGCCTCTATCGCATCCCGCGTGAAGACGGCGAGTTGCTGAGGATTCATGCCTAGTGGTCGACAAAGGTGTGCAAGGTCATCTGACGACCAAAACTCCCGCCCATTTCTCTCTTTAGCAAGATTCACAATGTGCAACACAAAACAAGCCGGATATCTGGGGCGACCATGTGTCACTAAAGCTGGTCCACAGTCCCGAACCACTTCTGATGCTTCTGATACCAACGCATCTGGAAATCCCAGTTCAAAGACGAGACGAATGGACTTAAGAGCCTTTAGGACTTTAAGTTCAATCAACTCTCTGGTTTCAATCTCCATGATGGCAATCCGATATCAATCTTCTGGAATCTTCCAAACCAAGCAATGATTCCTCACTGGGCAACTGATACACACATCTTTCTTCTGCTCACCGTGAACAGGTGGAAGAAATTCTTTCTGACCGTATTGGAAATAGTCAATATCTACGACTGCACCCGTTGATGCGCTCTGATACGCCATTGAAAGCGGATCATCACTTGACTTGTTGCCATCTAAGGTAAATATCCATTCTTTATACGCCCCGCTTCTCTGCCTGATAGCCGCCTTAGCTTCACTACTACTACGCTGCCCTCTTGAAAACTGCCTCCACAGGTCTGAACAAGCACGCCGTGCTTTCACAACTCCCATACGGGTGGACAGAATTGAAATCAGATTTCCGAACAGCATCAGATGATGATGTTCGGCCGTAAATGAAGCAGATGGTCCCATCGCCCATTGCAGGGCAAAACGCCGCGAACATGCGATAGCCGATGATGCTGCAACCACATCAATCTGGTCAATTGCGGATTTTAATTCGACTTTCTTACTTTGATTTTTTCTTGGGTGCACAAAATTGACAACTGGAGAGCTCAATTCAATATCAGACGAACTCTTCATTTTCATGCCTCCAGCGCGAGTGAGGATGGCCTCGGTTGGACGATGACCCGGTTCGGACATAAGTGCGAGAATTGGAGAGGGATTGGCATCTTCACCACCTTCTGTGGTGATATAACTCAGCCGAACAATATTTCCATCTAATGCCCCATTTAGACCAAGCGAGAATAGGTAGAGGTCACTCAGAGAGGCTGTACGAGATCGCGTTTGTAGAATTTCAATTGCAATCTCATCAATTGCTGAAGAGTTTTTGATGTTTTCAACGTTAAATGGCCAGCCAATACCACCGGCACGTCCTGGAAACTTTCCGTCTGCAAGATTCGCTAAGTGAATTTCTGAATCAACTTTTCTAAAGCTGAATTCATCCAGTGATCGCAATTCCATGATTGCACTATTGCGAGAATCTTCCCCATCTTCCGTGAGACTGAAATCCGCCTTGCGACCAAGAAGAATGTCGACTGCATCAACTAAACCTTCAGCAGAGACTTCTGCATCTAAATCAATGTCCATCCCCGAGATTTTTGCTTCAATTTCACGTCTTTCCGATTCGGGAAGATCACGCATGGCATTCAACAGGTTGGACTTTAAGAATTGGACATGACTCTTAAACGACACTTTCGGGTTTTTTACAATCTGCGCAAGTATCTCCGATATGCCATCAATGATTCTCACAAGTGTCTTTGCTTCATCCTCAGTGATATCGGCCCAAGGAGCCAGGCGAATTGGATTTGCAACGGCATTCTTGATTCTCGCGACATCGTCAATATTTGTTCTTCTCGCCCCAAATTGTGAAACCTCAGCCACGACCAAACGATGTAGCGCCACAGCTCGTTCTTTCCATTCAGAAACAAGGTCACAGCCCTCGAAGAATGGCAGAACCCTCTGAAGAATAAATGATTTCTCAATTGTCGAAAGTTCATCCCCGCTTATTTGTAAGAATCCACTATCAACGATGTCAACTAATGCCTTTGAATTCAAACAGACTCGTAAATTTCCGCCCCTATCCAAGGTGATACAGCTATGAATACCATACAAATAGGCCCCAATCGGCAGCAGTGCAAGATTCGTCCGACCAAGTTGAGTCATACCTCCAAAACGTTCTACGAAGCGGTTGGCATCTGATGCCGAAGCAGCGAAGGTTCTCGGCACCTTCTTTTGGCTAGCTTGCGCAAGAGTTCGATTGGACGACCAGTGTCTAACAAATTGGATTGGAGTTGAGAATTTTTCAATGACAACTTCCCCGGCAAGCTTTGATTCCTCGACCAAGTCTCCTCGCAATGCTGCATGAAGACCCTGTAATGCCACCCCTGGATTGCCGACCACCTTGCGGTATTCCGTAGGAGGCATGTTCCACTTTTCTACAAAGAACCAACGCCAAACTTCACTTGTTGGGCTTTCACCATCATCATGCACGATAAAGATTTGTTCCACATCATCTAAGCGGTTCAGCAATTGAAAAAAAGCCCACTGAGGAGGCGTAAAGAAGTGAAAGCCGTGATAGACGATTGTTCTTCGACCAGAACACGGTCCATACACTTGATTCAGCGCATCATAAATTCTCTTTCTTAGCGACTTGGCCAATCTTGATGTACCGGCTTCAAACTCCTCTAAATCAATCCAGAGCTCATCCCTAACAGAAGTTACTGCGGGATAATTCTTCTCTAAATCCACCCATGCATTTGCAGCAATTTCTGAGATTCCACTGAGATTGCTCAACATCCCTGGTTCAATACCAGCAGAAATTAGGGTTTGAATTGATTTCAGAATGTCAAAGCGTGATTCTAAAAAGACACGACGTAAACCTTGGGAATAGTTTCCGCGATACAAGAATTCTCGAAGATGCTGCTGATAGGACATCGAAAGCCAGATTCTTCTGCCAGCTACTTTCTCCTGCCAATCAGAAACAAGGCTTGAGTAATCTCCCACCTTCTTCTCTAGATAACTCTTCTCAAATTGGGTATTTGATGGGAACTCAGAAATTGGAACCTGAAGTTCCCCTTCCATCCCCCCCATCACAATGACATCAATCAAAGTAGCAACCGCTATTGCTGCCGCTCCGGTATCCCTTATTGCTCCTGCAAGTGAAGTCGTTGCGGGAATATGAGCCAGTTCATTCCACCTACGACCTGATGATGTGAGTTCTGACTCCAGAGTTTCGAAAGAAACATCGTTGAATGCAATTGTTTTCCAGTTACCCATCTAAAGACCTTTCACTTTCCTAATCAAATCACTCCATGTTTTTGAATCAGACAATGATCTCGCTGTCTTCGGACTGTCAGTCTTTATAAAAACAACCAACTCTTCTCTCGCACGTGTAGTGGCCACGTAAAGTAAGCGTGCCTCTTCGGATCTCACTTCATTTATCTCTTCGTCCCAAGACGCATCAGACTCAGAGACATTGCTAATACGAACTTGTCGATTATCTCTTTTTAGATGCCATTCCCATACGACTCGGGGATTGTTCTTGGCATCAATCGTGATTACCGAGTTAAATTTGCGACGCTTCTTTGAGAATTGATCCCAGGTACGTGGAATCAGGACATTGTCAAATTCAAGACCTTTAGATTTATGAACTGTAAGAGCAGTCACTTTGCCAACAAGAGATTCTTGATTGAACGGCTCGTCCTCGTTGGAATTAGTAGCAATCTGAAGTTGAAGCCATTGAAGAATTCGTGGAAGCGAAATCGGCGTATCTGAAAACTCAGCATCCATCAACATCAATAAATGTTCCAAGCACCGCACATAGCGCGGACGCTCTACTGATTCATTATTCCCTGGCATTTCACAGGAATCCGGGCTGAAGTGCTGCCAACAAAGAACTAGCCAAGAGAGCGCTGGCATCTTCCCTACTAGTTTTTTCAATGAAATCATTCGCAGTCGTAAGCCATCCAAATCAGACGTCTCAAAACTGCCAGTACTAAGCGACGACAGACGGTCTATCCAAGAAATCGGTGCATCAATTGCATCTTCCCAGACACTCCGATCGGCTGGGTCAATTCCTTCGGGCGCACCCGTTGACATAATTCGCGCAGCCCACCGCGTTTCAAGCAACTCAAGAAGAGCACCGCTATCAAATGGATTCACAACTGCTTCCAGAAGGGCGCGCATTTCACGGACAGCTGGAACTCTGAAAAAATCTCCACCTACTACGAGCTCGCAAGGAATCCCAACTTCCACAAGTTTCTGTTTGATTTCTATTGCTGTCCAATTTTGCCGACAAAGAACCGCTACATCAGGTTTCCTATCGTGTTTCTTGGAATCCTCGATCCAAGCCCTGACTTGATCAACCGCATCACCTAAGTACTTTTTCTCATTGGTAACAGTTAAATCAACAGCCTTGCTTTGGCCTTTCCTCTTTGGGTTTGCCTCCAATCGATCTTCGTTAGATACATATTCAAGAAGACCATCTTTGCCCCATGCCTCAAAGTATGGATGGAGTGAGTCCAGCAGGAATTTACCTGAACGAAAATTTCTTGAAAGTGGATATGGCTCCAACGTCCCGAATTCAACATACTTAGCATTCAAACTCTTGAATGCATTTCCCTCTGCGCCTCTAAACCTATAAATTGCCTGCTTGACATCGCCGACAACAAAAAGCCGAGCATCTAATCGCTTTCGAATTTCGACGAACATACTCATCTGCTCATCGTCGGTGTCCTGAAATTCATCGACGAAGACATATTTCGGTACTCGAACTGAGATTGGACCAGGCTGTCGAAGAACAGCTAAAGCAGTTGTAACTAACTTTGACGTCGGGATTGCCTGATTGTCTTCACATATCTCTGCGAACTCAATTCCAATTTGATCAATCACTGTTTTTACAATCTTTGAAGCATCAAGATCAATTGTTGAGATATTTCTTGAAGGAAGAGGCCAGGACAATGAGGATTTGTTTCCGCCTGAGAGAGGCATGATTTCAATTCCGTTGTTGTCAAGTTTGTTCCAGATGCTCTCAATGAGTTCTCGCCATTCGTGCGCAGCGGGCACTTCAGATGGTCCCCAAGAATCAAGAATGACCTCTAGATGCGGCGATAAAGAGCGGTACAAAACTTCGCGAAATTGCATAGTCAATTTTGATACCCGAAATCCAGGTGAAAGTCCGAGTGTCGCTGCACCTTGTTGAGCGATTGATTTGGCATATGACTGAATCGTTGATATCTCGGACGAACTCAATTGCATCATCCAGGCCACTACTGGAAGAACACAATTTCGGGAAAGCCTCTTTCGAAGCACAAGGGTCTTTGTTAAACGCTCACGCATTTGTCTTGCGGCTTCTCGCGTAAAGGTAACGAGAACAATTTCATCAAGTCGGAGTTCCGAAGACGATGCGAGACCAGTTTCAGAATCAATCGTTTCAGCGTTTGCAAGTAGAAAAACTATACGTTCAGACATAGTTTCGGTTTTGCCGGTTCCTGCACCAGCTCTCACTACTATGTCTTCATCAGGGGATGCATGAACGATTTCATATTGTTTTTGATTTATCGCACCAGAATTAGCGGCTAATTCAAGGATCTTCTTTGACTTCGGTGTTAATTGAGAAAAATCAATTCCATCAACAATCGTGTGCGACATCTCAAATGCTTCAGGGACGATTGCCCATTCCAGAAGTCGGCTATCCTCAAACGCCTCAAGTTCTATAGCATCCATTTGATGTTTCTTTGTTGGAGTAATCAAAAACACTCGAATGCCATAATGAAGCAGTCCCAACAACTCATCAACGTCAATGTTCTGATCACCAATTTGAAGAACGGAATACTTGGGTACAGTGCGAAGTTTTAGTGTTTCAAGTGCGAGGACTTGAAGACCTAACTCAAAATTGTTACTGATTACGTTCTCAATCTTGGCAACTTCGTCCGCTGTACTTCCGTTCTCATTCTGAACTACAGATTTGACACTCTTTCGCCTCAAATTGCGTTCAATTGGCGCCATCACTCCAAGCGGTACTGGCTTACCTTCTCCTTCATCCGGTAATGCGGAGACCCTGTTTCCAGACATGTCAAATTCGGGTCCTGAAATCGGTCGCATCGCAGATTTTGGCCAGACCCACGCATCAATCTCAGATAAGTCAGATGCCCAACGAATATCTCGCCTACCAGCTTCAATGAGTTCGTCGATGGACCCAACAAACCACTGACCTAGTCCACCACGACTTGAGGAGTCAAAAAGAACAACATTGACTTCACATTGCGTACCGTGATGTACGCGCAAGTAATCATTTACTTTTGCTCGTTCCATCCAATGTTCACGCTCGCCGGTAATGGGATTTGAGTGTGAAGTAGTTCTGAACTTAACTTCCCAATAAACAGTGACGCCAGCTTTCGTGGCCATTAGATCCGGGGCGCGGACCATACCGCCATTGACTGCAATAAGAGGAGCCTCGCTGCCTGAGCCGACACCAGCCAAGTTCATCACGACCCACTGTTGCGCGGACAAATGCGCAGACCACCTGCGCTCTGCTTCCCTCCACAGAGAATTTTCATCAACTTCGAAACTCATAAAATTATCTCTTAACCGCTTCAGGCTTACCCGAGACCTCAAGACCTAGCTTGATCATGTCATCCATCAGAGAAGATTTACAACGTCCATATGAATCTGGTTCTTCTCCACATTGCGTCTTCCAGAGAGCGAATACTTTAAGAAGCATGTCCTGCGGCAGCAATTCTGATACACCCCATTTCGCCATAATTGAACTCTTCTCTGTAAACGTTCTACGCAGGGCCTCATACCGAAACTCAATGTCGGATGAAGTTTTCTTGTTGTCTTCAGTTACTGACCTTGAGTTTCTACGAGGCGCTCTAGTTTCCTGAATCTCTTCACCGCTTTCCAATTTTGAAGCAAGCCTTCTGGACGCCCGAGTATTTCTGAATGTCAGTTCATGTCTAATCTTTTTCAGAGTAATTTCATCTTGACTTTTCTCAATAGCTATGGCTTCAAGCTTCTCAAAACTGAACGAGGCATAAGGTCTTTGGGGCATAGAAACTCCTTCACAAAGAAACTAATCTTCGGCTGGTGCTTGCTTTGCATCGCATCTGGTCTTCGTTCCCAGAATCAATTTCATCTCAAAATTCACTCACGATAAGGAACTGTGGAAATGTCATATTTGAGTGAACAATTACACTCCCTCAAGAGTGGTCCACTTCATCATTTTGCTGACTGGCCAAACATGGACATGCCACGAGCTGCAGCCGGCGTGTATTCCATCTGGAATAAGAGTGATGAATTTGTCTATAAAGGAATGGCCGGCAATGGCAAGACCGCGGACGACATCGCTACCGCTCTCTCCCAAGGAAGGACTACAGGGCTTCGTGACCGACTGCGCAGCCATGCTTCAGGCCGTCGCTCTGGCGACCAATTCTGCGTGTATGTCCAAGACCTATTGCTTCTTCCTCAACTAACGGTTGAGGACATTGACAAAATCGTCACTCGCGAGTTAGCGATCGATCGACTTGTTCGCGAATACGTTCATGAAAACTTGAGCTATCGATATGTCATCACTGAAGACGGCAAAGCAGCGCTAGAGCTTGAGCGCCATATCATTTATGGTGCTTTAGGCGATCACCCAATCCTTAATCCACCAGCATCGTTGCGTTAATTCCAAGCCTCTAACAACGCCAAGTAGTCTGCACCTATGCCTCAATTGGTTGCCCGTGGGCTCACGCTTGACATTGATCGTCCGCTCATCATGGCGGTCATCAATGCCACACCCGATTCCTTCAGCGACGCTGGCAAGTACGCCACTTTGGAAGCACGTATGGAGCGCACGCAAGAAGTGCTGGAACAAGGCGCCGACATTCTCGACATCGGTGGACAGTCCGCCATCACAGGTGTTCCCGAGATTTCCGAAGAAGAAGAGATTGAGCGCATCACTCCGGTGATTCAGTGGGTGGCTGCAAATACATCGGCCATCATGAGCATTGATACGTATCGCCCCAAAGTGGCAGCTGCTGCGTTGGAATCCGGTGCGCACATCATCAACGACATCAGCGGGCTTCTGCATCGTGAACTTGCCGATGTGGTGTCTTCCTATGGTGCTGGATACATCCTCATGCACAACCGCGGAAGACCCAAGGTGCGCCTCACCGATGCCAACTTGTACACCGACGTTGTTGCCGACGTGTTGGAGTTCATGGACGAGCGCATGGAGTGGCTGACTGCTGCGGGAGTGTCGCGTCAGCAGTTGATTGTTGATCCGGGCCCGGACTTTGCAAAGACCCCAGCACAAACCGTTGAAGTGTTGCAAAAGATTGGTCGGTTGTTGGAATACCGCCGCCCTGTTCTCTTCCCTGTGTCACGCAAAGACTTCATTGGGGCGATTACTGGCCGTCCACCACGTGAACGTCTGGCAGGCACGCTTGCAGCCATTGCTCACACACTCACGTTGACTCGTGCCGGGATCTATCGCGTGCACGACATTCAAGAAGTACGCAATTTCATTGACGTATGGGACGTGCTGCAAGGTCATCAAGACCTTGGCGCCGACGTACTCCTTGACCGCGATCTCTGGCGCGCCCCCAAGGCGTAACGCCAACGAGTTTTAGAACTCGAACTCCACCACCACTGGTGCGTGATCGCTCATTTCCCAGATGCCTTCAAAGTCAGCCTCACCGCCATAGACATCAACGCACACACCCGCTAGCTCCGGTGCGATGAACACATAGTCAATGTTATGCATTGCATTGTCTTCACTACTGTCGTCCTTATGCGTCCACAAATGTCCGCATGATTCGCCATCAAATGAACAAGCGGTGCAACCGTCTAATGGCTCGCGCAAGTCTGCAGTGTCTTCCACCACGTCAACCATGATCTCATAGAGCTCTTCGGGCATATCAGCTGGCAACAAGTTGAAATCTCCGGCAATCACCAAGCGCTCTCCGCGTGGCGAGTTCACTAAGTCCACCAACTCATTCAGAATGTTCGGCACTGAGTGTCCGCCATGGCCCACCTGATTGCCATCTGCATCTTGCGTGATTCCGTAGATGCCGGCAATGGTCAGCACAGGTTTTCCCTCTTGCAGAACATCAACAATCGAGACGGTGCCGGGCCATGAATGGCTAATCACAAATCCGCCGTCGCCGTCGACTCCATTTGTGATGTCCACAATCTCCACGCCATTACGTGCAGCAATCACGGTGCCCCACGTGCGCTTGTCATCAACACCTTCATCGCGCCACACGGCTGTCCAACCTTCGGGAACACCATCGCCTGGCACCTTGCCTTCGGTAAACACCATGACATCAGCATCAATCACATCAGCGGCGAAGTTCCACAGTTCTTGCAATGGCTTTCTTGGGGCGACAGCCTGCTTGATGTTCCATGTTGCGATCTTCATTGCCTGCATTCTTGCATCTCTAGGGTTCACATTCGTTCGGTTTGTCAAACACTCAATATTTGTTGACTTTTTTAGCATCTACACTCGTTTTATGGCCGAGCAAACACCCGCCGCAGAAAGAGCTCAACGAATAAAGTTTCGACAAGACCTCGGTCGCTACTACGAAGAACTCCGCAAAGACCCTCAGCGATATGAACGAGAGACAAAGGAAGACAGCGAATGGTTACTGGGCAGAATTCTCACCGATGATTGGAACGAAGAAGACAATCATCCAGAAAACTGGTGAACTGATTAGCCGCGGTTGAGAAGTACTGGCAATGCAAACGGTTCGGCGCATACATCCATCACTCCGCGCATTGCAGCACCAGCCGTCACTTCGTTCATCACTCCCGTGAGGTCTTCATCAGCCTTCCAACGGTTATTCACCAAGCCCATGTCAGCTTCCACAATGCCCGCCATTCCCACGGCGCGATACACATCAATCAACATCGCAATCTCGACGCCGTAACCCGTCACAAATTGCAGCTTCTTCGCTAAGCCAGCAGCAATTGCCACCTGACCACTCAATGGTTGCGACAAATCTGCCAACGCGTCATCCACCAAACGCAACAACGGTCTGCCCACTTGTTCTGTCACTCGCCCACCGGGCACCGCACGTGGCACACCATGTTCATCCACACGAACAAAGCCGCCCTTCACAAACTGCACACCGGTCGACACTGCAGTTTCAATTGGCGCCACCAATGCACGCACATGATCCAACGACACATTGCCTAAGTCGGCATCAAGGAACACATACCAATCGGCTTCCACCGCGTGCACACCGCGATACAGCGAATCGCCTTTGCCCAGCACCGGTCCAAGTTCTGACATCAACTGCGGAATATGCAGCACTTCAACACCGAACGATTCAGCAACCGCAACAGAACCATCCGTACTGCCGCCATCCAACACATACGCAGCCGATACAACACCCGCTTCAACAGCCGAACGCATCACGGCACATGTGCGTTGCAAGCCCACTTCTTCATTCAGTGCAGGCACCAACAGTGCGATGTACATCAGTGGTCCAGTGCGGGAATGTTCAAGGATTCAAGTGGTCCGCGCGGATACACGCCGTACGCAGGCAAACGATTTCGCCATTCGCTGGGGCAATGTTCCGGTGCCACTTCGCTCAACGGCTCCAACACAAAACGACGCTCGGCAAAACGAGGATGTGGAATTGTGAGCTCTTCACCTTCAATACGCACATCGTCATAGAACACAATGTCGAGATCCAACGTGCGAGGACCCCAACGAATCACACGCACACGGTCAGCATCGGCCTCCACCTGATTGAGATGACGCAACAATGCATACGGGTCAAGATCTGTCGCGATCACTGCCACCATATTGAGATACGGGCCTTGGTTATCCGGACCACCCACAGGGTCGGTCTCAAACACTTGCGACTGCGCCACCACATGGCCAATGTGCTCAATGCCGAAGCGCAGATATTCCACACGATCACCCAGGTTGGAACCCAACGCCACAATGGCACGGTGTCGCAAAGCCTCAATAGACATGGCTTCTGTCTATCTGCCAAACACTGCACATGGCTACGGTTAAGGCATGGTTGACCGAGTGCCCTACGACGAATTCAGCATGTTCCATGAGAATGCTGCCGAATATGGCATCCCCTATGTCGGGCCACCCACCGTTAGTCGCGAGACCATTCCCATGGGCGATGGCCGCAACATGTCAGCACTCAAGTGGGGCACGGCCGAACCACAACTTGTGTTCATCCATGGTGGTGCACAGAACGCACACACGTGGGACACCGTGGCACTCGCGCTCAACATGCCTGTGTTGTGCATCGATCTTCCGGGCCATGGACATTCAGATTCCGCCGCACCATTCGACCCCGCAGCTGCACCACTGCAACAAAACGCCGCCGACGTTGCACGCGTGATCTCCGCACTCGCACCCAATGCAACTGCTGTCATCGGCATGTCGCTCGGCGGTCTCACCACCATCGCACTCGCTCGTGATTACCCGCAGTTGGTGCGCAAGATGGTGTTGGTCGACATCACACCGGGCGTGAATCAAGACAAGACAAAACAGATCACTGACTTTGTGAATGGCCCTGCCACGTTCCCTTCCTTTGAAGATCTGTTGAAGCGAACCATCGAATTCAACCCCACACGCACCGTGGAGAGTTTGCGCCGCGGCATTTTGCACAACGCATTACAAGTAGAAGACGGCTCATGGGTGTGGCGCTATCGCCGTGAGGGTGCTCCCCCATTGCCAGAAATGAAGTCCGCTGTCAACGAAGGCGAGAAGAAGCCATCCACAGCTGTGTTGTGGGATGCGATTCAGCATTACGGCAAGCCACTCATGTTTGTGCGCGGCATGCGCAAGCAAAGTGTTGTTTCCGAGGAGGACGAAGCAGAACTTCGCAAGCGTGCATCATCGGTGCGCGTGGAGCATGTGCAAGAGGCAGGTCACAGTGTGCAAGGCGATACGCCATTAGAACTCGCTGCGTTGATTCAGGATTTCATCAAGAACTGAAGAGCTTGCGCTGTGATGGCGCGATCAATACCCACCACTAAATGACGGTTCGCATATACGGACTGATATGTCCAACCCATGCGCTTGGCCATGCCACGTGCAGCAAACGTGGGAACCATCTGGTCGCCTCGAGCGATCGTGACCAACACGTCACTATTGAACGCTGACTTCTTTGCATTGATCTCGCCCACGGTCAACGTCGACTCCGGCAGGTCTTTGCAGAATCCATACACCGTTGCTTCAGCACCAATATGTATCAATCGTGTTTTCTTAGCCATGTTTGCTGCAAACATCTGTGCGATTCGCGCAGAGGCTTTCCTGCTCACATCAGCACAGGGCGCATACGCCGAAGCAACTGTGGGTGCGGCACCACCTAAACCAAGAAGTTGTTGGGAATCTCCCTCTGCAGCCGAGGCAATCGCAACAAACAATTCCTGTGGCACTCCAGAGGCCAAGGCTGCAGTACCCGCACGAGCAATCGTGTCGTAGTTCGCACCGCCAGCGATACGCCCCACACGTAATGCTGTTTTGAACTTGTTTAATTCTTTCGCCACGTTTGCATTCATCGGACACGAGATATGCGATGCACACCAATGCATGGCTTCCACCACGGCAGTTTCCGAGGAATCAATCTGCTTCTGCGCCAACATCGTCTGCGATACGCCAGGGTCAGATGGCGAGTCCAACACCATGGTCGACACAATGTTTGGGTTCAACATTTTCAGTACGGCACCAGTTGTCGCGCCTGATCCCCATGCAAGAACAGAAACGGTGCGTACATTCAGTTCACGACGCACAGCATTCACATCATCGGATGATGCCAACGTGGACACCAAGTGTTCAGACCCCACTGGCATCGGTGAATCCACTGAACCGCGCGGTGCTATGCCAATCAAATTCAGCGTCTGCACTTCTGCGCCCAAAGTCAGCGGTGCACGCTCCACTAGAACTCGTGCGGAATCTCCGTAGCGGCGATCGGGCAGCAGGAAAACTGTCTTCTTCACATCACCTGACGTACTGACGCGGCGAAACACACCTAGCGAGAGCTTCGGGCCATTGGGATCTGCATAATCGACGGGAACCTCTACCTTGGCGCACTCAATCACACCACAGGGTGTCCACTGCAGTGCAGGCCTCGCCGTGGTGGGGGTGATTGATTGCGTATCTGTCGCGCAAGAACTAACAACAGCAGTGGCGCACAGCACCATTGCCAGAAGCCGGCGCGGCATCACGACTTACCGTCGAGTGGATGTACGAAGAGCGACCACAACAGTATTTGACACTACTTGTGCGCCACCATAAGAGATCGAAGCATGGAAACTTTGCGTCTTTGCTGTACTGGCCGAAACTAGGAAAGTGGTCTTAGCGCCGCGCGCAATCAGTTTTCCATTACGGAAAATTTTGACTATCGCTTTCTTCGGTGCCACCACGACCACTCGGTATTTCTTGCCCACTTTGGTGACTGACTTCATCTTGAATCCGGCCAATGGACCATCAAGATAGGTGAAGTTTGCTGACGAATTATCTGCTGCCTCAGCTGCACCGGGCAGTGCGCCCGCATCTGCATCCCAACCCAACGAACCAGCACCTGCCGTTTGCGACTGATACAAGAAGGTATTGGCAGTAGCCGATGTCAGACCACTGACAATACCAACGGATGCATCAGTACTGAGTCGAGTGCCTACCTGTGCTGGTGTGAGGTAGTTGGCGTTGCCCAACATAATTGCTGCAACGCCGGCTACATGTGGCGATGCCATCGACGTGCCCGACATCTGCGCAGTTGCTGTTGCGCTGGCGATGCCGGCCGAGATGATGGATGATCCTGGAGCGAAAATATCAACACAGGCACCAAAGTTTGAGTAGTACGCACGGGAGTCGTCTGACGCGGTCGCACCAACTGTGATGGCGCTTGGCGCGCTTGCAGGGGACTTTGTACATGCAT
Source organism: Acidimicrobiaceae bacterium (assembly GCA_947446815.1). Classification (GTDB taxonomy): domain Bacteria; phylum Actinomycetota; class Acidimicrobiia; order Acidimicrobiales; family Ilumatobacteraceae; genus UBA2093. The sequence goes on from CANFGT010000010.1 coordinate 42,114, forward strand.
CAGTGGATTCATTACCTGCGGCGACCACCATGGTGATGCCATCGGCCACTGCACGTTCCACGGCATCGTTTGTTGCGAAGTCGTACACACCGCCAAGGCTCATGTTGGCTACCGCGGGTTGGCCAGCGACGTGGTTGTTAATCATCCAGTTAATGCCGGCGACAACGCCCGAAGTGGAACCGCTACCGGCGCAATCGAGAACACGCACCGGAATGATGGTGGCCTGATTAGCGAAACCAAATGTTGCACCAGCGATTGTGCCTGCAACATGTGTGCCGTGCCCATGACAGTCGGTTGTTCCGCGGCCATCGTTCACTCCCGAGTAACCGGCCGCAACGCGTCCAGCAAATTCAGTGTTTGCTGCATACACGCCAGTGTCGATGACATAGACGCTCACGCCCAGGCCTGTACCTGCACGTGCGATTTGGCCATCAAGCGGCAACGAACGCTGATCAACACGGTCCAGACCCCATGACCGTGCAACTGCAATAGGAACATTGACTGCGATTGGTGTCACTGAGTTGCTGGCAACTGACGCAACACTGGTACCAACACTGTTTGTTGCCTTCACCGTGAATACGTATGCCGTGCCGTTTTGCAAATTCGAAGCCACACAGGACAACGAGGCAGTTGCAGTAATAACAACTGCACATGTTCCACCTGCGGGGCTAGAGGTCACGGTGTACGACACAATTGGTGCACCACCATCGTTGACCGGAGCCGACCAACGAACTGATGCACGCGCATCACCAGCAATGGCTGTCACTGATGTTGGAGCATCGGGTGCAATAGGAACTGCACGTGGAGTAACAGTTGCAGTACCAGAAGGAGCAGATGATCCGAACGAGTTCACGGCACGAATACGTATGTACGTGAGCACATTGGGAGACATGTTCAGAAGAGTTGCTGATGTTGCCGTTGAAATACCATCGGCATAGATCAACCAGGTGCTTCCGGCATTCACGCTGTATTCAACGATGTAATCAGTAATGGCCGTTGAAGGAGTGCGCGCACCCGACCACACAACATTCACTGTGGTGTAGTTAGCGGTTGCTGTCACCGCTGATGGCGGAATAGGAACGCCCGTTGCCGCAATCGTGAGAGTGACAGTGTTTGAATTGGTTCCAAGGCCAACACTGTTGCGCGCCACGACGCGGAAGTTGTTGGAAACACCAGCAACAAGGCCATCAATGCGAGCCGAGCGAAGCGTGCTGGCAACTGTTGCAGCAAGAGCCCAAGTCACACCGTTGTCAGTGCTGCGCCACACTTCGTAACCCGTAATGACTGACCCACCATTGGCAAGAGGCGTACCCCACGAGAGATACGCCGAGGTACCAGAGATGAATCCACTAAATGCCGTTGGTTCCGAAGGACCCGTCATGGCGACTGGTGTCGCGGTGAAAGCCGCAGAGGCCGTTCCAACACCCACTGCATTGACCGCAAGAACACGGAACTGGTGAACTGTGCCGCCCTGCAAACTAGAAAGTGCGGTGCTACGAGCAGTTGATCCAAGCTGTGCACTGCGCGTCCACGTGGCACCATTATTTGTCGAGTATTCAACGTAATAACCAGTAATAGCTGAACCACCGTTGTTGGCTGGTGTTCCCCAGTACACACTTGCCGCGTTGTAGTTCACATTCACAGTGACATTGAGCGGGGCCGATGGAGCAGATGGAGCAATCGGAGTAAGAGCGATTGTCGCATCCGCACTTGTTCCATACGCATTGACAGCACGAACTCGGAACGTGTGTTGCACGCCGCCGACAAGTCCAGTGAAAGTTGTGCTGGTCGTAGTGATTCGCTTTGAACCAACGAAGTTTGTGCCATCGGTGGTGTAGTCGATGACGTATGCAGAAATTGCACCTCCACCATTATCAAGTGGTGCCAGCCAAGACAATGTTGCACCTTGCAGCGACACAGTTCCGGCAATACTGCGCACAACAGTTGGCGCACTGTTTGCGGTCGGTGTTGCTTCAGCGATATTGCTCGCAGCTCCAGTACCTGCAGAGTTCACGGCTCGTACACGGAATTGGTACGTGGTGTTTCCAAGTAGGCCCGTGATGGTCGCACTCGTGAGCGCGGTATAAGTGTCTGCCTTTACAGCCCACGTTGCGCCGGAATTTGTTGAGGCTTCAATGACGTAGTCAGAGATTGTGTTACCGCCATTACTGAGTGGTGCAGACCAGGACAACGCCACTTGATAACGACCTGCGATTGCAGTGAGAGATCGCGGCGCATCGGCCACACCCTTCAGCACGGGAGTGGAAGTCGTGCTGACCGAGTTTCCACTTCGACCAACTCCGTTTATGGCTGCGACGCGGAATTGGTACACGACCCCATTGCTCAGACCAGTCACAGTTGCTGAAGTTGCAGGTGATGCTGTGTGTGGGAACGAAATCCACGTTGTTGGAGTCGTGCCGTTGGAAAGAGTTGAGTATTCGATGGCGTAATTCGTGATTGCGCTTCCACCGTTAAACGCTGGCGCCATCCATGTCAGACGGACCGACTGGTCATAACCGACTCCGATAAGACCGGTTGGTTCTGATGAGATTGTGTTCGGCGCAGGGGCAAAACTTGCGGAATACACAATGCGGTTTGGTGTCCCCGTCCCTGGATCAAGGATGGTGCTGCGAGTGGCTGCATTGTTGATGGCCGCTGCAGTTGTTGCAGGAGTTGAAGTGGGGTTCTGTTGCAGATACAACGCAGCAACACCAGCAACATGAGGTGAAGCCATTGATGTGCCCGACATCGTTGCTGTTGCGGTAGTTGAGCTAATTCCAGCAGAAGTGATAGACGAACCTGGCGCAAAAAGGTCGACGCATGTTCCCCAGTTGGAAAATGATGCGCGCACATCGGAAGACGTCGTAGCCGCAACCGTTAGAGCACTTGTTGCACTAGATGGTGAAGACAAACAAGCATCAGCATTCGAGTTGCCCGCTGCCACAACGACAGAAATTCCGTCGGCCACTGCACGATCTACTGCACTGTTCAAGCTGGTGCTGAGACTGCCACCAATACTCATGTTCGCAACTGCAGGGACACCTGCAGTGTGGTTACCGATCATCCAATCAATGCCGGCGACAACGCCAGACACAGTGCCGGAACCAGAACAGTCCAACACGCGAACAGGAACGAGAGTCGCGTCTTTTGCCACGCCGTATGTGGTGCCTGCGATGGTGCCAGAAACGTGCGTGCCGTGACCAGCACAGTCGGTGGTGCCATTGCCGTCAGAAACTGCAGTGAAACCAGGCAATACACGGCCGGTGAATTCAGTATGTGTAGACAAGATGCCGGTGTCGACGACGTATGCAGTCACTCCGCGGCCTGTGGACGTGAAGTTGTACTTCGCATCTAGAGCTGAATTGCGCTGATCGATTCGGTCGAGACCCCACGGTGCATTTGATTGCGGCGAAGTGACGGTGGTATCACCAACAACAACCGTGTCAGGCTCGATACCAACGACATTTGGGTTACCGTGCAAGTCTGCAAGATCATCCGCGGAAAGGTCTGCAACAAAACCATCTATCGCATGGGTGAAATATGCGCGCACGCCCACGCTGAGTGTGCTTGCTGCGATTCCGACAGAAGCGTTAGATGCAAAACGAACGATGTATCGACCAGGAACTCGATCGCCAGCTTTTGCATTCGCAGGAACAGTGAGACCCGCAACGATTGCAGTTGATTGGTCATTGACGCTGATCTGACGATCGCGTTCCACAATGCGAATGGATGGGTCTGACGCAATTACATCGAGTTCTGACTGTGTGAGGTGTTGCACCTCGACGGTGCCGTCTTGGTGAACAACGACATAGTCGGCACCAGATTCAGCAAGTACTGCACTGGGTAGAACTAATGCACCTGAAAGCACCAGTGCCCCAGCGATAAAGGAGCGTGCCCACAGGGAAAATCTCACCCCCTGAGACTACGGCATACAGGTATTGGGGTACCAGGGCCTATCGGGCGAAAATGGCGACCAAAATGGGCGTAATCACGAGTCCAGGCAATAAAGAGCCCAGTTTGATCTTCTTGATCTCCAGCAAATTGAGGCCAATGGCCAACACGCTAAAACCGCCAGCAGCAAACATTTCCGTGCGCATGCGATCGGTGAGAAGAGAATCAAGACCCGTGCCACCAAGTGTGAGCAGACCCTGCACGATGAACACACTGATAGCGCTGAACGCAGCACCGATGCCGTATGCAGCAACGAAGATGATCGACATGAACCCATCGAGTGTTCCTTTGATCATGTACAGCTGCGGTGTTTTCCCACTTGCATCTTCGATGGCACCAAGAATCGTCATTGGGCCGATACAGAACAACAACGTTGCAGTCACAAAACCTTGAACGAATGTGCTCTCGTCTCCCCCGCTCTTGGCGAAACGATTCTTGAGAAATGCGCCAACCGATTCGAGACGTTCTTCGATCTTGAGAAGTTCACCGATGATGGCGCCAATAACCATTCCCACTAAAGGGAAAACCAAGTTGTGTGTGTCCATCACATTGCTGATGCCCATCACCAACGTTGCAAGACCAATGACTTGCACCACGATGGTGCGGATGTTCTCTGGGATGCGATGGCCAATGAAGTAGCCAACGCTGCCGCCAACAAGCACTGTTGCAGTGTTGATGAGAGTTCCTAAGCCACGCACGATTTCTACGCTACCGACTCACATCGGACTGGCTATCGTCAATGTCGTGTCAATCACCCATCTTGCAAACAATGGCCTCACCGTTGATATTGATGCAGATGACGGCGCACGCATCACCTCGTTCATCGTTGATAATGCTGAGTTTTTGAGGCCTCGGGTGGCGAACACTTTTGAGTGGGGTTTGTATGCAATGGTCCCCTATGCCGGGCGCGTACGAGATGCCACATTCGCATTCAACGGAACCACGCATGACCTACCCGCAGTGACCAATAGGCATGCATTGCATGGCACGGTGATGCATGCCGCCTGGACACGCACACGTTTCGGCGATTCATCGGCTGTATTTGAGACGTCTCTGGGGAAAGATTGGCCATTCCGTGGAGATTGCACACACGCGATTTCGCTTTTACAGGATCGTCTTCGCTGCGAACTCTCCATTACCGCCCATGAAGATATGCCCGTGCAATTAGGATGGCATCCGTGGTTTCGCCAAGGCGTTGCGCACACAGATTTCAATGCGATGTTGCAGCGAGACAGTGATGGAATCACAACCTCTGAACGTGTAACGCCGGCGACACAAAACATTGATGATTGTTTCCTTGAGCCGAATTCGTGGCCACGTGTTGTTGTTGGTACTACAACGCTGGAGATTGCCAGCGATTGCCCATTTTGGGTTCGCTATGACGCGCCATCGGGCGATGTGTGTATTGAGCCACAGTCAGGCCCACCTAATGGCATAAACGATGCACCGCTAGTTCTCAAGGCCGGCGAAACATTCAGTCGTTGGATGGAACTTCGCGTCGTGATGGACTAGTTATCCCATTTCGCACGCATACGGCGTAATGCCTGCGTGCGAATGTCGTTCCACGTACCGCCAACAATGTTGCGCACCGTGCCCAATGACGGAACTTTTTCAGAATGATTGACGGTTGCGCGCCACTGATCAAACTGATGGCTTGCGCCACGGAATGTTGTGTCGCTCAAAAATCTCTCGACGTAGTTCAGTAAATCGTCGTGGGTCCATGTGCGCTCGTAATTGCTGCGCAATGGTTCTCCACTTGTCACGCCTACTTCGTTACATGCAGCAGTCCATGAACCAAACAATTGAACGATGCGCGCAACGCTCGGACCTTTCACACGACCTTCACGAAGAAGTGCGGTGTAATTCTGATGGCTCAGCGGCTTTGCCATGAGACTGGAAGCGAGCAATGCAGCACGTGCGCGATCGCGCGACGCCATTACTGCTTCACTCTCTACTCGCTCTGTTGGTTCGGTCAACTCATCATTTCCAAGAATCAACCAATCAACCGGACGTGCAGCTGCAGTGATGTCAGGCAAGGGTGCATTTAATGCATTCGCAATTTCTTCAAGCGTGACACCAGGGCGGTCGCGCAAGTAACGAGCGATCTGCAATGTGAGTTCGCTACGACGTTCAGCTTTCGTTGGGCCACGGCGCGCACGAGTGCGCACTGGTTGTGGCACAGGGTGTGCTTCCCCGGTGTAAGCCGGCGATGCCTGCATCACCACAGCATTGGACGATGGCCCGCCTGCAAAACGCACCACGAACTCACCCAATGTGCGTACGTGTTCACGCTGCACGGTGTTGTCGGGCGCCACGAGGCCCAACTGCTGTAGGACCCATGCCGTGGATTCAGGCAATTGCGAGACGGGAAGCTGTTCGGTCACAGCCAAAGACCGTACCCGCTATTACCTGAATACCCAGTTAACGAAAGCGAAACCCGCTATTTCGTCGGTGGCCAGAAGTACAAGGCGACCAAGGACGTTCCCTTGGGTACCGACCCTTGAGGCGCATACATCTTGTTTTTGGTGAGATTGGAAGGCGATTCCATAAACACTCCGACGTATTGCTTTCCATCTTTCGAAACATAGAACTGCGGATCCGTCACGGGGTTCGGCGTGTCGGACTTGCTCCAGGTGTACCCATTCACTGTGAGTGCCCGAGAAACTTGACGATACGCCACAGTCTCTGTGCCAGGAATAGCTCGATAGTCCGCAAAAGCATCAACTGCCTCGAGACCAAAATATGAATTACCGAGATCACGATTCACCTCGGTTCCACCAACACCCGCGGTTGCCTGTGCCCACCACGAGGGCTGCGCAACGGGAACATCTGGCTTACAAATTGATCCCTTCTTGGGAAGAGTTTTTTTCGTGAACAGTGTCTTCGCGATGTTGTCAACGCAGCGTTCGACGAGTATCTGCGAATGACCTTCACCAGTTGAAGTCACCAGTACAGCTTTAGTTCCCATATCTGCCGTCATCTCTTCAGACCAACGGAATGGTGTTGCTGGGTCATTTTTCCCACCGACAACGACGATTGGTGCGGCACCAGTGAATTTGATGCTGAGAAGTTTTGGCTTACCAAATGCCTTCTCACACGTGGGTTCGGCAATTCCTTCAGCTGTCGCGCCTTGCGAAGACCACGGAGCCTTCTCTTGCAATGTCTTTAAAATTTGTTTTGGATTGCTTGGTACTTCATTATCGAATCCACTTGCACAGCGAATGATGTAGTTCGCATCATTTTCACTGTTGTATGTACCGTCATCGCTACGGCCATTGAACGAATCAGCCATTGCAAGAATCTTTTCGCCATTGCCACTCTTCACAGCAGCAAGCGCTTCACCTAGTTGGAACCATTCACTCTGTGAATAGAGAGCTGCCTTGGTCCCCGAATCAAGAACATTGTGATTCACGTCGCGACCTTTTGCTGTGAAAATTGATTTCTTATCCAGCTGCTTGTACAACGCATTCCAATCCTTTTTCACATCACTTGATGCAAAGGCGCATTTGTTTGTTGCGCTCTCACACCACTTCACCCAGTTGTTGAAAGCTTTCTCAAATCCAATGGCTTGTGTCGTGTACTGCTGTTCGACGGTGTCTCCAGCCGGATCAAACGCGCCATCGAGCAACATCGCTTCCACCCGCGTTGGGAACAACGTGGCATAGATGCCCCCGAGATACGTGCCGTAGGAGATTCCGAGATAGTTCAATTTCTCAAATCCCATGCCAGCACGAATGAGGTCCATGTCTCGCGCCGTGAATTCCGTTGAGTAATGAACAACTGATGCACCGTTCTTGTCCGTACATGCATTGTCGAATGCATCTGCTTGTTTGGCAATCACCTTCTCTTCTGGCGTGTCAGGCGTGTCGTCGTAATACGTGAAGGTGTCCTGATCTTTGTCAGCCCAACAACGAAGACCGTGCGACTTGTCCACACCTCGAGGGTCAAACCCGACGAAGTCAAACGACTCGAGTCCAAGTTTGGATACGAATCGTTGACCAACATGTGCGACGAAGTCGAACCCGGATCCACCAGGGCCACCGGGGTTCGTGAGGATGATGCCTTTCGCTTTGCCCTCACTGGCCGGAAGGCGGATAAGAGCAATGTCGATCGACTTTCCCTTGATATCGCGGTAATCGAGCGGAGCTGTGACGGAGCCACATTCGAATGGCGCCACTGGAGCCTCGTTGCCTTCGCACGCACCCCAGGTGATCTTCTTTTCAAAAGAGCTCACGTCATCAACGGGTGCTGCCGTGCCGGAATCGGAGGAACTACAACTCACTAGGGTGGCCAGCAAACCCAATGAAATAGCGATATTGGTTGCTTTATAGGACTTTCTCAAGGGATACCTCTTATTAGGGGGACGTTTTCTCCCTTGCTAACACACGGGTCCGCCGACCCCAATTCTCTCTAATTATGACTGGAATAGTCAGGTATTGGCTAGCCTCATATTTCTATGCAGTTCCCCGTCAATTTGAACCTCGTCGGACGCCCCGTCCTCGTGGTGGGCGGCGGTCGCATTGCCTATCGCAAGGTGCAGCAACTTCTTGCCGCTGGCGGAGACGTCACCGTTCTCGCCCCGCAAATTGTTGACGAGTTCAACGACATCCCCGTCACCCTCCTCCATCGTGAATACACGAAGGGCGATGTCGCAAACTTCCGCCTCGTTATTACGGCAACCGGCAACACCCCTGTTGATCAAGCCATCTTCGATGAGTGCGAAGAGCTTTGCATTTGGGTGAACAGCGCAGACGACCCGCAACGCTGCTCGTTCACACTGCCTGCTGCGTTTCGTCGCGGCCCAGTAATGGTCACCGTGTCAACCGGTGGTGCAAGTCCTGCACTCGCATCGTTCCTTCGTTCTGAATTGGAACAGCTCATTGGCGAAGAGTTCGCAGAGATTGCAGCAACACTTGCCGCACAACGCGCACAATTTCACGCCAATGGTGTCTCGACAGAAGATGTGGATTGGAAGCCCATCATTCGCGAAGCATTGCAGCAGGCCGCAGTTGAGTGCCCACATCTCTTGCAGTCACTTGCACCTGTCGAGGCAACAGCATGACCGTCCATCTTGTTGGCGCTGGTCCTGGCGACCCCGAACTTCTCACGCTAAAAGCAGCGCGCCTCATTGCCGAAGCAGACGTGATCGTGCACGACTACTTGTCGAATGATTCCATTCTTGAAATGGCCAAGCCAGGCACCGAGTTCATTGACGTAGGCAAGAAACCTGGCAACCCCACACCGCAAGAACTCATCAATTCACTGTTGGTGCACCTTGGTACGCAACGCCTCAATGTCGTTCGTCTCAAGGGCGGCGATCCATTCGTCTTTGGTCGTGGTGGCGAAGAAGCCGAAGCACTGATGGAAGCGCGCATTCCTTTCACCGTTGTTCCCGGCATTACTTCTGCCGTGGGCGTTCCTGCGGCAGCAGGCATTCCGGTCACACACCGCAATGTCTCCCCTGCTTTCACAGTTGTCACGGGCCATCGCGAAACCGGTGGAGCTTCTGCCATTGAATGGGAATCACTTGCCAAAGTAGGCGGAACCATTGTTGTTCTCATGGGTGTATCCGAGCGCGCCATCATTGCCCAGCGCCTCATGGATGGTGGTTTGTCTGCTGATACTCCTATTGCAGCAGTGCGTTGGGGCACACGCGCAGAACAGCACACCACACGCACCACCTTGGGCGAACTGCATGTAGCAGCACTCAAAGCACCGAGCACCATTGTGATTGGCGCCGTTGCTGCGTACGAATTCATCTCGGGTGTACACGTTGATGCTTTGGTGGCAGGTCAGTAATGCGCCGCTCTATTGATGTTGTACAGATCGAGATGGGTGACATGCCCGAAGGTCTCGACGACCCCACTCCCGTTGCATGGACCGTTTCCGTGAGCGATGACTACGACGATGCCGAACCACGTGTGCAGCTCACCGTGGAGCGCATTGGTGAAGCCGGCGATGGCCTTGTTGCACACCTCAGCGCCACCAATGCACGACGTTTACGTAAAGCCCTTGCGGATGCTCTCCGCGAAGTGGGCGAACCCGCCGAATAACTCTCTGAACCACCTACTGATACCGATCTCACCAAAGGAAATGCAATGACAACCATCCGCACAAACCCCGCAATTGCACCCGCACCATTCCCCCGCGACCTCTATGAAGAGCAGATGCGCGACATCGCACGCTTTGAGATTGCAATCGAGCAGTTCTTGAAGGGCGACATCAGCGACGACGTCTTCCGCGTGATGCGTTTGAACAACGGCGTCTATGGCCAACGTCAAGGCGGTACGAATCAGATGATTCGCATCAAGTTGCCCGCAGGTTCCATCACCCCAGAGCAGTTTGATCTCATGGCTGACTTGTCCGTTGAATACTCCCGCGGATGGGGACACATCACGACTCGTCAGAACATTCAGTTCCACTATGTCGACTTGCGCAATGTTCCAAAGGTCATGCGTCGCATTGCTGATGTTGGCCTTACTTCGCGCGAAGCATGTGGCGACACCGTGCGCAACGTGATGGCATGCCACCTTGCTGGTGCGTGCCCCTACGAGAAAATCGACGTCACTCCATGGGCGGAAGCAACCTTCCGCCACTTCGTGCGTAACCCATTGGGTCAGCGCTTGCCTCGTAAGTTCAAGGTGAACTTCTCAGGTTGTTCCACCGACTGTGGTCAGGCAATGTTCAACGACGTGGGTGTCGTTGCAACAACCCGTACACATGAAGACGGCAGCGTCGAACCGGGCTTCCGTATCTATATCGCTGGTGGTCTTGGCGCAACGCCACACCCCGCGCTCGCTCTTGAAGACTTCACCTCACGTGAAGACTTGTTGCCCACCATCGAAGCTGCACTGCGCGTGTTCGAACAGACCGGCAACCGCGACAACAAGTTGCGTGCACGTTTGAAGTGGGTTGTTGATCAGCTCGGTATCGATGAAGTACGTCGTCGCGTTATCAAAATTCGCCACACGCTTCCTGCCTCCAGCACATGGCCTGGCGGCATTCCACCTGAAGTCATCGCAGCAGGCGATGCAGCAGCCGGCCGTCTTGCCGAAGGTGAAATCTCGCAAGTTGGTCAAGGCGTTCGCGTTGAGTTGAATAGCAGCGATCCATTCCGCCGTTGGGAAAATGCAAGCGTGATTCGTGGTGCAGCCAATGGCACCGTGTCTGCTGTTGCGTATGCCGCACTCGGTGACATCACTGCCGATCAGTTCCGCGGCCTCGCTGCAATTCAGCGTCACTTCCAAAGCGATGTTCGTCTCACGAACCGTCAGAACGTTGTGTTCCGCGGTTTGCAGCCCGACCAGATGCGCGAGCTCTACGACCGCCTCGATGCCATCGGCATGGCACGTCCTGGTGCAGAACTTGCACGTGACGTTGTTGCATGCCCTGGCGCCGACACCTGCAACATTGCAGTCACCCAGTCACGTGGTTTGGCAAATGCCATTGGTGAGAAGTTGGAAGAAGAAGGCCTCGCCGAAGTGGGCGGCGTTCGCATCAACATCTCTGGTTGCACCAACAGCTGCGGTCAGCACCACGCCAGCGACATTGGTTTCTTCGGCGCCGAGCGCCGTGCACACGGCAAATCATTGCCTGGTTACCAGATGCTTCTCGGCGGATACGTCGGCGAAGAGCAGATTCACTTCGGCGAGAAGGCATTGCGCCTTCCCGCGAAGAATGCGCCCGAAGGTGCAGCCCGTGTGATTCGCCGTTTCAACGACGAGCGTTCCGCTGGCGAGACCTTCCAAGGGTGGCTGGCACGTAGTGGCGGAGCAACAGCTGTTGCCGAAGGTTTGAAGGATCTCGACAACGTGCCACAGCCAGACGATGCACCTGACTTCTTCGTGGATTACGGCGAAACCGGACCATTCTCTGGCGAAGTCGGTGACTCGGAGTGTGCTGTCTAATCGAAGACTGGCAGAATGAACCGCATGAGCGGGGTAATTCGGGTCATCGACCATCTATGGACTGAACACACCAGTGTCATCGTCGCCGCTCGCGATGAGATCGTGTTCATCCCTTACATCGGACCGTCTCTCTGCGAAGCAGACGAGTATGAAGGCTTCCGCATTGACCCAACATTCTTCGCGCGCGGCGTTGTTGGTGGCGGTCTCGACATTGAGGTCACGCCTGCACTGATTCCGTTGCCGTCACAAGGATGGACCGGCACACCGGGTCTTGAGGCGTCACGCAATGGCGCAGTACTCCCCCTCGATCTTCGTTTGACAGAAACATCGTGGGACAAAGAAATTGATGAGACATTCCTCGTACTCACTGATTCATCTCACCAAGTTTCGGTTGAGATAGTGCTGTCGCTCAAAGAATCCAATGTCTTGACCATTGACGCAACTGTGAAGAACTTGTCTGATGGCACTCTTGACATCACGTCGGCGCAAGTGAATCTCCCCGTCGGCGATTCTGCAGCCGAAGTTCTCACACTTGGTGGGCGTCACGCCATGGAAGCTGTGCGGCAGCGCACGCCATGGGGACGCTCACGTATCGCAATCGAGAATCGCACTGGCCGCACGTCGCACGAACAACTTGGCGTTGTCTTCGCAGGCACCTCCGGCTTCACCGAACAAACCGGCGAGGTGTGGGGCGTACATTTCGCTTGGAGCGGAAACTTTTCCATCATGTGCGACGGTGTCACCGAAACACGCAAGACCGTGCAGTTGGGCGAACTGTTGCAAGCGAACGAAGTAATTGTTCCAGCGAATGAATCGTATGCAATTCCTCGCGTGATCGTTTCCCATTCTCCGAATGGTCTCAGTGGATGTTCCCAGAACTTCCACGAATACGCGCGCAGTCGCCAGCCACACATTCAGCGACCGGTTGTTCTCAACACGTGGGAAGCGGTGTACTTCAACCATGATCTTGAAACGTTGACGTCGCTCGCTACGACTGCGGCCGAAGTGGGTATTGAACGCTTCGTTCTCGACGATGGCTGGTTCAACGGACGTCGTAACGACACAGCCGGTCTTGGCGATTGGTACGTCGATGAATCCGTGTGGCCAGAAGGATTGAGCCCCATCATCTCCCATGTCCGTTCGCTGGGAATGGACTTCGGCTTGTGGTTTGAACCAGAGATGGTGAACCCCAATAGCGAACTCTTCCGCACTCATCCTGAGTGGGCGCTTGATGGTGCACTCACGAATCCGATTCTCGGTCGCAATCAACTGGTACTTGACCTCTCACGTGCCGACGTTCGCGATTACTTGTTCCAGAGAATCGATGCATTGCTCTCGGAATACGAGATTGCCTACGTCAAGTGGGATCACAATCGCCCGTTGATTGGCGGTGCATCTCATCAGCAGACTCTTGGCTTTTACGCGTTGCTGGACCAACTCAATGAGAAGCATCCACAGGTGCAGTTTGAGTCATGTGCGTCCGGCGGCGGACGTATTGACCTCGGAGTTGCCGACCGCGTGAATCGTTTCTGGGCGAGCGACTCCATTGACGCACTCGATCGCCTTGAGATTCAAAAGGGTCTCTCCACGTTTATTCCGATTGAAATGTTGGGTAGCCATATCGGCTCACCCACCTGCCACACCACCGGTCGCAAGCATGCACTGTCCTTCCGCGCAACAACGGCACTCTTCGGGTGGCTCGGTGTGGAATGGAATCTTCTGACGCTCACCGAGAAGGACAAGGATCGCCTTCGTCAGGCAATCGATTTCTACAAAGAGAACCGCGAGTTCTTACACTCCGAGACGTTCGTTCGTATCGACCACCCCGACGAGTCCATTGACATTCGCGGTGTGTACTCGGGCATGGGAAGCCATGCGTTGTTCGCGGTCACGCGCCTGCACAGTGGTCCTAGCAATCACTCCGCACCGCTTCGCTTCCCCATGATGAAAGATGCAGGCGAACTCGAAGTTGAGGTCATTCATCTCGGCGCACCGCGTTGGGCACTCCACCGTGAACTGCCGCAGTGGATCACCGATTCTCCATCAGTGATGTCAGGAAGCATGCTCGCCAATGTCGGCCTACCCATGCCGTCATTACTTCCTGAATCGTCCTTCCTCATCCAATTCAGTCAAGTGGTGTACTGATGACTCGCGAATTTCGTTTTGATCCATTTACGGAAACCTCCGTGCACATCGTTGCCGACAGACAAAACCGCCCCAACCTTCCCCCCACTGGGTGTCCGTTCTGTGTCGGTGGCTTGGAAGCACCCGAGAATTATTCGGTGCGCACGTTCCCAAATCGCTGGCCTGCACTTGATGCTGGCTATTGCGAAGTGGTGTTGTATTCACCTGAACATGAAGCTCGCCTCTCCACTCTTTCGAACGAGAACATTGTTGAACTAGTAAACATGTGGGCTGAGCGGACAACTGCGTTGCAAGCAATGCCAAAGGGCGAATGTGTTGTCATCTTCGAGAACAATGGCGCAGAGATTGGTGCAACAATCTCCCACCCACACGGACAGATGTATGCGTTCGACCATGTGCCACAACGCATCGCGACACAACTGAAGAACAACTGGTCCCCCGACAGCAACCCGGGCGACCGTCTCATTCTTGAAGAGAACGGCTGGCGCATCTGGACCGAGTTCGCCGCAGTGCACCCTGTCTCGATTCGCATTGCACCCATTGACCAGATTGCAGACCTTCCATCACTCGACGCGAATCAGAGGGCGGCTCTTGCACCAGTTCTTCATCGTGTCTTCGCTGCACTTGACGCACTCTTTGAAGATCTTCCGCCCTACATGATGTGGTGGAATCAAGCACCTCGTTCACGGAATGAATGGCCCGATACTTGGCTCAACATGGAAATCATTTCTCCATGGCGTGCCAATGCTCTGCCTCGATATATCGCGGGTGTAGAAGTTGCCACTGGCGAATATTTCAACCCTGTTGATCCCGCAGAGGTAGCTCGCCGAATGCGTGAAGTAATCGTTCGATGAGAACCGTTGCACCAGGACGCGTCAATCTCATTGGAGACCACACGGATTACACGGGTGGTCTTGTGTTCCCGATGGCCATTGACCGCTGGACAATCTGCGAAGGCGAAATCACCGACGATCACATCACGATGACGTCTGATGATCTCGAGGGTGTCGTCCAGTTTCCTGTGGGTGCACCATTTACTGCAGACATGCAACCTTCGTGGGGTCGTTACATTGCTGCAGTTGCGTCTCTCGTCAACCCTCAACACGGCGTGACAGCACATCTCACCACCACCATTCCCGTCGGTGCAGGTTTGTCCTCCAGTGCGGCACTGGAATTAGCTGTCGCCTACGCACTCACCGACGACATTGAACCAACGGCATTGGCATTGCTGATGCAGCAGGCAGAACAACGTGCCACCGGCGTACCCACTGGCATCATGGACCAGTTGTGTATCGCTTCAGCACGCCAAGGAATGGGCACATTGATTGATTGCCGATCACTTGATGTGCAACACGTCGAAATCCCTACCGATGTTGACATCGTTGTTCAATTCATTGCGCATCGCACCTTGGAAGGTTCGGAATATGCCGACCGAGTGCGCGAATGTGCACAAGCTGAAGAGTTGATTGGCCCACTGCGTGATGCTGCCCTCTCATCAGTGATGTCCATCGAGGATGACACCATCAAGCGGCGCGCACGACACGTGGTGACGGAGAACCAGCGTGTCGTTGATTTCACTCGCGCTCTCACTTCAGGCGATTACTCCGGCGCTGGTGCTCTCATGCATGAGAGTCATCGCAGTCTTTCCGCTGACTTCGCCGTCTCAACTCAACAGATGGATGACGTCGTCGAATCCATCTGCGCCATACCTGGGGTCTACGGATCGCGAATGACTGGTGGCGGCTTTGGTGGCTGCATCGTCACTTTGTGCCAACCAGGAACTGTCCTTGAAGGCTGGAAAGTAAAACCAGTAAGTGCTGCGCACCGCGCGGACTAACGCTGCGACACGACGTACGCAAATGTGTACGTACCGGCAGTAATGCGATACTTCTCCAACGTGTCAGGTCCGCAACTAGCGGTACCTAACCCACGATGAGCGATATCAAGATGCACTGTGAGCGCTCGACGACGCTGAAGTTCTATTTGATCATTCGCTGCATGTAAATCATCTGCTGTGTGATGGATAGCGCTCATGTGAAATACACATGCATCACCTTCAATCCGCAACACATCACCCGTTTGCGGATCAACTAGTTCCATCCAACGACAATCGGTGCGCAAACCAAATTCCTGTGGCACTAGATATGGAAGTTCATCCGGAGACCCTGACCACACGCCCAGCATGGCTGATGCTTTACGATCGGGATAGTTCTCGTGCGGTCCATTGCCGTAGTAACGAACTTGCTGGAATCGAGCAGGAACATCAAACGTTGCACCAATGCGGGGAAGATCAGCAAGTTCTTCTGGAACTACAACAGTGTGTTCATACCGCACCGAACCATCAGCACGCTCTTCTACTTTTGTGGAACTTGAGAGAACATCTGCATCGTCGGTAGGGATACCTTGACCCAACCAGCGTTCTAGTGAGCGCCCGAAGCCATTCCACAGATGAGGCATCATCTTGAAACCATCGTTGTCGACGGCTGCACGCCACAACGTCACGCGCGGAGATACTTTCGGAGTCTCGGCTCGTTCTTTTCGAACTGGCACTCGCGCTGGCTTCTGCACCTTCAGAACAACTTGATCCCACGCGACAAAGTGACCTTTCGGTGCCCAAGCAGTTGCCTTCTTCAACGACCACGTCACAGAGAGAAATGCTTCTCCAGCGTTCTCAGGAACCGAAGCCGGCGACGCAACTTCTACTGAAGAATCGGGAGCAACTGCAGGGACCTTCAATACGCCCGCCCGCTTCGTCACACCATCGACGATTAGCTCCCATCGTGCTTCCAAACCTGAAAGATCGGTGAACCATTGATGATTGCGAATTCGCAATCGCGGAGACTTCTTAGCACCTGCAAGCGTGACCCACACAGGTCGATGCACCCACGCAAGTTCTCGCATCGCTGGGTGTGGCGTGAGATCTGCATGTACCAATCCGTCAGCAACAAAGTTTCCATCATTTGGCGTATCACCAAACTGACCGCCATACGCCAAGCGTGTTCCGCCACCCTTCACGCGTTGCGTGAGCCCGTGATCTTTCCATTCCCACACGAAGCCACCTTGCAGGCCAGGTGTGTTTTCGAATGCTTTCCAATAGTCCGACAGAGAACCATTGCTATTGCCCATTGCATGGCTGTACTCGCACATGATGAGAGGACGTTTCCCCGCACTGTTGCGACCATATTCAACAATGGCGTCGATGGTTGCGTACATCGGACAGACGACATCACTGGATGCAACACCACCTGTGTCCCATCCGGCATGGAAGACAGCACCTTCGTAATGCAACGGACGTGACGGGTCAGCCGAACGAATCCACGCCGATGCGGCATCATGAACAGCTCCGTATCCCGCTTCATTGCCTAACGACCACATGATGATGCTCGGGTGATTGCGGTCGCGTTCCACCATGCGCGAGATACGAGAAATCCATGTCTCGCGATATCGAACGTCGTGACACAGACTTGTATTCCATGCATGACTTTCTGCGTTGGCTTCGTCAATGACGTAGAGGCCTAACTCATCACAGAGGTCCAAGAAACGAGAATCATTGGGATAATGCGAACAACGCACCGCATTGATGTTGTGTTGCTTCATCACCACAAGATCGGCACGCATGTCGTCAACATTGACGGCCTTGCCTTTATCGGGATGATGATCGTGCCGATTGACGCCACGAATCATGACTCGCTCACCATTCACCAGAAGTGAATTTCCTTCGATACGCACCGAACGGAACCCCGTCACTACAGCAGCGACTTCACACACTTCATCGGAAGGATCAATTAACTCGCACATCACTCGATAACGATTCGGCTGTTCCGCACTCCAGAGTTCAACATCATCAATCGTCCACTGACGGAACTTTGCAACATGACCATCAAAGACGTACGGCAGGTCGAACCACGCAACTTCACTGGAATGAGGAAGTCCTACTTTCTTGCCCGACAACGTTTCGAGTTGTGCACGCACCATCCATCCGCGCTCCAAATTGGTTCCAACGGGAACAGACACCTTCACGTCTATATCAAGAGTGCCCGCACCATTTTTTGCAACACCTGCATTCACGTGTACATCATCAATGGCAATCTCTGCTTGGGATCGAAGAAACACTTCGCGGTGTAAGCCGGCCATCCACCATTGGTCTTGGTCTTCCAAATGGCTCTGCGCGGAGAACCTGCATACCACCACAGCCAATGTGTTTTTACCGGCAATCAGATGTGCGGAGACGTTATATTCGCTGGGCAAGCGACTGTCGGTTCCGTACCCCACAAACTCACCATTGAGATACACCATGTGCACACTTTCGGCACCGCCGATATGCAAGATGGTGCGACGTTTCTTCCACGTGGAAGGAATCGTGAATGAGGTGCGATGCACAGCTGTTGCCACCGTCTCGGGCAATGACGGCGGGCGACCTTGCCATGGCATTTGCACATTTGTGTAGTGCGGCAAATCACCCAGGCCCGCAAGAGTCCAGTTGCCGGGTACCGAAATCTTCGACCACTTTGTTGTGTCACTCGTTAGTGACGATGCCGTGACTTGTGAGACATCTTTAAAGCGTTTGATCTTCCAAGCACCATCAAGACTTTTAAACCATGGGCTCTGCGTGCAGTCCCCACTGCGAGACGTCACAACATCTGTATACGGAACAATGGGGGTTCGCATCGGCAAGCGATTCATGCTCACGACTTGCGGGTCCGCCCATGGCTGAATAGGTCCTACGACAGGTAACGCCATAAGAGCATCTTTTCACATCTTGTGAAGACCTCGGAACCCGATGGGTCTCACCCTGCGGAAGTTGCGGTAGTGCTCCACACAGATGTCAACTGACCTTGCTTTGTCTTCGCGGAGATCTGTACATCGATGCGGTAGTTCGCAACGAATGGAATGATCCCCATTGCAGTACAGACACGTGTCTTTTTCACACACGACACTGGCCAAGAGAATGTTGCACCTTTATGTTGAGCGATGGGTGAATTCACAATGGTCCACTTCACCGACGTGATGGTTCCCCACTTCACGGTTGCCGTGAACGTACGAAGGCCGACACGAAGACCATTCAATGATGTACTCATCGAGGTTGGAACTCCCGATGGCTTCGATGGGTTAGTTAACGCAATCTTTCGTGTCGCCGCCTTCGCTGTCTTTCCATTGACGCCAAAAGCCCACCAACCACCACCTTCGCCGCCCATTGGATGACCATCTTCAGACATCACGTTCCAATGAACTGCATACCAACCGGTGTTCATTGAAGACACCGGCGCAGAAATACGGGAGAAGTCACCCTGCGCCGATGTCGTCAAAGGTGATGCGTGGTTTGATCCAGACGCATCGAGAACTGAGATGTAATCATCGGGGCTAGTTCCCAGCCCTGCTTCACCAGCCAAAAGCTCTACAACCGTAGGGGCTTTCTTCAAATTTTGATTCGCCAATGGCGCGCTTCCTCGCAGTGGCGCATGTGCCATCGCGACAGTAGAAATGCCGAAGGTCGATGCCACAAGGACACCGACCAACAGCCACTTTCGTGAATGCGATTTATGCAGCATCAGTTGCAAGAACCTTCTTGCCCCACACGAGACGAACGTTCGTTCCAGCGGCTAGACGATTCGCAACGCCGCCCTTCACCGAGATGCTGATCGTTCCGTTTGACTTCACTTTGGCGGAACCAAGAATGGTTCCCTTTGGTGTGACGAACTTGTAGGTGCGGCCAGCGTTTAATGCCGTATCTGTTGCACGCAAAGTAAGAACCTTTGCGCCTTTCTTGCCGCTGAGCTTCGCTGAGAACTTTCCAGCCAATGGCAAGTCACGAGGATTGAATCCGCCTGGCTTATTACAGAACGATTCCGCTGCAGCAGCGGTCTTCGTGGGAACGTTTCCTGTTGTCTCAAAAACATTTGACGTACTAGTACCAATCACAAGGCTCGGCGTACTTCCTACCGTTGTCCAGTCATCAAACAATGTGTCTTCGATCTTGTCGTTTGCATTGCACACCGGATCAACAGTTGCACCAATAGCAGCAGGAGTAGAAGACGACGCGAGAACACCCACACCTTGGTCTGTTACGTCGCAGTACTGCATTGTTGGGAAGTATACTTTCTCGCCCAGGCTGGCCGCACTTCCTGATGCATAGCCATAGTTGGCCGACTTGATATCAGCAATCTTTGGCAACTTCACTGCGATGGTGAACAACTGTGCATCGCGTGCCGTATACCCACCGTTGATGGCTTGCAAGCGGAAGTTGTCAAACACGATGGAGTTCACACGCTTCAACGCTGCGTTCGCAGGGTCGGCCACTGTCTTCAGTGTTGCGTCATATCCGAGACCATGAATGACTCGAACCTCAGGAAGGATGAAAGCACCATTTGCGGCACGTGGCATAAATACTTCGAGGCTCGTGGTCTCATACACACCATCGGGATTTGCAGTGGTGCGTGGACCGCTACAACCATGACCTGGGGCAAAGCCCACGAGGTATGTGGCGTTCGTTGTAGTGGTGTCGATAGCCACACCGGACATTCCTGCGACATAAACACCAACATGCGCTTGGGCCTCAGGTGCTGCAATAGCGAGGAAAGTACCAGTGAGTGCTGTTGCCACCAAGGCGCGAAGTGTTCGGCGAGTTGCCATAAGAGTCCTTTCAGAGGGGTTTGTTATACAGACCACGTCCACAGGACAAAAGTTCCAAGATTCATCCAAATTTCTGTCATCCGTGACTGCGACCGACTGAAGCCAACTACCGTTCTGCCCGTGTTTACATCTATTCGCAAGTCCTTTTCCTCGTTCCCTAAGGACTTATGGGCCATCACGCGCCGGCATCCAGTTCTCGCCTCTGTCCTTGCAGTTCTATGCCTTGTCTTTGCGGCATTCAGCTTCATCATCGGATTCATTCAGATGGTGATTGTGCTCATCCCTGTCGCTGCATTCGCGTCCTTCATGTTGCATCGCCGAACGAAGAAGGGCGCAGACCACGGTCGTGCAGAAGCGATTGCAGCGCTTTCGTACATCGCCATCGGCGCAGTCCTGACATTCGGTCTTATTCAGGCCGTTCCTTACGGACATAATCACAACGCATACGTTGCATCTACAGCTGGCGAAATGAAGTGGGACTCACCTGATACCCGCACCATGGTGGTGAATGCGTGCTATGGCTGTCACTCTGACCAGATTAAGTATCCGGGCTACGCCAGCGTTGCGCCTATTTCTTGGGCTGTGCAAAGCCATATTGATGAAGGTCGCGACAAATTGAACTTCTCGCGCTTCACTTCCAATTCACGTCGATTCCACGATGTTCTGGAAGTCATCCAGAATCAATCCATGCCACCGAGTTATTACACGCAATTCGGTAAGCACCCTGAAGCAAAATTGACTGCCGATGAGCGTGCAAAGTTGATTGCAGGACTCAAGGCTTCTCTTTCATTGAATGGTGTGAGCGCTCAGTCCGAACGCGAACACGGCGGCGACAACGACTAGAAATAGTTCGTGGCGCACAACTTCAACATCGACGGCGGCATCCACGAGATTCCACTGGAAGGAACCGTTGGCAAGTTGTGGTTGTGCGGCAAGCACTTCATCGGCCCCGATGTTGAAGCAGTTCGTAACGACTTAGGCATTCACTATGTGGTCTGCCTTGTTGAAGAGCACGAGCTAAAAGATCGCTACGACCCCTACGTGCAATGGCACCGAGACAATGCGGGCAACCCCAGCGTGTGGTTCCCCATTCATGACCTCACATACCCCGCATTTGATGACGTCATTGAATTCGTAGAACACGTGACCGAACTAGTGCGTGACAAGGGCAGCATCGTGGTGCATTGCGCCGCTGGCATTGGCCGCGCTGGCACCACCGCCACCGCCATCCTCATGATGTTGGGGATGGCGATGCATGAGGCAACGGCTCATGTTCGGGCACATCGCCCCATGGCCGGACCCGAATCGGGGGGCCAGGAAGAGTTCATCCGACAACTAGATGAGTACCTTCGCGAGAGCAAGGCGTAGGGGTCCTCGGTTATCCTGAAGGCACGTTAATCAATTGACACATACGTGTGTCCGGAGCCGTGAGAACAATGAATATCCTCGTCGTAGGAGCTGGTGGAGTCGGAGCCTCAATGGCTTCCATTGCTGAAACGAGGAGTTTTTTTGACTCCTTTGTGTTGGCAGACATCTCTCGGGAGCGCGCCTTGCAGGCCGTTGCCGAGCTGGATGACCCCGGGAAGTTCTCCGCTGAAGTTGTTGATGCCGGCAATATTTTTGAACTCGTTGCCCTCATTGAAAAAGTAAAAGCAGACGTTGTCGTTAACGCATGTGATCCTCGTTTCAACGAATCGATTTTCGAAGCGTGTTACCGCGCGAAGTGCAGCTACGTGGACATGGCCATGAACCTCAGCACGCCTCACCCAACGAATCCGTACAACGAAGTCGGCACACCTCTTGGTGCAGACCAATTGAGTGCACATGAACTATGGAAAGAGCGCGGCATTCTCGCGCTTGTCGGCATGGGTGTTGAACCTGGCCTCAGCGACATCTTCGCCAAGTACGCAGCTGACCACCTCTTTGATGAGATTCATGAAATTGGTGTTCGCGACGGATCGAACCTTTCGATTGACGGATTCGATTTCGCTCCTACATTCTCGATTTGGACAACCATTGAAGAATGTTTGAATCCCCCCGTTATCTGGGAAAAGAATCGCGGCCTCTACACCACTGACTGTTTCAGCGAGCCAGAAGTGTTCCACTTCCCCGCTGGTATCGGTCCAGTTGAATGCGTGAACGTAGAGCACGAAGAAGTGATTCTCATTCCGCGTGAAGTCGATTGTGATCGCGTCACGTTCAAGTACGGCCTTGGTGCAGAGTTCATCGACTGGTTGAAGACATTCGCCTATCTCGGTCTTGATAGCACTGAAAAAGTGCGTGTAGGCGATGCATCGGTTGCACCACGTGATGTATTGGCCGCGGTGTTACCGAACCCTGCAAAGTTGGGTCACCTCATGCACGGTAAAACATGTGCCGGCACATGGGTGCGCGGTTTGTATGACGGCAACCCACGCGAGGTGTACCTGTATCACGTGGCTGACAACGAAACGACAATGCGCGAGTGGGGTTCACAAGCAGTGCTCTGGCAAACAGCAGTGTGCCCTGTTGTTGCGTTGGAACTCATGGCGAATGGTTCATGGAATAAGACCGGCGTACATGGTCCGGAAGCTTTCGATGCTGCACCGTTCCTCAACTTGCTAGGTGATTACTCAACGCACCACGGCATTTTGGAAATGGGCCCAGGCCTGTGGCCAAGCCCGAAGCCAACTGGGCAACCAGGCTGGGACCGTCCGGTTCGCCGCGCGATTCTTCCTGCATAGCTGAACATTCCTGCCCCACGGGGCGGGCGTAGCAAACTAGAGAGCACTATGGCTGTGCATCGCATCATCTCCCCCATCGATGGTTCGGTAGTTGCCGAACGTGAGCTTGCGGATGAGACACGCGTAGAAAATGTGTTGAGCGCGGCCGCGTCTGCGCGTGCTGGTTGGCGTGCCACTTCGTTAGATGAACGTATTCGTTTATGCGAAGCCATGGTGCAGTGGCTTATTGATCACGTTGATGAGATTGCTCCAGAGATTTCGATGCAAATGGGTCGCCCTGTCCGATACACGTCGAACGAGATTTTGCGTGGCGCTCAGGAACGCGCTCGCCACATGATGAGCATTGCCGGCGAGAACCTTGGCGATATTGCCGTTCCACAGGTGGATGGATTCACAAAGTTCATTCGACGCGAGCCCGTCGGTACTGTGCTCATTGTCGCTCCGTGGAACTACCCGTATCTCACTGCTATCAACTCACTTGTTCCTGCACTTCTCGCAGGTAACACCGTGATTATGAAGCACGCATCACAAACTTTGTTGTGTGCAGAGCGTTTTAGCCAGGCCTGTGACGCGGCAGGTTTCCCTGCTGGGGTGTTCCAACACATTCACGCAGGGCATTCACATGTCGAACGCATGATTGGTGATTCACGCATCAACTTCGTGGTATTCACAGGCAGCGTAAACGGTGGCGCTGCAATGGAACGTGCTGCTGCCGGTCGATTCATTGGCGTGGGAACAGAGTTGGGTGGTAAAGACCCTTCATACGTTCGCGCCGATGCAGATATTGCATATGCGATTGGTGAAAACGTTGATGGCGCGTTCTTCAATAGCGGTCAATCATGTTGCGGTATCGAGCGCATCTATGTTCATGATTCCGTGTACAACCAGTTCGTTGAAGGTTTTGTAGAACTCACGAAACAATACGTGTTGGGCAATCCGATGGACGCGGCCACCACCATCGGCCCAATGGTCAATGCAGCAGCTGCAGAGTTCGTGCGCGGTCAAGTTGCTGCAGCAATTGCCAGCGGCGCTCGAGCACTCGTTGATGAATCCCACTTCCCTGCTGCTCAGGTCGGCACCGCATACATGGGACCCACTGTTCTCGTCGATGTTGATCACTCGATGGACATCATGCGAGAAGAATCCTTCGGACCAGTGATTGGCATCATGCGCGTACGTGACGATGCCGAGGCAATTCGTCTCATGAATGATTCGCCGTACGGACTCACATGTTCTGTATGGACAAGCGATATCACAGCAGCCGAACACATTGGCAACCAGTTAGAAACTGGCACTGTTTTCATGAATCGTTGTGACTATGTTGACCCGTCATTGGTGTGGACGGGCGTGAAAGACACAGGATCTGGCATCGCACTCAGCAGCCTTGGTTTCTCGCCCTATGTACGCCCAAAGAGTTTCCATCTCAAGCACTAACGATCCTGCCCGCACCACATCGGGACATTGATTACAGCGTGATAGGCAAGAAGTGCTTCATGTGGCGCGAGCTGGTGCCCACGCGCAATTCCACATCACCACTCCACTGAGCCCACTGACCGGCTTCCACGTCCCACGTGCGATACGCATCACGATCGAGTTTCACCACAGCATTGACGGAGCCGCCAGCAGGAACAACAACACGAGTCCAGCCCACTAAACGTTGGAATGGTTCGTCGTTAGCGAGACCATCGCGATTCACCAAGTGCGCATACACCTGCACCACTTGCACACCATCGCGGTTTGAAGTGTTTGTCAGTGTGGTGTTGACCATGTATGTACCACTGGTTGCAGCGTCAGAAATCTCCACATCGGCATATCCCAACCCGAAACCAAATGGGAATTGTGGCTCACGTCCAATCGTGTCGTACCAGCGGTAACCAATCAGGCGACCTTCGAGATACTTCGCAGCACCATTACGACCGGGGTGGTGTTCTGCAGCAGGAGTGTCTTCCATACGACGCGGCATTGTCACAGGCAAACGACCCGAAGGTTCAACATCGCCCATCAACAAGTCAACAAGTGCATCACCCATCTCTTGGCCGGCGAACCATGTGAATACCACTGCATCAACTTCATTCAGCCAGGGCATTGCTACCGGTGAGCCTGCATTAATCACAACGATCGTGCGCTTGCTGACCTTGGCAACTTCGTGAATGAGAATGTCTTGCTTGCCTGGAAGATCAATGTCGTCGCGGTCCCAACCTTCGCTCTCCCAGTCATCATTCGTACCAACAACAACAATGGAGACATCGCACTTTGCAGCGAGGTCAATCGCTTCGCCTAACTGGTCGTAGTCAATGGGGCCCATGGCACCGATTGTCAAACCGCTGAGCGCACTACCAATCGGCGTATGTCGCACTTCTACGACAAACGAATATTCACGTTCGGCTTCCAGCGCAATCTTGATGATGGTCTCTGGCTTGCCCATTCCGAAGAACGAACCGCCAGCAGGAATCTCTGCATTATCAAGAACAATGACACCGTCAATGATGATGCGCGACGCTGCGACAGATTCGATACTGAACGACCAATCACCTGACACGTGTGGCGTGAAGACAGTAGACATGCGCGCACCGAAGCTGATGTTTGGCTCACGTCGACCTAGCGGGTCGCCCGTCCACAACAGGCGGAAAACGCCAGTGGTTCCTGCCATATCGGGCACAGCCGATGGGTTGTCCATCTGCTCCACATCATTGAAGTAGTCCATACGCACATCGCGAAGATTGCGCGCATCAAGTTCTGGCAACTTCTTGTTGATATTGCAACCAGCAGAATGCTGAACGTCAATGCCCAGCGGCTGCAGGCGATTCATCAGTGCATCAAGTGGATGTGAGAAACGAGTGGGAGTGACGTGAGCGCTACCGCCACCCATCACCGTGGCTGTTGCCGCATTGGGCCCGAGAACCGCGATGCTCTTCAACGCACCCGTCACCAAAGGCAAGGCATTGTCATTGTTCTGCAACAACACCATGCCAGCCGATGATGCGCGACGAAGAGTTGCCAGATCCTGTGCATCATTGCGTGAACCTTCCGGTCCTGGCGGCGTATCCAATGCGCCAGTACGTTCCATCAAGTTCAACACGTTGCGTGCACGGTCACGAATCACATCCGTGGACACCTCGCCGTTATTGACTGCATCAATCAGCTTCTGACCACGAAACAAAGCCGGTCCGGGCATCTCAAGATCAAGACCCGCGTTCGCACCTTCTGTGGTGGAGTGCAGTCCGTACCAGTCACTAATGAATGCGCCGTCAAAGCCCCACTCATCACGCACCACATCTTGTAGTAACCACTCAGAGTCTGCGGCGTATGGGCCGTTGATGCGGTTGTAGCTCGTCATGATGGACAACACATCGCCATCAATCACTGCACGCTCAAATGGGAACAAGTACATCTCGCGCAACGTACGCTCATCAATTTGTGAGTCGATTGTCATGCGTTCGAATTCTGTGTCGTTGCCGACGAGATGTTTGATGCAGCTGGCGACACCATTCGACTGCACGCCCTTCACATACTCCAGCGCAGTTGCAGCAGTGAGCAATGGATCTTCGCTCATACATTCAAAGTTGCGACCACCAACGGGTGTGCGATGCAAGTTCACAGTGGGTGCTAAATGCACACGTGCACCTTTGGCTTCAAGTTCGCGACCCAACAGTTCGCCTACCTCACGCACCAGCGACATATCCCACGATGCAGCGATCGCAGTGCTACACGGAATATTCATCGACGCTGGTCCGTCAAATCGACTGCCACGTACACCCGCAGGACCATCGCTCACGCGCATCTTCGGAATCCCAAGACGTTCATTCGGAACCGTGTTCCACATGTTGGCGCCGGCCAGCAAACTGACCTGCTCTTCCAACGTCATTTGGTCGAGGAGAGCCTCAACTCTGGTGGAACGTGATGCTGGTGGCATGACGAAACATTAGTCATCATCTGTTCGACCTCTTTCAAGCGATGGGCGGGCTCCAGCCGTAGGCTTGTTGGATGTCCGAAACCGCGGAAATCCTGAGCGAAGCAGCCTCCCGGCGCACTTTTGCCATCATTTCCCACCCTGACGCGGGCAAGACCACCCTCACCGAGAAATTCCTTCTCTATGCAGGCGCGATTCAGACCGGCGGAGCCGTCAAAGCCCGTGGCGATCGTCGTGCCGCCACTTCTGACTGGATGGAGATGGAGCGCCAACGTGGCA
Source organism: Acidimicrobiaceae bacterium (assembly GCA_947446815.1). Classification (GTDB taxonomy): domain Bacteria; phylum Actinomycetota; class Acidimicrobiia; order Acidimicrobiales; family Ilumatobacteraceae; genus UBA2093. The sequence goes on from CANFGT010000010.1 coordinate 69,659, forward strand.
TCTCAATCTCTTCCACTGTTCTGCAGTTCCCGTACCGCGATTGCATCTTCAATCTTCTCGATACCCCTGGTCACCGTGACTTCTCCGAAGACACCTATCGCGTTCTCTCTGCTGTTGATGCAGTCATCATGGTGCTCGACGTTGCAAAGGGCATCGAGCCACAGACTCTCAAGTTATTTGAAGTGTGTCGCTCACAAAATCTTCCTGTCATCACGTTCTTCAATAAGTACGACCGCCCTGGTCGTGATCCGTTAGAACTGCTTGACGAGGTAGAACAGCAAATTGGTTTGCGCCCCACACCCGCAACATGGCCCGTGGGACAATCCGGCGACTTCCGCGGAGTGATTGATCGTCGTACCGGTGACTTCATTCGTTTCACACGCGTGGCCCGCGGTGCATCGATTGCCCCGGAAGAAATCGTCAGCCCGGAGATTGCAGCGCAAGAAGAAGGCGCCGCATGGCAACAAGCCCTCGACGGCATCGGGCTACTTGATGCAATTGGCGCAGATGTAGACATTGAAAGTTTCCTCGCAGGCGAAAGCACACCTGTGTTTGTTGGTTCTGCACTCACCAACTTTGGTGTGCAGATGATTCTTGATGCGATTGTTGACCTTGCACCAGCACCAGCGCCTCGCAAAGACATCAATGGCGACCCTCGCCCGTTAGAGAATGACTTTGCAGCGTTCATCTTCAAGATTCAGGCGAACATGGATCCGAATCATCGTGACCGCATTGCATTCGCTCGTATCTGTAGCGGCAAATTTGATCGCGGCATGGATGTTGATTGTGCTCGTACCGAAAAGAATGTGGGAACGAAGTACGCCACCACAGCCTTTGGTTCCGAGCGCGAAACAATCGAAGAGGCATACCCCGGCGATGTGATTGGCCTTGTCAACACATCGGGCCTACAAATTGGTGACACCCTGCATGCGGGCAAGAGCGTGCAGTTCCCCGCTCTCCCCCGTTTCGCCCCCGAGGTGTTTGCGACTGCTCGCCCTCTTGACTCTTCAAAGTTCAAGCAGTTCCGCCGTGGTTTACAACAGCTAGACGAAGAGGGTGTTGTGCAGGTATTGCGTGACCCCGACATGGGTGACGCCGACCCCATCCTTGCTGCCGTTGGTCAATTGCAATTTGAAGTATTGGCGCATCGCCTCACTCACGAGTTCAATGCGCCAACAGAGATTCTGAATGCCGACTACCAAGCCATTCGTATTACGGACAAAGAAACCGCACCACGCTTACGCGAAATTGGCGGTATTCGTATTCTTCGCCGTAGCGATGATGCGCTCGTTGCATTGTTCCAAAGCAAATATCGATTGCAACGTCTTGAAGCAGACGAACCTTCGTTGACCCTCACGCCAATCATCGCGGGCAGTAGGGACTGACATGATTTTGATTGACGCAGAAGGCCTCCGTGCCTCGCGTCCGGGACGCGCGTTATTCAACGATGTCTCGGTCACGGTGAGCACCGGCGATCGCTTGGGTGTTGTTGGTCTCAACGGCTGTGGCAAGAGCACCTTGTTGCGACTGTTATCGGGAGAAGACGAACCTGAAGCAGGTGTGGTGCGTCGTGGGCGCAATGCGCGCATTGGCGTATTGCCACAGATTCCAAAACTTCCTGCAGGCACGGTGCGCGATGCAGTCGGTGGTACGTGGCAAGGCGATGCGATGTTGGACAAACTCGGTATGGGCGCCATGGGCGATGCCGATACGAAAGAGCTCTCTGGCGGACAACAAAAGCGCGTTGCGTTGGCGCAGTTGTTATCGGGTGAATGGGATTGCCTCATTCTTGACGAGCCCACCAACCACCTCGACCTTGACGCCATTGCATTTCTTGAAGAGTGGTTGGCGAAATATAACGGCGGGCTCATCATGGTGACCCACGACCGTCACGTGTTGGACAAGGTCACGAACCGAGTTCTTGAACTTGATCGCGGCAATGGCTACGTCCATATTCCCCAAGGAATCAATGCTGGTTCTGGTTACGCCGCATACCTGACAGCGCGTGCAGAGCGCGAAGAGAATGCAGCGACAGCAGAGCAGGTACGCAAGAACGCTGCAAAGAAAGAACTTGCATGGTTGCGTCGTGGTGCACCAGCACGAACTGCCAAGCCAAAAGCACGTATCGCTGCTGCCGAAGCACTGATTGCACAAAAGGCTGATGGCCCGGCGCGTCAAGGCGAGTTAGGTCTCGACCTTGGCAGCAAGCGTCTTGGTTCAAAGGGCATCGAGTTTCATGGCGTTGGCTTCTCGTGGCCTGATGGCACGTTGGTGTTACGGCCGTTTGAACATGCATTAGAGCCTGGCGATCGTTTAGGAATCGTTGGTCCGAATGGTGCTGGTAAGAGCACGCTGCTTGACATGGTGGCGGGCAGACTCACACCCACTGAAGGCAAGATCGACATTGGCCGCACCGTGAAGGTGGGCTACTACGACCAGTTGGGTCGCGACCTGGATCTCAGCAAGCGCGTGCGTGATGCCGTTGCAGGCGACAAGGGTGCGCCTTCTCTTGAAGACCTGCAGCTCATGAAGCGTTTCTGGTTTGACGGCGATGCACAGTTTGCACCGATTGGCACATTGTCGGGCGGAGAGCGTCGTCGTTTGCAGTTGATGCTCACTCTGATTGAACAACCGAATGTGTTGTTGCTGGACGAACCCACAAACGACCTCGACCTCGACACGTTGCGGGCACTTGAGGATTACCTCGACGATTGGCCAGGCATTGTTGTGGTTGTCAGCCACGACCGTGCATTCATCGACCGCACTGTGGAAGAGATTTTCTCTCTTGACGGTGATGGTGCGGCTTCACTGATGGTGGGCGGCGTTGATGCGTGGCTACGAATGCGTAGTGCCCGACCCGCGTCATCGCGCAATATGCCCGCACAACGCACCGGCGCACAGAAGGCTGCGGTCACGGCCCAAGAGACTGCAGCGAAAAAGCCCAAGGCCAAGCGCACACCAAGCACATTGAATCGCCTCATTGCGAACAATGAAAAGGACCAAGAGAAGCGCAACAAACGTCGCGCAGATCTTGAAGACTCCATCGCAAAGGCCGGCGGAGACCACGAGAAGCTTGCTGCACTCAGCCTTTCACTTGCAGAAGTGCAAGCAGACCTTGATCGTTTAGAAAACGAGTGGTTGGAATACACCACCGAACTTGAGCGCTAGATCACGAAAGAGGCAAGCTCTGCGGCGGTGATACCTGCGAGAGTCTCACGGCGAATCATGCGACCATTCACGTCGTGTCGCATCGGCACATCAACATGATGAGGCACTGCAAGAACATATGCACCGGCTGCCAACGCCGAAGCAACACCTGTCGGTGAATCTTCAATCGCTACACACTTCGAAATGTCAACGCCCAATCGTTCCGCAGCCAACAGATACGGATCTGGATGTGGCTTGCCACGCTCCACATCGTCCCCCACCACCGACACATCGAATGCACCTGTTGGCAATGCATCGACAACTTCGGAGGCAAAGCGACGCCACGACATCGTGACAAGCGCTGCCGGAATCGAAGCACTACGAACATCTGCAAGTAATTCACGCGCGCCTGGACGCCACGGTACTTCACGCTTCAACTCGGCAACAACATGGTCGAGCAACAGTTCGACAATCTCATGTGGCGTCAATCGAACGCCACCATGTTCAATCATGAATCGACCTGAATCGAGAAGATCAAAACCAACAACTGATTTCGCTAACTCGTCGCTCCACGAATCACCATGTTCTGCGACAACGGAGTATTCAGCAGCAAACCAATACGGTTCTGTGTCAACGATCGTGCCGTCCATGTCCCACAACACGGCTTGCAACTGATTCGACTCATGTTTTGGCACCTCATTGACGATAGTTCTCGCCATACTGGATAACCGTGAGCAGCATCGCCGTTTCTGAACTTGCCTATTCCCCTCCTGGCGCTGAGCAGTTGTTCTTTGATGTCAGTTTTGGCGTAGCCCCCGGTGAACACGCGGCCATTATTGGCCCAAACGGCGTGGGCAAAAGCACGATTCTGAAAATCCTCACTGGGCAGTACGAGCCCGACGATGGCGAGTTCAGCATTGGCGGCACCTTCCTGCAGATGACACAGGACGTGGGCATGAGTAGCCCCGAAGATGCATTGCGCGACATGTTGATTGAAGTCGCACCTCCCGCATTGCGTGAAGCCGGCAAGCGCCTCTTCGCTGCGGAAAAGGCGATGATGTCGGGCGAAGACGATGGCATGGCGTACGCAGAAGCATTGGGCGACTGGGGCGACCTCGGTGGATACGACCTTGAAACACAGTGGGCTGCAGCAGCACAACGCAGCGTGAAGACACCGATTACTGACTTTGCATCACGCCTCGTGCGTGAATTATCAGGTGGAGAACGTAAGCGACTTGTTCTTGACTTGCTGTTGAACTCGGGTGCTGATGTGTTGTTCCTGGACGAACCAGACAACTACCTCGACATCCCCACGCGTGCATGGCTTGAAGATGAAATCCGCAAATGCAAGAGCACCATTCTTATGGTGAGCCACGACCGCATTCTTCTTGAACGTGTCGCCACGAAAATCATTGCTGTTGAAGGTTCTGGTTGTTGGGTACACGGTGGTTCGTACACAACATTCCCCGAAGCACGCCAGAAGCGTCAAGAACTGATGGGCGACGATCTCAAGCGTTGGAACGATGAAGAGCGTCGCCTGTTCCATCACATGAAGATCATGAAGCAGCGAGCTGCACAGAACTTCAAGAATGCAACAAAGGCAAACGGTGCCGAAACGCGTTGGGAAAAGTTCGTCAAAGCCGGACCTCCTCCCCCGCCCGTAGCTGACCAACAGATCTTCGTGCGCTTTACTGGTGCTGACTCTGCACGTCGCGTGGTGAAATTTGAAGGTGTTGCCGTGGGCGATCTCTTCTCGCCCTTCTCCGATGAGATCCACTTTGGCGAGCGCGTGGGCTTGATTGGCCCAAATGGCACTGGCAAGACTCACCTTTTGAATGCATTAGACGGCAAGAGTGAAACTCTCATCGGTGACATCACTTTCGGCCCTCGCACTTCAGTGGGCATGTTCAACCAGATCAATGATCGACCTGAATACAAGGGTCGGCAGTGTGTCGACATCGTGCGCGACAAGTTGATTGACGAACAAAAGTCAATGGGCGCTTTGGCGCGTTATGGCCTTCGCACAAATGCCAAGCAAGAATTTCAAACATTGTCGGGTGGACAAAAAGCTCGGCTTGAAATCCTGATGTTGGAACTCGCAGGCCACAACGTGCTGCTGTTGGATGAACCCACCGACAACCTCGACATTGAATCTTCAGAAGCGCTGGAGATGGCGCTCGAAGGATTTGAAGGGACAGTGATTGCCGTGAGCCACGACCGCACATTCCTTGCGCGATTCAGCCGCTTCATCATGATCACCGACGACGGTGATGTCTATGAAATTCCAGATTTTGAGTTGGCGCTCGCAGGACTCAGCGAACCAGACAAGCTGTCAACACTGCGCTTGGCGAAGCCTTTACACATATAGAGCTATTTACTTCGCCAGGAAATAAATCACCGGAAGCGATGAGCTCATCACTGCTGCAATAGTCACAAATGCTGTCGACACTCGACCGCTGGTGTGCTCGCCCATCACATGCTTGCGCCGCGACAAAATTAGAATCATTACGATCAATGGCGGTGCAGCTAATCCGTTCAGAATGGCTGACCAATACAGCGATCGCACCGGGTCTAAGCCAGCCACGTTCATGCCCATCCCCAGCAGCATCGACGCAACAATCACTAGGTAAAACAGCTTCGCCTGCGACATCTTGAGGCTCAAGCCTTCACGCCATCCGAATGTTTCGGCAAGCGCATAGGACGTAGAGCCAGCAAGCACAGGGACAGCAAGAAGACCTGTTCCCACAATGCCGAAAGCGAACAAATACTTCGCCGCACTTCCAGCCAGTGGTTCCAATGCCATCGCGGCTTGTTCTGCCGTACCAATCTTGGTAATTCCGGCTTTACCGAGCGTTGCGGCCGACGTCACCATGATGGCGAACATCACGAATACACCGCTAAACATTCCTGCAAACACATCGCCACGCATCGCACGTAAGTGGCCACCCCAGTGCTCCTTGTCCGGCGTCACCGTGCCGTGTTCACGCAACTCTTCCACTTCTTCACTCGTTTGCCAGAAGAACAAGTAAGGAGAAATAGTGGTACCGAATAATGCAATTAACGCTGCGATTGTCGCTCTTTTAAATGTGAAGTGAGGAACAAGTAGCCCATGCAGAACATCGCCCCAACTGACCTTCACTATGAAAAGAACAGCAATGTACGACAACAATGAAATACACAACCACCGCAGGACGCGAGAGTACTTGTGATACGGAATTACAACTTCAATAAATGCCATTCCCCCCGCAAAAAGAACGACCAGCAGCAACTGTGGAATAGGAACTATCAGACGAGTTGCAGCTGACATCGAACCAAGGTCTGCACCAATGTTGAAAGAGTTTGCACCTATCACTAAGAGCAATGCCACATACAGAACCCACTTGGGGAACTCACGGCGAATTAGTGATGCAAGGCCCTGACCCGAGGAAAGTCCAAGACGTGCCGTTGCCTCTTGCACCGCAATCGCTAATGGCAACGCCACCAATGTGGACCACAACAAAGTGAATCCAAAAGCTGCACCTACTTGGGAGTACGTACCGATTCCTGATGGATCATCATCTGCTGCACCCGTGATGAGACCAGGCCCCACACGCTGAAAGTATCCACGCCCACGGAAGCGACTGCGATGTGGATGGTGTTCAACGGTCTTCATGATTAGTCGCGTGCTGCGAACTGCTCCCATTGTTCTTGCGTCCAATGTTGACGCAATTCAGTCGTCACAAAGTCACTCGTCCACTGCACCATGTCGAACCATGGCAGTTCCACCGACATGATTTCTGTAAACGCCATGCCTTCTAGGAGAAGCGCAGCATCATCGAGCCCGAGGACAATGGGCTGACCGTCTTCATGTGCATAGAGGCGTTCATCAAGATCAAGGAGGTGCTCAACATTCCATCGAGTATGGCGTTCTGCCAACTGCACTTGGTCCGTCATAATCCCGATGATTTGGGAAAGTGAAGCAATGGCTTCTTTATCAAGCGAAATATTCCGAGGCTCAATCACCCTCTATTTCTAGCGGAATAATCAGTACGGCAGCGTGTACGAGTTCTCTAATTCGTCCTGCACGACAGTGGCAAGGTGATCTGATGTATCAACAACAAGGTCTTCCTCGAGAATGCGCACGCGATAGGACCAACCTTCTGGCAACTGCAACTTGTTTCCAAGTTCAGAGAGATTCTCGATAGCGATTGTTGGATCAACGCCAGTGCACAGAGCTTGCATCACATATGCCTCGCCGTCGGGGCGAACAAGCTCATACACCTCCGTGCCCTTATCCCAAAAGAACACTGCGCCACGGTTGACGTGACGCTCTTCGTATGGCGAAGTTCCGGCCTTCTCGCCTGGCTTGAACTCAACAGTTGCAATGCGGCGCATTGGCAAACCATTGAAATCACGAATCACTGGCTCGATGTGCGCAGTCTTATTGCCGAAGCCATCGAGCACCCAGTTACGTGGTCCATTCATCTTGATGCCGAGCGCTCCGAGTTCTGTCTTCAGCGCTTCGGGGTCCAACGAATTCCACCACTCCAATGGGCAATCGTGCAACATCTGTGTGCCCCACACCTCTGCATAGAGATCAGAGCCACGAACGAAGACACCAAGTACTTCGCCATAACGCACATTGCGCATATCGGCTGTGATTTTCTGTGGCTTATCTGAACTCATGGATACAGCCTTGCACTCTTGTGTCACCCCATGCGATGTCGCATGGAATGATTCCTATTCGCGGCCAGGAAATTTGTATTCGATATCCGCGAATGAATCCGCTGGGAAGAAATATAACAACCGCAACGGTTCAGTCCCCGTGTTGACAGACATATGTTCCATGTTCCCCGGAATGAACATGGCATCACCCGCTGTCACTGCAGTGGATTCGCCATTCAGCACTACTTCCCCGCTACCCGACAAGAAGAAGTACACCTCTTGTTGTTCGTGCGTATGACCTCGAGGTGGTCGTGGTGCACCAACCGGAACTTCTGCAATTCCAACTGTCAGACCGCAGGTTGGCGTGCGGTCAGCGCTAAATAATGTCCACCAGTCAACGTGACCCGTCACTTCATCTCGCCAAGATTCAGTCTCGCAATCACTTGCGCGGCGAAACACCGCACCATGTTCAGACATGTGATGGTTTAGCCGCGGCCAACCATGCCACCACCAACACTGATAGCAGTCACATGGTTGATGATGGTGGGCATCAGGAACTCACGCAAACGGGTTAATGCCTCATCTGCTTTCGTTTCCCCTGCACGTTGCAGCACATCAAGGTCTGAAATCGTGTCTTGCAGCGCGAAGCCCAGCTTCTGGTGTGCATCACGAACCGGAGCCTGATCAGCAGGAATCGCCACATCAGTCAGCGCGCCAAGCGTTGCTGCACGACCACGGATGCGGTCGGCTTCGGCGCCACTGATGCCATCCAGCTTCGCTGCAACATCGCGCAACGTTTGAGTCATCTGATTGTGCTCTTCAGCAATTGTCTTGTCGAAGATGGGTAGTACCTGGCGAATTTCCTGCAATAACGACTGCATCATTGCTGCAGTCGCAACCGCTTTCGGATTATTGAGAAACGGCATGATCTCATTGTTCAAAGCAATGATGAAACCTTCAAGAAGGTCGTCAACTGTAGGGACTGTGTTCATGCTGTTGCTCCTGGGTATTGCATCAACTGCGCCATTGCAGGCAGTGCAGGCATGCTTGATTGAGTGAGATAGAGCGGAAGTAACAAAAGGTGATCTTTGTTCATACGACGCGCGACTGATTGGTGGACTGGTACTGCAATATTTGCAGTACCGAACAGCGTGAAGTAACCGAGTTCTTCTGGCGTGATGTCTTGACCTGTGAGCTTGTTGTAATACGCGAGGAAACCACCTTCCTTCTTCGGATAACTCATGACTGACGTGTTGCTGAGAATGTCCATCAGCACCATCCAGCCAAGGTCCTCACGTGGGTCACCGATGCGGCTGTTCTCCCAGTCGATCAACGCAGTGACTTTGCCGTCTGCATAGAGGAAGTTTGCAGGGTTGAAGTCACCGTGCACGACAGACAACTTCATCGGCCTTGGCTTCAAACGGCGCAACGTCAAAAATGAATCAAGAAGAATCATCATCGTTGGGTCCCAGGCAATTGTCTTGTATTCGCGCAAGTAGTACTCAAATGTGCTGTCCATGTATTCATCCCATGAACCAGCAGTAATGCCAACTCCACGTGGGTCGACCAATGCACCTTCGGGATCAATGAGTGAAACATCAGCGGAATGCAATTCAACAAGCACTTCGCAAAGATGCTTGATGACATCTTCGGTCTGGTCTTCATCAGCACCGCCATTAAACAATGCAGAAGTTTGACCACTACCCGATGCACGCTCAAGAATCATCGCTGGTTCGCCAAAAGGTGCACCATCAGTTTCATATCCGTAACTGCGGCTGATGGGAATAGTGGTGCGCAAACGCAACGCCTCAATGAGGTCGTGCTCAACAGCTCGACTGGTGTTGAGAATTGCTTCCACATCCGGCGGATTCTTACGAATGATTAACGGCAAGACTTCGTCGACACCGTTCCGCGTGACTCGAACATCGCATTTGAAAGTCTCACGAGAGAAACCACCCGGAATCGGCTGCAGTTCTTCAATTTCGATATGCGTGATGCTGGGCTCCACCCTTTTCATCAACGCAAATATGGCCTGTTCCATCGGTAACCCCCCACCGTCGGCTGAGTCACAAGGTATGACGGCAACGAACGGCTGTCAAACTGGCCATCATGTGGCAGCACCACTATCTACTGCGGATCGCTCACACGTTCGAGAACAACGCGAATTCCACCCATGTCGGGCCGAGTCCACACCATGTGACCGTCTTCGTCAAGGCAACGACGCACTTCTATCCCGGGAATCCCTACTGGTCTAAGAATGAACACGCCATCTTCGTAGGAAGCAACAACGTGAATCGGAGTGACGTAGTCGAATACGGAGACATCGTGTACGCCATTTTCTTCCGTGCCATCAGCCCGAGCATCCGCAATGGTTCCGCCACCACAGTCAACGATGCGATTTCCGCATTGTTCGATTCGTTCCGTATACGACAACAAACGATCATCTTTAGGAACAGGTTCTCCTCCGCGGGTCGCACTCACAGCACGCCAAATGCCGCGTAAGTCCGGAGCACCTTCAGCTAACGGTTCGTTACATCCACCAAGGATTAATAGCGGAAAGGTTGCTCCATATCCGCCAGGCGGCGTGTGAGCCACTGGAATGTCGTCAGCGTTCATGTTGAAACATTAACTAGTCATTTGGCGCCCTCGGCAGGAATCGGACCTGCGACCTGCGGTTTAGGAAACCGTTGCTCTATCCACTGAGCTACGAAGGCAGGGATGGTGCGAAATGTGGTGCGAAATTCTCCGCCACATTTCACGTCATCTATACAGAGGTTACTAGCGCCAGTCAGATGCTGAAAGAAATAGGGAAACTTCCATGTAGGTAGGTTCTTTCATTGTCTGTCAGGCTCCAAATCTTGTGGTCTTTCATGCCTTCCTGGTGGCGTTAGGTGGGTCATTGTCCAGGGAAAAGTTTGTGTCTTACCCACGCAACATAATTCTCGACACTTACTGCAAGCCCGCCCATCAGGTAGGCGTAATACGGCATCATCAACAGAAGATCAATGGTGATCGCTCGTTCGTCAAGAATGACGTCTTTAGGCAATCGCTCGCGTACTTCTTCGATTAACTGCACCCACTTAACGTATAAGTGTTGCGTTATTTCAGAGATTTTTTCCTCTAACTCTGGAATTGTAGACGCCACTGCCAAAATTTGAAGCCTCACTGGCATCATTGGCATAGCTGCTTTTTCTTTTGGGCCCGTGAACATATCAAGAACGTTCTCGATAGTCATAGTGTCAAAGTTTTTTACATGCTGTTCTACAGCATCAATATTTATCTCAAGAATTTCTTGATAAAGATCAGCCAATGCTTGTACAACAATTCCATTTCGGCTGCCGAAATATCGATAAATCTGAGTGACAGAACAATTGGCCGCAGTTGCAACTCGGGAGATTCGGAAATCTAAGACACCGTATTGCTCAATCTCATTACGAGCAGATTTCAGCAGTAAAACTCGGGCATCTGACGGCATACGCAGATATTACTCTCCGGCCCGCATTGCTCCATCGGATTTCTACACGCCTATCGTCAGCGGTGCCAGGCGTGGTGCTAACGGCCCCGTACCCGTCGAAACGAATCCAGGCCCGCACTCCTTTTGTTGAGAGATAATTAGCCACATTTCGGGCACGATCAATGGACAAATTCTTCAGGAACTTTGAACCATCGATGAGATTCTGACGAGCAAAGCCAGAGATCAACAGCACACCTGCTCGGCCACGTAATTCACGTGCAAGGCGATCCAGTTGTGCTTTGTCACGAGCATCAAGCAGTGGAGATGTCGCATCAAAAATGATTCGGTCAACTAACAATGCATCGCCCAACAGAATTGGATTACCTGCCGCATCACGACCGCGTGAAGTTGGACCTTGCACAACGTTTCGTCGCTTTGGTGCATTGGGCGACAACCCATAGTTGTTCTCGACGAACGTCACGATGCGCTGTCCGTTGACAAGTCGTGGAAGTTGAGTAGTCACTCGGCCAGCAGTGGAAGGAACTTTCACACGAACTGTTCGAGCGGTCGTTCCATCTGCGTTACGAATCATGAAGACCACATGGGATACACGGCCAACTTCGTTTGGCTTCAGGCGTGCGGTTGCGTTTACCCAACCGGCACCGAAATTCAATGGGGTCTGGTCAAGACGTGCGATGTCCTTCGGGAGTGCACCAGATGAGCCGCCCCCGAACGCATTGATCGCGGCATCGAGCAACGACTTGTCAATCGTGATCGCAAGTGGCGAACTGGCTGGGGACACATTCCCCGCAGGATCAGTCACAACGGTAGAAACGGACCACGCGCCATCGCTCAAAGTTGGCAAGTCGCAACTCGTGACCGAATTAGACACAACATAGGTACACGTCACTGTCGTGCCATCAGCTTTCGTTCCTGTCACCGTTACCGAAGTACCAAAAGGCAATGTTCCGCCGGATATAGATGGTGTGGTGTCGGATGTGAGATTGTCCGTCGCGGAGGTCCCAGTATCTGAGGAACTCACCAAGTCGGGAACGCCAGGTGCAGACGCAGACGTAGCAATTGCCATCGACAACGCCGAAGTGGTCCCCGTGTTTCCTGAGGCATCAGTAACGTTCGCAACCACTGACCATGAACCATCGGTCAATGTGCCGAGAGTGCATGACGGCGCAACCCCCACTGTGTAGGTGCACGTGACATCGGTGGCACCAGCACGAGATGCAGTGATCACAACAACGTCGCCCGTTGCTTGGCCAGTCAACGAGAAAGTCGGAGTTGCATCCGACGTGTTGTTATCGGTGGAAGATGAACCGGTGTCTGACGACGTAGCAAGGTCCACAGCAAGTCCACCAACCGCGCTTGTATCAATTCCAATGGAGAGTGATGTCGGATTATTGGTGGTATTGCCAGCGGGGTCGGTCACAGAAGATGTAACAGTCCATGTTCCGTCACTCAATGTTGGCAACGTGCAGTTCGTGGCACTTCCCACCACATAGGTGCAACTCACGGTGTCAGTACCATTAGTGGCACTCAGTGTGATGGTGTCTCCAGAACTGCCTCCCGTTGCACTCAATGTGGGCGTGTTGTCGTTCGTCTTGTTATCGGTATTGCTCGTACCCGAATCTGAACTACTTGCTAGATCAGGTACACCTGGTGCTGCCGGTGCACTTGTATCGATCGATACCGACAATGCAGCCGACGCTGTAGATGCACCCCCGGTGGGATGAGACTCGGTTGCAGTAATCGACCATGTGCCATCAGAAAGAGTTCCAAGACTGCAGCCCGTTGCTGGAAGAACATAACTACAGGTCACATTCGTTGCGCCCGACTTGGTTGCCGTCACTGTGATGGTGTTGCCGGCTGTACCAGAGCCAGGTAATTCAATAAGAGGCGTGTTGTCGCTTGTGTTGTTGTCGGTGCTTGAACTACCCAGGTCTGAACCAGCTGCAAGATCCGGAGCCGACGGTGCCGCAGGACGCACTGACAAACTTCCCGTACCCGAGGATGCTGAATAAGTTCCACTCGCAGTTGGAGCAAGGCTTGCACCAACTGCAAAGGTTCCTGCGGTCGCCGCTGTGTATGTATAAGTCGCTATATATCCGGATGGATTCATGCCATAGACGCCGGAACTGCCCATGTGAGCGCCAGCGGTGTACAAAGCATTACCAAGGAATCCAAGTGCGGTTCCTCCGCCACAATTTGCAGCCCAACCATTCGAGAGGCTTCCATTCATACAAACCGACCAACTCATGTATTCGCGCATTGCACCAGTTGTCGGATCGATCTGCGTTATCGGCGATGAGTTTGGGGTGCTCGTGGGCGTAACACCTCCACACTGAGCGCCATATAGAAAACCAGCCGAGTCGATAGCGAGCTGACCCGTATTGCCAAAGGTTTGGCTCAGGGAATAATCATCCATGTTGCAGGATGCAGCAGTAAGCAATGTTGCTGAACCACCACCTGCAGGAATCTTCATGATGTCTTTGTTTCCATCGACGTAATAAAGGACACCTGTCGTAGAGTTGAAAACAGGTCCACCAATTGGCGTGCCAAGGCCAGTCGCATACGTGCTCACTACTCCTGCAGAAGTTACTTTAAAGATCTTCCCGTTCAATGAACTAGTGACATACAGATTGTTGCTTGAGTCGATTGTCATTCCGGTGAGTCCGCTTATTCCTGCAGAAGCGGGAACAAATTGCGAACTCGTTGCACCAATAGACGTTCGCTTTCGAATCGTGTTTTGTGATGATCCGTTATAAATACCTTCATAGATTGCACCATTTGAGTCCACCGCAAGTCCGGTGACGAGCACCCATTGCCCATTCCAGGATTCGCTTCCGGCATAAGTCACGCCACCACCAGGGCTGAGTTGCTTGGTCACACAGCGTCCTCCACTACAGTCATCGCCGTTCCATGTACTCACAAAGACATTGCTGACGGATGAGTTGGTGGCAATTCGCAGTTGCGAACTATTGCCGGTGTATGTCCAGTTCTGTACACCCGTAACAGTTGTTCCAGCACCAACACTTTGCCCTGTGCCCACCGTTTGGCCGTCAACTGTGAATGTCACTACACCTGGGACACTCGGTGTGGCCGTCAACGTCACCGACTGCCCCGCAACTGCAGGGTTAGGTGACATTGAAATCGTTGTAGTGGTTGCCGAGAGAGCGTGAACTGGTGCCACAAAAATAGACGCGAAACACGAACTCGTAATAAATAGAGACATACCAATGCGAGCTACCCATTTCATTTTTCGATCCTCCTGCAAGAGCCTCTACTTCACATGAAGAACAACCCCAATGTGCGTGCAATCAGTGTGCAATATTTCAACTCATCATCAAATGCAGCGAAAAAAGAAGAAATTTACTTACGGAAGAAAGACCTTCGTTTGTCTTTACTATGCGCAAACCAACTTTCGATGACCTCTGTTGGGAGAGCCAGAAATCAGGTGATGCGTTATGAACGTAAGAAAAGTTTTGGGATCAATAGCTATTTGTGCATTGCTGCTCGGTTTACAGAACTCTCAAAGTGAAACACAACAATCGGTAGAGGCGATGACAACAACTGTGTTCACCATCAAAGATTCACGCGGCGTAAATGTTTCTGTGGATAAGACACCAGTGCTGAAGGCTGCACGTCAAGCTTCTCAATCTGTTCTACCCAAACTAAAGAATCCACACGTTGTGGAAAACACGAACAGAGCCTCGGGAAACAGCAGAGTTAAAAAGCAGGCCATTCCCGATTGCAACTACTTTGTCAACCAAGGTTGCGAGATTCAGGCACTAACTCAAATCAGTTCCAGCAGTCCCAATAGCGCTAACCCAGCTGGTGTAGTACAAGGCGCTGGAAACCTGATTGAGTTCAAGTTAGGCAACAAGGCAACGTCGCCAGGAAATTTGGTTGCACCGTTGTACGGATACTTTGAAGTACCAAGTACATGGACAATCACAAGTTGGAGCCTCGGTGCCAATTGGTCTTGTACTGGTGCCGCACCGGTGTCAGGTGGTGCAACTCTGCCCAGCACTAGTTTTTGGGGACTGTACGCAGCCCAAACTGATCCCCCATTCAATTCGACACAAAACAACTCCGTGCGATGCGACTACAACGGACCAAAACTTGCCCCCGGAGATGTCACGAGTTCAGCTGTGACCTTTACAGTGACCGTGCCAACGTCTTCTACCCGATGGTCATCTTTCTTCGGCGCCTCCTCAGCTTTTGCACAAGGAATGCAAAATGGAGCTGTCGAAAATAACTATCAAGTCATCAACTACATGACATTGCGGTACGACATCAACGGCGGCACGGGTACCACCCCAAGCCCAGAGCTCTACAACCGCGTCGTTGCTAACGGCAACCAAACTGCTGCGAGTAACTCCGGCTTCTCAAAAGCAGGATTCACTTTTGGCGGCTGGAGTTGTGACAACAACATTGGAACAAAGCAGCCTGGACAATCCATTAGTTGGTCAAATGCCGATGTGGTCTGCACCGCGATTTGGACCCCACCTGCATTCCAGTTGTCATACAACGCAGGAGCCGGATCAGGAACAGTTCCCACAACTGTCACTGGATTGAACTCGGGTGCAACCCCCACCCTGGCCGCCGGCACAGGAGTCACCCCACCAGCAAACCAAACCTTC
>CANFGT010000011.1 GCA_947446815.1 Acidimicrobiaceae bacterium
GAGGTGCTGAACAAAGGTGCGATCAATTTTGACGCACTGGATAGGAAACTTTTGTAGGAGAGACAAAGAGCTGTAACCGGTTCCAAAGTCGTCCACTGCGATACGTACGCCAAGGGAGTTCAGTCTTCGTAATGCGGACAGCGCTTGGGTGGTCTCGGTGATCATGACCGACTCGGTGACTTCAAGCCACAATTGCTCGGCTGGTATTCCCGAGTCTGCGAGTGCTTCGCTAACGATTGTGACAAATTGTGGATCATGAAGTTGACGGGGCGAGACGTTGACGCTCATAGTTGTGTTCGCAGAGACAACCTCGGTATCAATCCATTGTCGTAACTGTGTGAGCGCATCATTGAGTGCCCATGAGCCGAGCGGGACGATGGTGCCAGTCTCTTCAGCAATGGGAATGAAATCTGATGGTGGCACGATGTCGCCATTCCCTCTGTCCCAACGCATGAGGGCTTCGAACCCAACAACAATTCCGAGTTCAACATCGATAATTGGCTGATGAACAAGGTGAAGTTCGTGACGCTCAAGCGCGCGATAAAGCGCAGTTTCGACATCCAGTCGTTTTGAGACTTTCTCCAGCATGGTGTCATCAAAGAGGGCGATGCAGTTTCTTCCGGCTGCTTTTGCACGGTACATAGCGGTATCTGCATGGCGCATGAGATCATCCGCGTTTAGTTCGATTCCTTTAGGCGCATGTGCCACCCCAATGCTCGCGGTGACAAACATGTCTCCCTCTGAGGTGGAGATGGGTTCATGAAAAGCATCCAGAACTTTCTCTGCCAACAAAACCGATTGAGTAGGACTTTCTGTCGTTGGATCTAAAACGACGAATTCATCTCCTGCGATGCGCGCAACTGTTGCGTGCTCGGGAACTGCAGCGATGAGACGACTAGCAACATGCATCAGCACGTTGTCGCCAATTGAATGGCCGAGCGAGTCATTGATGTTTTTAAAACGATCGACATCAATGAAAAGAACTGTTGGTTGACGAGAGGTTCTCCACGATTGTTGAACAGCAGCCTCAATGTGTTCCAACATCAAAATTCTGTTGGGAAGACCTGTGAGCGAGTCGGTGAGAGCGTTGCGCACCAAATGTTCTTGAGTGCGCGCGTTCGTCCGGACGGATTGAATCACTCGCACCATGACAGCAATTGCGAGAATGGAAACTGAAATTGTTCGAACGACTCTGTCTTGAGTGTTGTATGGATCGGTCGTTGCAAGCACGACGATGGGAACTATGAGCGCTGTTGTCGTAGTAACAAGTCGTGTCATCAACGGAGGAGAAGTGCGAGACGATCCGGCGGTGAAAATGTTGTGGATAGTCGGGTGTAAAAATCCAGCTGCAACAAAACCGCAGGTGACGAGGAATGGAGTCGTATAGGTGGTCTCAGAAATGGCGAAATCATGTCGGAACGAAATTGCTCGCATGACGATTCCGATGAGCCCGAGAAATACCGCCAACCCTAAGAAGCCCACAGATGGGGTGGGGGCGGTATCAGAGAACATGAGTGTTGCCAATAAGAAAAGAACGACCATTGACGCACCCAATGTCAATGCGCGAAGAATTGTGAGCGTCGAGCCCGTTGATTCCTGAATGGAGGGCTGAACGAGTACAACCCAAATAAGTACCCATGCGCCCATGCCAACGATGACAGCATCGGCCAAAACACTTCTGGCTCGATTTCCGAGCCGCTGTCGAACAAAAAAGATCAATCCGATAACAAGGGCAAGTTGGGACGCCAGTACGAGGGCCTCGATAGTCGAGGGACGTGACTGTGTGGTCGCCAATTGGAGGGCTAGTCCGAGAAACGCGAGCGACATGAGAGAAGTGGCGATGAGGCTCTTTGGTGGCTTGTGGGCAATCGTCCCGCCAAGAATGCCGAAGACAGCGACTGATAGTGCAATGGCTGCGGAAGGGGAGTTGATGTGGTGGGAAGTAATCCCGTGAAGACACGCCAAGGCCAGTCCTGCAAGCGCTGCCAACCAAGAAGAGGTTGCTAATGCCCTACGTGCCACAAGAACCTCATTCCGGTCAATAGTGACCGCCCAATACGAACAGTTATGACGGTACTACGGCTTGTTTCGTGGGCGGGGGAATCTCCCGCTTGATACCTGCGTTAGTAGGCTGACCTCAAATGTCAACAGTTGCGCCCACAATCACGGTCGTAGTTCCCGGATCCCATCTCATGGCCGAACTACTTGGTCAACGCGACGAACTCTTGCGCAGAGTGGAAGAAGGCTTCCCTGACGTTTCTGTCGTCGTGCGTGGAAACGAAATCAATTGTGTTGGACCCCGTGCTCATCAAGTGGGCAAGCTTTTTGAAGAAATGGTTCTCCTTCTGCAGCGCGGAGAAAAACTTGATCAGTCTGTGATGGACCGCAGCATTGTGATGGTGCGTGCCGAGCAGCGTCCGAGCACAATTTTGACAGATGACATTCTGAAAGGCTCGAGAGGTCGCATGGTGCGACCGAAGACTGCTGGTCAGAAGCGTTACGTCGATGCTATTCGCAACAACACCATTACTTTCGGTATTGGCCCTGCCGGAACGGGCAAGAGTTGGCTTGCGGTTGCGATGGCCGTACAAGCACTTCACGCGCGTCAGGTGCAGCGCATTGTTTTGACGCGACCCGCTGTAGAAGCTGGCGAACGTTTGGGTTTCCTTCCCGGCGATCTCATGGCAAAGATTGATCCGTACTTACGACCTCTTTATGACGCGTTGTACGACATGGTGGATACAGAAGCTGCGCAGAAACTTATTGAGCGCCAAACCATTGAAGTTGCCCCATTGGCCTTTATGCGTGGTCGCACATTGAACAACTCGTTCATTATTTTGGACGAAGCGCAGAACACGACTCCTGAGCAGATGAAAATGTTTCTCACTCGAATTGGTTTTGGGTCAAAAGTGGTTGTCACGGGTGATATTTCTCAAATTGATGTTCCCGATGGTCGTAGCGGTCTCGTCGGACTTGAGAAGAAGCTTGGAGCAATTGATTCTCTTGAGTTTGTTCGGATGGACGGATCCGACGTTGTACGACATCGAATTGTCGCCGACATCGTTGCTGCTTACGAAAAGTTCACTTCATCTTCGGAAGAGTCTCGACCTCGAAAGAATTCACGTCGTGAGTGAATCTCGTCCGAAACTAAATGCACCCAAGCGTGCCGGCGGTGATGGAGTGCCTGAAGTCTTTTGCTCCGATGAACAAGAAGCGATTGTGATTGACCTTGATCGTTGGCGTCGCTTAGCAATTGCCACCTTGCAATCACAAGGTGTTCGCGGTGCGTGTGAATTGTCACTGTTCTTCGTTGACGAAGAAACTATTGCTGACCTCAATGCAGAACATATGGGCAAAGTGGGCCCTACGGATGTGTTGGCTTTTCCTCTAGATGGAGTGGAAGTAGCGGAAACACAAGGACCTGGTGCTTTAAGCCGAGGACCTGCGCGTCCGCACCCTGACCATGACGACATGCCAACGTTATTGGGCGACGTTTTGGTGTGTCCCGCCGTTGCTGTGCGTCAGGCACCATCGCATGCAGGCAACACGGATGACGAACTCGCATTGCTTGTGGTGCACGGATGTCTCCATGTGTTGGGTTATGACCACGACACAGAGGATGCCCTTGCAGAGATGCGCGCCATAGAAGTTGCTGTTCTTTCACAGCATCATTGGTTCGGACCGGTGCCCGAAGGTTTTCGACAAGGACATGACGAATGATTGCAAATAGCCCGACCTCAGCAGATTGGTGGATGCTTGTAGCCATTGGAGTGCTGCTCCTATTCCTGATTGTCTTTTCCATTGCTGAGATGGGGCTTTCCCGAATGTCGAAGCCGAAAGCGCAGGCGTTAGCCGACTCTGACGTGAAGGGTGGCAAATCCCTTTTGTTACTTGTCAGGAATCCAGAGCGCTGGGTCAACCCCTTGCTGTTGTCCGTCAATGTCTGTCAGACGGTGCAAGCGACCTTGACCGGAGTTGTTGCTGGGCGGTTATTTGGTCCAGCGGGAGTGGTCATCGGTGTGCTGCTGAACGTTGTGGTGTTTTTTGTTTTTGCCGAAGCCGTACCGAAGACATATGCAGTGATTCACTCAGATCGCGCAGCTCTCTCCACTGCTCCTCTGATTTCCGCACTGGCAAAGTTTTGGCCGTTACGCAAGATGTCTGCGGCGCTGATCGGTCTGACGAATGTTGTGGTGAAAGGAAAGGGTCTTGAGCAAGGCCCCTTCATTGGCGAGCAGGAATTCTTAGGAATTGTGGAAGCAGCCGCCGAAGAAGAAATCATCGAACATGAAGAGCGGGAACTCATCGAATCAATCATTGAATTTGGTGACACAGTTGTACGCGAAATCATGCGTCCTCGGCCCGACATTGTTCATGTAGACGCTGGAACTACCGTCGATGCTGCCCTTGATGAAGCCTTCGAACACGGCGTGAGTCGTCTGCCTGTGATGCACGAAGATGAAGAAGGAAATCAGGATGTTCTCGGAGTCGCCTACACCAAAGATTTGATGATTCGTAGTCGTGCTGGTGGTGGGGCTGAATTGGTGGACTCTCTTGTGCGCCCCGCTGTCGTGATACCTGAGTCGAAATCAGTGGCGAAATTGATGCGCGAGATGCAGCGTGATCATTTCCACATGGCAATTGTTGCCGATGAATACGGAAGTATCGCCGGTCTCGTGACCTTGGAAGATTGTCTCGAAGAGCTTGTTGGCGAAATTGTCGATGAACATGACGATGAAGTTGCCATGATTCGTCAACTTCCCAATGGTGTTTCGTTAGTCGATGCAGGACTTTCGATATCGGAATTCAATGACCACTTCAAGGTGTCGCTCGATGATGAAGAGTTCGACACTGTGGGTGGTTTTATGTTCGGTGCTTTTGAACATGTTCCCACAGTTGGTGAATCCATCGATGTTGATGGTTGGAAGATAGCTGCGGAAGTAATTGAAGGTCGTCGTATTACAACAGTACGAGTGACGCCAATCGTCCCACTTGACTAAATAGCTTGCGCAATCAGCTCGGCGCGTTTCGGTTTACCCAATGCGGTTCGCGGTATTTCATCAACAATGAATACTGCTTTGGGTGCGCAATGTGCTGGCAGCAATTGCTTGACATGATCGCGAACTTCGTCCAGAGAGAGCGAACCACCCGTGAGCACAATCCAAGCGGTGACCAATTGGCCCCATTCAGGATTGCTGACACCTGCAACGCAGACATCTTCTACTGCTGGTAAAACTCGAATTGCGTCCTCGACAGAATCGGGCCAGACATTTTCACCCCCGGTGATGATGAGGTCGCCTTCGCGCCCCTCAACCGTGAGAACTCCATTATGGAACGTGCCGATGTCTCCCGTGCGGAGCCAACCGTCGCTGTCAATGGGGGATGTACCGTCCCGATATCCGCGTAAAAGCATGGGAGCGCGTACATAGATAATCGAATTGCGGATTTCTATTTCAACCCCATCCAGTGGCAGTCCGTTGTAGACGACACCACTCCCTGTCTCGGTCATGCCATATGTCGTCACGCAATTGGACGGACGATCCTCGGGCGGCTTCGATCCGCCGAGAACAATGGTGCGAAATATCTGCGGGTCAACACGATGAAGTGCAGTTCCAACGAGTGAAACCAGTGTTGCTCCTGCTTGAGCGGCACTGTTGTAACCATCAGGTGTGAACCCAGGCTGAGCGATCACAGGTGTATCCATCACAATGGACCGAAGGATCACGCTGAGGCCACCCACATGTGATGGCGGAAGACATGCGAGCCATTTGTCGTCTGTGGAAACCGCGAGTCGACTACTCGTTGCCATTGCGCTCGCGGTGACGGCCTGGTGGGTGAGAACTACGGCTTTTGGATTTCCGGTGGTGCCACTGGTTGCGACAACAACTGCGTCACCAATTTCAATGGGGCGTCCTTTGATGGAGGTGTCGCCATCGATAGTCGCGACAACAGTGGGGGAGACTGCTGAGAGGACAAGAGATCGTGCGGGAGCAGGCAATCGTTGGTCAAGAGGGAAGATGGCGTCCCCCGCATCCCAGGCTTGACGGATGCGGTCGACCATCTGTGGGCCGCATGGCATATCCAGGCAGATGAGCTCGTTCACCATTTCAGGCTATGGGAGGTGCGACACTTGACCAATGAATAACGAGATGCCTGCAACAAATTTGGGATGGAAAAAGTGGCTTCTTGGGGCTCGACCACGCACCTTGCCTGCCGCTGTGGTGCCAGTTCTCGTCGGCGCCGCTTGTGCATCCGCGGATTCTCCGGTGTGGTGGAGGGTGTCGCTTGCCATGGTGGTGAGTCTCGCATTGCAGGTGGGCGTGAATTACGCGAATGACTATTCCGATGGCATCAAAGGAACAGATGCAGTACGAGTGGGCCCCTTGCGGCTCGTGGGTTCTGGTGCGGCATCGGCGTCATCAGTGAAGCGAGCGGCTTTTGTTGCATTCGGTGTGGCAGCGGTTGCTGGTTTGTCTCTTGCGTTGGTGACGACGCTTTGGCTGGTTGCTGTGGGTGTTGCTGCAATTATTGCGGCCTGGACATATACAGGTGGACCACGTCCATACGGTTATGCAGGACTCGGCGAAGTGTTCGTGTTCGTCTTCTTCGGGTTGGTCGCCACAGTGGGTACCCAATATGTGGTCAGTGAACATTTCAGTTCCACAGGCTGGATTGCGAGCGTTGTAGTTGGTTGTTATGCATGTGCATTGTTGGTGGTCAATAACTTGCGCGACATTCCAGGCGATACGGAGGCCGATAAGCGAACTCTGGCAGTCAAGCTGGGTGATGCCCGCACGCGTCAGTTCTTTGCGTTATTGATTGTTGTCGCAGCGGCGGGAATCATCGGCGTTGGTCTGCAGACACAGCCATATGCAATGTTCGGTTTGGTCGGTGTCATTGCCACTCGTCCAGCGCTCAATGACATTGCTCGTGGTGCCAAGGGCAGAGATCTCATCCCGGTCCTAGGAGCAGTGGGACGTGCTCAAATGATTCTGGCTGCAACCTTCACTATCGGATTAGCGATTGCTCTGCACGCGTAGAAGCCAATCCTGGAGCACTGTCGCAAAGGTGTTGACATCTTCGAGGTGACACGTGTGGCCAACTCCTTGCATGATGTGAAGTTCGCTTTGTGGAAGAAGTGATTTCATTCGCATAGCGATATCAGTGAATTTCTGATCTTGTATTCCAGCAATCAGCAACACGGGTAGCTTCAGTTCTCTCAGGCTTTCCCATAACGGGTCCTGTGTGCCTGTTCCGGCGTAGCGAAGTGAGTCGCTCAGGCCCTGAATGGTGTTCGAGCACCGTGAGGGGGTATCTGCCAATTCGGGCGACAATCCGCTGAACATTGGATTGGATAACCATTCATCAATGAACAATGGGACGCCGATGTCTTCGACGTGTTCCGCTAAGGATGCATCTGATTCGCGACGCTCTGCTCGATCGTTGGCATCATCGATTCCTGCTGTGCCACTGATGAGAACGAGTGCTGTCACTTTTTCCGGATGTTGCAGTGCCGCGTGGAGAGCAACGCGGGCACCCATCGAATAGCCGACGAGCACTCCTTGATACATCGTTTCTGCAACGTCGCTACCGGCTTCCACCAATGTTCTTTGCCCATCGGGTGACTCTCCATGACCGGGTGCATCAATCGTTGTGTATCTGAAACTGTTGGTAAGTGTCTGTATGACGGGCAGCCAAGATTCTTTGGTTTGGGTGAAGCCATGTAGAAAAGCAACGTCCGGACCTGATCCATACGTGGTGTGCGCAAGTTTCACAATGCGAGGATGCGCTCGAGAACCTTGACGAATACATCGGTCTCTTGTGCACCTGGGATGAAATATTTGTCGTCAATGAAAAAAGCGGGAACACCGGTGACTTCACGCGCATATGCACCCTCGATATCGGCCTGCACTGCATCAATGCCTCCGCCTGCGTTGAGCCAATTTTCGAGAGCATGCGCATCGTGACCCATTGCAGCTGCGCGAGCAACGACTGTCTCCAGTTGTCCGACGTCAAGACCTTCGGTGAAATAAGCCGAGAGAAGATATTCTTTGAATGCGACTTGAGCTTCGGCTCCATGTTGTTCAAGTACCCAGTGCAAAGCTCGGTGACACAGGATGGTGTTGGCGCGCAATGCGATGTCCATATTGAACGTGATGTCATCGCCAGCGGCGACGGAAGTGACATGTTGGAGAATCTGTTCGGCGCGCTCTCTGCCTCCGAATTTCTTGGCATAGGCATCAATGACGGGTGTGGGGGAGCCAACAGGGGCTGTGGGGTCCAATTGGTATGCCTTGAAGACAATCTCAATAGGCTCTGTGACACCCTTCTCCCGCAGTTGGGCAACGGCATTGTCAAAACGGCGCTTTCCTATAAAGCACCATGGGCACACAACGTCGGACCAGATTTCTACGCGCACAAGTGCAACGATAGGTGACATGAGTTCTATTGGCGACACCGCTTCAACATTCTGTGCCACTTTGGTGGACGAATGGGTCCATTCGGGGGTTCGCCATGCCGTGGTCGCACCAGGTAGTCGGTCCACTTCGCTGGCCGTTGCACTTGCTGCTCGTTCAGAGATTCAGGTCCATCTGTTCCACGATGAGCGCAGTGCCTCGTTTGCAGCAGTTGGCATCGGTTTGGCGAACAAGACTCCTGCGGTGCTGCTGTGTACCTCAGGGACTGCCGCCGCTCATTTTCATGGCGCAGTCGTCGAGGCACATCAGAGCAATGTGCCGATGATCGTCTGCACAGCTGATCGCCCACCTGAACTTCGCGATGTGGGTGCGCCTCAGACGATTGACCAGTCACACCTCTTTGGCTCTGCTGTTCGGTGGTTTCATGACCCAGGCGTTCCGTCGATGGATGCAGCATCCTCTTGGCGTTCATTGGGTGCACGTGCCTATGCCGCAGCGATGGGTTCGCGTCCGGGGCCGGTCCATCTCAACTTGCCGTTCCGTGAACCACTTCTGGGTTCTGTTCTGGAGTTGCCTTCTCGTATCTCCAGTGGACAATCCCGACAGATTCGTACCCAGGCAGTCTCCGAAGACGACGTCTTAGATCTGTATGAAGCAATTGCTGGAAAGCGTGGCGTCATCCTTGCGGGGCGCGGTAGCACTCCAGAGGTGTTGACATTGGCAAAGGCATTGGGCTGGCCGGTGTTCGCTGATGCTCGCAGCGATGTGCGCATCTGTGATGAAAACGTTGTGATCGCCTTCGACCCAATTCTTCGGTCGGCAGCATTCGCAAACTCCCATTACCCAGAGGTTGTGCTTCGCGTGGGGGAACCAGCAGCTTCAAAGGTGACGGCACAGTGGCTGTCTCGTAGCGGTGCGCTTGTTGTTCAACTGCTAGACACAGACATGGTGATCGACCCGGATCATTCGGTTTCATTGACATTGGTCGGTGACGTTTCCAAAACATCGTCAGTTTTGTTGTCGATGGTGAATAGTCCCGTCGCTGGATGGATCTCGGATTGGACTGCCGCCGAGACAGCTGCGCAAAAGGCGATTGGCGAATGGACATCACACAACTGGTCGGAGCCATCAAACGCTCGTGTTGTGACATCTCTCATTGCTGAAGGTTGCAATCTTGTGGTCTCGTCTTCGATGCCCATTCGTGATGTGGAATGGTTTGGCTCAGTGACACCTCATGCGCAGGTGTATTCAAACCGAGGAACAAACGGCATCGATGGCGTCGTGAGTACCGCTATCGGTGTCGCGCTTGGCTCGGGTGTTGAAACAACTTTGTTGATTGGCGACGTTGCATGTCTTCATGACACCAACGGTTTATGGGCACTTATGCAACGTCATGTGAATTTAAAGATTGTTGTTACCAATAACGATGGCGGAAGTATCTTTTCGTTCTTGCCTCAGGCAACCCAGGTTGACAACGAAACGTTTGAACTGTTGTACGGAACGCCTCATGGTGTCTCGTTTGAGCATTTGGCTGCGGCGCACGGAATTCCATTCCGACGTGCCACTCAATCCGACTCGTTGCGAGATGCGCTCGCCCATGACGGCATCGTCCTGATTGAGGTTCCATTTGATCGTTCGATGAACGTGTCTCAACATGATGCGTTGAACGCTTCGGTTGTTGAAGCGGTGGAGTCAGCTACGGCCTAACGATCGCCGACAACATGGCCTGAAATTTGGCCTGAGTTTCTGCGAGTTCGGCATACGGGTTGCTTTCGGCGACGATGCCGCCACCGGCAAAGAGGCGAGCAGTGCGTCGATCCTCTGAGAGTTCTGCACAACGAATGGTGACAGCAAATGTTCCGTTGCCATCGGCATCCATCCAGCCAATTGCGCCACCGTAGTTGCCGCGTTCCATTGGTTCATTGGCTGTGATGAAAGATATTGCATCAGCGGATGGAAAGCCGCCAAGAGCCGGTGTCGGACAAAGCTCTTTCACCAGGGTCATCACATGCGCTGTTGGTTCAGTGAGCGCGCCTTCGATGTAGGTCCCGAGATGTTGAACATTTGCAACGGTCACAATTGATGGCTCAGCTTCCCAGTCCAAATATGAACAGTGCGCCAGAAGAGTGTCGTGCACCATGTCGACAACCACCCGATGTTCGATTTGATTCTTTGTGCTTGCCACCAATTCATTGGCGAGTTCTCGGTCTGTTTCGGGATCTCCCGTACGCGGTGTGGTGCCGGCTAGAGGACGACTGCGAACGTCTCGCCCGTCTACTTCAACCAGCAATTCAGGAGTGGCACCAATCATGTTCCCAATACAGAACCTGTAGCTACTGCCAAATGATGCACGGAGTCGTAACAAAACGCTATGTACGTCGATGGGTTCGTCTGCATGTACTTCAATGTCGCGGGCAATGACCGCCTTTTTCAGTTGACCACCGCGAACAGCATCGCGTGCGAGAGTAACTGCATCGAGATAGCGACCAATAGGCGTGCGCGCTCCGACGCGAAACGAATTACTCGAGGGCCGAGGAGGTCGAGCAGTTGTGGCAAACGTGATTGCTTGATGAATTGCGTCGTCGTTCACGTCGAGTTCTGTATCGCCAACAAGTGTCAAAGTATGTGAACCATCTTTGCGCTTCGCAAAGGTCGCAGAAGCGACGACAAAGTGCGCTGGTTGATGAGGAAGAAACGGGATTGTTCCAAAAGCGATAGGACCAATGTTCGAAATGTCTGCAGCAGTCGCGTTTCCGCTGTGCTGGGACTCTTGCAAGGCTTGACGCATTTCGAGATCAGGCGCGGTGTGGGCAATTCCTTGGCCAGCGAAACCCACCCCATCGCGAACAAAGAGAAAACCATCTCCTCCACACACATTGTTGAGGTCAAAAGGAGCGTCGACCAGAACGGTGCGGTGAATCATGGGTTTCGGGTTCCGACCATCAACTGAGTCAGACCACCCGACAGCTGCGTGTGTTTCGCATCTGCGAATCCTGCGTCCTTCAGCATCTTTTCCATCACTGTGCGGTCGGGGAGGTACACGATGCTTTTCGGCAGATATCGATATGCCGGACCATCGCTCAGGAGCGCTCCGATTTTCGGAACAATTTTTCCGAAGTAGATGTTGTTGCCAAACCGAATGATGGGATTATGAGGCACGCCGACGTCGAGGAGGGAAATGCGGCCACCAGGTCGGATGACTCGTGCGCATTCTTGAAAAAACTCGTTGAGATCGACAAGGTTGCGCAGCGCAAACCCACACATGATTCCGTCGACAGAATGGTCGGGAACAGGCAACCGAAGGATGTCGGCTTGGGCAAGAGGCGCACCGCTGCGATCGTTTGCAAGCATGCCGTAGGACAAGTCCATCGCAATCGGCTGCAATCCAGCTTTGCGTAGGTCGATGCAGAGGTCTCCGGTTCCGGCGGCAAGGTCAAGAACGCGTGATCCAGCAGGCAGTCGTAAGTCGCGAACCGCGCGACGGCGCCAGCGCGTGTCGAGACGAAATGTCATCACACGATTCACGAGGTCGTATCGGGGGGCGATTGCATCAAACATGCTGCGCACCATGCGGGCTTTGTCTTCGCCCTGAGGGAGTTCATTGGTGTCCCATGTGGGCTTATTGGAGGGCTCAGACGATGTCACAAGGTCAGGCTAAGCGTTCTCTGACGGCTCTCCGACAACTTGACTCGCTGTCTTTGGTCACGAAGCACAAGAATGGGGTCTTCGAGTATCTACAGGGGGATGCCAAATGATCGATTTCACACTTGCTCCAGAGCATGAAGCCGTACGTCAGAAAGTACGTGACTTTGTCGACAACGTCATCAAGCCAGCGATGGAACCATATGGCCACCGGGACAATATGGCCCCTGAGATGCACAGCGCATATGTCAAGGATCTCATTGAGCTACGGCACAAGGCTGTTGAAGCAGGTCTTTGGCTGCCTCACATGCCGAAGGAAGTAGGCGGAATGGGCCTTGGGCACGTCGCTTTGGCGATGGTGCAAGCAGAGGCCGCTAAGACTCGAGTGGGACCGTGGGTGTTCAACTGCAATGCACCTGACGAAGGCAATATGCACACCCTCCACCATTGGGCAACAGATGAGCAAAAAGAGAAGTATCTCAAGCCACTGTTGAAGGGAACCTCATCGTCTTGCTTCGCGATGACAGAGCCAGAAGTTGCCGGCTCGGACCCCACGCTCATCCAGACTCACGCCATCAAGGATGGTGACGAATGGATTATTAACGGACACAAGTGGTTTATCTCTGGCGCCCGTCGTGCAAAGTTTGCAATTCTTATTGCTCGCACGGAAATGGATGTCCCTCCAGGTTCGCGTGGTGCGAACACAGCGTTCCTCATTGATCTGCCGACAAAGGGCTGGAATGACGTTCGTGAAGTGGAGACCATGCATGGCTCCACCGGTCACTCAGAGATCGTGATTGAGGATTTGCGAGTTCATGATTCGCAGATTCTTGGCGGTCGTGGCAATGGCCATCGCTTGGGTCAGTATCGACTTGGGCCTGCACGTCTCGCACACTGCATGCGCTGGGTGGCGCAAGCAGAAACTGCACTCGACATGATGGTTGACCGTTCGTTGAATCGGTACTCGCATGGTTCATTACTTGCAGAGAAGCAAGGTGTTCAGTGGATGATTGCGGATAGTGCAATGGAGCTGTACCAGTGCAAGTTGATGATTCTGCATGCCGCGTACAAGATTGATAAGGGCGAAGACTTCCGAACAGAAGTTTCAATGGCAAAGCACTTCGTTGCCAACAGTCTGAACCGAATCATTGACCGTGCGATTCAAGTGCATGGTGCTTTGGGTTACTCAACAGACACGCCATTGGCAAGCATGATGCAAAATGCCCGATGGGCGCGTTTTGCAGATGGTGCTGACGAAATTCACCAAATGCGTATTGCTGAGAACACCATCAAGGCGTACACAGACAATGGCACCACACGTAAGGCAACAGGCGACTTACCTCTATAAGAGATGGTCCTTACTTCTGGGCGTCGATAGCGATTTGTTTCGCCCAGCGATAGTCGGCTTTGCCGGCAGGTGAGCGGACAATACTGTCCACGAACACAATCTCTTTCGGAAGCTTGTATCGCGCGATGTGGTTTTCTGCCTCGGTAAGAATTGAAGAAACATCCTGTGTGCGACCGTCTTTGAGGCGGACCACTGCAACAACTTCGTTTCCCCAACGTTCGCTCGGACGTCCGGTGACAACACAGTCGTACACGTCGGCATGGAACTTGACAGCGGCTTCCACCTCTTCGGCAAAGATTTTCTCTCCACCAGAGTTGATGGTCACAGAGTCGCGTCCGTGCAATTCGATCACCAGATCAGAGGTCAGGCGGGCACGGTCTCCGGGTACGACGTAGCGAACACCCTGCACAACTGGATATGTCTTTTTGGTCTTTGCTTCATCGTTGAGATAACCCAGAGCAAGACGACCGCTCTTGGCTAGCCAGCCAAGTTCTTCATGGCCTGGTTCGAGAACTTCTGAAAGATCTTCAGAGAGGATGTGATTCTGCGGAGCAAGGGGGAATGTTCCGGTGCCTGCTGATGTGCCTGCGCTGACTTGAGAGAGTTGTCCGCCTGCTTCTGAGGATCCGAGTCCGTCCACCATCATGATCCAAGGCAAATGTTCAAGGAATTCTTGTTTGAGGTTTGATGACAGTGCTGCGCCTCCGGAGAGAATTGATGCAAGTGACTTCAGATCGCGAGTGTTGTTGGCTAGTCCATCGAGAAGTGGCCGACCGAATGCATCGCCGACAATGAGCAGGAAAGTTGCCTTCTCTTTTTCGACGAGACCCCAGATGTCGTCGGCATCGAGGCGATCGGGTTGCGATTGCACGATGACTGTTCCACCGGAGAGCCACGTACGCATGGCGATCCAGTGGCTAGCGCCGTGCATAAACGGAGGACTGGTCAACGCACGAAGTGCTCCATTTGCTTCTCCCAAGAATTCATCAATGGTGCGAGCTGTCTTTGAACCGCCGAAACACTCGACGACTGCATCGGCATTACGCCATAAAACACCTTTGGGCATACCAGTGGTTCCACCGGTGTACAAGATGTAGAGGTCATCTCCGCTGTAACCCGCAGCTGGTTTGTCGGTTGATGACTGCGCAAGTGCATCCTCGTACCAAATTGCACCCTCGAGAAGTTCATTGCCGCTGTCATCGGGTACCTGGATGATGACGCGCAGGTTGGGAAGATTTTCGCGTACTTCTGCAAGCAAGGGCGCGAAACGAGACTGGACGACGCAAGCAGCCGCATTGGAATCGTTGAGGAGATACTGAAGTTCTTCGGCTACGTATCGGTAGTTGACGTTAAATGGCGCAACTCGGGCTTTCCATGAGCCCAACATGCATTCGAGATATTCGTTGCCGTTGTGCAAGTAGATGGCGAGATGATCTTGTCCAGAGCGCCAACCGTCAATGTCGGCTCGTTCTGTGTGACACCCAAGTCCTTGTGAGGCCAGGTAATTGGCTAATTGTCGGGTGCGAAGGTTGATGTCCTGCCACGTCAGGCGCTTGTCGCGAAAGATAAGGCATTCCTGGTTGGGTCGTGTTTCGGCGATGGCCTCAAGAATCTCTGCGATTCCGATTACTGCGGGTGGGAACTCGGACATTTATGAACGATAACCTCGCCAACGAAGGAGGGACGATGTCGAACAACCCGCACTCACCGATCTTTGGAGTTTTCATCCCACAAGGCTGGAAGATGGAACTTGCTGGCATTGAAGGTGCCGAAGCGAAGTGGAACAAGTCCGTAGAGATTGCCGTTCTTGCCGAGGAACTTGGTTTTGACTCTGTGTGGGTCTACGACCACTTTCATAACGTCCCAAAGCCTGCACAAGAAGCTGTCTTTGAATGTTGGACGACGATGGCCGCAATCTCGCAGCGCACGTCCCGTATTCGCCTTGGGCAGATGGTGGGTTGTAACGGATACCGCAATCCTGGATTGCTGGCCAAGATCACGTCCACACTCGACGTCATTTCCGGTGGCCGTCTCGACTGGGGCATCGGTGCTGGTTGGTACGAGAACGAATTTAAGGGTTATGGCTATGAGTTTCCGAAGCCATCCGATCGAATTGGCATGTTGAAAGAGACGATTGAAATCGTGAAGTCGATGTGGACCCAAGCAGAGACCACATATGACGGCAAGTATTACAAGATGTCTCGTGCACAGTGCGACCCGAAGCCCTTGCAGCAACCAACTCCTCCGGTGTGGATTGGCGGAGGCGGTGAACAGCTGACATTGCGCGTCGTGGCACAACATGCTGACGTTTCAAACTTTGGTAGTTCTCTGGAAGAGTTCAGCCGCAAGCGAGTGATTTTGCAGGAACACTGCAAAGTGGTCGGGCGAGATGAATCAACAATCCGCAAGACCATCTCTAGCGAAGTCTTTATTCGCGAAAATGAAAAGGACCTACTAGACGTTGTACCCCGCAATGCATGGGGACTCTCGCCAGAGGAATGGCGCGAGAAGGCCCTTGTCGGAACACCAGAACAGGTCAGCGAAAAGATTCAGAAATATCTCGACGCTGGATGCACAGGTTTTATTCCTTGGTGCCCGGACTACCCAAACACCGAAACAATTGAGCTCTTCGCGAAGAAAGTTATTCCTAACTTTCGCTAGGGAATGCCAATAGCGCGATGTGCGCAGGGATCAGGCTGAGTAGTAGCGGAAGATAACTTCAGCAATGCACGATGGCTTTGCAGCGCCTTCAACTTCAAAAGTTGTCTCAAGGGTGACCTGAGCGCCACCGCTGATGTCATCAACTGCAAGTACTTTGACTCCAGCGCGAAGCTTGGAGCCCACTGGTACTGGCGACATAAAACGAACTTTGTTGGCACCGTAATTAACTCCCATTGCGATTCCGCCAACGGAAAAGACCTGCGGGAGAAGTACTGGGCCAAGCGACAAGGTCAGGTAGCCGTGCGCGATGGGACCGCCAAACGGAGACTGAGCCTTTGCTCGCTCTGGATCGGTATGAATCCACTGCTGGTCGCCAGTTGCGTCGGCAAACAGCTGCACTCGCGCCTGGTCAATCTCAAGATATTCGGAATAACCGATGTGTTCGCCCACGAGGGCCTTGAGTGCTGCGAGGTTTTCGATGTGACGTGCCATTCCTTCAGTGTGGCACAGCCTGCGGCGTCAGACGGTTAACGGAGCCAGTTCTTGGCGTAGTTCCGACTCATGGGGTGAAGTAGAAGTGCGGCTAAAGCAGCTTCAAACATGAAATTGACAAAGGTGGAACCGATGACGATGTCTTGGACTGTCATCTGCGATGCCCAGAGATCCTTCTCAAGGACTTTCCACATGAGACGAAGTATGAAAGGGGAAAAGGCGGCAGCGAGAGCGACGTACCAGCCGATTTTCTTTCCGTTGGCAATGAGAAAACCTCCAACTGGAAATGCCAAAACAAAAAGAAGCGCAACGATCGACATGATTCCACCGTTCCAACGCCACGCGCCGTACACCTCGTTCTTGTCTAGATAGTGGAGAAAGTTGAATACGCCATCGATGTACAGGAGCCATGTTGCGATCGCGATTGTTTGTGGCTGCATACGGTCGAACCACTTGCGGAAGTCGAGTTGAGAGAACGCATTATTTGACATCTCGTAAGTGTTGCATCTCATGCGAGGCAGGGGAGCCATTTACAACTACCCTGTGAGATGTGCGGAGCGGTTTTGTGACCTTTGTGGGTCGTCCAAATGTTGGTAAGTCAACTTTGCTGAACGCCATTTGTGGTCAGAAGATTTCCATCGTCTCCAACAAACCGCAAACCACTCGTACGCGCATCCGTGGAGTTCACCATGGTGAAGACTCCCAAATCGTTTTTGTGGATACTCCCGGCATTCATAAGCCAGTGACTGCACTTGGCGAGCGGGTGAACGCAACTGCATTAGAGAGCGCGAACGATGTTGATGTGGTGTGTCTCCTTATTGACGCATGTAAACCATTTGGCCGTGGTGATCAATGGGTCGCAGACCACATTGATGTTCGAAATGCTTTCGTCATTGTGAATAAGTCAGATCGCGCAACACGTGAACAAATGATTTCGCAATTGCAAGCGACGTCGGTTTTGGAAGCGGCTGAATATTTTCCGGTGTCCGCCAGAACAGGTGAAGGTGTTCCTGAACTTCTGAAGGCGTTGTTGGCAAAGATGCCAGAGGGTCCTGCGTACTATCCGCCAGAAATGATCTCCGATACTGAAGAGGCCCAATGGGTGGCCGAGTTGGTTCGAGAGCAGTTGCTTGCGGTCCTGAAGGATGAGCTTCCGTATTCTGTGGCGACACGCGTGACCGAATGGGAATGGCCGAAAGTCCGGTGCGAAATCCTCGTGGAGCGGGAGAGCCAAAAAGGCATGGTTATCGGCAAAGGTGGCGAGTTACTGAAGTCCGTTGGGCAGAATGTGCGTGCTCAAATGCCACCTGGTGCATACATTGAATTGCATGTCGTTGTAGAAAAAGACTGGCAACAACGCCCTGATCGTCTGGAACGACTGGGTTACTAATCCTCTTGCGTGATGTCGCGCAAGAACTGCTCAACTTCGTGTCGTTCACGTGTTTTGTGCATCGGCGGCAAAGCGTTGATGAGTGACCATTTGTATTTTGCTGTTGCGAGACGATTGTCAAGAACTGCGACGACTCCACGATCCATCTCTGTTCGGATCAATCGCCCGGCTGCCTGAGCTAAGGAGGTCGCCGCAATAGGAATATCGATCAAGCCGAAAGACTTTTCGCGACCCACTGCTTCTCGACGTGCTTGCAGTAATGGATCTGTCGGCGTGGGAAACGGGAGTTTGTCGAGCACAACAAGAGACAACGTGCGGCCGGGAAAATCGACTCCTTGGAAGAACCCTTGCGAAGCAAAAATACACGTGCTCTCATTCTCGTTGAACATATCGATCATCGTTTGGCGCGGATAATCCTTCGGTCCGAGAATGGTGAACGGCACACGTTCTCGCATTTCGTCAATTGCGGCATACAGCGCAGCATTGCTTGTAAAAAGAGCAAGCGTGCGACCGCCCGCGGCTGTCATTAACGCTTCGAGCTCGTCATATAGGAATTCTTTGTATTCCGAAGACTTCACATCGGGGAATAATGGCGAGCAATACAGGATGGAGTTCTTTTCGTAATCGAAAGGACTTTCAACTGTCAGAACTTCGGTTCCTTCGAGAGGAAGGCCCACGCGTTCTGGCATCGATGAGGGAACGGTCGCACTTGTTAAGACGGCCGTGTGGTCATTCCAAACGTTTTTAGAAAGCACTTCTCCGATGTGGAGAGGGGTGATGCGCAAGATGGGGCGCTCTTGCGTTCCTTCGACGTATGCGACGTATCCCTCAAAGGTGCCGAGCGCAATATCGAGGCTTTCGGTGAGGCGAGTACCTTGTGTTTGGGCACGATAAATGCGCTGTTGGGTTGCTTCGTTGTCGGTCTTAAGTTCACGAAGTTCATTGATCAAGGTAGAGATTTCAATGCGGATGAGTGCCAAAGTGTCGGTAATGAGAGACGGTAGAGGGCGCTGGAATCTGTCTCCTACGTGTGGAGAAATGGCTCCGGATAAATGAAGACCGTGTTCTTCGAGGCGATTCGTCAAGTTTGGATCGGCAATGACTTTGCGCACGGCAGAAGCAAAAGAAGACACACGACCGTTAGTGAGTTGAATGCCAACTGCATCTGAGAGGGATGACTCGAGCTGATGCGCCTCATCAAAAATGACGATCTTGTGCTCAGGAAGAATATTTCCGCTACTAGCAATATGGGCGCCGTAGAGAGCGATATTGACAACGACAACATTGGCTGTGCTGGCTGCATCTCTTGCACGTTCTGCAAAACATGAAGTGCCGACGGGACATTTGCTCTTGCCCGGGCATTCATCGATGCCAACGCTGACAGCTTGTTTTGCGCGGTCTGATGGAATGCGTGAAAGCTCTTCGAAGTCGCCCGTTTTCGTTTTCTTGGCCCACTTCACCAATTCATCGATTTCTTTGGTGACGCGGTCAGAAGTTTCTTCAAACTCAAGTTGAGCTGTTTTATCTGCGCGTTCGTTGACCCTTTGTAGACAGACGTAATTGCTGCGACCTTTGACAACCGCCCACGTGAAATCGATGCCCAAATGCTTCTTCAGGAGCGGAAGGTCGTTGGTGTTGAGTTGGTCTTGCAATGCCTTCGTGGCGGTAGCTACGACTGCCGTCTCGCCAGAAAGAATTGCGGGCACGAGATAGCCGAGAGATTTTCCCGTTCCTGTTCCGGCCTGCACGATGATGGAGCGACCGGATGCGAGGGATTCAGCAATGGCATGCGACATATCAATTTGCCCTTGGCGTTCCTCGGAACCTTCAAATGCGGAAGTGACTTGTCGGAGTGCGTCAATGGCTTCTTTGCCAGCGATGGAACCGCTCATGTGTGTGTTGGTCCGTTCAGGGTTGCAAGGGCTTCGTCTAGTTCGCGCTGATCAAAATCAGGCCACGGACGTTCTGTAAAAAAGATGTGTGCGCCTTTGATTTGCCACAGCAAAAAATTAGAGATGCGCGCTTCTCCGGAGGTGCGAACAAGAAGGTCAACAGAAGGCAACGATGGGTCGTACAGGTTTTCCTGAATGGAGCGAGGGCTGACAGGTCCAGCTTTCATTGCGTGACGCGATGCCCGCACCAGTTCTGCGCGGCTTCCATAATCAAAAGCGATGGTGACAGACAGGCCAGTGTTGTTGCTTGTGTCTGAGATGGCCTTTTTGATTGCCTTTTGGACAACAACTGGGGTACGCGCGCCTTTTTCTTCGAAAGGACGACCGATCCAGCGTGTGCGAGCGTTATTTCGGTTCATCTCATCTGTACGGGCGAACAACTTGCGATGGAGAGCCAAAATGTGGCGAACCTCTGTGCGGGGACGTACCCAGTTCTCAGTGGAAAATCCAAAGGCGGTGAGCCAACCTAAATGGCGATCTGATGCGGCGCGGACAACTCCTGCAAGTGCCTCTTCTCCGGCTGTGTGACCCTCTGTTCGGGGCAACCCCCGCCTGCGGGCCCATCGACCATTGCCGTCCATAATGCACGCCACGTGAAGAGGTGCAGGTGCGGCGCTATCGGACATAGTGGCAACACCCTAGTAAGGAGAGGTGTCGCAGTAGATGCAAGCCACTGGGGTGGGTGAGCGTGGGAGAATAGATGGATGCCTGGTTCGTCGTCTCCTCAATCAAATGGTTTGGACCATGTTGTGGTGGTCGGAGGCACGCCAGCGCAATGGCTTGATATGTCGCCAGCGGATTGGGCTGCACGCCTTGTGGCCTTAGCAAAAGGTGCCGCAGTAGAGAATGCGCATTGGGTGACTCTGCTGCCACATCATGGAGCTGAATTCACCGCAGAAGAGCGATCTGAGTACAACGTTCTGATGTCGCAGATTCCGTCAATTTCTAAAGTGTCGGCCTCTCATGGCGATCGATTCTTGTGGCAAGGCTTTAATGGCCCACGTGTGATTATCGATCCCGTGGCAGATGGGCATATGCGATTCGCTGCAACAGTGGAAGGTCTGCGCACCAAGGGCTTGGCTCCGGAATTGGTTGACGAAGATGTTCTCTCCGATGCCATTCTCTTTCCTGCGGATCAGGAACCGGACCTTGTCGTCGTCTTGGGCCCTGCCAATCTGATTCCCGACTCAATGGTGTGGGAGCTGGCGTACAGCGAATTGGTCTTTATTGATTTGGGGTGGACTGAGTTTGTTGCAAGCCATCTCGAGCTAGCGATAGATGACTTCAACCGTCGTCATCGTCGATTCGGTGGTCTCGACTCGTGAGTGTCTATCGCGACAATGCAGTGGTGTTGGGGTCGTACAAGTTTGGTGAAGCAGATCGAGTTGTTGTTTTGTTGACGGAACAGCACGGAAAGATTCGAGCCGTCGCCAAAGGTGTTCGCAAGACAAAGTCGTCGATTGGTGCGCGTCTTGAGCCGATGAGTCATGTTGACATTTCG
Source organism: Acidimicrobiaceae bacterium (assembly GCA_947446815.1). Lineage (GTDB taxonomy): Bacteria > Actinomycetota > Acidimicrobiia > Acidimicrobiales > Ilumatobacteraceae > UBA2093. The sequence goes on from CANFGT010000011.1 coordinate 21,404, forward strand.
TTGCGAAGCGGTCGGGAGCTTGACACAGTCGACCAAGTGAAATTGATTCATGCACATCAACGATTACGTGATGACTTTGATCGACTTCGCCAGGGTTTGTCGATGATTGAAGCGATGAACAAGATCACGCCAGATCGTGAGCCTGTGCAGCATCTCTACGAGCTGTTATCTCGTGCGCTGCATGCTCTCGATGAGCGGCCCGCACCACTGATGCTTGCATCATTTTTCTGGCGGTTGATTTCCATCGAAGGCAACACCCCTCAATTGGACGCATGTGTTGCCTGCGGGGAGCCAGGGGAATTGGTGTCCTTTGATGTGTTGGAGGGCGGTGCACATTGTGGTTCGTGCCGTTCGGGAGTGCCGATATCGGCCCAGGCGCTATCGATCATGCGGCTGATCCTCGGAGGAAGGATGAATGAGGCGCTAGCAATGCCAGAGTCCATGGCGACGAATGAGGTCAATCATCTCGCGATGGAAGCGATGGAGTCTCATCTTGAACGTCGTCTCAGAAGCCTCGGCGTGTTCGACCGCCACTTGTAGGCTTGTCCTTCTATGCCAGCCAAAGACCTCGACCAGATCGTTAATCTGTGCAAGCGCAGAGGATTCGTGTATCCAAGCGCTGAGATCTACGGCGGGTTTCGCTCGTCGTACGACTACGGCCCCTTGGGCTCTCTCATGTTGCGCAACGTCAAGGAATCCTGGATTCGCACCATGGTGCAGCAGCGCGATGACACTGTTCTTATCGATGCAGCAATTCTTGGACCCCCACAGGTTTTCGAGGCTTCTGGGCACCTTGCGAATTTCTCGGACCCATTGGTCGACTGCACAGTGTGTAATCGCCGTTTCCGTGAAGATCACATCGAAGAGCGCGATTGTCCTCAAGGCAAGAAAGGCTGCGAGTTCACTGAATCTCGTGCTTTCAATTTGATGTTTAAGACAACGGCCGGACCTGTTGAAGGTTCGGGTGCTGATGTTTATATGCGTCCTGAAACAGCACAGGGCATGTTCGTCAACTTTGCGAATGTATTGCAAACCAGTCGTAAGCGTCCGCCATTTGGTATTGCACAAGTCGGAAAGAGTTTCCGTAACGAAATCACTCCTGGCAACTTCATCTTCCGTACACGCGAGTTTGAACAGATGGAAATGGAATTCTTTGTTCCACCTGCAGAGGGTCCAAAGTGGTACGAGTACTGGTGTCAAGCACGTCTTGATTGGTACGTCGAATTGGGTATCCCGCGAGAGATGTTGCGGATTCGCCCACACGATGCCGATGAATTGTCTCACTATTCAGCCGGTACAAGCGACGTTGAGTTCATGTTCCCATGGGGTTGGGGAGAGCTTGAAGGAATTGCCCAGCGCACCGACTTTGACCTCACGCAACATGCCAACGCATCAGGTCAAAAGTTGGACTTCTTCGATCAGGCAACCAATGAGCGTTACATCCCGTATGTCATCGAGCCTGCCGCTGGCGCGAACCGCACGATGGCTGCTTTCTTGCTAGCCGCTTATGACGAAGACGTAGTGAATGAGGAAGCACGCACGGTGTTGCGATTGCATCCGCGTTTGGCTCCGTACAAAGTTGCTGTGCTTCCGTTGTCGAAGAAAGACACATTGTCTCCATTGGCTCGTGAGATTTACGGCAAATTGTCGCAGCGTTACATGTGCGATTACGACGAGACCCAAGCCATTGGCCGTCGTTACCGCCGTCAAGATGAAATTGGTACGCCATTGTGCGTCACCGTGGACTTTGATTCGCTGGAAGACAACGCTGTCACGATTCGTCATCGTGACTCCACCGAACAGGTGCGTGTGCCGATTGCAGAACTTCTGGACAACGTTTCCAATATTCTCGGCTTCTAGGGCTTTGGCTCGGCGGTGTAGTTTGAGTGAGTCGTCGTTTGGCGACGCAGACAGAGGAGTCCATCATGAGCCAAGTAGTCGCAGTAGTGAAGTTGCCAGCAGCACCAGGCAAGGGCAAGGAATTGGCAGAGGCCATGAAGTTCGCTCTTGAGAATGTGAAGTCTGAAGAAGCGACGCGTTTGTACATCTTGCATGTTGATATGGCAAACGAAGATGTGTTGTGGATGTACGAGATGTACGACAACCAAGCAGCGATGGACGCACACTTAGGATCAGACTGGTTCAAGGAACTTGGTGCCAAAGTCGGTGGTCTCGTCGGTGGAGCACCTGAGTTCAACATGATGACGCCTCTCGGCGGTAAGGGTCTCTAATCCTTCGGGATTGGTTCATCGTTTCAGATGACCGCTACGTATCTCGACAAAATTCTCGATCAACATCGAGAGCGTGCATCCAAAGATGTTCGGTCTCTCGGGTCGCTGACAGATGCAGCGTTGGCGTGCGCTCCACCTCGGGGATTCGCAACGGCGATTACAGCAACGCCCCATCTTGCGGTTATAGCAGAAATAAAGCGGAGGTCCCCCTCGAAGGGCGACCTCAATGCTCTTCTTGACCCAGAGGTGATGGCGCAGAGTTACCAATCTGGTGGTGCGTCGTGTTTATCCGTACTCACCGATGTGGATCATTTCGGTGGCTCTGTAGCGGACCTTCAATCCGCTCGTGCGGCATGTTCTCTTCCGGTGATTCGCAAGGATTTCACAGTGGATGCACGTGATGTGTGTGATGCCCGCATCATGGGTGCCGATTGTGTGTTGTTGATTGCAGCTGCACTTACTGCTTCGGAACTTTTTGAATTCCTGGCACTCGCCCGGCGTATCGATATTGATGCTTTGGTTGAAGTACATGATGAGGTCGAACTAGCAGTTGCTCTGGACGCTGGTGCCACTTTGGTGGGGGTCAACCAGCGAGACCTGGTGACCTTTCAAGTGGACCAAGAACGTGCTGTTCGCATGGGCTCGCTTATCCCGTCGCATTTGGTCAAGATTGCCGAATCTGGCGTGAGGGGCCGTGAAGACGCATTGGCATTGCGAGCCGCGGGATATGACGCAGTGTTAGTCGGTGAGCATTTGGTGACGTCCTCGAACCCATCTCAGGCACTGACCGACCTCTGCGTTGATTAATAGCCATCTGTAGGTGCCCCAAGGGGCTACCGTTTCATTCAATGTTCGTGAAAATTTGTGGAATCACGAACGAGGACGATGCGCTCTTGGCCGTTGCTCTCGGGGCTGACGCATTGGGATTTGTTTTCGCGCCTTCTGTTCGACAGATTGCCGCACAGAAGGTGTACGACATCACTCGTCGCCTCCCACCAGAAATCTTGACCGTTGGCGTGTTTCGAGATGAGCATCCAAAGCGAGTGATCGAAATGACGCAATCGGCGGGACTTCGGGCAGCGCAATTGCATGGTCACGAAAGCCCTGATGATGTTTCTCAGGTGGCTCAACACATTCGAACGGTCATTAAGGCTGTCACTGCAGGGACAGTTGATGCATCACGCGCAGATATTTTCGGTACCTCCATGGTGCTTGTTGATGCACCTGCCCCTGGCTCGGGGAAAATGTTTGACTGGAGCCTGGCGGGGGAGATTCCTGAGGGTCTCAATGTGATCTTGGCGGGTGGCCTGACTGCAGAAAACGTCGTCTCGGGCATCCAACAAGTGCGACCTTTTGGGGTCGATGTGAGCAGCGGGGTCGAATCTTCACCGGGCCGCAAGGACCCCCTCTTGATGAAGAGATTCATTGAAGCGGCTCGATCTGTCCCCTCGGGCGATTACGACGGGGGAGACAAAACTCCGTATGACTGGATGCACGAGTAAGAGTCACTTCCAATCAGTGATGGGTTTGCGTTCATTTCGTGGTGGAATCTAGGTATGAGCATCATGGTGACCCCCGGTGCCGACGGTCGCTTCGGCGAATTCGGCGGTCGATTCGTTCCAGAGACATTGATTCCAGCGTGTCAAGAATTGGAAGTCGCGTTTGTTGATGCTTGGGCCGATCCATCATTTCGCAAAGAACTTGATGATGTTCTCCATGAATATGCAGGACGCCCGAGCAACATTACGGAATGTCACAATCTCAGTGACCAGTTAGGCATTCGCCTCATATTGAAGCGCGAAGATTTGAATCACACCGGTTCACACAAGATCAACAATGTGATTGGCCAGACTCTTTTGGCAAAGCGCATGGGCAAGAAGCGGATCGTTGCTGAAACCGGAGCCGGCCAACATGGCGTTGCCTCTGCCACTGCAGCTGCGCTCATGGGTCTTGAATGCAAGGTGTATATGGGTGCCGTTGACGTAGCTCGTCAGGAACTCAACGTATTCCGCATGAAGTTGTTGGGTTCTGAAGTTGAAGCAGTGACGTCGGGTAGCCAAACGCTCAAAGATGCAGTCAACGAAGCAATGCGGGATTGGGTAGCAACCGTCGAGAGCACGCATTACTGCCTTGGCTCCGTCATGGGTCCCCACCCGTATCCGTTTATGGTTCGCCAGTTCCATCGCGTGATCGGTGACGAGGCCTACGTTCAGTGCAATGACCTTCTTGGAACCACGCCCGATTTTGTGGTTGCCTGCGTTGGTGGCGGTTCTAACGCCATGGGTATTTTCTCTGGTTTCGTGGACAGTCCAGCGCGTTTGATTGGTGTCGAGCCAGCTGGTGGTGCAGCTGTTGGACGTGGTCAGCCAGGTGTCGTGCACGGTATGAAGAGCTATCTCATGCAAGACGAGCACGGACAAGTGGCGGAAGCACACAGCATCTCCGCTGGCCTTGATTACCCCGGAGTTGGGCCTGAGCATTCGTATCTTGCATCCATCGGACGGTCGGAGTATCCGACTGTGACCGATGATGAAGTCATTAGTGCATTTCAAGTGATGTCTCGTGCGGAGGGAATTATTCCTGCTCTCGAGTGTGCACATGCGATGGCTTGGATCATTCGTGAAGCTCCGAAAATGCAGGGCAAGACTGTTCTCATGAATTTGTCGGGTCGTGGCGATAAAGACGTGGGCCAGATGATGAACATCTTGGGCGGCGTGTAGTGAGTGGTCGTTTAGAGACTGCTCTTCGCGCCCGAATCGATGCAGGTGGAAAATGTCTTGTCCCGTACATCACTGGTGGCTATCCAGGGTGGGTGGAATCTATTCGTGCATGTGCAGCCAACGGCGCTGATGCTGTTGAAATCGGAATTCCATTTTCTGACCCAGTGATGGATGGTCCGATCATTCAGCAAGCATCGCAAGTGTCGTTAGATGCTGGGACTACTCCCATTTCGATTCTTCATGAAGTGCGAACACTTGATGTGGGAATCCCTTTGGCTGTCATGTGTTACTACAACACCGTTTTTCATGCAGGCGAGAAACGTTTCGCATCTGACCTTGCAGCCGCTGGCATCTCCGCAGCAATTGTTCCAGACCTTCCGTTGGAGGAGTCCGGCCCATGGACTGCTGCAGCTGATGAAGCGGGAATTGAAACTGTGATGCTTGCAGCACCGACGGCACCTGACGAGCGCCTCCCACGAATAACAGAACGTGCACGCGGATTTGTGTATTCAGTAGGGCTTCTCGGTGTGACGGGTGAACGTTCATCATTGGCAGGCACTGCAACTGCGCTTGCGGCGCGTGTGAAGAACGTGACCACGAAGCCGGTGTTGGTGGGTGTGGGTGTTTCCAACGCCGAGCAGGCTGTGGAAGCAAGCCGTGTGGCTGATGGAGTCATCATGGGTGCTTCTGTTGTTCGTCGAATGATTGAGGGCGGTCCCGACGCAGTTGGCGCGTACATCCGAGAAGTACGCGAAGCTCTCGACACTGCACAGTGGTGAGATGAGTATCTTCGGCGAGGGGAAGTGCGAACTGTGTGAAGCTGCTCGCATGTCCGAATGGTTTTACGAAGACGAGGAATGTTGGATTGCTGAATGTGAATCGTGTGCGGTGCCCATGGTGGTCTGGCGTGAGCATGATGCGAACCCAACCGATGAGTTAAAGATTCGGCTCCATGAAAAACTTGCCTCGGTTGTCAAAGAGTTTTTCGACTTTGAGATGCGAATTGACGACAACATGCGCACTATCCCAGACCACTATCACGCTCATGCGCGGCCCAAAGGCGGCTTCTACGGGTACGGCATGCGCCGTACGAAGTAATATTTTGGGATGTTGAAGCAAGGTTCAAAAGCACCCAAAATTGAGTTGCTTGATCAAAATGGTAAGCCCTGGTCGCTTGCCACTCAGGGCAAGAAGAAAATCCTTGTGTATTTCTACCCAAAGGCAGATACTCCTGGGTGCACAACGCAGTCATGTGGTCTTCGCGACATTAAAGATGAGATTGGTCGTACTGCGATCATCGGCATCAGTCCGGACAAGTTTGAAAAGCAAAAAAAGTTTGACGACAAGTATGAACTTGGATTTCCGCTACTTGCAGACACCGAACACAAAGTTGCTGAAGCTTTCAAAGTCTGGAAAGAGAAGTCAATGTACGGACGGAAATACATGGGCATTGAACGGTCCGCTTTCTTAATTCAAGAGGGTGTCGTACTTGAGGCGTGGTACAAAATTTCGCCTGCCGACACCCCGAAGAATCTTTTGAAGGCACTCGGCAAATGAGTTCCTTCCCTCTCCCCATCGATGTTTTGCCGCATCGTTCGCCGTTTCTTTTCATTGACCGCATTAGCGAATTAGAGCCTGGTGTCAGAGCAGTGGGGCATTGGAAATTGAGTGGAGACGAATGGTTTTTCCCGGGTCATTTTCCAGGTCGACCCACATTGCCAGGTGTTCTCATGTGTGAGGCGATTGCGCAACTGGGTGCCTACGCGCTTTTGGTGAAGCCGGAGTTCTCCACAAAATTGCCTCTCTTCGGAGGTATTGATGGTGCACGATTCCGTCGCCAGGTTGTCCCAGGTGATGAATTGGAACTGCAGGCGGAATTGGGTCGCATTAGCGCTCGCGCCGGTAAGGGATCAGGGCGCGCATTGGTCAATGGTGAAGTTGCCTGCGAACTGGACCTGATGTTTGTTTTCGCTGATCGCTAAATCTTTGGATTCTGCGACTCGAGCGTGATTACTCTGCCGATATGACTTGGATACGTTCGCAGATTCCGCGTCGGATTGTGGAAGATGATTTAGAACTGCGTTGTTACGAGTTAACAGACGCCTATGCGCTATCTGATGCCGTGGCAACAAGTCTTCTTGAATTGGAACCGTGGATGCCGTGGGCGAATTTTGAGCCACTGTCTTTGGAAGAGCGCGCTGAATTGATTGAGAACTGGCGCCGGGACTGGGACAAGGGTCTCGAATTTGTTATGGGAATTTTCCGACACGGCCATCTCGTTGGTAGTTCTGGTTTTCATCTTCGCGGTGAAGTCGGTCAACTAGAAATCGGTTACTGGGTGAAATCAGAGTCCGTAGGTGAGGGGATTGCCACTCGTAGTTCTTGCACTCTGCTGGAAACTGCTTTCAATTTGCCAGAGGTAGAAGAAGTACACATTCTCCATGACAAGGCCAATGTGAAGTCACGTCGTGTGCCTGAAAAACTGGGTTTCGAATTACTTCTCGAGCAAGAACGTGCGCCACAAACATCTGGAGATTCTGGAATCGCGTGTCTCTGGTCGATGACTAGAGACAGATGGGCAATGCTCTAAGAGGCTGGAGCGATGATGATGGAGCCGTTGTGGCCACCAAAACCAAAGTTGTTGGAGATGGTGGGTCCAGGAGTCCAATCGCGACCCTCTCCGATAACAAGGTCGATGCTCATCGCAGGGTCCAGCACTGTTGTACCCGCCGTTGGAGGGATGATCTTGTGTTCAAAGGACAGCAAAACTTGAGCCGCTTCGAGTGCACCTGCTGCACCTAACGCATGGCCAGTGACGCCTTTACCGCTAGTGACAGCAACAGACTTTGCCCCAAACACGTCTGTGACAGCCTGAGCCTCTGCTGAATCGTTGAGGGGAGTGGAAGTTCCGTGAGCATTAACGAGGACGATGTCTGTGGCAGCCAAGCCGGCATCGTCCAATGCAAGGTGCATGCACTTGATGGCGCCGGTGCCGCCTGGTGCAGGAGCAGTGATGTGATGTGCATCAGCGTTGCTGCCCGAGCCGAGGATCTCTCCCAAAATCTTCGCACCACGAGCAACTGCAAGGTCATAGCGTTCGAGAATGAAGACAGCAGCGCCTTCGCCCATGACGAAACCATTTCGGCGTTCATCAAACGGCATTGATTCACCTGTTGACGAGAGTGCCGTCATATTGCCAAAGCCTGCAAGAGATGTTGCGGTCGCCGCGCATTCGGAACCACCAGATGCCACTGCATCACAACGACCCCAAGCGATGAGTCGTGCTGCGTAGCCCAAGGCATGTGTGCCGGCGGCGCAAGCGGTGCAGATTGTTTCATTAGGTCCCTGTAGCCCGTAGCGCATTGAAATTGCTGCACCCGAAGCGTTGGCCATCATCATGGGAACAAGGAAAGGGGAGACTCTGCGCTCGCCTTTGTCGAGACGAATGAGTATTTGCTCTTCCAGCGTGTGAAGTCCACCAATACCCGTCGCAAAGATTGTTCCGAAACGGGATGGATCGACGCCGATGTCTCCGGCCTGGCTGAAAGCCTCTGCGGCCGCTGCTAGAGCAAGTTGTTCGACACGGTCTGCTCGACGTGCGTCTTTCGGGCTATCGAAGAATGGAAGAGGATCCCAGTCATCAATCGTGAGAGACGTCGTGCCATTTATTCCAGGACCAAAGAGTCCCTTCCAATAGTTCTCTTTACCGTGGCCGCAAGGGGCAACGACTCCAAGACCAGTAATAGCAACGCGATGTCCAACACCATTCATGACTGGGAACAGTTCTATTTAGAGCTTGCCGGAAATGATTGCGAACGCCTGACCAACTGTCTTGACGTCTGCGAGTTCCTCTTCAGGAACTTCAATGCCGAACTCTTCTTCAAGAGCCATGACAAGTTCCACCACATCGAGTGAGTCTGCATCAAGGTCGTCGGCAAAACTTGCCTCCATGGTGACCTTTGCTGCGTCGACCGAGAGTGTCTCTACTGCACACTTGACGAAGCGATCAAAATTTTCGTTGCTCATAATTTTCTCCTTGAGTTGTCATCTATTTTCGCACAGTACCCATGCGGAAGGCGTTCTTTGGCTGGATTAGTGACCCATGCCCAAACCGCCATCCACAGGGATGACGGCGCCGGTGATGTATCCACCGTCTGAACTAGCAAGGAAAGCGACAACACCAGCAATTTCGTCTGGAGTTGCCATCCGTTGCAGGGGCACTGCTGACGTCAGTTCCTTGAGGCGATCTTCGCCGAGTGCTGCTGTCATGTCTGTCTCAACTGGCCCGGGTGCAACAACGTTCACAGTGATGCTGCGTGAACCAAGTTCGCGTGCAAGTGAGCGGGAAAAACCAACGAGACCGGCTTTTGATGCAGCGTAGTTTGCTTGACCTGCAGAGCCGAGTAGACCAACAACAGAAGACATCAAAATAATGCGTCCTTTGCGAGCCTTGAGCATTCCTTGAGTCGCTCGCTTCACCACACGGAATGATGCGGTGAGATTCGCGTCAATGACAGAAGCAAAATCTGTTTCGCTCATGCGCAGTAGAAGTGTGTCTTTTGTGATGCCAGCATTGGATACAAGAATCTCAACAGGACCGAAATGTTCCTCAACCGCTTTAAAGGCTGCATCAACCTGTGCTGTATCGGTGACGTCGCATTTCACGCCAAAGAATTCAGATGGTGGCGGCGACGAGTTGTATGTGACCGCAACTTTGTCTCCAAGGGCAGCGAAACGTTGCGCGCATGCAAGACCTATTCCGCGTGAACCACCCGTAATGAGAACGACTCTGCTCATTCGGCACCCCATTCAAGAATCGCGCTAGCAGCGGTCATTCCAGCACCGAAACCTACGAGCATGACAAGGTCGCCTTGCTTGGGCCTGGTCTGGTTGAACTCGCCAAACAGTGCCAATGGAATGGAAGCCGATGATGTGTTGCCGGTCTCGTGGATGACAACTGATGCACGATCCATGGAGATACCCAGGCGATCACATGCCGCGCTGATGATGCGAATATTGGCTTGGTGGGGAACAATGACATTGATCTGATCTGCTGTGACTCCAGCGTGGGTCATTGATTTTTGTGCGCTATCGACCATGATGCGAACGGCGCGACGGAAAACTTCTTTTCCGTCCATGTGCAGGGTTTCGCCAATATTGGCGTACAAAATTTCTTCAGCAGATCCATCGGCGTCGAGGTCCCATCCGAGCAGTTGACCTGGACCTGATGTTGCTTCCAATACGGCAGCGCCGGAACCATCAGCAAAAAGAATTGCCGTATTGCGATCAGTCCAGTCAGTGATTCGACGAAGTGTGTCTGTGCCGATGAGCAAGACCTTTTCTGCTCCCATTGCGATGAGACCGTGAGCATTAACAAGTCCGTACACAAAGCCTGAGCAGGCAGCGTTGATGTCGAAAGCTCCACATCGAAGCCCTAATGCATTCTGCACCGTTGCCGATGTTGCAGGAACAGTGCGATCTGGTGTGGTGGTTGCGAGAACAAGCGCGTCGATCGACGTGGGGTCAATGCCTGCCATCTTTAATGCCGCACCGCCACTAATAATGCTGAGCTCGGCTGTGCTACCGCCAATATGTCGACGGTGAATGCCAGTACGTTCGCGTACCCATTCATCGCTTGTATCGATCGCCTTGGCAAGATCTTCGTTGGTGACGGTCTCGTGACCAAGGGCGGTACCCCAGCCAGTGAATCGTGCACCGCGAACGTTGTTTGGAATCTTTGGCATGGGTTCCTTCGTGTTTTACAGCGAACGCAACCAGGCGATGGGTTGATGTGTAGTCACTCGCTCGCCCTCGACTGCGATGAAATTTTGAATAACCCCAGCAAACGGGGAGCGCACTTCAGTGTCTCCCACGTGGCCGATTACTCGTCCGACTCCAATTGTCGAATCAATGCCCACAGTTGCATCAGGGCTGAAAACGCCTGCAGCAGGGCTCACAACAAGACGCTCCACTGCGAAGAGATGTTCGCCTTCTAATTGGGCTGCCCCAACGGGAGACGATGCGTTCACCCATTCGATGAGTTTGTCGAGTTCTTCTGGGGTGGCAACAGAAATTGTCCGTGCGTTTTCCACGGTGCGCTTTGCCATGCCTGTTAGGACACCTCCAGGACCGAGTTCTACGAAACCGCTGACTCCGAGCTCGCTCATGGTGAGCAAACAATGCTTCCATCGCACAGGGCTCGACAACTGTGCAGATAAAAGAGAGGACCATTCTTCGCCCGATGAGTGTGCAATTGCGTCAACATTCGAAATCACAGGTACTTCAACATCGCGCGGTGATGCCAGTGCAATTGCAGTGCGAAGACGTTCACGCGCTGCGGTCATGAACGGCGTATGGAAAGCACCCGATACTTGGAGCGGCATAATCTTTTTTGCGCCAAGTTCTTTTGCATGTTCTCCTGCTGAGGCAACGCCAGCGGGTGAGCCTGCAATCACCACTTGTCCTGGTGCATTGAAATTCGCTACCCACACCTCTGCATCTGCACGCCGACAGGCAACCTCGACGAGATCGTCATCAAGCCCGAGCACTGCTGCCATGGTGCCAGGAGACGCGGAGCCAGCTTCATGCATGGCATCGGCGCGCTCGACAACGAGCCTCACTCCATCTTCAAAAGAAAGAGCACCGGTGGCGGTCAACGCTGTGTATTCACCCAGGCTGTGGCCAGCGCAGAAACTTGGCACGATGCCCAGTCGCTCGACTGCATCCAACACCATGAGAGACGATACGAAAGTGGTGAGTTGTGCGTTGCGAGTGTCTTTGAGTTCGTCCGCATCTGAATCAAGAAGGAGCGCACCGACATCACGACCTGCAACATCTGACGCCTCATCGACTAATTCCCAGCTTTCATGTCCCACCCAAGGGCGACCCATTCCGGGTCTCTGGGAGCCTTGTCCTGGGAAAGTGAACGCAAGCATGGTGTCAAAAACCTTAGACGGGGTAGGGAGGGCAAGACTGTTACCACTTAGTAGGTCACGACGGAACTTCGCCGATACGCTCTACAGCCCTGGCCCGAGTGGCGGAATGGCAGACGCGACGGACTCAAAATCCGTTGTCCGGAAGGGCGTGTGGGTTCGAGTCCCACCTCGGGCACCCAGGTGATTCATACACTTGCTCCTATGGGTCAACGACTACTTCACAGGCGATTGTCTTCGGCCTCTGCCCGTTTGAAGGAATTACGCACTGAATTGCGTGTCGTCGAAGACCAAATGGTCCAGCTTGTTGATGATGCGGACGAGCTCTCACTGCGGGCCTTGGTCTCAGAGACTCCGGCAGCTGACCACGAATACAGGGAAGCGAAGAAGCATGCGGACACGATTCAGCGCCATCACGCCAATCTTGTGCGTGAAATTGCCGAAATCGACCAGAAAATCAACGAACTCCTTGACCGCATGAAAGACTCCTTGTAATGAGTATTCGCGTCGTGATTGCAGAGGATGAGGCAATCATCCGTCTTGACCTCAAGGAGACCCTCGAAGAAGAGGGTTACATCGTTGTTGGTGAAACTGGTCGCGGAGATAAAGCCGTCGATTTAGTTCGTGAGCACCGTCCTGACCTAGCAATTCTTGATATCAAAATGCCGGGGATGGATGGGCTGGAGGCTGCGCGCCACATCACAAAAGATCGCATTTGTGGCGTGCTTGTTCTCACGGCGTTTAGTCAGCGTGAAGTTATTGAAGAAGCGCGTGATGCAGGTGCGCTTGCTTATTTGGTCAAGCCTTTTCAAAAGAGCGATCTCATTCCGGCTATTGAAGTAGCAATCGGACGTTTCCGCGAAATGCAAACTCTGAACGGTGAAGTGGAATTGCTGGGTGAGCAATTAGAGGCTCGTAAGTCGATTGACCGAGCCAAGGGCATCTTGATTGACCAATTCAAGATGACAGAAGCAGATTCTTATGGGTTCATCCAGCGTGGAGCAATGAACCACCGCACCACAATGAAGGCCGTTGCCGACATGGTGGTTTCTGGCGAACTTCGCCCTGAATAGATAGGGGATAGCCATGTTGTTGATGGCTCTTGACGGCAACTCTCTTGCGTACCGTGCGTTCTTTGCTTTGCCTGACGACATGACGAACGCAAGTGGACAAGTCACAAACTCGGTCTATGGCTTCACGACGATGTTGTTGACGCTTATTAAGGATCACAAACCCGATGGCATCGCGGTTGTCTTTGACCGTCCCGAACCAACTTTTCGCCACGAAGCGATTGCGGAATACAAAGCACAACGCGAGAAGGCTCCTGAAATTCTTATTTCTCAGCTTGGCATCATTCGTGAGTTACTCAACGCAATGGGAATCCGATGGTTTGAACTCGCTGGGTTTGAAGGTGATGACATCATCGCAACGTTGGCGACTCATGCAAATGACCAGGGTCATGACATCATCATCGTGACGGGCGATCGCGACAGCTACCAATTAGTGCAAGATCCTCATGTGCGTGTGTTGTACAACAAGCGTGGAGTAAGCGACTACGCCTTATATGACGAAGCTGGAATTTTGGAGCGCACGGGTGTAACACCGGCTCAATACGCGGATTATGCAGCGTTGCGTGGAGACCCGAGCGACAACCTGGATGGCATTCCTGGTGTTGGTGAAAAGACTGCTGCAAAGCTGATCAATCAATACGGAAATATTCACGACGTTGTTGCCGCGGCAGAGGCACAAACGCCAAAGTTAAAGGCCGGTTTGCTGGAACATGGCGAGCGCGTTATCCGTAACGCCGCAATCATGGTGTTGAAGCGTGACGTCCCTATCGAAGTTGATCTCAACGCCCTCGCACCAAATCCCGATATTGGTGCGACGCTCAAGATGTTTGAGTTCCTTGAATTCAAAAATATGCCGAAACGTTTCAATGATGCAGTGACAACTAATGGTTGGTCGACACGTGGAGACGTTGTCGAAGTGCCCGCCGATGATCGTCCCGCTGTGAATATCGTTCTTCATGAAGTGGACGTGCTGGACTCCGAGGCAAAAGCTCTTGCGGCTTTGTCCTCGTTAGTCGAATTAACTTTGGTTGCTCAATTTGCAGCAGAGCCTGGCCGTTCCGTTGTCGAAGGCATCGCAGTCGTACTAGACGCATCGCGCGGTTCTGTTGGTTATTTGCCTCGTGAAGTTGTGCTGTCTCCGAAAATCTCCGCCATGCTTTCCTCGGCCCCTGCTGTTGTGATGCACGATGCCAAAAGCGTGATGCGTTCCTTGCTGGATGATGGGATTGATATCAAGTCGCTTCGTATGGATACTTCGATCGCTGCGTATCTCATCGACCCTTCACGTTCTAGTTATTCGCTCGTCGATGTTGCGTTGTCGCATCTCGGCTCTGCACCTGCTGCTGGAGTTGCGTCGGACGGACAATTTGACTTCGGCGGGCAAACAAGCGACGACAATGTGAGGGCAACCGCAGAGGCTGCTTTGTTTGTTTCTGCGCTGAAGCCCGTCTTGACCGCCAAATTGCAAGAAATTGCCAACACGAGTTTGTACAACGACATGGAGAATCCATTGGTTCATGTTCTGGCAAAGATGGAACATGTAGGAGTGGGAGTTGACCGGCTCGCGTTGGAATCCATCCGCAATCGTCTCGCTGATGAGACGGCAACGTTGACCACACAATTACGTGACATTGCTGGACGCGAATTCAATCTGAATTCGCCAACTCAACTTCGAGAGATTCTGTACACCGACCACGGACTAACACCGGGCAAGAAGACGAAGACGGGGTACAGCACAGACGCGGCAACTCTCGAGAAACTTCATGACGAATGGCCAGAGTTCATTGGGCCATTGCTGCGGTATCGGGAGATTGAAAAGTTGCGCTCTACCTATGGTGAGGGTCTGATCAACGAAATTGCTGCAGATGGACGTATTCATGCCACGTTCAATCAAACCGTGGCGCGTACTGGTCGTCTGAGTAGCGATAAGCCAAACCTGCACAACATTCCCGTCCGTAGCGATGAAGGTCGGGTATTTCGCACAGCATTTGTTGCGCCGAAGGGATGGTCACTTCTCGTGGCCGACTACAACCAAATTGAACTCCGCTGTATCGCCCATCTAGCTAATGACCCCGGTTTGGTCAGTGCATTTACAGCAGGGGAGGACATTCACCGGTCCACTGCCGCACGAGTTTTTGGTGTGCAGCCAGAGGACGTCACTCATGATCAACGTTCAAAAGCGAAGATGGTTTCGTACGGACTCGCCTACGGAATGGAGGCGTACGGGTTGAGCCAACGTCTTGCTATTTCTGTCGGCGAAGCTTCAGGAATTCTCGATGCTTATTTCGAAGCGTTTCCTAACGTGAAGCAATACATGGACGATGCAATTCATCAGGCTCGTCAGGTGGGATACACCGAAACCTTGTTTGGTCGTCGCCGCCATATCGAAGAACTAATGAGTGACAATTTCCGAGTGCGTCAAGCTGGCGAGCGGCAAGCAATGAACGCCGCCATCCAGGGATTGGCTGCAGATATTTTCAAGATTGCACTGGTCCGAATAGACAAGGCTCTGACAAAAGCCAAAGTGCAAGCGCGAGTGGTTTTGCAAGTGCATGACGAAGTCATCGTTGAAGTGCCTGACGACGAAAAGGACATTGTCGGTCCGCTCGTCTTAGACATTATGAAAGCGGCTGCAGATTTGAATGTTCCACTTGAAGTGAATGCTGCATGGGGTCCGACATGGGCCGACGCAAAAGGATAAAAGCGAGTGGCTGACCACTGGTTTGAACCCATTGCCGATCACATGGGCGCTGCGTACCTGCGGTACACATTCACCTTAGGGACAGCGCAAGAGATTGATCATGTGGTCAGCGAGTTGGGGTTAGAGCCCGGAATGCGCGTGCTGGATGTCGGGTGTGGTCCAGGTCGTCACGCATATGAATTGGCCCGACGAGGCATCTCTGTCCATGGGATAGATATCAGCCAGACCTTTGTTGACGTTGCTGAGAAGGAGGCGCCAGCGGGTGCCACGTTCCAGCGGATGGATGCTCGAGCAATGCCGTTTGAAGCGGAGTTCGACGCCGTTATCTGTTTATGTCAAGGGGCATTCGGGATGATGACCGTCAACGGACATGACAGTGATGTTTTGAAAGGAATCTCACGGGCATTGAGGCCTGGTGGTGGCCTCGCGATGTCGGCTTTCAACGCTTATTTCGCTGTGAAATACCATGAGAAGGCAACTTTTGATGCGGATGCAGGGGTATCCCATGAAAAAACAGAAGTGAAGGACCAGACAGGAAAATCGAAAGAGGTCGACCTGTGGACGGGTTGCTACACGCCTCGCGAGTTGCGGCTGTTGCTCTCAGGGGTCGATTTGGAAGTGAAGAGCATTTCTAGTGTTGAGCCCGGTGCGTACGGAAACGCAGTGCCGTCCATGGAAAGTCCTGAATTTCTGGTGATAGCGTTTGCAACGCCCATCCAACGGTTGGGTACCCGCTAGCGGGTTCCATCGATATACCTATCCATTTCGAAAGACCAATTCCTTGTCCGACGCAACACTTACTTCCGCCCCTATGGGAACCTTCGACGCGGAAGGCAACTACACACCTCGTCAGATCA
The DNA here is from genome assembly GCA_947446815.1 of Acidimicrobiaceae bacterium. Classification (GTDB taxonomy): domain Bacteria; phylum Actinomycetota; class Acidimicrobiia; order Acidimicrobiales; family Ilumatobacteraceae; genus UBA2093. The sequence goes on from CANFGT010000011.1 coordinate 37,915, forward strand.
CAGAACGTGATCTCCCCACCACCTTCGCTGATGCCATTGAAGGCACCATGGTGGAACTCAAAGACGGTCAGCTTGTTACAGGCACCGTCGTCAAGATTGATCGCGATGGAGTGTTGCTGGAATTTGGTTACAAAACCGAAGGCGTGATTCCTACACGTGAACTCGCCATCAAAAATGATGTTGACCCACACACAGTTGTGAAGCTCGGCGAAAAAGTCGAAGCGCTTGTTCTTACTCTTGAAGACAAGGAAGGACGCCTCGTTCTTTCAAAGAAGCGTGCCCAGTATGAAAAGGCTTGGGGCGAAATCGAAAAGAAGAAGGAAAACGACGGCGTTGTTCACGGAACCGTCATTGAAGTTGTCAAGGGTGGCCTCATCGTTGACATCGGACTTCGCGGATTCCTTCCTGCTTCTCTTGTTGAACTCCGCCGCGTGCGTGACCTTCAGCCGTACATCGGTCAGACAATCGACGCGAAGATCATCGAGCTCGACCGCAACCGCAACAACGTTGTGTTGTCACGTCGTGCATTCCTCGAAGAGAACCAGAAGGAAACGCGCGACGATTTCCTCAACAACCTCAAGTCTGGCGAAATCCGCCACGGAAAGATTTCTTCGGTTGTCGCCTTCGGTGCATTCGTGGATCTCGGTGGAATGGACGGACTCATTCACGTGTCCGAGCTCTCTTGGAAGCATGTTGAGCATCCATCACAGGTTGTTCAGATTGGTGACGAAGTCACCGTTCAGGTTCTCGATGTTGACTTCAGCCGCGAGCGCATCAGCCTCTCGTTGAAGGCCACACAGCAAGACCCATGGCAAGAGTTTGCCGGCAGCCACGAAGTTGGCCAGTTGGTCTATGGCCGCGTGACAAAGCTTGTTCCTTTCGGTGCATTCGTCCAGGTGGGCGACGGAATCGAAGGTCTCGTACACATCTCCGAAATGTCAGCTCACCACGTCGAGTCGGCAGAGCAAGTTGTGACACCAGGTGAAGAACTCTGGGTCAAGATCATTGATCTCGACCTTGCACGTCGTCGTATCTCGATCTCCATCAAGCAGGCAGCTGAGGGTGGCGAACTCGCCGCTGAGTACCAGGGCCAGTTCGAAGTTGACGAGCACGGCAACTGGGTCGGTGGCGATGACACCGAGCGCGAAGCTGCATGGGCTGAGTACTACAAGGAATACGGTCAGCCAGGCGAAGAGGGTGCAACTCCTGCACCTGAAGCTGAGCAGGCCTAAGTCTTTCTCACGCCATGATCCTGATCGGTCTCACCGGTGGGATTGGCTCTGGCAAATCCACCGTTTCGTCTTTGTTGGCGAAACATGGTGCGGTCATTATCGACGCTGACGCCATCACGCGTGAGCTACAGGCTCCTGGAGCCCCTTTGCTCACGGTGTTAGCCGAGCGTTTCGGCGCCCATATTCTTGATACTGAAGGCGGCCTCATTCGTGAGGAACTCGCAAAGATTGCATTTAGTGACCCTGACGCTCTGAAGGATCTCAACAAGATTGTGCATCCGGCAGTAGCGAAAGAGATGGACCGTCGTATGACTGAGGTGCGAGATACGGACAAGGTTGTGGTCTTGGATATCCCATTGTTGGCCGAAAATCCACGGAAGGGCTTGTGCGGGGTCGTTGTTGTTGATGTTCCTGTTGATGTTGCAGTGTCGCGTTTAACTGAATTCCGCGGAATGAAGGAAGACGATGCCCGTTCACGAATTGCAAAGCAGGCGTCTCGTGAGGAGCGTCTGAAGATTGCTGATCAGGTGATTGATAACTCTGGGGACTTGTCTACTTTGTCGACGCAAGTCGACGCGGTGTGGGCGTGGGCTGCGCAATTGCCGCCTGCTGTCCACGATGCGGGTTCCCGTGAGGGTGACGAATCTGCGACTGACAAGTCCTGACTCTTCCTGTCGGTACCATTCATTCCATGCCGGCCTTTGAAGTTGTCTCACAGTTTCAACCCGCTGGCGACCAGCCAACGGCTATTGCCGAATTAAGTGCGGGCATTGAAGCCGGTGAGCGCTTCCAAACTCTGTTGGGTATTACCGGGTCGGGTAAGTCTGCAACCATTGCATGGACAATCGAGAAGACGCAGAGGGCAACACTGATCCTCGCTCCGAACAAGAGTCTCGCTGCACAGCTTGCATCGGAGATGAAAGAGTTCTTTCCGAATAACCGTGTTGAGTTCTTCGTTAGTTATTACGACTACTACCAGCCAGAGGCGTACATCCCGTCCAGCGATACGTACATTGAGAAAGACTCCTCAATTAACGAAGAGATCGATCGATTGCGCCACTCTGCCACGGCAGCGCTGTTAACACGCAATGACACCATTGTTGTGGCCAGTGTTTCTTGCATTTACGGAATGGGTGACCCTGCGGAATATCGGGGACAGTTGTTGGAGTTGCATATGGGGGTTGACTACGACCAGCGCAGCATTCTGCGTCGTCTTGTAGAGCTTCAATACGATCGCAACGACATGACTTTAGGCCGTGGCAATTTCCGCGTGCGTGGTGACACGGTGGAAATTCACCCGAGGTATGAAGAGAATGTTCTTCGTGTCGAGATGTTTGGTGACACGGTCGACAGGATCACTCTTATTGATGTCCTCACCGGAGAGACTCTGCAAGAACTGAATGAAGTCGTGGTATTTCCCGCCACTCACTACGTAGCGGGTGATGAGCGTTTGCGTAAGGCTGTGTCGGGTATTGAGTTGGAGCTGCAGCAACAGCTTGCCCTCTTTGAATCGCAAGGCAAGTTACTCGAGGCTCAGCGTCTTCGTATGCGAACGCAGTACGACCTTGAGATGATCCAAGAGATGGGATATTGCAATGGCATTGAGAATTACTCAATGCATATTGACGGTCGCCAGCCAGGAGAGCCCCCATTCACACTCCTTGATTATTTCCCTCAAGATTTCTTGTTGATCATTGACGAGAGTCATGTGGCCGTCCCTCAATTGCATGCGCAATATGCAGGGGACCGCAGTCGTAAAGACACTTTGGTAGAGCATGGGTTCCGTCTGCCGAGCGCTCGTGATAACCGTCCATTGAAGTTTGAAGAAACTATTGAGCGCATTAATCAAGGCATTTTCATGTCGGCAACTCCCGCCGCATTTGAGCTCAAACACAGCACAAAGATTGTTGAACAAATTGTGCGACCGACAGGTCTTGTCGACCCTGAAGTAATTGTGCGTCCAACAAAGGGACAGATTGACGACATCATCGAAATGGTGCGTGGGCGTGTCGACATCGGTGATCGTGTGCTCATCACCACCCTGACCAAAAAGATGGCAGAAGACCTCACTGACTATTTGCTGGAACAGGGCCTGAATGTTCGCTATCTGCATAGCAACATCGACACGTTGCAGCGCATCGAAATTTTGCGCGGCCTTCGTCTCGGCGAGTTCGATGTCCTCGTGGGCATCAATCTTTTGCGTGAAGGTCTAGACCTCCCTGAAGTGTCTCTGGTCGCAATTTTGGATGCCGACAAAGAAGGGTTCCTGCGTAGCGAGACGTCTCTCATTCAGATGATTGGACGTGCTGCTCGAAATGTTGCGGGTCAGGTCGTGATGTATGCCGACAAGATCACACCGTCGATGGAGCGGGCAATCGGAGAGACAAAGCGCCGTCGTGAAACGCAGATTGCGTACAACTTGGAACACGGCATCAATCCACAAACGATTCGTAAGGCTGTGGGGGACATCTTGTCGGTGATTACCGGCAGCGACGGAACTGCTCCGGTGCCTGGCAAGGGCCAGCGACGTAACCGCGAGCGCGACAAGGTGAAAGCTGAGATCAAAACACTGCCTCAGCAGGAATTGCAGAGGCTCATTCAGACTCTGGAAGATGAGATGAATGAAGCGGCAGTTGACCTCAAATTTGAGTATGCCGCACGTCTCAGAGACGAAATCCATGACTTGCGTCGGGAACTTCGTGACGCCAAGTAGCAACTAGGTAACCTCGGTACGTGGCTGAGAAAATAATCGTCCGCGGTGCCCGCGAACACAATCTAAAGAACATCAGTCTTGAGTTGCCTCGCGACAAACTCATTGTGTTCACCGGACTTTCCGGAAGCGGAAAAAGTTCGCTCGCCTTCGACACCATTTATGCAGAGGGACAACGTCGATACGTTGAAAGCTTGTCCGCCTATGCGCGTCAGTTCCTTGGCCAGATGGATAAGCCTGATGTTGATGTCATCGAGGGTCTGAGCCCCGCCATCTCTATTGATCAAAAGTCAGCTTCTCGTAACCCGCGTTCAACTGTTGGAACGATTACAGAGATCTATGACTATTTGCGATTGCTGTATGCGCGCATTGGCGTTCAGCATTGTCCAGATGACGGAACCAAACTGCAACGTCAAACTCCATCGCAAATTGTTGATCGCATCATGAAGTTTGAAGAAGGAACTCGCTTCCAGGTCTTGGCTCCAGTTGTGCGAGGTCGTAAAGGCGAATACGACACGCTTCTTGCTGACCTTGCTGGTCAAGGTTTTGTGCGTGCACGCATTGACGGTGAAGTGCGAGACATCGCTGAGTTCTTGGCATCGGGTGAAAAATTGGCTCGATATGAGAATCACTCCATTGACATCGTCGTGGACCGTCTTGTTCGCCGTGATGACATTGACCGTCGTCTAACAGACTCTTTGGAGACTGCTCTCAAGCTTGCAGACGGAGTTGCTGGTGTGGAGCTCGTCGGCAAAGAGGGCGAGGAGAGCGAGACACTTACCTTCAGTCAACATCTGGCTTGTCCGAAATGTGATGCAAGTTTTGATGAGCCGGCACCCCGTAACTTCTCTTTCAACTCTCCTTATGGAGCGTGTGAGAACTGTGACGGCTTGGGTACGAAATTTGAAGTTGATCCCGAATTAGTGATTCCAGATCCTTCGATGAGTCTTCGTGATGGGGCTTTAGCTCCGTGGCGCAGTGCACACACTCAATACTTCCATCGCATGCTGGTCGCATTGGCTGAACAAGAAGAGATCGATATTGATAAGCCTTGGTCCAAGGTGCCTGCAAAACATCAGAAACTTGTTTTGCACGGCAAGGCCGGCGCTATGCAGGTGAAGTATCGCAACCGTTTTGGTAAGACAAGACAGTTCAGTACGTCTTATGAAGGTGTAATCCCATGGATTAAGCGCCGCCATGTAGATGCTGAAAGCGACTGGACTCGCGAACAGTTCGAGACCTACATGCGTGAAGTGCCGTGCCCGGTCTGTGAAGGGGCTCGTCTCAAGCCCAGTTCACTTGCTGTCACAGTGAATGACAAGCACATTTCTGCAGTGTGTGACATGTCGATTGGGGAATCATCTTCGTTTCTTTCTGGGTTGACCCTTAGCGATCGTGACGCAATGATTGCCGAGCGCATTACAAAAGAAATTAATGCCCGCCTTGGATTCTTGTTGGACGTTGGACTCGATTACCTCACTTTGTCGCGATCAGCTGGCACATTGGCTGGAGGTGAAGCGCAACGTATTCGACTTGCCAGTCAGATTGGTTCTGGTCTTGTGGGTACTTTGTACGTGTTGGACGAACCGAGCATCGGTCTTCACCAACGTGATAACCGTCGCCTCATTGAAACATTGATCCGTTTGCGTGATCTTGGCAACACCGTGATTGTTGTTGAGCATGATGAGGAAACGATCAAAGAAAGTGACTGGATCGTCGACATCGGCCCGGGAGCTGGTGAACATGGTGGTGAAGTTGTCTACAGCGGACCTGTTCCGGGAATTTCTAAAGCGAAGGATTCCATAACTGGTCGCTACTTGACTGGGAAAGCATCGATTGCTGTGCCTGAGGTTCGCCGTGCTCCAAACGGAGAAGTCATCACTATTCGAGGTGCGCGAGAACACAATTTGCAAGACCTTGATGTTGAGGTGCCGTTGGGATGCTTTGTTGCAGTGACGGGTGTGTCCGGCAGTGGCAAGAGCACTTTGATTCGTGACATTTTGTTGCCAGCGATGATGCAACGCATCTACAAGAGCAAGATGGCGCCCGGAAAACATCGCACGGTCGAGGGTATTGATGCGATCGACAAGGTGATTGACATGGACCAGTCACCGATTGGTCGTACTCCTCGTTCTAATCCCGCCACATACACGGGAGTCTTCGACTCGATCCGTAAATTGTTTGCGGCGGCACCGGAATCAAAAGTTCGCGGTTATCAGCCAGGTCGTTTCAGTTTCAACGTGGCAGGCGGTCGTTGCGAGGCGTGTTCAGGTGACGGAACAATCAAGATTGAAATGCATTTCTTGCCCGATGTTTATGTGCCATGTGAAGTGTGCAAGGGCAATCGTTATAACCGTGACACTTTGGAGATTTCTTTCAAGGGTAAGAACATTGCTGAAGTTCTCAATATGCCTATCTCTGAGGCCCTTGAATTCTTCTCAAACCAACCATCTATCGCACGACATATGCAGACGTTGGTGGACGTTGGGCTTGGCTATGTTCGCCTCGGGCAATCCGCGCCGACGTTGTCTGGCGGTGAGGCACAGCGCGTGAAACTTGCGAGCGAATTGGCGAAACGCTCCACGGGACACACCATGTATTTGTTAGATGAGCCGACGACGGGTCTGCACTTCGAAGATGTTCGCCGCCTGTTGACTGTGTTGTCTCGCTTGGTGGATCAAGGAAACACGGTTCTTGTGATTGAGCACAATCTTGATGTCATTAAGACTGCTGACTGGCTTATTGATATGGGTCCTGAAGGCGGCAATGGAGGCGGAACCATCGTGGGTACGGGTACCCCCGAAGAAATTGCCAGTATCGGTGAAAGCCATACCGGTCGCTACTTGGCTCCTCTGTTGGGAATGGCTGAGCCGAAAATGTCTTCGACCGCAAAAAAGGTCTCAGCCAAGAAGGGTGCAACAAAGAGGGCTGCCGCTACGAAGCCTGCGCCCAAGAAGAAGCCTGCCGTCTCAAAAACTCCGGTGAAGCCGAAGAAATAACAATGACTGTGCAGCGTCCACCAGCTGGAACGATTCCGATTACTCCCGGTTCGTATCAGTTCAAGGACGAATACGGCCGAGTCATTTATGTGGGCAAGGCATCAAACCTTCGTCAGCGGCTTTCTAACTATTTTCAAGACCCTGCTCAGTTGCATCCTCGAACCGCTGCGATGGTGCACGCTGCACATTCGGTGGAATGGATTGAAGTACGAAACGAAGTGGAAGCGCTCATTCTCGAGTACTCGCTGATTAAACAGCACCACCCACGTTTCAACGTACGTCTTCGTGATGACAAGAGTTATCCATTTCTCGCTGTCACCGTTGACGAGGAGTATCCGCGAGCTGTCGTCATGCGGGGCACCAAACGTAAAGGCACTAGATATTTCGGTCCGTATCCACATGCGTGGGCGATTCGTGAGACGCTGGATCTTCTCCTCCGTACTTTCCCTATTCGCACATGCAGCCAAGGAAAGTTCAATCAACACCAACGACTCGGTCGCCCGTGTCTGTTGTTTCATATTGAAAAGTGCAGTGGACCCTGTGTAGGCGAAGTGCAGCCAGAGGTATATGCCGACCATGTTGCGCAGTTGATCTCATTTCTTGATGGTGAAACTGATGCTGTTGTGGATGGACTTCAGCGCGAGATGCAGGAAGCATCTACAGCTCTTGAGTTTGAAAAGGCAGCCCGATTGCGTGATCGCCTTGGTGGAGTACAGCGAGCCATTGAGAAGCAACAAATGGTGGGCGAGCGTGATGAGGACCTCGATATTATTGGTATTGCTGATGATGAGTTGGAGGCTGCTGTTCAGGTGTTCTTCGTGCGTAAAGGTCGCGTCGTTGGTCGCAAGGGATTCATCATGGACAAGGTGGAAGATCTCTCGCCTGGTGGCGTGATTGATCGTGTTCTTGAAGAGATGTACGGAGATCAGCCACCTTTGGGTATTCCCTCGCAGGTCTTGGTTCCGGTTGCGCCTGATGATGCAGACACTTATGCGGAATGGCTCCGACATATGAAGGGAAGCATCGTCCAGATTCGGGTTCCTCAACGTGGTGATAAGCGCGAGCTTCATGAGACCGTGACTATCAACGCGCGTGAAGAATTCGTTCGCCATCGCATGCGTCGTGCTTCGGATCACAATTCCCGCAGTAGGGCGCTTTCGGAACTGCAGGATGCGCTTGGTCTCCCCGAGGCACCGCTCCGCATCGAGTGTTATGACATGGCCCATCTGCAGGGCACTGATTACGTGGGCTCGATGGTGGTGATGGAAGATGGCCTTCCGAACAAGCGGGAGTATCGACGTTTCAAAGTGAAAGATGTTCCAGGCAACGATGACTATGCCGCGATGCGAGAAGTGTTGACACGTCGCCTCAGTGCCTATGTTGCAGAACGCGATCAACCGATTGCCGAGCGTGGTGAACGGCCGGGCAAATTTGCATATCCGCCGCAATTGCTTCTCGTGGATGGCGGCAAGGGCCAGCTCGGGGTTGCTATTGATGTCATCAACGAGCTCGGCCTCTCAGATGAGATACCAGTTGCTTCTCTGGCCAAACGTTTTGAAGAGGTGTATGTCCCTGGTCAGAGTGCGCCGATTCTTCTCGCCCGAGGTAGCGAGGCTCTCTTTATGTTGCAAAGAATTAGAGATGAGGCCCACAGATTTGCCAATACATTCCATCGGGAATTGCGTGGGAAGCGGATGGTGTCATCTTCTCTGGAGGGCATTGCAGGATTGGGTGATGTTCGTGCCAAACGTTTGGTGAAAGAGATGGGTGGGGTGAACGCAGTGAAGAAGGCAACTCTTGAGGACCTTGCAGTGCTGTCTTGGTTACCCGAGGCAGTTGCGCAAGCTATCTACCAACGCTTCCACCCCGAGACCTAGTGTGGGCATGATGTCGGATAATGGTCTTTGGGATGAACATGCACAGTGGTGGATCGATGGATTCACTGACGGTGCCGATCCTGAATATGTCCAGCAAATTATCCCGTTAGCTCTTGAAGAATTAGCGGGAAAGAAAATCGTGCTTGACGTGGGATGTGGCGATGGTCAGATTGCCAGAGCGCTAGCGACTCAAGGCTCTGCAGTTCTGGGTATCGATCCAACGCAATTGCACATCGACATAGCCAACGAGCGTGGAGGCGGCCCCACATATCTTTTGGGTTCCGCGACGTCTCTGCCCGTCGATGACGAATCCCAAGATGCCGTCGTTGCGTGTTTAGTCTTTGAGCACATCGATGCGGTCGACGCGGCCATCGCCGAAGTTGCCCGTGTTTTGAAGCCCGGCGGGCAATTCAGTTTCTTTCTCAACCATCCACTTCTTCAGACCCCTGGAAGCGGATGGATAGATGACCACATCATTGATCCACCCGAGCAGTATTGGCGCATCGGTCCGTATCTGGTGGAGGCTGAATCCATTGAAGAGGTGGAACTAGGTGTGCATATTCGGTTTATTCATCGTCCGTTGAGTCGGTACATCAACGCACTTATTTCAAATGGCTTGTTTCTGGAACGCATGCTTGAGCCTGCGCCTCCTCAGGGTTTTCTCGACCGCGCACCCGAATATCAACTTGCCCACACGGTTCCGCGGCTGCTCTATCTACGGACGGTGAAGCGATGACTGACATTTTGGTTGTGACGGGTCTTTCTGGGGCGGGTCGTTCTCAGGCTGCTGATGATCTAGAGGATCTTGGTTGGTTTGTTGTTGACAATCTGCCTGTTGTCTTGATTGACAAGGTCGTTGAGCTTTCCGGCGAAGCTGGCGGAGAGATTGTCAAACTGTGCCTGGTGGTCGGTAATGCTCGACATCAGACCGCGATTCTTGATGCGGTGAGGTCTTTGCGAGAGCAAGGTCACTCAGTGCGGATCCTTTTTCTCGAGGCTTCAACGCGTGAACTTGTGCGTAGGTATGACGCAACGCGACGTAAACATCCGATGAGTAATGGCGTGATGGGGCTGGAAGAAGTCATCGAATCCGAACGTATTGCAATCAACGGCGTTAAGGGTTTTGCGGACCTTGTTATCGACACAACAGGTCTGACAGTTCATAATTTGCGCAATCAACTTGTGCATCTTTTTGGTCCCGAAAATCCGGGGGACGCACTGCAGGTATCTGTGATGTCATTTGGCTTCAAACATGGAGTGCCAATCGATGCAGACATGATCATGGATGTTCGCTTCCTTCCGAATCCGCATTGGGACGAAAATCTTCGACCTTTCAGTGGGTTGGACCAGAGCGTTCGAGATTTTGTGATGGAACAAAAATTGAGTTCCGATTTCTTGGCACGACTTGACGATCTCTTGACTTTGGTTTTGCCGGCATATGTTCAGGAAGGCCGTAGTTACCTGACTATTGGGGTCGGATGCACTGGCGGTCGGCACCGGTCTGTTGTCATGGTGGAAGAGGTCGCGAAACGTCTTTCTGCTGCAGGTTTTCACCCTCGAGTGACCCATAGGGACATTAACTCCTGACCAAATCCTGCCCCTAGAGTGCTGGCGAACTAGTCTCATCTTCGGCGCGGAGGGACCCTCTGTGCCTTCGCGAGCGAAAGGGACTGTCGTGACAGTACGTGTAGGTATCAATGGTTTTGGTCGTATTGGTCGTAACTTTTTCCGTGCGGTTGCAAGCCGTGGCGCAGATATTGAGATCGTCGCAGTTAACGACCTCGGGTCTTTGAAGACAATGGCTCACCTGTTGAAGTACGACTCAGTTCTCGGTGTACTTCCGAACGACATCAAGGCCGTTGACGGCGGAATCAGCATTGACGGAAAAGTCATCAAGGTTCTGGCAGAACGCGATCCGAAGGCTCTTCCATGGGGCGAACTTGGTGTTGACCTCGTCATTGAATCGACTGGTATTTTCACTGATCGCGATAAGGCAGCGATGCACCTCGAAGCGGGAGCTCCACTGGTCATCGTTTCTGCGCCCTCAAACGGTGCTGATGCAACCATCGTGTTCGGTATCAACCACAACGATTTCGACAAGTCACAGCACAAGGTCATTTCCAATGCAAGCTGCACCACCAACTGTTTCGTGCCGATGGTGAAAGTCCTTGATGACGCTTTTGGTGTCGAGAATGGCTTGATGACGACTATTCACGCGTATACCGGCGACCAGTCGCTGGTTGACGGTCCACACAGCGACCTTCGTCGTGCCCGTGGTGCGGCTATCAATATTGTTCCAACATCGACAGGCGCTGCTCGTGCGACCAGCTTGGTCATGACTTCGATGAAGGGCAAGTTGGACGGAACCTCGCTGCGTGTTCCAGTTCCTACTGGTTCCATCACCGACTTTGTCGCAAACTTGAAGAAGCCTGCAACAGTCGAAGAGATCAATGCTGCCTATAAGGCTGCAGCTGAAGGACCATTGAAGGGCATCTTGGAATACACCGATGCGCCAATCGTCTCCAGCGACATCGTGACTAATCCACATTCATGTGTGTTCGATAGTGACCTCACAATGGCGATGGGATCACTTGTAAAGGTTCTTGGCTGGTACGACAACGAGTGGGGTTACTCCAACCGTCTTGTTGACCTCACCCTTCACGTCGCTAAGTAGGCATCACACATGACACGAGTTCCGGTTCTCGAAGATCTGGGCGACGTCTCTGGCAAAAGAGTCCTTGTTCGTACAGACTTCAACGTGCCGATGGAAGGTCCTGATGATGCGCGCGTCATCAGCGACGATTTTCGTATTCGTGCGGCGCTTCCCACCATTGAGTGGTTGACTTCACGCGGAGCACACGTTGTGTGCGCAAGCCATCTCGGTCGTCCGAAGGGTGCTCCTGAGGCGAAGTATTCAATGGAGCCCATCCGCCGTCGTCTTGCCGAGCTCGCACCAGGGGTTGAACTATTGGAAAATCTCCGTTTCAATCCGGGCGAGGAGTCCAACTCGCCGGAGTTTGTTGCTTTTTTAGTCAAGGGCATCGACCTTTATGTCAATGATGCTTTCGGTGCTGCTCATCGTGCTCATGCCAGCATCGTTGGTCCGCCGCGAACACTTCCTTCTGCAGCTGGTCGATTGCTCGAAAAAGAAGTGGAAGTGATGGGTCTTCTTCGGGATAATCCAAAACGACCTTTCGTCGCGGTGCTTGGTGGTGCGAAGGTGAGCGACAAACTCGGCGTCATCGAAGCGTTGCTGCAAGTTGTTGATGCATTGGTGATCGGTGGGGGAATGTGCTTCACGTTCCTCGCAGCATTGGGTTATCCGGTGGGCGCTTCAATCTGTGAACTAGATCAGATTGCGACATGTCGCCGATTGCTTGATGCGGGCAAACCAATTTATTTGCCTGAGGATTTGGTGGGTCTTGACGCCAACGGAATTTTTGCGACTTTCGGTCAACGTCTCCCTGAGGGGGCTAAGGGGCTCGATATCGGTCCTGGGTCTGCTGCAGCTTTCTCGGACGTCATCATGGATGCTCGAACAGTCTTCTGGAATGGCCCGATGGGTATGTTCGAAGATGATCGTTTTGCAGCGGGTACACGGACCGTGGCTGAAGCGATGGCTGCCACTAAAGCGTTTACGGTTGTAGGTGGTGGCGATAGTGCTGCTGCTCTAGCGCAGTTCCGTCTCGATGATGAAGTCGATCATGTTTCAACCGGTGGCGGTGCCTCGTTAGAACTTCTTGAATTAGGCGACCTTCCTGGTCTTGCAGCTTTGAGAGGCGCTCCCAATGTCAAATAACAAACGTCAACCAATTATCAGCGGAAACTGGAAGATGAATCTGAATCACTACGAAGCGATTCAGTGCATTCAGAAAATGGCGTATCTCGTTGGTAAAGATGACTTTGACGCGGTGGACGTCAGTATTCACCCTCCATTCACTGATATCCGAAGTGTGCAAACTTTGTTCGAGGCTGATCACTTGCGTTTCATTCTTGGAGCACAAAATTGTCATGAAGATGACAAGGGTGCATTCACTGGTGAAGTTTCTCCGTTGTTCCTTGCAAAACTCAATGTGCGATATGTGATTTGTGGTCACAGTGAACGTAGAGAAATTTTTGGCGAGACAGATGATGTAGTGCACAATAAGGTTCGAGCCATCCTTGCGAACAAGATGATTCCGATCGTGTGTTGTGGCGAGACATTGGAAGAGCGCGAAGCAGGATCAACTTCCGAAAAGATTCTCGGTCAGGTTCGTTCTGCGTTAGGAAAATTGACGCCAGAGCAGGTTGCTTCGCTGGTGATTGCTTACGAGCCCATCTGGGCAATCGGTACCGGTAAGACCGCAACATCAGAAGATGCGCAGGAAGTCTGCGCGGCTATTCGCCGAGAGGTGGGAGTGCTCTTTGGTGCAGAGACGGCGCAGCAAGTGCGTATTCAATACGGCGGCTCTGTGAAGGCCGCAAATATCGCTGAGTTGATGACACAACCCGATATTGACGGTGCACTTGTCGGCGGGGCAAGCCTTGACCCCGATGAATTCGCACGAATCATTCAGTATCGACTTCATCAGGATTAATCATGGGTACTGCGATGTCGTTAGACGAAGATCTCATAACAACATCGCAGCAGGTATCTGTCGAGAGCAAATCTCCTCGTGAATTAGCCATCGCTCGATTCCAGCGAGATCGACTCGCAAAGTGGGCACTGTTCGTCATCGTGTTCTATTTAGTGGTTGCGATTTTTGCGCCCCTCATCTGTTCTCTATTGGGAATTAGCCCCTATGCATTGGATGGCAAGGCTCTGAACGACTTCGGATTGCCAAAGGGTTCGTTTGGAGGCATTAGTGGTGCTCATTGGTTAGGCGTTGAACCCGGAACAGGTCGCGACATCCTGGCGCGTTTGATTTATGGTGCGCGAATTTCAATGCTTGTCGGTTTTCTTGCCACCTTGGTCACGACTGCTATCGGTATCATCGTTGGTGTAGTTAGCGGCTACAAGCGTGGAATGGTTGATGCCGTGATTGGTCGTATCACGGATCTCACTTTGGCATTTCCATCGCTCTTGCTGATGATCGCTCTGACTCGCCCCATCATTCAACGACTTGAATCTTTTGGGATCCCAGAAGGCAATACATCTCGTATTGTGTACATCATCCTGATCCTTGGGGTTTTCGGATGGGTCTACGTCGCTCGAATCGTGCGTGGCCAGACTCTCTCTCTTCGGGAGAGGGAATTTGTGGAGGCTGCACGAGCGAGCGGGGCTGGCACTTGGCGGATTGTATTTAAAGAGCTCATGCCGAATTTGTGGGCCCCGGTCATTGTGACGGTGACATTGGCAATTCCGGGTTACGTGGCGACAGAATCCACTTTGTCTTTCCTGGGGCTAGGCATGTTGCCCCCCACAGCATCATGGGGCGCCATGTTGGGCGATTCGGTGCGTTATTACCGCGCTGACCCTACGTATCTCTTCATCCCCGGCATAGCTCTTATCGTTCTGGTGCTTGCTTTTAACGTGGTGGGAGATGCTGTTCGCGATGCTCTGGACCCCAAGGGCGACCGTCAAAACATCGCCTAGAGGCGCGGTACTTTTGTTCTGATACCCGTCAGTATCTACTACTGTTCATACCACTCAGTGTCCTTAGAACAGATCAGGAGAGACAATGAAAATGCGTCGGATTGGCGTTGCTGTCGGGTTCGTACTCGTTGCATCAACGCTCACAGCCTCATGTGGTGGTGGGTATGACAACACCATCAATATTTTGACTAATGGTGAACAGATTGCTCACCTTGACCCGCAACGTAACTACACCGGAGACGATCTTGCATTCGCAGGTTCAACCATCCAACGTTCGTTAACTACATATAAGTTCCAAGCCGGAGATGCTGGTTCGGAGATCACTGGTGACCTTGCTACAGACACCGGCACTTCGAGCAATGGCGGCAAGGTGTGGGCGTTTACTTTGAAAGACGGCCTCAAATATGAAGATGGAAGTGTAATTACTTGTGCAGATGTCGCCTACGGCGTATCGCGCAGTTTTGCAACAGACGTCATCACCGATGGTCCTAGCTATGCGATGACTTACCTCGACGTCAAGGGTGAATACCCTGGCCCGTACAAGGCAACTGCAGCCCAGCAGGCCGCATATGACAAAGCAGTGACATGTGATGGAAACACGATTACTTTCAATCTCAAGTCAACAGTTGCTGACTTCAACTACACAACGACTCTTCTTACCTTTAGCCCAGTACCAAAGGCGAAGGACACGGGTGAGAAGTACGACATGCACCCAATCTCTTCGGGTCCGTACAAGATTGAAAGCTACGAAGTGGGCAAGGCTCTTGTTCTCGTTCGTAACGACCAATGGGATATCGCGACCGATACCGAGCGCAAAGCGTATGCAGACAAGATCGTGTACCACTTTGGTCTCGAAGAATCTGCAATGGATGAGCGTTTAATCGCCGATTCAGGTCAGGACAAGACTGCGGTCACTGCAGGAATTCTTCCGGAGAGCCTCAAGACAGTGTTTGAAGGCGACAAGGCACTCGCGAAGCGTGCTGTGAACTATTACGACCCATTTGTCGGCTATACAAATCTCAATGTGAAGAATTTGTCTTGCTTGGATGTTCGTAAGGCCATTTATTTGGCTCTAGACCGTGAGGCTCTGCGCAAAGCAGGCGGCGGTTCATACACGGGTGACTTTGCTGATGGATTCATTAAGCCACTGATGAAGATCGACTATAAAAAGCCAACTCAATTGGCGGGCTTAAATGAAGATGGATCACCAAATGTTGAAGCCGCTAAGGCAGCCATGGCTGCAGCAGAAACCAAGTGCCCTGAAGTGGCAGCGCATGCCAAGGATGGTCTGAAGTTCTACTACCCAGATACCGAAATCTGGAAGAAGGCTTTGGCAATTTGGATTGACTCCATGGGCAAGGCGGGCATCAAGATCAAGCCAGAAGCTGTGGGCGACCCAGCTCAGTACTGGCCAACAGTCATGAACCCTGAAACCGACTACGACATTGTTCGTGGTGGTTGGGCTCCAGACTGGGCAAATGCATCAACCGTGATTCCAGAACTGTTCACTACTGGTGGAGGATTCAACCTCACTCGTAATGCATCCGATCCTGATTACAAGACATTTGAGACCAAGGTCAATGATGCTCGCAACACTCTCGATCGCACAGCACAGGGTGTGAAGTGGCAAGAACTCAATCAGTTTGTGGTTGATCGTCTGTGGGCATTGCCCGGAACCTTCACTCGCATGCAGAGCATGTGGGGCTCAAAAATTGAGAATTCATTCCAGTGGGGACCTTTCGGTGCCTTCTGCTACGGAAACCTCAAGGTTCAACTCGAGAAGAAGTAATTCTTCTTTGGAAACGTGGAAAGGGGCGTCGGCTTTGTCGGCGCCCCTTTTCTCTTGTTCAATATTCGGTGTCTACAAATAGGAAAGGTCAAGATGTTTTTATTCGTCGTTCGACGACTCTTCTTCGCAGTGCTGCTTCTTTTAGCGGTCTCAGTTGTGACCTATCTCTTGTTTTCGGCACTTCCTGTAGATCCCGCTGCGCTGACCTGCGGTAAGAATTGCAAACCGGACATAATTGCGGCAAATAGGATTCGCCTCGGTTACGACAAATCAATCGTCGAGCAATACTGGCTCTTCCTCAAAGGGATATTTGTCGGTCGTGATTACGGAATGGGACAAGCTGCCTTTTCTTGTCCTGCTCCATCATTCGGATACTCATTTGCTCAACATGAATGCGTAACGACGCTGATTGGGCGTACCTTCCCGGTTACCGCATATCTCTCTATCGGTGCGTTCATCATGTGGATGATTATTGGTGTTGGTAGCGGCGCGATTGCCGCTTTGAATAAGGGCAAGTGGCAGGACCGTTTAGCAAATGCATTTACTGCGGTGGGTGTGAGCCTTCCGACGTTCTATGTCGGTCTACTTGTCCTTTTCTCTGTTGTAATTTGGCTCGGTATTTTGCCGTTCCCTGATTATGTATCTCCGCTAGAAGATCCAATCAAATTCTTGAATGCAATGATTCTTCCTTGGCTCACGTTGGCCATTTTGTCCGCTGCGAGCTACACCCGTTTGACGCGAAACGGAATGCTTGAAGCGATGAATGAAGACTTTGTTCGTCTTGGTGTGGCGAAGGGTCTTTCACGATCTGTGGTTCTTCGTAAGTACGTCATGCGTGCTGCAATGGTCCCGATTGTGACGATTGCTGGACTCGACTTTGCTTCTCTTTTGGGCGGAGCGATTATTACCGAAAGTGTTTTCTCGCTTCCAGGTATGGGAAAGTTGGCCATCCGTTCGGTGGTGGAATCCGACTTGCCCGTACTCGTTGGCACCACGTTGGTGTCTGCGGTGTTTATTGTCCTAGCCAACGTGATCGTTGACATCATGTATGGCGTACTTGATCCACGAGTGAGGGTGAAGTGATGTCGTCGCAGAAGCCCGTGCTCATTGTGGAGAATCTGAGTGTTTCCTTCGCGACACCTGATGGCATCGTTCATGCAGTCAATGATCTTTCATTTGTGTTGCACGAGGGTGAGACACTCGGAATCGTGGGGGAGAGCGGCTCGGGAAAATCCGTTACGGCAGCTTCCTTGATGCGCCTTAACAATTCTGTGACAGCCACTTCTACAGGTCGAGTTGTCGTTGCTGGAGTCGATGTTTTGTCTGCAAGTGAAGCCGATGTCCGACGGCTCCGCGGTAGCGAAATCGCCATGGTGTTCCAAGACCCAATGTCAGCGTTGAACCCCTACTACACAGTGGGTTACCAAATCGCAGAAGCATATGAGGTTCATCATCCCGAGGCGTCCAAGGCACAGGTGAACGCGAAAGTTCTCGAGATGATGACAAAGGTGGGCATCCCAAACCCTGCCCAGCGTGCCGATGAATATCCGCATCAATTCTCCGGAGGTATGCGTCAACGAATTGTGATTGCAATTGCATTAGTGAATGACCCCAAGATTCTGATTGCGGATGAACCAACAACTGCCCTCGACGTGACGGTGCAAGCACAGATTCTTGATCTCATGCTTGCGCTTCAGGTAGAAAACGGAATGGCGATCCTGCTGATCACTCACGATTTGGGTGTGATTGCAGAAGTCGCTCGTGATGTTCTTGTGATGTATGCCGGTCGAGTCGTGGAAAAAGCCGATGTTGAAGACCTCTTTGAGATTCCAACGCATCCGTATTCATGGGGTCTGCTTGGAGCGGTAGCGAGTCTTGAGGTGAGCAGCCGCGGACACTTGAGGACTATCGAGGGTACGCCGCCGTCGCTGTTGAATCTGCCCTCTGGATGTGCCTTTCATCCGCGTTGTTCTTTCGCATCGGAAAATGGTTCTCGTTGCACGACAGAGACTCCGCTACTCGTACAAAAGGGTCCGAAGCATTCTTTCTCTGCTTGTCATTTGCCTGTCGAGAGAATTGTAGAAATTGGTCAGAAGGTGGGGAACTGATGTTCACTCCCATCGCGCTTGAGGCAAAGAATCTCGTCAAGTATTTCCCGACAGGACACCAAGGGTTACTTGGGCGTCCGACGAAAGAACTGAAAGCCGTTGACGGTGTTTCCTTTGTACTGCGCCAAGGTGAAACTTTGGGCATTGTCGGAGAGAGTGGGTGTGGCAAATCAACACTTGCTCGACTTATTACGCGCCTTCTTGATGCAACGTCGGGCGAAGTAATTCTTGATGGCAAAGACATCACATCTATCAAGGGCCGTGAACTCCGTGCGGTTCGACAGAAGTTGCAGATGATATTTCAGGATCCGTATTCATCTCTGAATCCTCGTCACAGCGTTGGTCAAATAATCTCAGGTCCACTTGAAGTGCAAGGGATTATTCCCGATGGTGGAGTGAAGAAGCGCGTGCAAGAGATGATGGAGTTGGTCGGTCTCAACCCTGAGCACTACAACCGGTATCCACACGAATTCTCCGGTGGTCAGCGACAGAGAATTGGAATCGCACGGTCACTCATTCTGAATCCAAGCATCATCATTGCTGATGAGCCAGTATCTGCTCTTGATGTTTCCATTCAAGCTCAAATTCTGAACTTGTTGGAAAAGTTGCAACAAGAGTTGGGTTTGTCCTTCGTGTTCATTGCGCATGACTTATCTGTCGTTCGGCACATTGCAGACCAGGTTGCAGTGATGTACTTGGGCAAGATCGTCGAGATGGGGCCATCGGCAGATGTTTATGCCTCGGCTCTTCATCCGTACACAACGGCTCTGCTCTCAGCAGTTCCTGTACCTAATCCCAAGATGAGGGGAGCCTCGGGCCGGATTCGCCTTGAGGGTGATGTTCCTTCTCCAGTAGACCCTCCTTCTGGCTGCCGTTTCCGAACCCGTTGTTGGAAGGCCACCGACCTTTGTGCCTTAGAGGAGCCTGCTCTGGCGGACGCTGGCGGTGGGCATTTGGTGGCCTGCCATCACCCCATGGAGGCATCTGAACGGGCTGGGAAGCCACATTCCGACAGATAGGCTTACCAACCGTGCGTACAGTCGTTCTTTACATCACCCTCGTGATCAATGTGGTCACAATGTTGTCCATGATTGTCGGCGTGCTCTTGCATAGCGGACAGGGTGGCGGTCTCTCCGACATGTTCGGTGGAGCAAGTGGCGCTGGCATTGGTTCAGCTGCTGCAGAAAAGAACTTGAACCGTATTACCTCTGTGTTTGCGGCCATTTGGCTCTTCACAGTGATTGCTCTGGCCTTCTTGCTGAACAAGTAGGAAGTTGGTTACGAGGGCAACCTTGCTAACCTTTATCTTCCAGGTCGAAGTGGCGAAATAGGCAGACGCACCAGTTTAAGGGACTGGCGCTCGTGAGGGCGTGGGGGTTCAAGTCCCCCCTTCGACACCAATGCGATTAACAAAGATTGTTGCCACTCTGGGGCCGGCATCGTTATCAGAATCGGGCATCCGTGATCTCGTAGCGGCCGGTGTTTCGGTCTTTCGTTTGAATTGTTCTCATCTGAGCACCGATGAACTGCCAAGGGCCATCACACTGGTGCGCGAGTCTGCCCCCATGGCCGGAATCATGGTTGATATCCAGGGCCCAAAACTTCGCTTTGCTCCCGAGTCAACCGAACTCACCGATGGTTCTTTGGTCGAGTTCTCTCTCGCTGACATCGGTATAGAGACAAATAGGGACCAAGGGTCTCGTGGCCTTGAAATTGGTCACCGTGTCCTCATGGATGATGGTCGAATCGAGACAATCGTTGAACACATTGATGGCGACAATTTTTCTCTGCGAGTCTCGAGTGGAGGTGTTTTGCAGCACGGTAAAGGAGTCAATCTTCCTGATACCGAAGTTCGAGGAAGTGTTCTGTCAACAAAAGATGTAGCCGATTTGAAGGTTGCAAGAAGTTTAGGAGTCGAGGTCGTTGCGATTTCTTTCGTGCAGACGCCAGCAGATGTTGTCTCAGTCCGAGAAATTGTCGGTGAAGATATTCTGGTGTTTGCAAAGATTGAACGTCCACAAGCTCTCGAACGCATTGATGAGATATGTGCGGTGAGCGACGGAGTGATGGCAGCGCGAGGTGATCTGGGAGTTGAGACACCCTACGAGAGTGTTCCCGCTGCACAAAGTCGAATTGCGCTCAGCGCTTTACGACATGGGGTGGTGTCAATCTGCGCGACTGAAATGCTTGAATCAATGACCACGTCGACTCGTCCGACCAGGGCAGAAGTCGCCGATATCAGTGGTGCTGTGAGAGATGGATTTGATGCGGTGATGTTGTCAGGCGAAACCGCAGTCGGGCTTCATCCATCCGAGACCGTGCGAGCGATGACTCGTATTTGCGAAGAAGCGGAGAAGCATGTTTCTCTTCCTAATTATTTTGCAGACGATAATCCAGTAGCCGCAGCAGTGACATCTGCTGCGAGTGCCCTTGCGAGAAGAATTTCAGCTGATCTCATTTTGTCGATCACTCTGACGGGATATTCCGCTCGGTTGTTGGCATCGTGCAGACCAGTGTGCCAGATTGTTGCCATCACGCCTAGGCCCGACAGGGCTCGTCAACTCAACATCAATAGAGGTGTGTACCCGCTTGTCGTGATGAGAGATGGGGATTTCACCTCTGCTGTGTCAAGCGCAATTCAACAAACCAAGCAGAGTGGTCTACTGCGAAAAGGTGACACAGTAGTCGTGTGTGCATCGCGGCTTAATCCTCGATCTGACGCTGACACAATCCTACTGCATCGAGAACCAAATCAAATTGGGGCTTCGTAGCCTGATGCCTGGGTCACCTGGCATCAGGAATGGAGCAACCGACGCGATGGCAGATAAGAGGGCTCAAACATCGCTCTTGATGCCGTGGTTTTGGCCTGTCATCGTTGGAACACTCATCCGAATCACATTTGTTCTTGCGACAGCAACTCCTCCGATAGAGCGTCGTTTTGTCGCTGATCCATACGTCTATCTCAAGATGGCAACGTGGTCCATCCGGGGCCATTGGTTTTCAGGCTTCTATGGTCAGCCTTCTAACTATCTGTCGATTGGTTATCCATTTTTTATAGCCGTTTTGAGATACGCCAGTTTGAACTCTCTCAGTTCTTGGCAAAGTGCGATGATTCTTAACATCCTCGCTTCGATATTTCTGATGATTGGTGTGTCTTTGCTGGCCGCTCGAATTGCAGAATTGATTGGTTGGCAGCATGAGAAGATTTCATTAGTGGCTGTAGCTGCTGGTTGGGTGATGGCTGTGTATCCGGATGCGGTGGTCGCAACCGGTCTAGTGATGTCGGAACTACTGGCCGCAACTTTTCTTGTCTGGTCGCTTGTTCTCGCTTCAAAAATGGTTTCGCTTGAACAGCACCGAATCCATCACTGGCTAGGGGCAGCTCTCGTGGCGGGTTTGTATGTTTTCATTCGTCCATCGGGTCTTTTGGTTCCGATTCTCATAGCGTTTGCGATATTTTTAAAGCGTCGCAGTATAGGGCTAACACTTCGTTACATAGTCGTCTCATTGCTTCCGATGATTCCGATTTTC
The DNA here is from genome assembly GCA_947446815.1 of Acidimicrobiaceae bacterium. Lineage (GTDB taxonomy): Bacteria > Actinomycetota > Acidimicrobiia > Acidimicrobiales > Ilumatobacteraceae > UBA2093. Next base: position 59,736 of record CANFGT010000011.1, read on the forward strand.
ATTAACAATCTTCGGGTTGGCGCAGGACTGGGGATCACATCTGCGACTTGGCCCAATATCTGTGATGGCGCGACTAACTCGCGGGGTGAGTTAACGAGGCGGGCCGTATGTCGAGCACCTCAAGTTGATGGCGTCAATATTCCTCGTGCCGAAATGTGGGATGTTCGAATTGCGCAGAAACAAGCACTGCATGATATTCATCATCATTTTCTGTTTTGGGTTTCACGTATGCCTGTTCGTTTGTTTCGATCGTTGTGGTCCGGTGGTTGGGCAACCCTCACCAGCGTTCACTGGGGGCAAAATATTTTCTGGTCGAGGAAAGTACTTTTTGCTTATCACGCATCAATGACAGCGTTCGTTGTGTTACTTATTCTTGTGGCCGTCGGTGTCTGGTGTTTTATTCGAAGTCGTCACTTTCCCCTGTGGATGTTTCTTACTGTATTTATTGGGACACTGAGTGGGGTAATCATCACGTTTGGACAAGCTCGTTTCGGCTGGCCGTTAACCGCAGTGATTTTTATTCCGTTTGCATCCATTGGAATTGTGTACATTCAGGACCCTGCATTATGGCTGCGTGATGCGAGCTGTTCGTCGTCGAAAGTCAGCTAAGGCAGTTGTACAAAGCTTCGATTAATGCCTTGTTGCGAGGGTTCTGCCAACGCGGACCCATCTGGTTCATTACGTAACCAAAACCAACTTTTGTGACGGGATCACAAAATCCGACAGAGCCGCCTGCACCAAAATGTCCGAAGGCTTTGGGGTTCGGACCAAAACCGCGCTCTGGGAGAGGTATTTGGAATCCGTGAGCGAAACGTGAGACACGTCCAAGCACGACATCATCACCACGCGACACCTCAGTAATCGCTTCATTGAGAACAGTTGTGGGAAGTATCTCGACATCAGCGAAGGAACCACCATGTGCAAGTGCTGTGTAGAGCGAAGCAACCCCACGAGCGCTTGCGTGCATGTTCGTGCTTGGCATCTCCGCACTGCGCCATTCTGGGGAGTTGACAACACCAGCTCCGGAAAGGCCCGATGGGTTGTAATAGGTATTGAGTTGCATCAATTGTTCATCGCTCATGCCTGCAGGTTCTTCCTCAGGCATGGGGTCGCCTGGCCATTCAAAGTCGGCCATTCGGGAATGTAACGAAGGGTCGGCGCCCAGAAAGATGTCTGCGTTGAGTGGGGTGGCGATATCTCGTGCAATTAGTTGCCCCACTGTGAGTCCCGTCGCACGACGAATCACTTCGCCCACAAGAAAACCAAATGTGTTCACGTGATACCCGTGTGCCATTCCTGGTTCCCACCAGGGCTTCTCGGATGCAAGCGCATCAGTCATAGTCGACCACTGCATCATTGAGCCGGGCGCAAGTCGATTGCGCACTGCAGGCAACCCTGCACGATGTCCGAGGAGGTCTCGGAAAGTGAGAACTTCCTTCCCGTGATGACCAAACTCTGGCCATAAAGAGGAAATCAATGTGTCATAGGTGATCTCACCTCGCGCAACACATTGTGCAGCAACAACGGCGGTGACGCCCTTGCCGACGGAGAATGCATTAACTAGTTGATTCTCATCCCAGGCTCTTGTCCGGGCTGGGTCTGCGAATCCGCCCCACAAATCGACAACTGTGCAACCAGAAACAGTGATGCAAACTGAGGCACCAATTTCGGCGTGCTCGTTGAAGTTATTGAGAAAGGCTTGTCGAACAGGCTCGAAAGCCGAGTCAACAAAACCGTGCGCTAACGCGCTATTGCTCAGAGTGCCGACTTCTCAAGGATGTGAACGCCGCATGCAGAGCCCAATCCGATGACATGAGCAAGGCCGACCTTGGCGCCTTCAATCTGGCGTGGGCCTGCTTCACCGCGAAGGTGATGACACACTTCCCAAATGTTGGCGATGCCGGTCGCTGCGATGGGGTGACCCTTTGATTCAAGACCACCTGAGACGTTGACGGGCGTCTTGCCGTCGCGCCAGGTTGCACCGGAGTTAAAGAAATCAACCGCGCCGCCTTCTTCGCACAGCATGAGGTTGTCGTAGTGCACCAATTCAGCGGTGGCGAAGCAGTCATGCAGCTCAACCAAGTCGAGGTCGGAAGGGGAGACACCTGCCTGCTCATATGCCTGTGTAGCTGCAATACGGGTGAGGGTATTGACGTCAGGAAGAACCTGGCATGCCTCTTGGTACGGATCGCTAGTGAGAATCGATGCCGACACCTTGATGGCACGACGCTGCTGCTCAAGAGAGAGTGTCTTCAACTTCTTGCCGCTGACGACGACAGCTGCTGCTGCACCATCACAGTTTGCGGAGCACATTGGACGTGTATTTGGGTACGCAATCATGATGTCATTCATGATCTCGTCAAGTGTCATGCGCTTGTTATATGCAGCGAGAGGATTCAGCGTGGAGTGAGCGTGGTTCTTCTCTGAAATCTTTGCGAAGAGTTCGAATGTTGCGCCGCCGTATTTGTGGCCGTACTCCATACCAACCTGAGCGAAAGTGCCAGGCATATTGTTGGTTCCGATCAATCCGTCCGTGTTGGCGACTGAGCCATAACGCCCCGTTGCCTTCCATTCTTTTCCTGCACCCTTTGGAGCTGAACTTGCTCCGAGCAAGCCAACGCCAGCAAGCTTTTCTACGCCGACTGCAAGACCCATGTCGCATTCGCCAGCCTTGATTGCCATGATGGCGGTACGGAGAGCGGTGGCACCCGTTGCGCATGCGTTCGAAACGTTGTACACGGGAATACCTGTTTGCCCGACCTGCTTTTGGATCTGCTGGCCGATGCCGCCCTGGCCCATGAGGCAACCTGCAGCCAAGATGCCCATGTCTTTCATGGTGACTCCGCCGTCGGCAAGTGCTGCCATTACTGCTTCCGCAGCAAGGTCAACAGTGTCTCGGTCTGGATACTTACCAAACTTCGTCATGTATATGCCGAGGATGTAGATGTCGTCTGATGCCATTGTGTTCTCCGTTATTACTTGTGTCGTTCTTTATGCGATGGGTTCGAAACCGAAGCCGATGGCTTCTGCTCCATTATCGTCGTTGCCGAGTGAATATGTGGCGAGCCGCACCTTCATACCGAGGGTGACCTTCTCAGGTGTTGGGTCGCAATTGATGACATTGCCGCGCACGCTTGTGCCTCCGCAATCAACAATCGCTGCAACGAAAGGAACTGGCACGCCCGGGGCAGCGAAAGTCACGATGGTGAAGGAGCGAACTTCGCCTTCAGTTGCAATATCGACCTTCTTGAACTCCGTCGCGAAACAAGATGCGCATGCATTGCGACGATCAAAATAACGGGCGCCACATGATGTGCACTCATTGGCCACGAGATGCGGCTGTGCACCCAATGCGAGGTAATCAACCAGTGGTACTTGCGTTGTGGTCATGGGGACTCCCGTCGAAACTGCGTCTCATCACCATAGGTCGTCACGGTGCCTAGATGTGAAGACGGACCCGCCGTTTGAGGCGATTTTGGGGTAGGAAATAGGGATGGCACCAACGTGGAAGAACTGGGCTGGCAACGAAGTTGCACATCCCGTATCAATCGAGACTCCTCGGTCTGAGGACGAGCTGATTCGTATTGTTCGACAGGCAGCAGATCGTGGTGAAAAGGTCAAAGTTCCGGGATCTGGACACAGTTTTACCCCCGCCGCAGTGACAGATGGACGCTTGGTCCGTATTGAAGCCCTGCAAGGCATTTATTCAATTGACCGAGACAAAATGGAAGTCCGGGTAGGCGCGGGCACGACCCTGAACAATCTCAATCGTCTCCTGGCGGCAGAAGGCCTAGCAATGGCCAACCTTGGTGACATTGCCTATCAGACAGTGGCCGGAGCGATTTCCACATCCACCCACGGGACGGGTGTTAAATTAACAGGCCTCGCAGCACAGGTCGTGGGAATGCGCCTTGTGGACGGGCATGGAAATGTATTGCAGTGTGATGCCACCCAGAACTCCGATGTTCTCGATTTCGCTCGTGTTTCTGTGGGTTCATTAGGAGCAATTTCTGAATGCACCATTCGGGTTGTCGATGCATTCCGATTACATGCCACAGAAGCACCAATGAAATTGGACGAGGTTCTGAACAACCTTGATGAACTTCGCGCTTCACACGATCACTTTGAATTCTTTTGGATTCCCCACACGAAGTGGGCGCTGACGAAACGCAATAATCGCACGTCCGAACCTTTGGACCCTCTACCAAAAATCAAAGGTTGGATAGAGACGACCTTCATGGAGAACTACGCCTTCGGAGCCTTGTGTCGCCTCGGACGAATGAAACCATCGTTGATTCCACGCTTGGCGACTGCATTGCCTTCATCTGGTTCGCGTAGTTACATCAACGACAGCTACAAAATTTTTGCTAGTCCGCGTCTCGTTCGCTTTTATGAAATGGAACATGCGTTGCCTGCTGAATCAGTTGCTCCTGCACTCCGAGAGATTCGCGAGATGATTGACCACAAGGGCTACCTCTTGAACTTTCCGGTCGAAGTTCGATTTACAGCGCCTGATGATGTTCCGCTCTCCACTGCATATGGTCGAGAGTCCGGATATATCGCAGTGCATGTGTACAAGGGCATGGAGTACACGCCATTTTTCAAGGACGTTGAAAATATTTTGCGCACATATGATGCCCGTCCGCACTGGGGCAAAGTTCATCATCGTGACGCACAAGAACTCTCTGGCTTGTATCCGAAGTTCAATGAATTTCTTGCTATGCGGGACCGTCTTGATCCACAGCGAACATTTACCAACCGCTACACAGAACGAGTGTTTGGGTCCTAGTTACAAACAAATGTCTTGTGGTCGTACTGGACAGCGGTCAATGTCTTTGCCGATCGCATCTCGAATAGCAGCGACAATCGCTGGGGTGACGGAGATACAAGGCGGTTCACCCACCCCTTTGGCGCCCAGTGGTGCCTGTGGTTCGTATTCCTCGATCATGCGAGCAACGACGACTGGAGCATCGAGCGCTGTTGGAAGTAAATAGTCCGTAAAGCTGGGGTTTCGAACGCGACCTTCTTGGACGATGATTTCTTCCATGACAGCAAGACCTAAACCTTGTGCGATTCCACCTTCGATTTGTCCTAAAACGGACAGTGGGTTGAGTACCTGGCCAACATCTTGTGCCGTTGCAATCTGGACAACCTTTACAAGTCCTAGCTCAGGATCAACGTCCACGACTGCACGGTGTGCGACGAATGCAAACGCCACATGACAATTGCCTTGACCATTTTCATCAAGGTCTTCGGTTGCTCGGTGATGATGTTCGAAGGTCTCTGAAATAGTGATGCCTTGGCTTGCCTCTATGACCGAGATACGAAACGTTCCGGCGGTGTCGACGATTTCGTCGTCTTCAATTGCGAATCGAATCGGATCAATATTGTTCTGTGCACCAATGTGTTCAAACAAACGCTCACGAACGAGGCGGCACGCTCCGTCTACGGCACCACCACTCATCCACGTCTGACGTGAAGCTGAGGTGGAACCAGCAGAACCAATTTGAGTGTCAATGGTGTCGCAGATCGCATCAGTGACACCGAGAACAGAACGTGCAATTTGTGGAGCAAGAGTGACAAAGCCTTGTCCCACTTCGCTTGTTGCGAATTTCAAAACGACTTTGCCATCGCTCAAGGTGCATTTGGCGGTGGAGTAGTCGTCAAAGCCTTCGCTGTACATGATGTTCTTAATGCTGACACCCCAACCGATGCCACGCTTAATGTGCTTTCGTTCCGCGGTAATGCCTGAGCCACCAGGAAGATCTAATTCATTGGCATCTAAAGAAAGCGCTGGCGGCAAGGGAATTTCGTTTGTCTCACGAATGAGGCGTGCAACGGGAGCGACGCTTTCCACTGGTTGGCCGGTGATCAGAGTGTCGCCAGTTTCCATGGCGTTCAGCAATCGAATAGTGACAGGGTCTGTGCCAATTGCGGCCGCCAATTTGTCCATCTGTCCTTCGTGTGCGAAACAGGCCTGCACTACACCAAAGCCGCGCATCGCGCCACACGGAGGGTTATTTGTGCGAACTGAGTAGCCGTCCACCACTGCAGCAGGGCACTTGTACGGGCCCTGAGTGTGCGTCACGCCGTTGATGAGTACTGCAGAGGAGGTGGAGGCATACGCACCACCATCGAAAACAAATCGTGCTTCGATCTTGACGATTTTGCCCTCTGCGGTGGCGTGGTGACGCATCCACACTGTGGCTGGATGGCGATGTACATGACCAAAGAAACTTTCCTCGCGACCATATTGCATCTTTACCGGACGTGAGGTTCGCAGTGCGAGAAGAGCAGTGTGGACCTGAAGACTGATGTCCTCGCGAGCACCGAATGCACCACCGACTCCGCCAAGAACCAAGCGAATCTTCTCAGGTGGCAAATTGAGACAGGCCGCCATCTGTTTCTGATCTTCATGGAGCCACTGTGTGGCAACGAACACTTCGACGCCCTGTCCATCCGGATCGGGAAGAGCCATTGCTGATTCGGTGCCGAGGAATGCTTGATCCTGCATGCCGATGACATAGTGGCCCTCGACGATGACGTCACCCTCAACACTTGTGTCACCGTGAATAATTTGTTGGCGTCTGATGACATTGCCGTCTGGGTGAATTGCTTGAAAGGCATCTCCGATTGCATCTTCTGCGTTGAACAGCACAGGAAGCAACTCGTATTCAACTGTGATTGCGGCAAGAGCACGGCGACATGTCTCGGGATGATCCGCAGCCACCGCGGCGATGGGTTCGCCCATATAGCGAACAACATCCTTTGCAAAGACTGGTTGATCGGAACTGATGAGGCCGTAGGTCAATTGACCAGGAACATCGTCGGAAGTGATGATGCACTCCACGCCTGCAATCTTTATTGCTGCACTGGTGTCGATGGAGATAATTCGGGCATGAGGATGTGGTGAACGAAGAGTTGCACCCCACAACATGTTCTCTGCATGTAGGTCAGAAGTGAATGCGAAATCACCCTTTACTTTTGCATTGCCGTCAGGTCGAAGAGAACTGGTGCCGAGCACATCGCGCTTTGTTTTGACCGCACTCATTGATGTGCCCCTTTACGAACTGCAACGACTTTGTCTACTGCTGCAAAGATTCGTCCGTAACCGGTGCAGCGACAAATATTTCCTGAAAGGGCTTCTTTCACTTCAAGTTCCGATGGTGAGTCGTTCTCGTCAAGAAGATGATGTACTGCCATCACAAGTCCAGGCGTGCAAAAGCCACATTGCACGGCACCTTCAGTGACAAAGGCTTCCTGTACATCGGTCAAAGATCCATCGGTGTTCAATCCTTCGACAGTTGCAATTTCAGACTCAACTGCAGAAGCTGCCATGACAAGACAACTGCACACAGCAGCACCGTCCACGTACACCGTGCAACTACCACATTCGCCTTGTTCGCATGCTCCCTTTGACCCGGGAAGCCCGAGACGCTCACGCAGCACATACAAAAGACTTTCGCCGATCCAGGCATCGGACACTTGATGCTCGGCACCATTGACTTTCAATGTGTAGAACTCATTGGAACTCATTGTCAGATTCCCTTCAGTGCAAGACGCGTAGCAAGAACGCCGATTGCATGTTTGCGATAGGTGGCTGTCGAGCGGTGGTCATCAATAGGTCGAGATTCAGATGCGGCAATGCGACCGAACTCGTGCGCTATCTCTTCGGTGATGTCATTCAGATTCGAGGCCGCTGAAGCGAGATACGCCTCTGCCTCTCTCGCGCGCAAGATTGTTGGTCCGACAGAGCCCATCGCGAAGCGGGGGGTGTCGTTAACGATTGCAAAACACGCTGAAGCAACCGAGATGACCATTGCATTGCGCACTCCGACTTTCGAATAGCCCTGTCGTTGTTCTGTGATGGGAAGTGTGACCGCGGTGATGACTTCATTTGGTTGACGGCTGTTGCGCTTGGGCCCGACCATGAAATCTGCAAACGGGACAGATCGTGCACCCTCAATGGATTGGAGATGGACAATGGCTTCAAGAGCCGACAACACCGGCAACGTGTCTCCAGCAGGAGAACATGTTCCGAGGTTTCCGCCCATGGTTCCGGCTGCACGAATCTGTGGTGAACCAACTGTTCGGGCAGCTTGCGCAAGTGCAGGAACAAGGCGTGCGATTTCACCTTTTTCGATAGCCGCATAAGGAAGACCCGCACCGATGGTGATGGTTCCTGACGCGGCATCTGTTGACCAATCGCGAAGTTCGGCAATATTGCGCAACAGAACAATAGAGTCGGGTCGACGATGGTTGAAGTTGACTTCCACCATGAGGTCAGTTCCACCATTCAAGATGGTCGCCGCAGGGTGCTGAGCCAAAATCTCTGAAGCCTCAAGGATGGAATGTGGAATCAGAACTGACATTTCTTATGACAGCCTTTCGTGAAGTGTTGTTGAAGCTTCGGCTGCCTTTGCGCGAATTTCATTCATATCGAATTTTGTCGGTTGACCGTCACTCACCAAGAGTTCGCCATTGCGTGAGACTGATGTGCAGCGGATCCCTGGCGTGAATGCAACATGCCAGGGACTATCCGAATGGTCATAGCTCCAGGTGACCACATCGTTGCGTACTTCGGGGAAGAACTTCTCGCCATTGCTCAACCACTGCCATGCGTCTTCTGGGGAAGCAGTGATATCTGATTCGCGTTGGCGGACATAAGCAATGCGCACTTCTTCAAGCATGTCGGCACCAATTCCGTCCGTTCCCAGGATGACGTCGTTTGGCCACTTAGTCGGATGTGCATATCCCACCGCATTGTTCATGTTTGAACGTGGGTTATGTGCGAGTGTTCCATTCAGCTTTTCTTTGAGATGAACTGCATGAACAATCAGCCAGTCATCTTGTGCAAGAGATTGCAAACGCTGACCAGCATCAATGTCATCGAGACCTTCCGCAACATGAATGTGTACGCCGACTCCAAGTTGTTTAGCTAGATCAGCTGCGGCGTGCAGTGTGTCGTCTGCACATGTGAATGCTGCATGTACTCCGACCATTCCACGACCGCCCGATCTAATGAATCGCTCATTCTCCGCAAGGCCGCGTCGTGCTTCTTCCGTCATCTTTGATGAGGTGTCAACTGCTGACGACATCGTGTTTCCCGTCCAACGGTCTGTGACACCGTACGAGAGATTGCTGCTGACACCGACCATGTCGCATGCAGACTGGATGATGCTGAGGCTGTCTTCAATTGCAAAAGGGGATTCATGATGATCGATGATGGCTGTGGTTCCGTTGAGGAGAGCTTCCGCTGCACCTAGCGCAGCAGACCAATAAATGATGTCGAGATCAAGTGCTGCGTCAAGACGCCACCAGACATTTTCTAAAACGGAAAGAAACGATGTTGGGGTCTGGGGTGGTGCTGGCATTCCCCGCGCCAGCGAGGAATAGAGGTGGTGGTGACCACACACAAGACCGTTCGTCGTAAAAGACATGTCAGTCCGTCACGACTCCACGTTGTGACGTGATTCGACCATAAACCTCGGGGCGACGGTAACGATCAAAATCGAACAAGGTCTTGGTGTATCGCTCGCACCAGTCAAGGTCGCAACGAGCTGAAATCAATTCGTCACCCGTCGTGAAAGCTTGAGCCACAATTTGGCCTGATGGAGCAACGATCATGCTTTGACCAAGTGAATCAACACCTTCTTCAACCCCTCCTTTGGCCACACCGATGACCCAACTACCGTTTTGGTATGCGCCCGACTGCATGACCAACGCATTGTGAAAACCCTGAAGAATGTCCTGGCTTGGATCTGGAACATAGTGAATCGGGGTGTTGTAGCCACACAGAATCATCTCCACGCCCTGCAGTCCCATTACGCGGTATGTCTCAGGCCAACGACGATCGTTGCAAATCATCATGCCCATGCGGCCACCGAAGGCCTTCCACACCCCAAAACCCTCCATTGAAGGTTCGAAGTAGTAGCGCTCTGCATGCTGAAAAGGTCTATTGGGTTCGTTGTGCTCGTGACCTGGAATATGAACTTTGCGATATTTCGCTACGACTGTTCCATCTTTTTCCACCAAGATTTGCGTATTGAAGCGATGTCCGTCTGAAGTGATCTCGGCATACCCCAAGCAGAAACCAATCTGCAGCTTCTTTGCTTCATCGAATAAGGGCTGTGTAACGGGTGAGGGCATCTCGGTCTCATACCAATGATTCGCTTCAGTGATGTCGTCAACAAACCAACGTGGGAAGAAAGTGGTGAGCGCCAACTCAGGGAAAACAACGAGATCACATCCGGCCTTGTGACCCTCTTGTAAAAGCGCGATGAGTCGTTTGACGACATCGGCTCGTGAATCTTCCTTTTGAATTGGCCCCATTTGTGCGGCGCCAACAGTCACGATTCTGCTCATCAGAAATCCTCCGTATTAGCAAGTGCGATCATTGTGTGAAGCAGCACATTTGCGCCTGCTTCTAGTTCTTCGGGAGAGGTGTACTCAGCAGGGTTGTGGCTGATTCCGTTTGAGCTGGGAACGAAGACCATTGCGGTGGGACAGACGCGGGCAAACATCTGTGCGTCATGTCCGGCCCCACTTGGGAGACGACTAACGCGATGTCCTTGCGCTACAGCGATTGATTCAATGAGCGAAACGACATGCGAATCGAAGACGACAGGTTCAAAGCGGGCGAGTGGTCTCGTAGTGATTGAAACCCCTTCTTGTGCAGCCAAGTGATGCAGATGTGCGGTGATTTCAGCTTCCGCTGCCTGCAGTTTTTGCTCGTCCGTATTTCTCACATCGAGAGTAAGGACTGCGGTTTGCGGCACAACATTGATGAGGTTGGGATGGAGATCGATCTTTCCCACAGTGCATACCTGGTGTCCGGCAAAACGTGTTGCAAGGTCACGAAGAAACACTGCAATGTTTGCTGCAACATATGCAGGGTCATGGCGCATGTTCATCGGGGTTGTTCCGGCGTGGTTGCTTTGCCCCGTAATGGTGACTTCCTGCCAACTAATACCTTGCACACCAGTGACCGCGCCGATGGTCATGCCGGTTTGCTCGAGAACTGGACCTTGTTCGATGTGCACTTCAACAAAGGCATGTGGCGAGATGCCAGGGCAAGGTGTTGCACCGTTGTATCCGATGCGCTCCAACTCGTCACCCACTCGGGCTCCGTCGATTCCGACGGTGTCGAGTGCTTCTTCGACGCTCAAGCCACCGACGTACACAATTGATCCAAACATGTCTGGTGCAAAGCGCGCGCCTTCTTCATTTGTGAAGAAAGCAACGGCCAAC
>CANFGT010000012.1 GCA_947446815.1 Acidimicrobiaceae bacterium
CGACATTCTGTATCCGGCGTATCAACAAGAAATTATTCAGCACCACCTGAAGAACAATGACCCTCGCAATGCCCATGTGACCATCAACAGCATTGAAGGCCATGATGGCTTTTTGATTGAAATCGTTGCGGTCGGGCACCATATCGCCACATTTTTGTCGGAAACTGAGTAGCCCCCAATGCGGTCTGTTGGCGTGAGAGACTGTGAACGATGAGTCGCACGGTCCTGTTTGCAACAAATACCAATGTCAATCTCATTGGTGGCGGTCTTGTCCTCCTCGGGTTATTCCTTTTGATTGTCACCTTGGCATTTTGGAGATCTGCTGTCGAGGATCCGGAGGTTCTTGCTCCTCTTGAAATCATGGCCGATCGTAAATATGCGCGCGCAGATGATTCACGACGTCTTGCGATGTTGAATATGGCTCGCCCCGATGGCGCTGACCCAGTAGTGCACCATGCAGCTCCCGCCATGTTGGTGCGTGAGCCGGTGAGCGAACCCGAACGTCAATACCAAGACCCTTTTAATCATGCTGATGATGCTGTGGATCTCATCCCTGCACCGCAGTTAATTATTGATCCATTGCTGAATAACAACCAGGAGAAGTACTAATGGCTGCTTTTGAACCTAATGAGATGATTGCTCGCTTTAAGGACCGCGCTGCTGCGGTTCGTAAGCGTCCGTTACCCCCGGTGGCAGGCGAGGAGCGTCAGCTTTTCATTGCTAATGCAGAAACTGACTTTCGTGACTTCGCCATTATCGGAGACGCAGTGGCGTCTATCGAAGACGGAATTCTCACTCTTCGCATAGATCTCAATCCGCCAGCACAGTGACTTCGTCGTTCGCCTCTGCGCGAAGCAATTTCCGTCAACGAGAAGATATTCACATCATTGCCGCTGTGACGGCGGTGTTCGCCTGGGGCATTGGTCCCATCTTCAACAAGACGATGTCGGTCGATGCATCAGCCATAGTCTTTTACCGCATCTTGATTGGTGCGCCGCTCATGACCGCGATGGCGTATCTCAATGGCGGAAAATTGTCGCTCGACCTGATGAAACGAACCGCCTTACCAGGCGTGCTTTTTGCCTTTTCGATGATTACGGGTTTTGCGTCCGTGAAGATGACATCTATTGCAAATGCCACTTTGATTACGACAGTGCAACCAGTTCTAGTTTTATTTGTGGCTCCGAAAATGTTCGGTGAGAAATTGCGACCGCGGCAAATTCTCTATTCAGCCTTTGCGTTGGCTGGAGTTCTGATTGTTGTGTTGGCTGCCGCTTCAACAAGCGGCGCCCATCTCAGTGGCGACTTGTTGGCTGTTGGAAACGTCACCATCTGGACTTCATATTTCGTGCTCTCGAAGAAGCGTCGTCTGGCTGGTGTCCACTCTTGGTCGTTTCTCTCCGCAGTGTTCTTGTGGAGTGCCGTCGTTGTGTTGCCATATGGCCTTGTGGTGAGCAATGACTTGGGTGCGATGACGAATGCCGACTGGGGACGCATCGTTGCTATGGCAGTAGGACCAGGAATCGTGGGCCACGGACTAATGACATGGGCTCAGAGCCATGTTGACGTGACGTTGGCATCTTTGCTGGGTTTGATGAGCCCCGTTATTTCAACGGCGTTGGCGTGGGCCATTCTGGACCAAAAACTGACCGTGTGGCAGACCGGCGGGGCGGCCGTTGTGTTGCTGTCCTTGGCCTTTCTCGTGAGGGAACAGCGCATGCCTGCGGAGGCTTCACTAGGACACGAGGTCTGACCCCCGTTGCAGATATCGCCCGCCTCGCTAGGATAGGAGGCACACATGCGGATGTGGCTCAGTTGGTAGAGCATCACCTTGCCAAGGTGAGGGTCGCGAGTTCGAATCTCGTCATCCGCTCCATGGGGCGCCCTTCGGGGCGCCTTTTTGATTCTCCAGCTAGCTATGCCCTGAATCGCTCGATTGAGGCTTGATACGCGAATCCTCCACGATGCGATTGCGGATACGTAAGTACGCCACGCCGATTCCTACGGCGAATTCAAGGCTGACATTGACCAGATGGCTCCAGTCGTCATGGTGGCCACGAATCTCATGTGTAAACCGGACGATGCGATAAGTCGTATAGATCTCTCCATCATGTGTGACGTCAGTGAAAACGGGGTCATCAACAAAATCTTCGACAGTGGTTGCCTCTGATAACAGAATGTATTGCGGGGGATTCATCTGTGGTGCCGACTAGGCGAAATCAGGAATCTGCCAGTTGGTGTTTTGCAATAAAGCCAACTGAGTTCGATTTGAGAGTTGATTGACGCGCAAGATGCTCGCAATGCGATTCCGAACCATCTGAATCGTCAGTTGCAGCGCTTCGGCAATTTCGTGGTCGGGCAAACCCACCCCAACAAGTTCGGTGATGTAGTGGTCGTTGTCGTCTTGGAAGGTAATCGATCGAGTGAGTGCACCAGGAGTGAGATGGAGCGCCTTCACAACTGGATGATTGACAAGTGATTCCTCGCCATGAAGGGTGCGCTGCAAGGTGGAGAACACCTCGTCGCCATTTCGATCAAGCTGCAAAACATTGTTAAATCCGAATTGATGAGCCTTGACTAACAATGGGACTGTAGGTGTTTGTGTCGCGACAACTCGAGTAAGTGCTGAAGCAATTTCGGGCGCGATATGACGTTGCAGCATTCTGTTGAAATCAAGACCAGCACCTGAAGAGACTGAGACATCGACCGGCGCAGAATGAAGGGCGTCGATGGCTTGTCGACCGTTTCGTGCCACATTGACATTGGTGATGTTGCTGTTATTTCGAAGAACAGAAATCAGGGAATCAAGCGGTTCTGCAGTGTCATTACAGACGAGAACATTCATGTGAGCTCCTTTGGCCATGTGGTCTCATGACTCTGTTGCTACTTTCCCATAAGGTTGGTTCTATTAATTGGATTCAAATGTCATGAATCAATTGGTTGCAGGGGGAAAGTATGTCTGTTCAATTTGGTGCCCATGTTGGTGCGCAGAACGCAACGGTGGAAGAACTACGCACGCTGTGGAAGTGGCTTGATAGCGCGGGTATGGACTGGATCAGTTTGTGGGACCATCTGTATGAAGCACCTCCCGCTGGGGGAACACAGCCGCATTTTGAAGCGTTCAGCATGTTGGGCGCGTTGGCCGTCGACACGACTCGAGCTCGACTTGGATGCTTGGTGTTCTGTTCGCAGTATCGCAACATTGGTTTGTTGATGAAAGGTGCCATTTCAGTTGATCATCTCAGTAGTGGTCGGTTTGAACTTGGCATGGGGAGCGGTTGGCACGAGCAGGAAGCCGAAGCTTTCGGATTTGACTTCCCATCGCAAGGCGGTCGCTTCAAAGTGCTTGAGGGCCAAATGCAGGCCGTGAACAAATGGCGCAATGGAGAGCGAGTGACGCAATCAAGTCCCAGCGTCGAGCTGAAGGATGCCTCGATGGTGCCTGGACCGCGCGGAAAAATGCCGCTGTGGATCGGCGGGTTAGGTCCAAAGCAAACACTGCGAATGGCAGGGGCCTATGCCGATGGATGGAATGCGGCGTATGCAAGTCCTACCCAGTACAAAGAACTCAATGAGATTTTGGATGGTTGGTGTGCGAAGGCGGGACGCGAACCAACCGCTGTTGAGCGCAGCATCAACTTGTCTTATGGCTTCAGCCGCGACGATGTTTCTGTAGTGAAAAAGCAATTGGAAGACCAGTGGGGCGCAGCGTCTGGCCGCATTATTTCCGGTTCGCTGCTGGGACGCCCTCAGGATGCAATGGAACAAATCGCTCCGTTCATTGAGGCTGGCGCGCAGATGGTGAACATTGCCATTCGTCCACCGTGGGACCAGGATTTACTTGCAGAATATGTAGAAACAGTTGTTCCGATGATGCGCAAGGAATGGTCATAATCTCCACGTTCAAGAGCGCTGACATTCGCAACTATGGTGCAGACATGCAAACAGCACAGGTAAACGGAATCACACTCGCTTTCGAAGACTCTGGTGGGAACGGCCCCGTCGTCATTCTCAGCCATGGGTTCTTGATGGATCACTCCATGTTCGATGCACAAGTTGCTGTATTGAAAAAGGACTATCGCGTTATCACATGGGATGAGCGCGGATTCGGTGGAACAGTTGCCACTTCTGAATTTACGTATTGGGATTCAGCCAATGACGTGCTCGCCCTGATGGATCACTTGGGTATCGATTCAGCTGTCATCGGCGGAATGTCTCAAGGTGGTTTCCTTAGCTTGCGAGTTGCTCTGACGGCTCCTGAACGTGTGCGTGCGCTGATTCTTCTTGACACGCAGGCCGGCACAGAAGCCCCTGAAACTGTCGAGCCCTACAACGGCCTTCACGCCGCATGGGTAGAACATGGCGCGGTGGCAGTACAAGACATTGTCGCAAGCCTCATCCTCGGACCTGGCGATTGGACGGAGTGGTTCAACAAGTGGGGTGCCATGGTGCCCGACCAATTCACCAAGGCATTCAACTGCCTCATGCATCGCGATGATGTCACTGGCCGACTGGGCGAAATCCAGTGCCCAGCGCTGATTGTGCATGGCACCGCCGATGCCTCCATTCCAATGGAGAAGGCAGAGATTTTGCGAGACAAACTCGCTGGTCAGACCACATTGGTGCCCATTGAGGGTGGTCCTCATGCGGCCAACATGACACATTCCGAGCCAGTCAACGACGCAATCCTTCGGTTCTTATCCGCGCTCAAATAACTGAAATACTTCTCTCAGCACGATTGAGGGGGGACTCATGCCGTTACAACTAGATCTCGGTCCAGCAGCACAAGCATTTCGCGAAGAAGTTCGTACCTGGCTAGCGAGCAATGCTCCAAAGGAACTCATTGGAGTTTCTTCTGATGCTTTGCAACGTGGCCAAGTAAAGGGCGGTCGTGAGTGGGCTGACAAACTCGCTGAAGCCGGATACATGTGTGTGTCGTGGCCCAAGGAATACGGCGGTCGTGGTCTCACGGGCATTGAAGTTGCTGTTCTGAACGAAGAATTTGCTCGTGCGAACGTCCCTCGCGTCACACGCGGAATGGGCGAGTGGCTTGTGGGTCCATCAATCATCGTCTGGGGTACAGATGAACAGAAGAAGCGCTTCCTGCCTCGCATCATTGATGGCACAGAGCGGTACTGCCAAGGTTTCTCAGAACCTGATGCTGGCTCTGACCTTGCGGCGTTGAAGACACGCGGAGTGATTGATGGCGAAGAAGTACTGATCACCGGCCAGAAGGTCTGGACCTCAGGTGCAACAGAAGCAAACATGATGTTCTGTTTGTGCCGCACAGATCAGGACGCTCCGAAACACCAAGGCATTTCCTATGTGTTGTTGCCGATGTTTAATGAAGATCAAACGTCAAATGGTGTGGAACTGCGTCCGATTATGCAGCCACACGGGGCTTCCCACTTCACCGAAACGTTCCTCACTGAATCGCGTGCGCCAGTAGCCAACATCATTGGTGGCATGAACAATGGATGGCGTGTCACGATGACAACGCTGGGCAACGAACGCGGTGGCCATGCAACCACGCAGCACGTCGAATACACGAAGCAATTCTGGGAGGCCGTGGAACTTCTTAAGAAGTCTGGCAAGACCTCAGATCCAGTGATTCGTCAACAACTTGCCTGGGCTTTCAGCCACGTAGAGATCATGCGCTTCCAAGGTCTGAAGTTGTTGTCAGAAGTTCTTGCGCGCAAAGAGCCAGGCCCTGCAGCATCGATCAACAAAATGTTCTGGTCGGAATATGCCCAGAAGTTCTCTGAGCGAATGATGAATGCACGTGGCGCCGAATCAATGCTCATCATTGATGATGCAGATGGCAAATACGTTGCCGATCGTTGGACGTCGATGTTCTTCCAGCATCGTTCTTCCACCATCTGGGGCGGAACAGCTCAGGTGCAGCGCAACATTGTGGGCGAGCGTGTGCTCGGGCTCCCGAAAGAGCCCGACCCAAGCAAGCCACGTCCAAACGCAGACTAAATATTTTCTTCGGCGTCCTTGCCGGCTTCAAAGAAATTGAGTGTGTCGACCTGTTCGCCACGACGCTTCTTTTCGCGCATGTTTGTCATGCCCTTTGAGATGCTCTGGAATGCCATGCGGGTGTTATCTCCGCGTCGATCCCACGCTTGTGAATTCTTTGCATCGAATCCCATCTGTCCTGCATCTGCATAAGCGTTGAGGCCTGCGGACAAAAAGACAAAGGTCCAGCCGGCAGCGGTCTGCGCATCGACGAGTGCCTTTACTTGAGTCAATGAGAATTCTCGGGACTGGTTTTCCTCGCCGTCGGTCACGGTGACAAACACAATGTCCTCGTCAGCAAGACCTGCGGCAATACGAGCTTGCGCATCAACCTTGACGCGTCCGATCAGGAGGCCTGTTGCGTCGAGGAGAGGTGTGCCGCCGCGAGGGAGAAAACTGGAACTACTGATATCTGCGACTTCGGCGATGGGTGCACCCCACACAATGACGTCTTGAGGATCTTGGGAATCGAATTGAACGAGGCTGACTCGCACGTCATTGCCTTGAGTTCGTTGTTCAGCAAGGAACTGGTTGACGCCGCCAACAACATCGGAGACGAGTGGTGCCATAGAACCGGAGCGATCCAGGAGAAGTGCCACGTGTGTGGTCTTTGGAGTTTGTGTTGACATTGACTTGCCTTTCGGGACTGGACACTATTTGTGTCGATGTGTCCTTAATCTAGGGCGAGGGTGTGTCAATGATGCATATTTAGGTAAAAAACACTTTTATTGTTATTTATTATCTATTCGGCGGAAGCGAATCGGAGTGGGGAGTGCCTTGAGAGTGCCGGCCTTGTACATCAAAGCTGGACGACCAGGGGAGGATCCTGAATCGAAATATTCCTTGAGAGGGACAACGAATCCCGTGACGGCATCGACTTTGCGTCGAAAGTTTGCAGGGTCTACTTCATACTGCAAGAACGCCTCGTATACGTTGCGCAAATCACTGATGGTGAATTTGTTCTCGCAGAAATGAAGGGCCACAGGGGTGTCTTCGAGAAGACTCTCGGCTGTTTTTCGTGCACTTTCGATAATTCGAGCGTGATCAAATTCCAGAAGTTTCTTGTTGATGAGTTTTCGAATTGGGATGAATTCTGCCTGCTCGGAATTCTTGACTGCCTGAGTGGCTCCCGGGTGTGGGACGAGGGCGACATATGCAACAGCAATCGCGCGGTATCTGTTGTCTCGGTCCGGATCGCCAAACGCACCCACTTGATGGAGTTCGCTGCTTTTGAGAGTGATGCCCGTCTCTTCTTTGACTTTGCGCACCGCGGTGTCTTCGAGGCGTTCCTTCTCGCCGACTAATCCACCGGGAAGGGCCCATTGTGACTTGTTGGGACGTTCCGGTCGCTGCATCACCAGTACCTCGAGACGATCGCGTGGGTCAACACTGCGATCAGGATTAATGGTGAAGACAACCGAGTCAACATAGACGTAGAAGTTCATTTGCACAGTGCGTTTCGTAACACTCATGTTGCAAGTCTGCCACATTAAGTGTCGTGTTGTCCCTTATTCCAAAAGGGCGACACACCCCATGTGGTACATTATGGTCATATCTACAAGAAACCAACAGCGAATGCTGTGAAGGGGGAGCCCATGACACGAGACCACAACACTTCAATTTCACCCCGAGACCTGTCGCACCCTCAGCAGGTTCGTGCGTATGGCGCAATGGTTGGCTGCGCTGTCGCAGATGCCGTCGGAGCCCCTTTTGAATTCAAGCGCGCTGGGTTGTATGCGAGCACGTTTCCGACGGAAGTGTTGGGCGGTATCGGAGAGATGATTGGTGGTGGTTCGTTTGGATGGGCGCCTGGAGAATTCACTGACGACACTCAAATGGCCCTTGCACTCGCAGAAGCTCTCGAGGCAGGCGAGGGCTTTGATCCTGAAGTGGTGTGGACATATTTCCGTGCATGGGCGGATTCGGCAGTTGATGTTGGCGTCACAATTGGCACTGCTTTGCGTTGTGACTCCTATGTAGGTGCTGCAGAAAAAGCACACAAGCAATTGAGCGGTCGTACCGCTAGCAATGGCGCTGCAATGCGAATTGCACCGGTGGGCATTGTTGGCGTTCTGGCTGGCCGAGATGCAACATATGACATTGCAGTGGCACAAGCTTCCATCACGCATTTCGACCTGGCCGGGAGTGCCGGTGCCGCAATTGTCGCTGAAATTATTCGTCGCACAATCGTGACGGGAGATTTTGAAACATCTGTGACGGCCACATTTGAATTTCTAGCGGGTACGGCATTGGCAGCTGTCGTACTGGAACAGTTCGTGGAGATTTGTTCGCCCAGTTTTGATCCTGAGTCGCACAATGGTCCTCCCAACGGAACGATCTGGACAGCTGTCGCTCAAGCTATTTGGGCCGTGCGTTCAACAACCTCATTTCATGATGCTGTTGTAGCCGCTATTAATTTGGGTGGAGATACCGACACGGTTGCTGCAATTGCAGGATCCATGGCGGGTGCGTTTTATGGATTGCAAAGCATTCCTGTGCGGTGGACCACATATGTTCACGGACATGTCGTTATGCCAGACGGGCGCAAGGTGCAGTATCGCTGCCAAGATCTCATTGACGTTGCCCGGCGACTCTTGGGCCTCAGCAATGCCCCACGTAGTTGGGTGGAACCGCCAGTGCAGCCAGGAAAGGTGCATGAACTTGGAGTGTGGGCGTCAAACTTGGAGGGGGCTCGGCTTGTGCCGAATGACTTTGGGGTCGTGTCGCTTTGCATCACAGATGATCGTTTCATTCATCATCCGTATCGTCGCGGTGTGTACCTGCGCGATAGTGAAGGCGACCGTAATCCGGAACTCTACTTTGTTCTTCGCGAGGCCGTCGAGGCGATTGATGCTTTTCTTTCTGAAGGACGTCAAGTGGTGGTGCATTGCCACGGTGGACGGAGTCGCACCACATTCGTCCTGAAGGCTTGGTACATGCTTCGAGAGGGAAAGAGCCATACCGAAGCTCACCATTGGGTGGGTGATCAGTGGCCACTGTATGAGACGTGGACTCGGACATTTCTCGACGTCTTAGATAACGAATGGTCCGACTATGTGGAAGCAGTGCGCCGCAATCAGCCGTAGCAGGGCTACCCGTTTGCCGCGGGGGCTGAAACTAGGGTCTATCTATGGATTTCACCTGGTTGCGCCGTCTCGACTCTCGGCTGCATACCAAGACAAGTTCAGAACCAAGTGATAGGCAATCCCGACTAGCGCTTGTTGTTGCTGCACTGTGTGGCATCTTCATGTTGAGTGTTGCTTTGCGTCTCTCTGGTCCGACCATTAACCCCGATGAATGGGGCTTCTTGACGAATGGTCAGGTGCTGATAGGTCGTAGTGAAGCGGCACTACCCACGGCGGGAAGTTTCTATCCA
Source organism: Acidimicrobiaceae bacterium (assembly GCA_947446815.1). Classification (GTDB taxonomy): domain Bacteria; phylum Actinomycetota; class Acidimicrobiia; order Acidimicrobiales; family Ilumatobacteraceae; genus UBA2093. The sequence continues at coordinate 9,398 of CANFGT010000012.1, forward strand.
GCGGCCTACGGAATTGTGACGGGCCTTGGAGCATTGCTGACTGGGTCAATGAGCGGTTCCTATCGCTTCGCACTTTTAACCAATGTTGTTTTAGCCATCACAGTCGCCTGGTACGCAGGTCGTCTCGCACGGCGCGGGTTTGGTGTGTCGCAGAATATGGCCCGACTGATTTCGGCTCTTGTTTTTGTTGTCCCGGGCACCATTGTTTCTGCGATGTTTTCTTGGGCTGAAACAGCCTCGCGTCTTGCGTTTTTAGTGTTCGTTGGTTTTGTCCTGCGAGTGACAAAGGCAAAAACTTCACGACTTGTGATTGGGCTTGGATTGTTCACGGGTCTGATGCCTGCATTGCATGGACGCTTTATGCTGCTCCTCCCCATTGTCTGCTTGTTATTCGCATGGTGGTGGTTGCGTAAGGAAATTACATTCGCGGTTTCATCGGTAGCGATCATTGCAACGGGAATTGGATATGAACTCTCGCATCTCCTGAACAAGTTTGTGAAGACAGCGGTCTACGAAAAGTCATTTAACCAAGAGAGCCGTCTGCTGGGGCGATTGTTCAACCCAAGTGTGTGGCCTGCACTGATTCGCACAATGGTGGGGCAGAGTTGGTACCTCATTGCAACATCGTGTGGTTTTCTTGTAGTCGCATTGTTCTTTATTGTTTCTCGCCTTCGGTCTGACGGCGGCAGGCGCACACTTGCATCCGACCCCGAGCGAGTCACGCTTCTTGTGGTGTTGGCGGGAGCATTCGCAATTATTTTTACGGGTGGACTGCAGCTTCTGTATGGCGATCGAGGTGACCATCTGATCTACGGGCGCTACGTCGAAATGATGGTGCCAGCACTTCTGATGATCTCATGTATCGGTCTTGAACGGCAAGCGAACCTGGCCCGCCGAGCCTGGCTCATCGGTGGCGTGAGCATTATTACTATTTCCGTTCTGTACGTCCTCATCGATATGGGTGACGGAGTAAAGGACCGGTATTACCAAAACAACATTGTGTATCCGAACATCGTTGGCGTCGACATCGCTCATTATTTGGTGCGACCCGGTCTCATTACATTCGGATGTCTCTTTTCGTTGTTTGCTCTGGTGTTGTGGGTTATTGCACGCCGCAATTCGGCGTTAGCCGTCGTCACGATGGTGGTGGCGCTCGCTGTCGGGTCCATGTACTCGGGCCAATACAGCGTCTTGAGTCGCACAGCCCGACTTGATCAGACCAACCAGACGGTTCAGCTAATTAAGGATTCAGGAACACAGCGAGTGGGCTTCGATCTTGATGTCCGTAATGACCGTTCGTACTACTACATGCGTTACAAATTGCATCCGATTCGGGTGGTCCGATTCGATATTTCTGGCCCTCTTGCACGCATCCCAAAGATCTTCTCTTGTGTCTATGGTTTGCCGAATAAGCCCCCGACCGACGGCCAATGGGCCATCGTCGCCAATGAGGACGCAGTCGGGCGAGTACTGTGGCAACGGGCTGGAACAGCCCACTGCTGATCTAGGAAACAGGAAATCAGATGACCGAGCACACCCCCGACCAGTGCGATGTGAGTGTTGTACTCCCTATCTATAACGAGAAGGGTCACCTCAGAGCCGAGATTGAGCGCATCCGCGAGGCACTGGAAGTGTCGAAATACAGCTTTGAACTCATTGTGGTGGATGATGGAAGCGACGATGGTTCTGAGAAGGAACTTGCAGAGATTCCGGGCATCACATTGATTACGCATCGTCGTAACTCGGGAAGTGGTGCTGCACGTCGCACCGGCACGACCGCCGCAAGAGGTCGCGTTGTGGTCTGGACTGATGTCGATATGACCTATCCGAACAACCTCATTCCCGAGTTAGTGGATTCGATGGAAGGTGTTGACCATGTCGTGGGATGGCGCCAGACTGAAGAAGGTACGCACAAATTATTGCGTACACCGGCTAAGTGGGTTATTCGAAAGCTTGCGAGTTATCTGTCGGAGACAGACATTAAGGATCTCAACTCTGGTCTTCGTGCTTTCCGCCGCGATGTCGCGATGCAATATGTGCATGAACTTCCGAAGGGCTTCTCTTGTGTGACAACCCTTACGATGTCGTTCCTGGGCAACGGTTACTCGATTGGATTTTTCCCGATCGAGTACTTCCCTCGCGCCGGTCGTTCGAAGTTCCATTGGTTGAAAGACACGCGCCGCTACATCTTGCAAGTGATTCGTATGACGTTGTCGTATAACCCATTGAAGGTATTTCTTCCCATCGGACTCACTCTTCTTGGTTTGGGATTTGTGAAACTTGGTTTTGACTGGACTGATCGAAATTTCCGTCTCGCCGCGAACACGTTGCTGGTGTTCTTTGCAGCGCTTCAGGTCATCACTGTGGGGCTGTTGGCAGATCTTGTCGTACGCGCCACTAAATCCCCAACGTCGGTACCTCCAGCTTGATTCATCCTGTGGGGTCCTCTTCGCCACGGCGTGTCGCGATTGTTGGAGCGGCATTATCTGCCAACAAAGGTGCTGCTGCCATGTTGGAGACAGTCATGGCTTGTTTGCCAACGGTGATGGGCGAGTGCACGTTCGACATTCTCACGACGTATCCAGAAGCTGATGGGCCAAAGATTCCGTCCGGAGCAAATGCCCGTGTTGTCGGCTTACAGCCGCTGCGGTTAGCGCTAGTGGAAATACCCATTGCAACTATTGCGTATGTCTCTCGATTGCTACACCTTCCGTTGGGCTGGGTGCGTGCGAGGGCTTGCCGTTCGATTCTCGACTCATCTGTTGTCGTTGATGTTGCAGGAATATCATTCGTAGACGGGCGTGGTATCCCCATCACGATTTACAACACGTTGATGACAGGGCTGTCATTATTGCTGGGTGTTCCGACTGTAAAAGCTGCTCAAGCCTTAGGTCCATTCAAAACGCAGCCGAATCGAATTCTTGCGAAATTTGTCTTACCGCGTCTAGCTGCTGTCTGTGCTCGTGGTGCACGAACACGTGAACATCTCGACACTTTGGGTCTCTCTAATGTCACAAATGTTGCAGATCTTGCGTTCTCGCTTGAAGAATCAGGCTCTCTACCGGTAAATGTTGTTGCTGATCTTTCCCGAGTGGGTAGCAAATTCATTCTGGTGATGCCTAGTTCCGTGGTTCGTGGACTGTATGAGTCAACGGGTGGAGATTACGTTTCTGCTGTCGCAGAACTGGTACGCGGTATTCGTGCTCGAACGGGACTTGGCGTGGTGATTGCTCCGCACTCCTATCGCGTTGGCCATCCAGAAGGCCGCATGAACGATGGTCCGGTGTGTCAGCAAGTTGCTGCGCGACTCTCAGATGATGCGATGGTGGTCGGTATCGATGACGACCTCTCTGCTGGTGAACTTCGAAATTTGATTGGACAAAGTGAAGTGCTTGTGACGTCACGTTTTCACGCGATGATTTCTGGATTGTCAACGTGCACCCCCACGGTCGTTGTGGGATGGAGTCATAAATATCGTGAAGTGCTCGATGATTTCGGTCTTGCTGACTACGGAATGGACTCCATGAAATTGTCAACCCCTAATGAAATTGTCGAAAAGGTTGCGCACTCTGTCGCCAATGATGCCGAGATCTCGAAACAAATTTCCGTTGCACTTCCAGCAGTAAAAGAAAAATCTGCACTCAACTTCAGCATCATCGCGCAGGTGGCTCGAACGTGAGTGTGACCAATGATCTATCGGGTGTTATCGCCTCGGGAATGTGCATTGGCTGTGGTGCGTGCGAGATGGCCGATTCAACCGTCAAAGTGTCACTTAATGCAAAGCGTCTGACCTATGAGCCAGAAACTGCCGGCTCTGCATTGGCCGCGAGTGTGTGCCCAGCCATATCAGTGGATTATGAAGGACTGCAGAACTATCTCTTTCCTGGTGCCGATATTGGGCCATTTGGCGTCGTGAGATCGGTGCATTTGTCGCAAAGCACAAATAATGGCCGCAATATGAAGGCAAGTTCCGGTGGCCTTATCAAAGAGGTATTGCGTCATCTTCTGTCGAGTAACCAGATTGATGGCGTCATTGCGCTTGATCATGTTGACGGAATTGAATTTGCTGCTCGGCTGGTCACGTCCGCAGACGATATTGACACGCTGCCAGGTTCGATTTATCACAACTTAAAACAAACTCCTGCACTTCAATTGTTGCGCGACACGCCTGGTCGGCTCGCAATTGTTGCAATTCCTTGTCAGCTAGAGGGGATGTATGCATGGGTGAAACAGCACGCACCTGAATTACGGGAGAAGATCTCTATAACGATTGGACTGCTCTGTGGATGGCAGTATTCGCACCACAGTATTAATGCCATGGGTGAATTTTTGGGTTACAACCCAGAAGAGATTGCAGATATCTCTTATCGCGGCGGCGGCCCCGTAGGAAAACTCACAGTCTCTACGCGTGATGGGGAGTTGTACACGGCTAGTCGTCGTGTGGATTTCGGCTATCAAGTTGCATTCGATCGCCACTTCAATACAACGCGTTGTCATGTTTGTATCAACCATTCAAATTTCTTGGCAGACCTGGTTGTGGGGGATGCATGGTTGCCCAGCACAGTCTTTACGAAGACGGGCATCAGCTTGGTTGTCTGTCGAACTGAATTCGCAGAAAAATCTTTGCAGTCCCTTGTTGATTCTGGATCATGTGTCTCGATGCAAGTCGGTGAAGATGAAATTCGAGAATCACAAACAGATCGTGTTGTGTTTGGCGAGTTTGCGTATGCATATGCAAACTTCCTGCGTGAAAGTGGACTGCACACTCCGGAGTTACATGGCCCTAACGAAGGTTTTGGCACCTTGAAGCCACTACGACAGGTCACAAAGTTCCATCGAGAATTATTACGCAAGCAAGCATTGATGGCAGCTAGGCGCTACAAGTATATGAAACTTCGCAAAGCAACACTTGAGTTGCGCGGCTACATCATGCGCTACGTGCGTTGGTTCGTGGTGCGAATTTTGCGTGTGAAGAGTTTGAGTGGTCAGCGCAAGGAAATATCGCGCGATAGGTTCTCAGGCTTCAGCTGATTTTGTCGTACGGGCGATGATGTTGGAGACAAGAGCTCCGACAAGATCGACCGCGATAAAGACGACACGACTTGCAAGGGCAAGTGAAACGGCAACACCCGGAGTCAATGCTGTTCCGGCAAGCGCAGTAAAGACAGATTCACGCACTCCGATACCACCAGGGACTCCGACTACAACGAATCCGGCAAGCCATGACGCTGACGTAATGAAGAGCATGTGCATGATTCCGATATGTGCCCCAAAAGCTGAGGCAGTGACAGAGGTGGAGAGCGACATCAGAATCCATGCCGGCACATGAGTCAGGGTGAGCATGAAAAGTTTGCGTGGTTCAGTGAGCCCCGACGCACGAGGACTGATCCTGGTGAGAAGTGCCAATACTTTGCGGCGCAATAGCGGGTTGCTAAATGCAAGAAATCCGAGAACGAGGGAAATTGCACCGAGCGCTCCTATGAGCGGATACGACCAGGACAGCAACGATCCGGCGCAGATGGCCACAGTTGCAGCGAGGTAGGTCGTGACCATTGATAACCCAGTAGCTGCATAGGCATCGGGTCGCGGAACACCACCACGTGTGGCGAGTTCTGCGCGGCCAACGATGGGCCAGATTCCGCCTGGGACATATTTGCCAAGTTGGCCGGCGAAATACCAAGCCATGGCCGCACGGGGAGGAGCATGATGACCACGAAGAACCAACATGCGTGTCCACACATATCCGATGAGGGTCATGGCGCACAGTCCGAGAGCAAGGCTTGCTATCAGAGTGATGCCATTGAGATGGGAGAACGCATCGGAGACTTCATGGCGTTTTGAGACGATTGTGCGGATTACGAAAACGATGCCGGCAATACCAATGAGGATGCCGCCTGCTGACGCAATTTTTGCCAAGAGGGGATTGCGCTTGCTTTGGCTCACTATTGAACTTTACGACGAACGACGGGCGTGGAGGAGTATGTCAACATCATTGCTCTAGCGGCGGTCTTGAAGAAATGGAAATTTCTCGCGCACTGCTCGGACTGTGCTTGATTCAATGTCGGCAAAAATTGTGTTGGCTGAGTCTCCTGCATTGGCAATAGTGACGCCAAGTGGGTCAATGATGCAGCTATCGCCTGCATATCGCAGGTTGCCACCTTCACCGATGCGGTTACATCCGATGACATATGCCTGGTTCTCAATTGCGCGTGCTGTGAGCAATGCCATCCAGTGCTCACGTCTCGACTGTGGCCAATTGGCCGGCACGATGTAGGCGTCGGTGTTGCGAGCGACAGCCCAAAATTCGTCTGCGAATCGGAGGTCGTAGCAGACAAACAGCGAAATGCGAATGTCGTCGACTGTGATGGTGACGTGTTGATTTCCTGCTCGGAAGTGCTTGTCTTCTCCGCCGTACGTGAACGGATGAATTTTTAAGTATCTCTCGAATGATCCGTCGGGACGAGCAACGACAAATGAGTTGAATGGTCGTCTGTCATCTGACTGGATCTCTGGGCAGGTACCACAGACCGTGATGCCATGAGTGTGAGCCATACGTGCCAAGAATTGAGATGAGGGGCCGCCAATGGGTTCTCCAATGTCATCTCGATCAACAACAAATCCTGTTGAGAACATTTCGGAAAGAACGATGAGTTTTGCACCCACAACGGCTGCTTCTGCGATACGTGGCTCCAGGGCTTCGAAATTCTTTTCTCGGTCGGCCCACACGATGTCGTGCTGGATAGCGGCAACTTTCATTTCCAATTCCTTAACTTCTCAGCAGCAGAATGCATCGTTTCAAATTGCTTGCAAAATGCGAATCTGACCAGATGTTTTCCTTCGGCGGAATGACGCGGGTCGTACAAGACTGATCCGGGAATGGCGACAACGCCACAAGCAGAGGGAAGAGCGCGGCAGAAGTCCAACGCATCGCCATCTGGCCATCGAGAGCGAATATCCGCAGTAATGAAGTATGTGCCTTCGGGGTGAATGGGATGAAGTTCAGCCGCTGTTAGTGCTTGCATGAGGATGTCTCTTTTTGACTGTAAATCCGCAGCGAGGTTTTTGAAATACGCATCAGGGAGACGCAAACCGATAGCAATCGCTGATTGAAAGGGTGTGCCACCGGCAAATGTGAATAACTGCTTCGCCATTCGCGTGGCGTGCAGCAATGAAGCGGGTGCGCACGCCCATCCAATCTTCCAGCCTGTGGTGTTGAAAGATTTTCCTCCTGAAGAAATTGTGATGGTCCGCTCGCGCATGCCGGGAAGAGAAGCGATGGGTATATGTTGAAGATCGTCAAATACCAAGTGTTCATACACTTCGTCCGAGATGACGATGAGATCGTGTTCGATAGCGGCATCGGCGACTATCTGAAGTTCATCCTGAGTGAACACCATGCCCGTGGGGTTGTGCGGTGAATTCAAAAGAATGACACGCGTTCGTGGGGTGATGGCGCGTTGGAATTCATCGGGGTCGAATCCGTAGCGGCCATCAGATTGCGGTCGAAGTGTCACTGGCGACAAAATGGCATTAGCAAGTGCGACACATCCGGCGTATGTGTCAAAAAGTGGTTCAAAGACAATCACTTCATCGCCGTCATTGAGCAGACCAAGAAGTGCTCCAGCCAATGCCTCGGTAGCTCCCATCGTCACGAGAATTTCGGTATCCGGGTCGTAGGAGAGATTCCAGAATCGTTTCTGATGATCGCTGATGGCAGCACGCAGGTCTGGTTGACCAATGCCGGGAGGGTACTGATTGTTCCCCCGCGCGATCTCTGCTTGTGCAGAGGAGAGAACTTCGTCGGGTCCGTTGTAGTCAGGGAAACCTTGTCCCAAATTGATGGCGCCCGTCGACACCGCCAGAGCTGTCATCTCGGCAAAAATAGACGCTCCGAAGCCCGCCAATTTATTTGTTAGCGGCTGATCCAAGGTCACTGCATCAGCGTATTACGCCAAGAGGAAGGGTTAGGCGGTCCAGCCCGAGAACGCGTCGATCATGGCCTTCACGTCTCCCAATGGATACAGAATGGGGCATGTAGCGCCGTCTTTCATGTATTCACGAACCTTGGCACGAGCATCATCAGGTGTACCCGATGCAGTGAGCATCTGGACAATTTCATCTGGCACAAGCTTTGATGCTGCAGCAACTTGTTCATGAGTTGCCGGCCATGTGAGCACTTCGCCCACTTTGTCTAAAAGTGACTGAGGAACGCCAGAGGCCTTCATGATGTGCGGCTGTTGGCCGAGGTACTGAGTCACCATGAGGCGAGCCATATCGAAAGCGGTCTTGCGATCTTCGTGAACGCTGCACACGACCAACTGAGGACGATCAATGTCTTCCCACTTGCGGCCAGCTTTATCGGCGCCCTTTGCGAGAGCTTCGATAGCGGTCTTGTTGTAGTCAGGCGACACGAGATAGTTAAGAACAACGCCATCAGCGATTTCACCGGCAAGTTCCATCATCTGCATGCCAGTAGCACCGAGGTAAATCGGAACATGCTTGGGGCGGCGGTCTTGATAGACGTAGTCGAGTTCGACACCATCGAGATGAACGAATTCTCCGTCCATGGTGACGGTTTCATTTGCAAGAAGTCCACGGACAGCGGTGATGATTTCGCGCATCGCACGCAGGGGTTTTGCGCGTGAAACGCCAACCTTTGCAGCGAGTGGATCCCACCAGGCGCCGATGCCGAGAATCACGCGACCAGGTGCAAGGTCGTCCAACGTTGAGAAAGTGGCAGCAAGGCGAGCTGGGTTTCGTGTCCAACAGTCGACAACGCCAGACCCAATTTTGATCGTGTCGGTGACAGCGGCAAATGCAGACATCGGAACAATCGCATCACGCACAAGACGACTATCGGCTTGCCAGACAGCGTCGAATCCCTTTTCCTCTGCGTACTTGGTGTATTCCATTCCATCTTTGATGGGGTGAGCGTCTTGTAAGTAGATAGCTGCTGGGCTTGACATGGTGTCTCCTTGTTCCGAATAATTCTTAATCGTTTGAGCTGTCGTTTTTGGGCTTCATTGGAAGGCGTGTACGCCACAGTCCATCAGCATTGTGTAACGCGGCAGCAACTGCAGGTGCTGTCGGTACTAAGCCAATTTCTCCCACACCTTTAATGCCGTACGGACTTTTCGGTTGTGGGCACTCCACGAGAGTGACTTCGATGTTTGGTACATCTTTCGCACGCAAGATTCCGAGCGAACGCAATGTCATGTTGGTGGGGAATCCATTCTCGTCACTGGGAAAGTCTTCGCTCAATGCGTAACCAAGTCCCATGTGAACAGCGCCTTCAATTTGGCCCTCACACAAAGTGGGGTTCACTGCACGACCAACGTCGTGCACGGCAACAACCTTTTCAATTTCTTGGGTTTCAGGATTCATCACGACAAGTTGTGCGGCATACCCAAATGCCGAGTGAATGGTGGGATTCTCTACGCCCGGTTCGCCAAGATTTTGTGTCCAGTCAACGACATACTCGCCGATGTAGTCCACGCCCAACTTGCGACCATCTTTATCTGCTTCGGCGCATGCAGCCTTGACGCTGGCAGCGGCCATGAGAGTGCCACGACTTCCAGTCGTTTGACCAAAGCCCAGTTGACGGGTTGTGTCAACAATGACTCGGATACTCGCTGCATCAGTGCCGAGTTCTTCGACAGCAACTTGCAGGGCCACTGTGTGAACACCCTGGCCCATTTCTGTCCATCCGTGACGCACTTCAACAATGCCGTCGGGACGGAAATGAATTGCTGCTCGTGCGATCTCTCTGAATCCGTTGCCGAGACCAGAGTTCTTGAGCCCAAGACCAAGACCCACTGCTTTGCCTGCGGACACGGCTGAGTCGTATTCATCTTTGATGGTGTCAAGGCATGTCTCGGCGCCAAGGCACCCATCGTCCATGATTTGACCAGGACCCCAGACTTCTCCAGGGTGAATGACATTTCGTTTACGGATTTCCCAACCAGAGATGCCGACCATCTCGGCGAGGCGGTCAAGACAGCCTTCCATCGCGAATTGTGCTTGGTTGGCACCAAAGCCTCGGAACGCGCCGCAGACGGGGTTGTTTGTTCGCACTGCAATGGAGGAAACATCCACAGACGGTGTGTGATACGGGCCTGTTGCATGTCCTGCAGCTCGCTCAAGAACTTTCATGCCGACCGAGGCGTATGAACCTGAGTCGCCGATCATGCGTGCTCGCACAGCTGTGAGTTTGCCCTCAGCATCACATCCCACGGTGTATTCCATCTCGATGGGGTGACGCTTTGCGTGCATCAACAAACTTTCCTCACGTGAAAGCGTGCACTTCACAGGGCGTTGCAATAGCCATGCAGCGAGTGCTGTCTGACCCTGGTTTGACATGTCCTCTTTGCCTCCGAATGCGCCGCCGTTGGAAACAAGTTCAACAGTGACTTTGTCCGTAGAGATATCAAGTAGAGAACAGATTTGGTCTCTGTCGTCCCACACGCCCTGGCCGCCTGAATACACATGCATGGTGCCATTGTCTTTGTTCGGCACTGCAAGCGTTGCTTCGGGTTCGAGAAACGCATGTTCGATGCGCTGTGTGTTGAAAGTTTCTTTGATGATGAATGCACTTGACACAAGTTGCGTATCCACGTCGCCTCGTGTGTATTCACTACGCGAAAGGACGTTGCTATCGGTGCCAGCAACTGCAATCTCTGGGTCTGTAATCGCGGCCTTCGCATCAACAATGGGTCGCAATGGTGCGTAGTCAACATTTATGAGGGCAGCAGCAGCTCTTGCTTCACGTCGTGAGTTGGCAACCACAATTGCTAGGACATCACCTGCGTATGAGGTGCGTTCTCCAACACCAATAAAAACAGGCCAGTCCTTGTAGATGATTCCAACCTTATTGTCGCCAGGAACATCGTCTCGCGTGTACACCGCTACAACACCGGGCGCAGCAAGAGCAGCGGAAGTGTCTATCGAGATGATGTCGGCACGAACGTGTTTGGTGAGATGCAACGCACCATGCAGCATTCCAGGCACACGAATGTCATCGACGTATCCGCGATCACCCAAGGCAAGTTCGGCGGCTTCGTATTTGATGCCACGCGAGCCAACGCCACCTGGCAAATCTGTGTTGACGGAGACACCTTTGGCAACCGCTTCAATGGCATCAAGAACCTTGATGTACCCGGTGCAGCGACACAGGTGTGCGCCAAGGTGACGCGCCATGTCTTCGCGCTTTAAGTCGGCGCCTTTTTTATCAACTTGGGATTTAGCGCGCATGACAATTCCGGGGATGCAGAATCCACACTGCAATCCACCGCATGCTGAGAATGCGTCGGAATAGCGATTGCGTTCTTCTTCATCCACGCCTTCGAGTGTTGTGATCTCTTTGCCAGCAGCTTTTGCGACGGAGTATTGGCAACTAACTTGCGCTTTGCCATCAATCATGATGGTGCAGCAACCGCATTGACCGGAAGGGGAGCACCCATCTTTCGGAGATGTGATATCGAGCTCATCTCGTAGTGCAGCAAGCAGGTGTGGGTGGTCAACAGCGACAGAGACATCTCTGCCATTGACTTTGAAAGAGACTCGGGATCCGGTGGGTGCAAGGTCAGTCACAGGTGAAGTTTACAAAATGTAAAAGGAATGTCCTTCTTCTTCGGGGGTATCCCGTGGGGCGGTGGCCCGAGGAATAGGGTTCACCCATGGAGAGAGCGTGGATTCGGCGTCCTGTGATGATCGCCGGGGTGATCGTGATGGCGATTGTGCTGTTGGTGTCGCTTCCCGTGTGGGCACCGGCGCTCGTATTGGTCGACCTTGTGCGGGCGAAATGGCGACTTCCACTCGTGCGCTTCACGGCATTTGGGTGCTTGTGGGCCTGGATGGAAACCCTCGGAGTCACTGCTGCGGGTGTGCTCTGGATGGTTGGTCGCTCAAAAGATTCCAGGGCGAACTATGCCTTGCAAAAACTATGGACACGCGGAGTTGTCGGTGCACTGTCGCTGACGGTCGGTCTACGAATCAATGTCGAAGGTGCAGAGGATTTGGGAGGTGGCCCGTTTATCGCTCTGTGTCGTCACGTCAGTCTTGCGGATTCGATTATGAGCGCCTGGGTGTTCGCGACACAGTCACGACTACGACCTCGGTATGTGTTGAAGAAAGAATTGAAGTTGGACCCATGTCTTGATGTTGTCGGGCACCGTCTCCCCAATTACTTTCTCGACCGAAAGTCGGCCAATGTTGCAAGTGAGTTACAGGGGATAGAAGCGATGGCGACCGGACTCGCAATGAACGACATTGCAGTGATTTTTCCTGAGGGAACGCGAGCGAATGACACGAAGCGCGTTCGCATACTTGAGCGGTTACAGACTCGGTCGCCAGAACGCGCTGCTCGCCTTAAAGATCTGCGGTATCTCATGGCGCCGAAAACTGCTGGGGTGACTGCTCTTCTTGCGGCAGTCCCTCACGCAAAGGTCATTACGATGTGGCATGTTGGATTTGATGGCATGGATACATTCAAAGGAATCGTTCAGCATCTGTCCAAGAGCGCAGTTCACGTGCATGTCAAAGTGCAAGAGCATCAACGAGCAACAGTTGCGACCGGTGAAGCGTTTATCGCATGGCTCGACAGCCAATGGATTGCCATGGATAATTCCGTGACGCAAAAAGTTTTCGAAAAATCTCAACTCTTGTTAGGAGTACAACATGGGTAATGCAATGTTGATTGCTGCAATCACTATCTCAATCGTCATGGTGACGACGTGGGTGATCAGCCTTATTGTCAAAAATGCGTCAATTGTCGACATTGTGTGGGGTGCAGGATTTGCAATCACCGCTGTTGTGTTGGCGGTATCAGTTGATGGGAACAGCGGTCGTCAAATATTGCTGGCCATCATGGTTGGAGTATGGGGCATGCGCCTCGCGCTGTACCTTGCAAAGCGAAACATTGGCCATGGCGAAGACTGGCGTTACAAAGCCATGCGAAAGAAAAAAGGCAGCAAGTTTGGCCTCATCAGTCTTGTGACCGTTTTTGGTTTGCAAGGTGTATTGATGTGGACAGTTTCTTTGCCGGTCATGTTTGGTAACGCCGATAAGTCCCCAGGTGTTGGGCCAATCTCAGTCATGGGCATCTTGGTGTGGATTGTTGGATTTGGGTTTGAATCAACTGGCGATGCACAGCTTGCAAAGTTTAAAAAAGAGCCTGCAAATGCAGGAAAAGTGATGGACAAAGGTTTGTGGAGCCTCACTCGCCACCCAAATTATTTCGGTGATGCATGTTTGTGGTGGGGCATTGGCATTGTCGGAGCAGAAACGGGTTCAGGTGTCATCGGATTTATCGGCCCGGTAGTGATGACATTTTTCTTGCTGAAGGTTTCTGGTGTACCGATGTTGGAACGCTCACTGCATAAGCGTCGTGTGGGATATGACGAGTACGTGGCTCGCACGAGCGGGTTTCTTCCACGCCCTCCGAAAAAGATCTAGTTCTGTAATGCGTTGGTGACGTCGTTGACGAGGTCACCTGCGTCTTCAAGGCCAACGGAGAATCGCAACAAACCTGGTGTAACACCAACTGCGTTTAACGCATCGGTTGATAATCCCGCATGAGTGCTTGTAGCTGGATGACAGACAAGTGTCTCTGTGCCGCCGAATGATGTAGCAATGTGCGCTAACTGAAGCTTTTTCACAAATTCATTGCACTCATTAAAACCGCCGTGCAATTCTGCTGCGACGAGAGTTCCGCCATATCGCATCTGCGATCGCGCAAGATCATGTTGCGGGTGAGATTCAAGAAACGGATGGAAGACGGCCTTGACAGACGGATGTGATTCAAGCGCCCGTGCAAGTGTCAGCGCTGTTTTGTTTTGGCGTTCGGTTCGTACCGCCAATGTGCGAATGCCTCGTAAAGCGTTATGTGCGTCATAAGGAGATGCGCACGCGCCATGCATGACTGAGTAGGACCACACGTCATTGAGAAGATCTTGCTCACCGGCAATGACTCCGAGAAGTGCATCGTTGTGTCCGCCGATCCCCTTGGTGGCGGAATGAAGAACAATGTCGATTCCGAAATCAAGTGGTCGTTGTCCCATCGGCGTCGCAAGGGTCGAATCCACAACAGTGAACGGTCCCTTGATTGCGCCCAGCTCTGCGAGGTTGGTGATCGCAAGTCGAGGGTTTGATGGAGTCTCAGCAATGACGAGCATGGTGCGTCCAGGTATGACTGCTGCTGCGAAGGCACCGGGAATGGTCGGGTCAACGAGTGTTGTCTCAATTCCGAATCGAGCACACGGTCCGAGGAGGAACGAAAGGGTGGCCCCGTAAATGTTGTTTTGGGCCACGATGTGAGACCCTTGGCCGCAGAGCGCAAGGACGAGCGATGCCACAGCACCCATTCCTGAACCGAAGGCAAGGGCATCCTCTGCGCCTTCGAGTTCGGCGATGGCCTGTTCGAACTGGGTCACCGTGGGGTTCGCAAAACGCGAGTAGAACTCCGACGACCTCAGGCCAGTGGCGCGTTTTGTCGCATCATCCAGACTTTCGGCCTCCCAAACGGTCGAGGGCCACAGCGCAGGGGACAGGGACGATTGGTCCCCACGACCTGCTGTAATGGCTGTTGTGTCTGGGTTTTGTGGCACGAGCCGATGCTAACGACTAAATCCGACCTCACGAGGGGGTTTTAGGGTCTCGGTCTCAATAGAGGACCGTGGGGTAGCCTAACTGCCATGTTCTCTTACTTAGATGCCGGTACCGGCAGCATGATCGTCACCGCAGTCGCGGGTGGATTCGCAGGCCTCGCAGTTGCCGTCAAGATGGGCATGGCTCGTCTTCGTTCCAAGGTCACTGGAAAGCCAGTGGCAGCGTTTGAATCTTCGGACGACGACGATTCAGAATCATCACACGACTGATCCATGTCGGGCATTTCACAAGATCCAGGCTCTTTTCGTGACCCCTTAAGCAGGGTGTTCGTCGGTGATGGTCGCGTTGTTCGCGCTTTCACCGCAGAAGGCGCAAAAGATATTCAGGCAGTTTGGAACAAGAAGTCGATCCAAGGAGCGCTCGCTTCGGGTGAACTGATTGAATCCACCATCGTTGAACCTTCCTCAGTAGGTTTGTCCGCGCCGTGGTCCTCTGCAATGACGCACCCAATGGTGCCGTTCATCTCGTATCCATATGAGTGGACATTTAGCATGTTGAAAGATGCTGCACTTCTGCAGTTGAAGCTCACTCGCGAGACGTTGGCCGATGGCATTGGCCTGAAGGACGCAACGCCGTACAACGTGCAGTTCATCGGTTCGCGTCCACAGTTCATCGACGCTGGCTCGTTTGAAAAGCGTCGCAAGGGTGATCCTTGGTACGGGTACAAGCAATTCTGTGAACTGTTCTTGTATCCACTCATGATGCAGGGCTACCTCGGCGTTCAATACCAGCCGTACCTTCGCGGGTCAGTGAACGGTATTTCTCCCGACACCATGCGCAAGTTGTTGCCAGCAAGTCTCCGTCACCCTCGTAAGGGTCGTTTAACTCATGTGGTCTTGCACGCAGCTGCTTCATCTCGTTTCGCAGACTCTGATACTGACGTCAAGAAGGCTTCTGCAAAAGCCGGCTTGAACGCACAAGTTCTTGATGCCACCATGCGCAAGCTTGAAAAGATTGTTCAGAAGTTGAACCTTGGTGACAAGAAGTCCACCTGGTCTAACTATTCAGAACGTGGTCATTATCTCGAATCAAGTCTTGACGAGAAGCAGAAGTTCGTTCGCGATGCAGTCGCATCAGTGCCGCGCAAGCAAGTGTGGGACATTGGTTGCAACGACGGCATTTTTAGCCGTATTGCGTCTGCCCACTCTGACTATGTGGTTGCAATGGATGCTGACCCATTGGTGATTGATCGCTTGTACAACACCTTGAAGGCCGAGAAGAACGACAAAATTCTTCCGCTGTATGTCGACCTCACCGATTCTGGTGGCGGAGTCGGCTGGCGCGGCTTAGAGCGTCCCGGTGTATTCCACCGAGGCAATCCGGACATCGTGATGGCTCTTGCTGTGATTCACCATATGGCGATCACATTCAATGTTCCCATCGCGTCACAGCTCGATATGTTCCGTGATCTGTCGCCAGAACTCATCATTGAAATGCCACACGCGGATGATCCGATGGTGCGCAAGCTTTTGCAAAACAAGCGTGATGGCATCCACGATGACTTCAATTTGGACAATTTTGAACGTCTGTTATCGGAGCGCTTTGATATCAAGTCAAAGATGCTCCTTGCAGGCGGAACTCGCACCATCTTCCACGCTGTCCGTAAGGGCTAATCGCGTCAGGGGAGTCCTTTCGGAACCCCTGTAGAGTTGATGTGTCGCAGTGTTCGCACTGCTTCTGGCGACGTGGCGGAATGGTTTACGCAGCGGCCTGCAAAGCCGTTTATCCGAGTTCGATTCTCGGCGTCGCCTCCATTTGATGAAGTCCAGTACAGGGTCGTGACGAGCGTCACTGATACGGTCGGCGCATGATTACGCGCGATGAAGCCATTGCAGAACTGACTGCTCCCGGAATGTTGTTCGAGTTGGAGACCGTTCCTGTTCACGGCAATCCACTGCGTGTCTTCAAGAATGCACCTCGGTCGTTGCGTGATGTTTGGCTTGCAGCTGCTGAACGTGGCGATACTCCGTATTTCCATTACGACGATGTCACAACTACATATGGCCAGGCACATCAACAGGTCACCGCGGTTGCTGCGTGGCTAGTGGAACGTGGTGTCAAGAAAGGCGACCGCGTTGCTGTCGGCATGCGCAACTATCCCGAGTGGGCGTTTGCGCACTGGGCAATTCAGAGCATCGGTGCGGTCACCGTCAGTCTCAATGCATGGTGGATAGCAGACGAATTGAAGTACGCATTCACTGACTCGGGTGCCACCGCGGCAATTGTTGACGGTGAACGTCTGGATCGATTGTCTGATGAGATGTTGAATGAACACGGTGTTCATTCAGTTCTTGTTGTCCGTGGTGAGGTACGACCTGGAACTTTCTCGTGGGCCGAGATTGCATCCAATGCGTCGGCGAAACTGCCAACGGTTGCAATTGATACTGACGATGATGCAACCATTCTTTACACATCAGGTACGACTGGTTTTCCCAAAGGTGCTGCAGGAAGCAACCGCAACTACATCACCAATATTTGGAATGGTCTTCTCGCAGTCGCTGTGGGAGCAAAAATGGCGGGACTTGCACCTGCAGCAAGTGATGTTCCAAAACCACAAGCGATTGCCTTTACAACGTTCCCATATTTTCATATTGCGGGGCTTTGTGGAATGACGTCTCACACGAATAACGGTGGAGCGATTGTCTCTCAATTCAAGTGGGATGCTGTTGATGCGCTGCGATTGATCGAGAAGTACAGGGTGGCATCGTTCGGTGGTGTGCCAACGGTTGTGCGTTCTCTTCTTGAACATCCGGAACGCGACAAGTTTGATATCAGCAGTTTGACTGCCATCTCTCAAGGTGGTGCACCTGTGGCACCTGACTCAGTTGCTCGTATTGAGAAAGATTTTGCCGGCAAAGTCGGAGCTGCAAATGGTTACGGACTCACGGAAACGACCGCCGCAATCATCGGCAATAGCGGTGCGGCCTACTTTGCGAAGAAAGACAGTGTTGGTCTGCCCTATGTCGGCACTGATATTCGTATTGCCGATGAAGACGGAAATGCATTGCCTCAAGGATCCATCGGCGAAATCTGGGTTTATGGCCCCAACAATGTTCGTGGATATTGGAACAAACCAGAAGAGACAGCCAAGGCTTTCACGAATGGTTGGTTCCACACGGGTGATGCCGGCCTCATTGATGAGGATGGCTACATCTACGTTGTTGACCGCATTAAGGACATGGTGCTCCGCGGTGGTGAAAATGTTTATTGCGTTGAGGTGGAAACGGTTCTTTTTGAGGTCGACGCGGTGAAGGATTGTGCCGTCATCGGATTGCCACACGACAAATTGGGTGAAGAAGTGGCAGCAGTAATTGTTGCTGCAAACGGCCACGGCCCAGGCAGTGCAGAAGATGTTCTGCGCCACCTGGGCTCGCGATTGGCCGCTTTCAAAGTTCCCAGCAAGATTTTCTGGCATCAAGAGGAACTTCCTCGAAATGCTGCAGGAAAAGTCTTGAAGAAAGATCTGCGGGATTTTTATTCCTGATTACTTTGTCTTGTAGACACCTGTCCAGTCGATGCCCCAGTTGGTGACACCGCGCTGTGTCTTGCCATTTGGCAATGTCAAGGTTCCGATTCCCTTCATCTTCTTTGTGGTGAAGAGGGAGTAGTAGAAGTTGTAAATGGATCCCATGACCGCTTGCTTCTGAAGGTATGCAGTTCCTGCACGGAAATGCGACTTCGCAGCTCCGGCATTGGCAGAAGCTTGTCCGTCATAGAAGTACTGATCAATTGCTGGATCATTGTGGTGGTTGAGTCCCAACACGGGTCCCAAGGATGTCTTGAAAAGGGCTCGAACTGGGTTCGTGCTAGTTGCCGAATAGGCATTCGTGACAAGGAATGGGATGTTGAATGCAGCATCTTGGCCTTCGAGCAATGTAATAAACACAGCGTCATAGGCGTTGTAGTACTCGCCTGAGGTCAACTTCGGAGATGCATTGAATGCCTTGGCAATGATGTTTGACGTTTCTTCAATAACGATGTTGGCAGTGATGTTGCAATTGGCCCATGTTGCCTTTAAGAAACGGGCATTGGCTTGAGAGGTTGTGCTTGTATCTGCCGGGAAGGTAAACGTCAGTGTGGGCTCACCTGTTTCAATGATGTAGTCCTTGACATACTGCTTCGCCTTAGTGATGTTGAATTTAGGAAAGTTTTTCGTGGAGTACATCAGACTTGTAGGACCGACGAGCGACTTTGCAACTGTTGTTTCACTACGTGTTCGTACTTTTACAAAGTTGACGCGGTCGATGCATGTGAGAACTGCATTACGGGCAGTGAGGTGCTCGAACGGTGAACGAGGCTTTCCTTGATTTAGCCACAGTGATGGGTAGTACTCAACAGGTGATTTGTATTCAGTCACTGATGAGCGACGTGTACGTAAATCCTTAATAAATGTCGAGTCAGTCGCGGCAGAGAAGAATCCAACGTCAAGTGATGCTCGTCGTACGGCAGCTGCTCGTTGCGAGGATTCCTTTACGTTTGTAAACGTAATTTTGTCGAGATAGGGAAGTCGAGCGTTCGTCTTTGGGTCATGTCGCCAGTAGTCGGCGTTCCGGACAACAACCAATTGATCGGGGTTCCATGAAGACACCTTGAACGGCCCGGTTCCGATGGGGTTTTGAGCACACGTTGTTGCATCGGCAAGTTGTGCAGGTGAACGCATGAAGAATCGGCCCGATGCATACAGCGTGGAAGCAAAATCATATTGAGCTCGATCGAGAACAAATTCCACAACAAATTCTGATTTGACGGTGAACGATTTGATGTTGGCCGTGAAGGCAGTGCCCGTGCCGATGGTGTAGGACTTTGACGCTAATCCGGCGAGCCCACCAGCAGCGTATGCGCCTAGTGCGGTGCGGCCTGTAATTGCATTGAAGTTCGCAACTACTGCAGCAGCATCAAATTTGCTGCCGTCATGGAAGGTCACACCTTCACGCAAGGTGACGGTCCATGTTTTGTGATCAACAGATGGAGTGGCACTTCGTGCAAGGACGCCGGCCATATCGCCACCTTTGGTCTTTTCAAAGAGGGTTTCGTAAATGGTCCGGGTCGCCATTAACGCAGAGTTTGCTGGGTTGTTCCCAACGCAGAATCCAGGCAATGTGTCGAAGATGCCGACTCTGACGGAACCTCCATATTTTGTTGTCGGTACGACAGTAGGTGCAGCATGCGTGATACCCACGTAACCAATAGCTGCTCCTAATGATGCCGCGGTCAGAAGTGCAACCTTCTTGACCGTGCTCATTCGGGTCTGAACAGTTTTCATAGTGAACTCCTTTATGGCGCCACCAAGCGTCATAAAGGTCACCGTAATTATTCTTCTGAAAAGGATGTCTGAGAATTCATACCGTGATTCTCTAACGGACTTTTGTCATCAACGAGAGTTCGTATGGTCAAGGCATGAACAATCTTGAACTTGAGAAATTAAAGGATCGGGCAGTCGTTATTGCGATTACTCATGACGAAGCCCGAATCTGGTTACTCAACGATGAATCTTCACAGCCAATTCACGTCATTGTTCGCGAAGAGCAGGAACATATTCATGTTCGACAGGCGCAAGCTCATCATGGTCACGCGAGCGAAATCGGCGAACCCAATTTCTTTGATGACATCGCGGACGTATTGACACACACATCTGACATTGTGCTTTTGGGGCATGGAACAGGTAAAGCAAATGCAGCAGAGCGATTTGAACGCCATATCG
Source organism: Acidimicrobiaceae bacterium (assembly GCA_947446815.1). Lineage (GTDB taxonomy): Bacteria > Actinomycetota > Acidimicrobiia > Acidimicrobiales > Ilumatobacteraceae > UBA2093. The sequence goes on from CANFGT010000012.1 coordinate 29,763, forward strand.
GTGATCATCACAAATCAATTCTTGAGAGAATCGCAGTGGAGTGGAATGTCAATATTCCCGCGTTGACCGAAGGCGAATTGATTGCTGAGGCTCGAAGAAGGTGGAAGGCCTCCGCCGACTTGATCTAAAAGATTCGGCTCACGACCAGCCGCCAGAGAACGAAACAAACTGTCCGGTGGCAAAGGTGCTCTTGCCGTCAAGGTATGGCATGCAGAAGTGAGCAAACTCTTCGACGGTGCCTAATCGACCGAGTGGAACCTGCGATTCAATTTTTTTGCGGACATCGGGGTCATCGGCGCCAGAGGCCCGACGGAATTCAGGAAAGTCCATGTAATTGGTTCCGACAGCGTTGACCTGCACGTTATTTTTTGCCATCTCCATTGCGGAGTTTCTGGCAAGCATTGTCGCTGCCGCGCGCATGGATGAATACAACGGTGCACCTGGGGTTGGTCGAGCAGCTGAAGCGCTCGTCACGATGAGGACTTGTCCTGACTTCTGGGCAACCATCGGCGGTAGCGCTGCTTTTAGAAACTCGTACGGTGCGACGACGCACCCGTTGTACACCTTGTCCAGGTCCTCGCGTGACGATTTCAAAATGGATCCGGTGACGATCAGACCAGAGAACATCACCGCTGAATCCACCTGTCCGAACGCATCAAGGGCTGCATCCACCAACTTCTGAGCTTTCGCAGGGTCGCTAACGTCACGAGCTTTTGGTACGTCGACAACCGAAGATCCAAGGGACGAAAGCTCATCTTTGAGACCCTCTGCAATGTCCCCAATGACGAGGTCATATCCAGATACAGCAAGGGCCCGAGCAAGAGGTGGGCCCACATAGAAGCTGCCGTCATTGATAACGGCGACAGGGCGAGGGGACTGGCTCATGGGACCTCCAAAGGCGTGTTGGGCAAGAAACTACTGGGTTTTGCACCGATGGAGCCGAGTGGGGTGTATTCAGAGATGAGTTTTACTTGCGTCCTACAACATAAAAGTGAGAGATATTTGAACTTTGGGCTTGATGTTGGGGAAGTCTCCTGGTCTAAGGTGACTGTAGTCACACAAAATTGTGTGCGTCATTCATGGGGGTATTTGAATGAAATCAAAGGGGAAAACTGTTCGTTCACGAATGGTGAAGCGGATGGGTGCAGCTGTCGCAGTTGCGCTCATCGGATCAACAGTGGCTGCGACTGGTTCGCACGCAGCTGTTCGTCCAAATAGTGCCACAAAGCCTGTTTATGGTGGTTCGATCACCGTATTGATCGATGGCTCGATCGCTGGCCATTGTTTTGGCAACGCTTTGCCCGGTGGACCATTGGGTGCATCTCGTTCAATTTATGAGAGCCTGGTTGAGCGAACCAATAAGGGTAAGTACGTCGGCTATCTCGCAGAGTCTTTCACGACAACTGATAACAGAGTGTGGAATATCAAATTGCGTCCAGGCATCACGTTCTCTAACGGTGAGGCATTCAATGCCACCGTTGTGAAGCAGAACATTGACATTGGTCGCGGTGCTGTCACTACCTATCCATCGACAGGTATCGGTGTGAACTCCAACATTCTCACCGTTGATGTCGTCGATGATCTGAACGTGAGAGTCACTCTCGAGCGTGCCGATAACGACTTCTTGGGTCTCATGTATCGCGCTGGTCGCTACGTCATGCGTGCACCTGCTCAAATCGCAAACAGAACAACATGTGCGACCAATCCAATTGGTACTGGTCCATTCATGTTGAAGTCATTTACACCAGATGAGCAAATTGTTGTCAAGAACCCAACCTATTGGCGCAAGGATGCCAAGGGTCGTCAGTTGCCATACCTCGATCAAATCACCTTTGTGAGCGTGAAAGAGGCTTCTCAGCGCGCAGCAGGTGTTCGTCGTGGAACAGCTGAAGTTGGTTTCTTTACCCAAGGCGACGCAACGTTCACTAATGGTCTCCGTACACATAAGTCTCTGGTGACTGGTTATAAGTCAACACAGACCGCATGGGGTCAGTGGATGCCAAACGTGAACAAAGCTGGTTCCCCATTCAAGTACCAGAACTGCCGCCTTGCAGCTGCATATTCGATGGACTGGAAGTCCTATAACAAAGTTCGCCTGAAGGGCACCGGAGATTACTCAGGTTCCATCGTTGGCAAGAATCACATCATGTTCACCACGAAGGGTGCACCGACATACAACTTGACAAAGGCCAAGGACTACCTTGCAAAGTGCAATGTTGACCTTGGTGCAGCAGCACCAATGAAGATCACCCTTTATGCAGATACAAGTTCACAGTCTCAGGGCAACGTAAAGTTCATGCAGCAGTCGATGGAGAAGGCCGGAATTCTTTTCAACACGCCATACCTCGGTGAAGCTGCATTGCTTGTTTCCAAGATCTACAAGGGTGGCGGAAACGATTTTGACTTCGCGGAAGGTACTCCTGCCGAAGGCGGTTCACCTGGCTATGTGATTCCTTTCTTCGTATCGAAAGCTTTCATGACCGGAACAACCAACCCCATTGCAACGAGTCCTTACGGAATTGGCTACAACAGGGTTATTGCTTTGGGCAACCACACCGATACGCATGTTGACGATCTGATCTATGCCGCACAGGCCGAGACAAATCCAAAGCTTGCAAAGACAAAGTGGCAGGCAGCTACTCAGTACATCCAAGAACAGGGTTACGCCATCCCATCTGTTCACGGTGGATTCCAGGTTTTCGTAAACAACAAGGCAAAGCTTCACGGCATTGGCAAGTTGAAGATGCCAAGCGGCCAGTATGCCGACGTGGTCGAAACCAAGGGTCTCGACTACACAGGTGTTTGGAAGGGCTAAGCCTTAACTGAAAACTTCTACGGAAGGGACGGTGGCCTTTGGGTCACCGTCCCTTTTGTATTTCCGTGTCTTATGAAGTCTGAACAAACGCCTACGGTATGGGTATGAAGGTAGCGCTGACCATTGTTGACCATCTCCGTCGAGCCGAGCAGGTGTATGGAGACAGAATCGCGATTATTGATGAGCCAGATCAGCCTGGTAAATCGTGGGGTGCCATCACCTATGTAGAGATGGCACGACGCGCTCGCGCACAGGCGGCGGGCCTTGATGCTCTCGGAATTCCACAAGGTGCACGGGTCGCAATGGTGTCGCAGAACTCCGCTCGTCTAGTGACTGCGTTCTTTGGTGTCAGCGGTTATGGGCGTGTTCTAGTGCCCATTAATTTCCGGCTTGTTGCAGAAGAAGTGAAGTACATCATTGAGCATTGCGGCGCTGAGGTGCTGATTATTGACCCAGAACTCGAAGAAGCTCTCGCTGATGTGCAGGCACAACATAAGTTCATCATTGGTGCAGAATCTGATGAGATTCTTTATAAGTACGACACCCAGCCCGTTGCATGGGTAGCTGATGAAGATGCGACAGCAACCATTAACTACACCAGTGGAACAACCGCCCGTCCAAAAGGTGTGCAACTGACGCACCGAAGTCTGTGGGTGAACTCAGCTGTCTTTGGGTGGCAAATGAATGTGAATGAAAGCGATGTGTATCTGCATACGCTCCCACAGTTCCATGTGAACGGATGGGGGATGGTGTATGCAGTCACTGCCATGGGTGGTACCCACATCATTTTGCGCAAAGTAGATGGTGCAGAGATCCTGCATCGCATCAATAAACACGGTGTGACGATGTTGTGTGGTGCACCCGCCGTCGCCAACATGATTTTGGATGCCGCGGGGGAGACGAATGAATCAACTCGGCGAGGTGAGGTGCGCATGGTTGTTGCCGGTGCTCCGCCACCAACAAAGACAATTGAGCGAATTGAAACTGAGCTCGGTTGGGAGTTCGTTCAGATTTATGGCCTCACAGAAACCTCGCCGCTCCTGACAATGAATCGCACACGTAAAGAGTGGAGCGATCTTTCTATTGCTGAACGTGCTTCTAAATTGGGTGCTGCGGGCTCACCGGCCCTCGGTGTTGAAGTTGAGATTGATGCTCATGGCGAAGTCCTTGCTCGCGGCAACACGGTGATGAGCGGTTACTGGAATCAACTTGAAGAGACAGGCAAGGCAATTGTTGATGGATGGTTCCACACGGGTGATGGTGGGTACCTCGGAGAGAATCACTACCTCACGATTGCTGACCGTAAAAAGGATGTCATCGTCTCTGGCGGAGAGAATGTGTCGTCCATCGAAGTAGAAGATGCAATTTTCTCACATGATGATGTTGCAGAAGTGGCAGTGATTGGCATCCCCGACGAAAAGTGGGGTGAAAAGGTGCTCGCTCTTATTGTGAAAACGCCAGGCTCACAGATGACTGAAGCAGATCTCATCGCTTATGTTCGCACCAAATTGGCAGCCTATAAGTGCCCGAAAGTCGTCGAGTTCCGCAGTGAGTTGGCAAGAACTGCCACGGGCAAGCTGCAGAAATTTATTTTGCGCGCGCCATATTGGGAAGGCTTTGAGCGGCAGGTCAACTAACGACTAAGTGCCGAAAAGTGAGGTTGACCCTCGGATCAGCAATACGTGGCATTTTAGGTATTCGGTGTTCCCAGCACTTCTGGCTCAGGCCAGACATCACGAGGAGCGATCCGTGTCCCAACATGGCAGAGACAAGCTCACCGGTGTCTCGGTGGCGCAAGTCGAATCGCCGCTCGGCTCCGAGAGAGACTGATGCAATCAGTGGTTCTGGTCCATTGATCAATTCGTCGTCGGAGTGCCAACCAAGGTGGTCGTTTCCATCCCGATAGAAGTTGACGAGGACTCCGTTGAACATGTGCTGCGTGTGTTGCTCGCATTGGGAACGAAGCGAGGCCAAAGTGTCTGTCCACGGTTGTGGCGTGCGCGCGGAGCCCGAATAGGTGTAGGGCAGTGCATTGGAGTGCCATGTAGAAAGTCTTGGTTCTGAAACGTACTTGCCATACATCAGAAGCGTTTGTTGCTCCCAAGAAATTTGATGGACAAGTTCCTGAAGTATCTCGTCTGCCAGTTGTTCAGAAATGAAGTCAGGAATGAGAAGAGCGGAACCATCGCCGGGCAATATTTCTCCGCCGAAAGGGAGAGATTGCTGATTAGGCATTCACCGATTTCTTCGGACGTGGATTCATAGTAGGAGCGGCGTCTGTGTCAACAATCTTGAACCACGCCCACAGTGCCCCGAGCAGTGAAAGCACAATGCTTCCGGCAAAAGCCCAATGGAACGCTCCAAGAATTCCCTCGCGAGTCATGTTTGCGCCGAGAGCGTTTTTACGGGAAATGAAAATGGTGGAAAGAACCGCAACTCCCAACGCTGCAGACGCTTGGCGTTGAGTGGAAAAGATGGCCGATGCTCGACCTGTGTCTGGCTTGTCGATGTTCGAGTATGTCGCAGCTTGCAGGGGAACAAAGGCGAATGCCATCGCGATTCCGCGAAGAAGCATGAGACCTCGAATATCCCACTGACTGATATCCAGACCAAGAAGAACGAAAGGAATATTCGAGAGGCTGACACCAATCAAACCTGCCGTTACTAATCGACGCGGTCCCACCGTATGGTAAAACTTTCCGACGAACTGGCTTGTTGCGATGACGCCTACAGCTTGTGGGAACGTTGTGAGTCCGGACTTGAGTGCTGAATAGCCGAGAAGTGTTTGTAAGAACTGTGGCAGCAAAAACAAGAACGCTGCAAAACTGGCGTAGGAGAACGTATTGACCATATTGGAGTTGCGGAACATGCGATCTTTATAGAGCCGCAGCGTCAGCATGGGTTGGTCGATGCGAAGTTCAACAGCCACCATTGCGGCGAGAAGAATTGCTCCACCGATGCCGGTGGCAAGAACTTCAGGGGATAGCCAGCCCTTGTCTGGTCCCTGAGAAAGTGAGTAGAGAAGCGAGGCAAGCCCTGACGCGGCCAGGAGAAACCCTGCAATGTCGAATGAACCAGCGGTTGGTTCTTTATTTTCCTGCAGATAAAGAGCACCAAAGACAAAGCCAGCGATGCCAATGGGTACGTTCACGTAGAAAATCCACCGCCACGACAAGTTGTCAATGAGGAGACCGCCAATGATGGGGCCGAGGGCAGGGGCAATAACTGTTGGAATGATGAGCACCGTGGAGGCACGAGCTCGTTCTTCGGGCGGGAAGGCGCGATACAGCATTGCTGTGCCTACGGGCGTGAGCATGCCGCCACCAACACCCTGAAGAATACGGAACGCGATGAGTTCACCAATGCTGTGTGCCTGTCCGCACAAGATCGACGCCAGTGTGAACATGAAGAGCGCAAAGAGGAATGTCTTTTTTGTTCCGATGCGGTCACCAATCCAGCCAGACGAAGGAATCCAGACAGCGATAGAGAGCAAGTATCCGAGGACCACCCATTCGATGCCGGCACCCTTGACGTGGAAGTCATCATTCAAGGTAGGGATGGCAACATTGACAATGGTGGTGTCCATGATTTCCATGAACAAGCCGAAGACGAAAATGACGGCTACGACCCACTTGTATTCGAAAGGTGGCTTACGGGGCATAGAGCAACCGTAGACCCTTACTGATAGTTCTCCGTGGTTCTAAACCACGGAATGACGCTATTCTGCGACGGGGTGATGGCAAGCCACAAAGTGGCCTACTGAGACTTCACGAAGCTGTGGCTCCTCTTGTGCGCACAGGTCGGATGCTTGTGGGCAACGAGTACGGAAGCGACAACCCGAAGGTGGGTTCAGTGGTGATGGTGGTTCTCCTTGGATCAGATTGCCCGAAATAGGGCGGTCTGGGTCGGGGATAGGAACCGAGCCAACAAGTGCCTTGGTGTAGTGGTGCTTGGTATTGCGGTACAGCTCTTCGGGAGGAGCAACTTCGCAGACCTTGCCCAGATACATCACCATCACGCGGGTGCTCACAGCCTTCACTACTGCAAGGTCGTGAGAGATGAAAATGAGAGTGAGGCCGTAGCGATCCTTCATGTCCTGCAAGAGGTTGAGAATCTGGGCCTGCACGCTCACGTCAAGAGCTGACACAGGCTCATCACAGATGATCATCGTCGGGTCGAGTGCAAGAGAACGAGCGATGCTGATGCGCTGGCACTGTCCACCGGAGAACTCGTAGGAGCGACGGTCGCGCACAACTGCAGGGTCGAGGTTGGCTGCAAGAAGAAGCTCATCGATCTTTGCATTGATCTCTACTTCGTTTCCACGCTTCCACACGCGAAGTGGTTCAGCGAGGACTTCGCTGACGGGCAGGCGAGGATCAAGAGAGCTCACGGGGTCTTGGAAGATCATCTGCATCGCCGGACGCATATCGCGCAGTTCCCGCTTGCTGAGAGAAGTGAGTTCCTTCGAAAGAAAGTTCACCGAGCCGCTGGTGGGCTTGGGAAGTTGCAAAATTGCCTTCCCAAGCGTGGACTTGCCACAACCGGATTCGCCAACGATTGCAAGTGTCTCTCCACGAATGAGGTCAAAACTGACTCCTGATACTGCCTTGACGATTTGGTTCTTACTGAGCTTGAACTCAACGGTGAGATCATTGACCTCGAGAACAACATCGCCTTCGGGCCGCATATGGGCCTTTCCGCTACCAGCCATTACTTGCCTCCTCCGAGTGGGAACCAACAACGATAGAAGTGGTTGTCGCCATCATCTTTCAATGGTGGCTTCTCTGCACGACACTTGTCTTGAACATATTCGCAACGGTTGGCGAATGCGCAACCTGGCTCGTCCTTGGTGGGGTCGGGGAGACGCCCTTCAACGACAGGAAGGCGCGTTCCGGTGGGCGTCTCAAGACGAGGAATCGATTTCAGCAGCGCTTCGGTATATGGCATCTTCATATTGGCAAAGAGTGAACGTGTTGGCGCATACTCCACCATGTCGCCTGCGTACATCACGGCAATACGGTCTGTGTGGCCAGCCACGACGCCAAGGTCGTGCGTCACGAGAATCATTGACATGTTGAATTCCTTGCGGAGCTCAGTCAAGAGTTCGAGAACCTGCGCTTGCACTGTCACGTCGAGAGCAGTTGTCGGCTCATCTGCAAACAACATTTCTGGGTTACAGGAGACTGCAATTGCAATCATGATGCGCTGACGCATACCACCAGAGAGCTGGTAGGGGAACTTTTTGAGCATGCCCTCTGGGTCAGGAATGCGGACGCGCTTGAGCAGTGCAATGGCACGCTCTGTTGCAGCACGCTTGTCCATGCCGATGCGCTCGGTGAGGCTCTCGGTGAGCTGGTCGCCAATACGACGCACTGGGTTGAGCGCAGTCATTGGATCTTGGAAGATCATGGCCATGCCAGTACCCCAGAGGTTGCGCACCTCGTCGGCAGGAAGATCGGAGATGACTTCACCGCGATATTTAATAGTTCCCGTGCGGTTCGCGGTAGAGGGGAGTAGCCCCATCGTTGCGCGAGACAACACAGTCTTACCAGAACCGGATTCACCTACAACGCCAAGGCTCTCGCCCTTTGGTAAGCGAATCGATACGTTGCGAACCGCTTTGAGGTCGCCGCGAGGAGTCTTGAACGAAACATTCAAGTCATCAATGGTGAGCAAATCTGACTCAAGAGACAGTTTTGATTCCACGATGGGAGTCGTAATGGTGTCGAACTTGTCGAAGACAACCTGTGTGCCCGAGACGATGTCCCACACATTGCGATTCCGATTGTTGCGCATTGGAATCGATGTATATGCATAGACCGCTGCAATCGTCAGCAGCAATTTGAGCAATGTGTTGTCAAGGCCAACCTTGTTGAGAACCCATGATGGACCTACTGCTGACACAGCGAGCCCAGCAGTGCCAGCAATGTAGGCAACTAAACCACGGCGAATAATCATCGCGCCAAGGCTGAGTGGCGCAAAAGTTTTTGCATCCACAACACGCATGTGCATGCGCTGTTTGGCGAATGAGGTTCCTGTCTTTTTTGTGTTAGCGAGGACCTGAAGGGCAAGCCAAATGACAGAAGCGACTGCAACAGCAATCTTCGTGTTGACGAAGAAACCGGTGACGACGAACAGAACCAAAAAGACAACCTCTTCTAAGAGGAATGCCTTGAGGCGGCGTGATGGATCTGCCAGGTAAACGCCTGGTTCGGCGTCTTGAGCAAACGGCAAAGGACGTTCAGCAACAGTTGCGAAGCTGCTCATATCTTTGACTCCCTCTTGTCGAGCTGGACACGGACATAATCGCCGAACCAGTTGAATGCGATAACTGTGAATGCGATGAAGAGCGCGGGTAAGTACACCTCATGTGGTGAGAACTCAATGTTGCCGCGACCGTTGGCAAGCATGGAGCCCCAACTTGCGCCGCCAGGAATGCCGATACCGAGAAGTGCAAGTGAGCCCTCCACAATGATGACGGAACCCACTGCAAGGAATCCGATAGCCAAGATTGCAGGAGCAACGTTCGGCAGGATGTGCTTGCGGATGATGAAGAAGTTCTTTGATCCCATCGACTTTGAGGCGAGAACGAACTCACGGCTTCCCCACTGAAGGGCAGAGCCTCGCGCAATACGGCCGAGAATCGGAATAATCACGATGATGAGCGAGACGATAAGTACGGTCACTCGTCGCGCTAATGAAACCGGGTGAGCTTCATCTGAGTAGGCCAGCACTGAAAGCAGGGCTAGCGATAACACAAGGTTAGGAATCGACAACATGACATTAAAAATCATGGTGATCAAGAGGTCATATTTGCCACGGAAGTAGGCAGCAGTAATACCGACAAAACTTCCGATGCTTCCGCCAATAAGAACTGCAATTAGTGATACGAAAATGGAAATACGCGCACCATGTTGCAAACCCGCCCACATGTCGTAGCCATCCATCGTGGTTCCAAGAATGTGGCTGTGATGGAAGGGGGCAACGCCCAGGCTGTCATAGAAGGATTCATCCCACGCTGGTCCTGGAAGCCATGGACCAAATGTTGCGAGGAACAACACAAAGCCAATCCATGCGGAGGACAAATAGAAACCAATCGTTTTACGAGGCTTCTTCACTTTTGGTGTTTCCTCTGCTGTTTCCACAGATGCTTCCAGAGGTGTTTCGGTTTCAGGAGTTGAATTCTCAGGCACGGCGTTCCCTTGTTCGTGGGTCAGTGATTTGAGTCAGAAGGTCGACAGTGGTGTTGAAGAACACATACATAATCGAGATGAGGGCGATGAGGGTTTGCATCGCAACAATTTGACGTGCGCCGATTGAGTAGAAGATTTCGAATCCGATACCGGGGATAACGAAAATTGTCTCAATCACGATGGTTCCGCCGATGAGGCCACCCATGTTGAGTGCAGCCGAAGTGAGCAATGTCGTGCTCGATGGACGGAAGACGTGACGCCACAGAACACGACGGTTGGAAATGCCCTTTGACGCAGCCATCGTGACGTAGTCATCCTTGAGGGTTGCGATGACATCGGTGCGAAGAAGACGTGTGTAGCCCGATGCCAGGCCAAGCGCAAGGCTCATCACAGGAAGAATCATGAGCTTGATGTGCTGGCCAAAGTTTTCTGTCGGCGGCACGTAGCCAATGGGGTCGACCCATCCGAGTTTGACGGCGAAGACAAGAGAGAAGATAAGTGCAAGAGCAAAACCAGGGAATGAAACTGTCGTGAACAACACCGCGCTAGCAATTTTGTCAAAGCGCTTGCCTTCTTTGTATGCAGACACGAGTCCAAGTGGGATGGCAATGACAAGTGCAACGATTTGTGCATAAAGAATGAGAAGAAGTGTGATGGGGAGAGTGTCCTTGATCACTGCAGAGATTTCTCGAGATCCACCGTTGAGGTAGTACTTACCGAAGTGGCCAGTGAGAACTCCCGACAACCACTTCCAGTAATAACCGAACAGGCCACGATCAAGACCTGTTTCGTGAGCAATTTGATCACGAACTTCTTGTGGGCTGTTTGGCACCATGATTGCTGCTGGATCACCCGGCAACAATCGCATGAGAAGTGAAAGCAAGAAAGTTGCAATCACCACAATGGCAATCATGGGAACCAAGCGTCGAAGAAACTGACGCGCAATGTTCATAGTAAGAAACCCCCCGTGGCGTTGCATGAACACTAATACAGCGAAAGGGGCGGTGCCCAACTTGGACACCGCCCCTTTCGGGTGAACTTCTAAAGTGAAGTTGACTACCTAGAGCTTACTTCTTGTAAACGCCGGTCCAGTCAATTCCCCAGTTAGTAACAACACGCTGTGTCTTGCCCTTTTCGATCTGCAACTTGCCGATTCCGCCAAGCTTCTTCGTGGTGAACAGTGTGTAGTACTGACGCTGAACAGCGGTCATGAAGCCGTTGGTCTGCAAGTAGGCAAGTGCTGCCTTGTACTTTGCAGAAGCTGCGACCTTGGACTGAGCTGCTTCACCGTCGTACAACAATGTGTCCACTGCAGTGTCGGTGTGGTGGTTCAAGTTCAAGAGTGTTCCCAACTTGGCGAAGTACGCCTTGATTGGGTTGTTCTTGAATGTGTCGGTCACGATGAACGGAAGGTTGAAAGCAACGTCGGTTCCTTCGAAGAGAAGGAGTGCCAATGAGTCGTAGCCCATCTGAGCTCCGCCTGTAGCTGAAGAGTTGAACGACTTCGAGATGATGGCCGCTGTCTCTTCTGTTACGAGGTTTGCTGTGATACCGCACTTGGCCCACTGCGTCTGCAAGAACTTGCCGTTCGCAATAGATGCTGTTGAGGTATCGGTTGGGAAGCTGAAGGTCAACGATGTTGCACCAGTTGCGGTCTTGTAAGCCTCAACGTGAGCCTTTGCGGCAGCCACATTGAACTTGGCAAAGCCAGTCTTGGTGTACATGATGTTGGTAGGACCAACGAGCGAATCAGCTTCGATTGTCTCACCCTTAGCACGAACCTTGACGAAGTTCTTACGGTCGATGCACTTGGACACTGCGAGACGAGCATCCTTGTTAGCGAACGGAGAACCAACCTTGGTCTGGTTGAGCCAGATGGATGGGTAGTACTCAGCTGGTGAACGGTATTCGTTGACCTTGCTCTTGCGCTGACGAAGGTCCTTGATGAAGGTGCCTTCTGAACCAGAGGTGAACATACCTGCGTCGAGGCTGCCCTTACGGACTGCTGCGGCACGCTGAGAACCTTCCTTCACATTGGTGAAGGTGATCTTGTCGAGGTATGGCAACTGTGCTCCAGTGTTTGGATCCTTGCGCCAGTAGTTCTCGTTCTTAGCAACAACGAGGTCGTTGCCTGGAACAACACCAGAAACGAACTTGAATGGACCAGTACCAATTGGGTTGGTCGAGCAAGTGTTCTTGTTGGTGACTTGAGCAGGTGCACGCATGAAACCACGACCCGAAGCGTAAAGCGTTCCGGGGAAGTCGTTCTGGGCACGGTCAAGTGTGATGACTACTTGGTAGGTGCTTGGAGCAGAAACACTCAAAATGTTTGCATCGAAGCTGATTGATGTACCAAGGGTGTACAAAAGGTTGGCTGCCTGTGATGGGTAGCCAGCTGCAAATGCACCGCCGCGAGAGTAATCAAGCTGTGTCTTCACTGCTGCTGCGTTGAAGTCTGTGCCGTCATGGAACTTTACGCCTTGGCGAAGGTTGAAGGTCCATGTCTTAAGGTCAGTCGAGCTGGACCAGTCTGTTGCAAGAACACCGACGAAGTCGTTGCCCTTTGTCTTTTCAACGAGTGTTTCGAACATGGTACGTGTTGCCATGAGCGAAGAGTTCGCTGGGTTGTTTGCCATGCAATAGCCAGGGAAAGTGTCGAAAATTCCGACTTTAATTTCGCCTCCGCGCTTGATGGCCGACGTGGAAGCCGCGTGGCTTCCTGTCGAGGCCACGGTGGACACCGCAATAGTGGCCGCGATTGCTGCCCCTACGCGACGCATCACGCGTGACCGTGTGGTCTGACGTTGTGTCATTGAGTTACCCCCAAATAAGCACACCACCGTGGTGTGACTGAGGACACGATAGCAGGGGGTGTGTCTAGCGCCATATGCAACAGGGGCAGAAAATAGGTTGCCCTCGGCAACTGATTGCCCATCATCAGGTGAGAAGCACTCACCATGAATGCTTGTTTTAGAGATGAGTGAAGAGATGAACCTTGATGGCGCCCGATGAGCGATCGTTGGCGATTCGGAATGCTTCGGCGGCGTCGGCGAGTGCCAATTTGTGGCTGACCACGACGTCTATAAGTAAAGGAGTGCGCGCCAGGAGGTCAATCGCTTCTTCAAAGTCGTGGTGCTCATGGGTGTGCCCATAGAAAATGGAGGGAACCACAGTGATTTCTTTCATCATGAGGGCGTTGTTCAGGGTGACGGGACTCCAGAACATGCCGAATTCCAACAACGTGCCACACGGGCGGGTTGCCGTGACGCAAGCATCGAAGGATTTTTGAGAGCAGACGGCGTCAAAGGAGACGTCATAGTCGGATCCGGGCTCGGACAAGGGGCGAGCCCCCAAGGCTTCGGCGGCCATCGACTGATGAGGATGGCGGGTCACAATGTCGACTTCGACTCCTCGGTCGACGAGTGCTGCTGCCGTGAGAAGCCCGATGGACCCGGCGCCGATAATGACGGCGCGGCTTCCCCTCTGTATTTGCGTGCGATTGATGCCATGAAAGACAACCGCAAGCGGCTCTACGAGGGCTACCGATGCCGGCTCGACACCAACAGGAATTTCAAAAAGTTGATTCGGATCCGCCAGAACGAACTCTGCAAGACCGCCGTCACGGGACATGCCATGAAGAGATCTTCCCGCTGAGGCACATGTTTGGGATCGACCAGTCATGCACGCTGTACATGTGCCGCACTCGCCAGTGGGTCTAATTGCAACGAGACGACCATCGCTTGTGGTGCCCCCAAATTCGTGACCGAGGATGACGCCTGAGAGTCCCGCTTCAATCATGTGAAGATCACTGCCGCAGATTCCACTAGACGTGACCCTGATGAGTTCACCCGCACCACTGGGAATGTCTTTTTCAACGACGGTAATTGTTCCTTGATGTGCGGTGACAGCGAGCATGTGCATCACCGTAGTCGTCTTGATTAGTTACGTCGTTGTGGGAGCAATGGTGGTTGGGGTGGTCGAGGTCGTCGTTGATGGGGAAGAAGTTGTTGACGTTGAGGTCGTAGTTGTTGTCGACGTTGAAGTGGTTGTTGATGTCGCAGCAATGATCTGCTGTGCGAAATCAGTGATCTTTGACAAGAAGAAACTTGTACGTGTTTTGTAGCCGGTGACAGAAAGGTGCACGCCGTCCGCGACAAATCTGCTCTGCCCCTTCGGAGTAAAGAACTTGTTCCAATCGGCGACAATCAAATTTGGGTATCTGGCTGTTGCGCTCTGAAGGGCACGATTGAATCGCACTCCACGTGAGCGCCAGTCGGCGCGGCCATTAGGTGAGAACTCGAGGTTGACCCACAGAACAGGAATATTGCCCACCTGCTCCATCACGGTGTCAATCGCGAAGTCGGGGTACCACGTCTGTGGTTTTGAGATCATGTCATTTGTTCCCAACGCCACGACTATTGCTGTCGTCGAGGTGGTGAGTCGATCGGCAATAACTTTCGCACCAACGGTTGCTTTACGTCCGTTCTTTGCATCGAGCACCACCTTCGTCCAAATATTGGTGCTCTGAGCTTTCACAGCGAGCTTGCCGAAATAGTTGGTGCCGAAGGTCAGGCTGTCGCCGACGATAAGAAGAGTGCCTTGTCCGTTTGGACCGATTGCGGGTTTGCTTGCTGAAGCAGACGTAAAAGTTGCTGTGGTGACCAGAACTACGGCGGTGAAGAAAACGCCGATTTTGCTTCGGAGTCCATCGCGCTTAAGGGAGTTCATCTGTCCATTGTGGCAAGGTAGAAGGGTGATGCGCAGACACTTCCTCACTTATTTGGCACTTTCAACGATGTCAATCGCCCAGCCCATTCTTGATCTCTATGGGAAGAACCCCACGGTGTTCTCCGCTGCCAAGTTGTCATCGCTAGAAGTGGGCCTATTTGTACTGATTGTTGTTCTTGTACCAGCACTTTTGGCGACGGGGTTAGACCGCGTAACTCGCTTTTTGGGACCCAAAGTCAATGAAGCGACTCGCTTATGGCTCATTGCGTTCTTTTCATTCCTCTTGGGTATCGCGGTTGCGCGATGGGTGCATGTCAGCGGAAATATAGGTGCATTCGGCCTTGGCTTCATATTCGCAGTCGTGATCCCCGTCGCATACGACCGAAAAAAGGCAATCCGAGAATGGTCTCGTTGGCTAGCGGTGTTGTCGGTCGCTGTGACTGCGAGCGCTGTGCTGCAACTGCAACCAATTTTGCTTGCGTCAAATGGTCCAGCCTCTGATGCACAAGTTTCGAAGAAGGACATCACTGTGTTGCAGATAGTCCTCGATGAATTTCCGCTCTATCCGTTGCTGGATTCAGATGGCTCCATCAACGCGGAACGATTCCCAGGGTTTGCAGAACTCGCTAAAGAATCAACCTGGTATCGCAACAACGTTGCAGAGTCGAATTTCACCCATCAGGCTGTGCCGGCAATTCTTTCTTCTTCTGTGCCGAAGCAATCGGGTGGTCCGTTCTTGGCGCAGTACCCCAAAAACATCTTCACCCTGTACGCCGGAAAGACAACAGTGGGGGGAATTGAGCCTGTGACCAGTCTGTGTCCCAAGACTGTGTGCAAGAGCCCGTCCTCATCTAATTCCGCATTTCAATACGGACGTTTTAAAAAATTCCTGCGCGATGCGAGTTACGTGTACGGACAACGAGTTCTGCCACCAGTCTTGCGCAGCCACATTCCGTCCATCGAAGGAACATGGGGTGGCTTTGGCGCCGTCGCAAACAAGTTCAAAGAGCAATTCGATGTTGGAGCCTTGTCGCAGATTGATTCACTAAGCGCAGGTGTAAAAGCAGTGACCGATGACAAAGGCGCACGCGTACAGGTAGTGCATGCATTGGTGCCACATGCACCCTGGCGTATCACCCCTGACTTGCGGGTTGCGCCGCTGTCCAATTCCATCTCCACTTCGAACCCCGAAGGATTCGATGGAATTCGAGACACGTACCAAACGTTTTTGTATCAGGTAGGGGCCGCTGATCGGGCAGTGTCGAAGGTGATCGTTGATCTCAAGGCTGCTGGTCGTTGGGAGAACACCATGGTGATCGTGACAGCCGACCACGGCATCTCTTTTATTCCGACGTTGCCACAGCGTCACACAGATTTCTCTGAACAAGACGCAGTGAATGACATCTATCGCATCCCCACGTTCATTAAGTACCCAGGGCAAAAGGCTGCAGTAGTTAGTGATTGTGCGATGACGAATTTGGATTTGTTGCCGACAATCATTGACGTCACAGGCACGAAGACGTCTTGGAAGTTTGCAGGAACTTCAGTAGCGCACGCGTGTCCGACGGGACGTATCCGTGGAGTCGTATCAGCAACAGGTGAAACTGCAGTTCTGAAAGATGGCTTCGAAAAAGCGGTGGAGCGATCTGTTCACTATGCAACCGTTGTGAGCAACGTGGGGCCGATACGAAGAGTTGCAGCAGTGGGGTCTTCTGCATCACTCATTGGCCATCCCATCACATCAACAAAAGTCAATGATTCTGTGACTGCATGGACGCTCAATCAGAAGAAGATGTTCTCTAATGTCTCAGATCAGCGTGGAGCAAAAATCCCGTCGCTCATCACTGGACTTGTGCGAATTAATGGATCGCTAGACGCCGGGACGGAAGGCATCATTTCAGTTGACGGTATTGCCGCCGGTGTAATTGGTGAACTCGATGGCGCGCGAGGGCTTGTGCAGTACACGGCCATCCTTGACTACACCCTTTTGTCGGCGGGTTCACACAAGGTGGAACTATTCGTGAGAGATGCATCGGGCGCCCTCTCAAAGGCTGTGTCTACAAAATAATTTGCTATGAAAAACTGGTGCGGGTTCGCCACGCATCAATGTCTTGTAATTGCCGAACCACTGCAGGCACATCGGCAACCGCGATAGGTCGGCTGATGTAGTAACCCTGGGCTTTTTGGCAGTTCATGCTTGCAAGTGCACTGAGTTGTTCTTTGTTCTCGATACCTTCAGCAACGATGTCTGCGCCCATGGCATTAGCCATCGCGATGATGGTGCGTACAAGGTTGTTAGTGCTCTTCTCCGTTGTGAGGTGCTGAACAAAGGTGCGATCAA
>CANFGT010000013.1 GCA_947446815.1 Acidimicrobiaceae bacterium
CTGGTACTGAAATGGTGATGCCTGGTGACAACATCACCATGACTGTTGAGTTGGGTAAGCCCATCGCTATGGATGAGGGTCTTCGTTTTGCTATCCGTGAGGGTGGCCGTACGGTTGGCGCTGGCCGCGTCGTCAAGATCATTAAGTAACGGTTATTGAAATGGCAACCAACTCCATCCGTATCCGCCTCAAGGCATTTGATCACGACATCATTGACAAGTCGACACGCATGATTGTGGAAACAGTTCTTCGCACGAACGCAAAGATCCGTGGCCCAATCCCATTGCCAACTGATAAGCACCGCTTCACGGTTATCCGTGGACCACACATTGACAAGGACTCACGCGAGCACTTCGAAATGCGTATCCACAAGCGTCTCATCGACATCGTTGAGCCCAACAACAAGACCATCGATTCGCTCCAGCGCATCGAACTTCCTGCGGGCGTAGACATCGAGATCAAGATTCAGGGTTAATTCCCCTCACAAGAATTACTAAAAGGGGCGGTCGAAAGACCGCCCCTTTTGCTTTGCCACGCTTCGCAATATTTCTTACGAGATTCTTTTACTTCTGACTCACAAGAGCCTTCCGTGGGATGGATACTTAGTTCATGAGTATCGATTCACATTGGGTCAACACACCACCACAGATTCCATCCGGACGTCCGAAGAGCGCGCGCGTACTTGCGTTAGCTCTCGTACTTGCGGTCGCATTTGCAGGCGGCATCGTCGGCGGAGTCGTTGGGTCTTCTTCGACCTCCAACTCCAGCAACAATTCTCCACTGATTACCGCGGCACCGTTCAAGGCTGGCGTGGTCGGTAACAGCAGTGTGGCAAAAGCCTCGAGTGTGATTGCCCCCAGTGTTGTCACTATCGACAGTGTCTCTGCGAACAGCGAGTCAGTTGGCACCGGAATCATCATCACAAGCGATGGGGAAATTCTGACCAACAATCACGTTGTTGAAGGTGCAAAGGAAGTACGCGTTCGACTCAGTGGTGGAACCGACGCCATCATCGCCGATGTACTTGCAACGGATCCAAGCAATGACATGGGACTTATCAAATTGCGCAAGACAACAGGACTTGTGCCTGCAACATTTGCAGATGCGTCCTCCATCGCAGTCGGCGATCAAGTTGTTGCAGTGGGTTATGCGCTCGCCCTCGACGGCGGTCCAAGCGTGACATCTGGAATTATCTCTGCGTTGAATCGCACACTGCAGTTGGATTCAGAAGTTTTCCTTAATGGTCTGATTCAAACTGATGCAGCGATTTCTTCTGGTAACTCGGGTGGACCACTGATCAACATGAGCGGTCAAGTCATCGGTATCAACAGTGCAGTCGCCAACGGCGATGCAACGAGTGCCGCAAATAACATTGGTTTTTCTATCGGAGTTGCTGAAGTACAGCGCGTGTCAAAGATTCTTCATGATCAAGCGAATGGCATTGCTCGTGAGCAGGGATTTCTTGGCATCAGCTTGGGAAGCCGCAATGACGGTGGTTCTGGCGCAGTAATTGGCGAAGTGACTTCTGGTTCTCCTGCAGCAAAAGCTGGTGTGCGTGTAAAGGACATTGTCCTCGCAGTGAATAATCAGACCATCACCGGCGATACATCACTCGTTGCAATCATTCGCGACTCCGAACCCGGAGACAAGATCACCATCACTGTTGAACGTGGTGGAAAGAAAATGGATCTTGTTGCAACTCTTGTTGCTCGGCCAAAACAATAAGAACTAATTAGTTCAGTGATACGCGAGGGAATCGCGCATCGTCTAAAACGTCGCCATCATTCAAACCTTCGGGTGCGAAAGGTGGCGACGTTTTCCATGGACGTGTGATCCAGCGGGCATCATCACCGACGTATCGGTAACTCACAATGCGACGTCGCAGCGGATGTTCCGATGTTCCTGGTGCTGAGTGCAATGTTCGAAAATGAAATGCAACTGCGTCGCCCGGTGCAACGTTGCAAGTGATTGTCTCGCCTAGTGATTCAAGTTCTTCAACACTGGGGAATAATTCAAAACCATTTGCATTCGCAACGTAAGGCGAGTCATCAACAAAACGGTTTGGAATGAATCGACGCGGCAGATGGTGGCTCGCACGAATACATCGCAATGCAATGGAGGCGGGGATGGGATCCAGGGGGACCCAGATGCTCACATTGTCCATTCCCTCTACTGAGTAATAGGGATCGTCGTGGTGCCAAGGGGTCGGTGAGTTCGTTCCCGGCTCTTTCACCAAGACGTGCTCGTGAAAGAAGCGGGGGTGGCGGGTGCCCATGAGTTGACCGGCAATGTGGGGCAAAACCCCAGACAGACCAGTGTCGGCAAATTCGGGGATGCGCTGCCAGCTGACATAGTCGTCAAAGAATCGGCCCGTCGACCCCTCAGGGGTGTAATCGTTCGACCAAGCACTAGGGGCCGCCAAGTTGGCGTCTACACCTTTCTCAATGCTGGCAAGGGTTTGCGGGGGAATAACTCCCTTGAGAACAACAAACCCATCCCGCTGGTAGGCCTCAATCTGTTCAGGGAGCACCGTCACCATCTTGCGAGCGTAGGTCTTCTGGTCCGGGAGGGACCGATTTCAGAAAGAATTCACAATCGCACTAAATGGCCTTCCTAATTGAAGAGAGGGACTGTGGGGATGGAGAAATCCCTGGCCTGTCTCCATTGTTGTCGGGGCATTCCCCCGATAGCGTTCCTACTCCGTGCGATTCGGACTCCGGTCCGGAAACCAAGAATTGTCGAAAACACAATCGACGTCTGTGAAGGCCGCAATGCAGAAATGCATCGTGGAACCACACAGCAAACCCAGACAGATGCTCCGTCGACAGAAATGTTGTCGGAGCATTTGCGTGAATAACCAACGAGAAAAAGGGTTGCCGCCATGGCACAAAAAGCGATCGTCGGCGAGAAAGTCGGCATGACACAAGTGTGGGGGGATGACCAGCGCGTCATTCCTGTCACTGTTCTGCGCGTCGAGCCAGTGCGAGTCGTCCAGGTCAAGACAACTGACCGCGACGGCTACACAGCTCTTCAGGTCACATACGGCCACAAGAACGTCAACAAGCTCACTAAGCCTGAACAAGGCCACTTCGCCGCAGCAAATGTTGAAGCAGGACGTCGACTGGTTGAGCTTCGTCTCGACTCAGTAGACGGCTTTGAAGTCGGTCAAGAAATTGGCGCAGATCTCCTCGCAGCAGGCGAGAAGGTCGACGTCACCGCGGTCAGCCGCGGTAAAGGTTTCGCAGGTGGAATGAAGCGTCACAACTTCAATGGCCAGGGCGCAAGCCACGGCAACCACAAGCACCACCGTGCACCAGGATCCATTGGATCATGCTCCTTCCCAGGTCGCGTGTTCAAGGGTCTTCGCATGGCTGGTCACATGGGTCACGAGCAAGTAACAACGCTCAACCTTGAAGTTGTGCAAGCAGATCTTGAGCGTGGTCTCATCCTCATCAAGGGTTCTGTTCCAGGTCCAAACGGTGGCGTTGTCATCGTGCGTAATGCAGTACAGGGGAAGTGATTTAGATGGCATCTGTCGCACTAAAGAACGCAACTGGCGCAAGCGCAGGAAACATTGACTTAGCAGACGAGTTGTTCGCTGTTCAGCCAAATGTTCCCGTGATGCACCAAGTTGTCACCGCACAACTCGCAGGCCGTCGTGCAGGTACATCAGCTACCAAGACACGCGCCGAAGTTGCCGGTACAGGTAAGAAGCCGTTCAACCAGAAGGGCACCGGCGGCGCTCGTCAGGGTTCAACGCGCGCGCCTCATTACACCGGTGGTGGTATCGCACACGGTCCACAGCCACGTAAGTACACGCAGCGCACACCTCGCAAGATGGTGCGTCTCGCACTTGCTTCCGCTCTCAGCGATCGCAATGCAGCCGACCGCGTCATCGTTCTCGATTCGTGGGGCTTTGATGCACCGAGCACAAAGGCAGCCATCAAGACACTTGCAGCCATCGGCACAAGTGGCAAGGTGCTCGTCGTTGTTACTCCTGCAGAAGAAAACGCAATCAAGAGCTTCCGCAACCTTCCTGATGTGCAGTTGATGCTTGTTGGCGAACTCAACGCTTACGACATTCTCTGTAACGACTGGGTTGTCTTCTCAAAGGACAGCCTCCCCGGAGCAAAGGTGACGAAGTAATGAAAGATCCACGCGACATCATCATCAAGCCAGTTGTCTCTGAAAAGAGCTACGCAATGATGGAAATTGACGTATACACATTCCAAGTACACGTCGATGCAACAAAGCCCGAGATTCACGATGCAATCGAATCAATCTGGGGCGTCAAGGTGCTGAAGGTAAACACCCTTAATCGCAAGGGCAAGTTCCAGCGCACCCGTAATTCCAACCGAATCGGTCAGCGTCCGTCCACCAAGCGGGCCATCGTCACCCTCGCAGCGGGAAGCAAGATCCCGCTGTTCGAAAGCTGAGCACATCATGGCAATTCGTAAGCGCAAGCCAACAAGCCCAGGACGTCGTTTCCAGACTGTCTCTGACTTCTCCGAGATCACAAAGTCGACACCAGAAAAGACATTGCTCGTTTCTAAGTCGAACACTGGTGGTCGTAACGTCTACGGTCGCAAGACTGCTCGCCATAAGGGTGGAGCACACAAGCGTCAGTACCGCATCATCGACTTCAAGCGCGTGAAGGACGGCGTTATCGCCAAGGTCGCCGCAATTGAATACGATCCAAACCGCACATGCCGCATTGCACTTTTGCATTACGTCGACGGCACCAAGGCATACATCCTCGCGCCGAAGGGCCTCGAGGTTGGCATGCGTGTTGAATCTGGTCACGGTGCAGACATCAAGCCAGGCAACGCAATGCAATTGCGTTACATGCCGGTCGGTACCGTCGTGCACAACGTCGAACTTCGTCCTGGTCAGGGCGGCAAGATTGGTCGTTCCGCAGGAATGGCAGTGCAGCTCGTTGCAAAGGATGGCGACTTCGCCACTTTGCGTTTGCCATCAACAGAAATGCGTCGCGTCCTTCTCGACTGCCGCGCAACTGTCGGCGAAGTCGGTAACTCCGAACACGAACTCGTGAAGATTGGTAAGGCCGGTCGTAACCGTTGGAAGGGCGTTCGTCCTCAAACTCGCGGTGTGGCTATGAACCCTGTCGACCACCCACTTGGTGGTGGTGAAGGTAAGACCTCCGGTGGTCGTCCACCAGTGTCTCCTTGGGGCAAGCCAGAAGGTCGTACGCGCAACAAAAACAAGCCGTCGCAGCAACTTATTGTTCGCCGTCGTCGTGCAGGAAAGGGACGGAGGTAACACATGTCTCGCAGCCTCAAAAAAGGTCCATTCATCGATGAGCACCTGCTCAAGAAGGTGGATGCCGCAAACGCATCCGGCGATCGCAAGGTCATCAAGACTTGGTCACGCCGTTCAACAATTGTTCCCGACATGGTCGGTCACACCATCGCAGTTCACGACGGTCGCAAGCACGTGCCCGTTTATGTCACTGAATCAATGGTCGGCCACAAGCTCGGCGAATTCTCTCCTACCCGTACGTTCCGCTATCACGCCGGACAAGAGAAGAACGCGAAGAAGTAGTCATGACCGGTCCAAAGCTCAATGAAGCAAACCGCGTTGCCGGCTCCAAGAGCGGTAGTCGCGCTGTTGCGAAGTACCACCGTTCGTCCGCATCAAAAGTGCGCGTCGTTCTCAATCTTGTCCGCAACAAAGACGTTCGCAGTGCAGATGAAATCTTGCAGTTCACCGATCGTGAAGCAGCTCGTGTTGTTCGCAAGGTACTTGCATCAGCAGTTGCTAACGCAGTGAACAACGATGAACTTGATGCAGACGAATTGTTTGTGAAGGCATGTTTCGCCGACGAGGGTCCAACCTTGAAGCGTTTCCGCCCTCGCGCAAAGGGTCGCGCAGGCAAGATCAACAAGCGCACCTGTCACATCACTGTCATCGTCGACCGCATGGACGACTCGCAACTTGCAGTTCGCGAAGCGAAGACAATGGCAAAGGGTGCACCCACAAGTAACCGTCGCGCACGTGTTGCTGCAAGCCGTCAGACAGTGGAAGAACCAACTGTCGATGCTCCTGCAGAAGACACCGTCGACACCGCAACCGAAGAAGCAGGCAACTGATGGGCCAGAAGATCAATCCATACGGCTTCCGTCTCGGAGTCACCACTGATTGGAAGAGCCGCTGGTTCTCCGAGCGTGAGTACAAGAACTATCTCACCGAGGATTGGAAAATCCGTGAGTACCTCATGACCACACTCGAAGACGCAGCTGTCAGCCGTGTTGAAGTAGAGCGCACACGCGACAAGCTCCGCATCGACGTGCACACCGCACGTCCCGGAATTGTTATCGGTCGTAAGGGTGCGAAGGCAGACGAGCTTCGTGCTGGTCTTGCACAGATCACCGGCAACAACCGTTTGCAGCTCAACATTGTTGAAATCAAGCAGGCAGAACTCGATGCTGCTCTCATCGCGCAGGGCGTTGCCGACCAGTTGGTCAACCGCATCGCATTCCGTCGTGCAATGAAGCGTGCTGTGCAGAATGCACAGAAGTTTGGTGCTCTTGGTATTCGCGTTCAGTGTTCTGGTCGTTTGGGCGGCGCAGAAATGAGCCGCACCGAGTGGTACCGCGAAGGTCGCGTGCCTTTGCACACACTTCGCGCAGACATCGATTACGGCTTCCGCGAAGCGCGCACCAGCTCTGGTCGCGTGGGTGTGAAGGTGTGGCTCTATAAGGGTGACATCGTTCCGTACAAGACCACATCGCAAGACAAGATTTCTCGTGAAGCAGCAATGGCTGTTGGCGATACTTCTGGTTCCGTTGTTGCAGAGCAGCAGCAATCACGCAAGGTTGTTTCATCTGCTGGCCCACGTGCCGCTGTCGAAGCTCCTGAAGCTGAAATTGCTCCACTCGTGAAGCCTGCAGATCCTGAGTTCGAGCGCTTGCTCGAAGAGGAAGAGGCAATCGAAGCTCGCATCCAAGAGTCTCACGAGACTCCGAAATTACGTGGAGAGGACTAACCCATGTTGATGCCCCGTAAGGTCAAGCACCGCAAGCAGCAGCGCGGTCGTATGACCGGTGTCTCTAAGGGCGGAAACGTACTCGCATTCGGCGAATACGGTATCCAAGCTCTTGAGCCCGGCTGGATCAGTGCTCGTCAAATCGAAGCAGCACGTATTGCAATGACCCGTCACATTAAGCGTGGCGGCAAAGTGTGGATCAACGTGTTCCCCGACAAGCCAGTCACGAAGAAGCCTGCAGAAACCCGCATGGGTTCAGGCAAGGGCAACCCAGAATTCTGGGTCGCTGTTGTCAAGCCAGGTCGTATCCTCTTCGAACTTTCGTATCCATCACCGGAGATTGCAAAGGCCGCTCTCGAGCGCGCCGTGCAGAAACTCCCAATCAAGGCTCGCGTCATCAGCCGCGACGAGCCGATCTGATTCGAGAGGACCTAAGTAATGGCACGTTCAATCTCTGACCTCCGCGACATGGATCTCGCCGCCCTCGTGGCCGAGCTCCGTGCATGCAAGCAGGAGGCCCTCAACCTGCGATTCCGCAACGCAACCGGCCAGCTCGACAAGCATGACGAGCTTCGCAAGGTGCGTCGCCAAATCGCCCGCATCAACACCCTCATCCGTCAGCGCGAAATCGTTGCCGCTGAGGCAGCCGGGAAGTGAGTAGTCACATGGCAGAAGAAATCACCAACGAGCGCAACGCACGCAAGATCCGCGAAGGATTGGTCGTCTCAAACAAGATGAACCAGACCGCAGTGATTGCAGTAGTCGAGCGCGTCCGTCACGCGAAGTACGACAAGTTCGTTCTTCGTACGAAGAAGCTGTATGCACACGACGCAGAAAACGATGTCAACATCGGTGACCGCGTTCGCGTCATGGAGATTCGTCCAATGTCAAAGCTGAAGCGCTGGCGCATTGTTGAGATTCTGGAGCGTGCAAAGTGATCCAGCAAGAATCTCGCCTTCGCGTAGCCGACAACAGCGGCGCAAAAGAAGTACTCGTTATCAAGGTGCTCGGTGGTACACGCCGTCGTTACGCATCAATTGGTGACGTCTTCATCGCAACAGTCAAGGATGCAATTCCTGGCGCTGCTGTGAAGAAGGGTGAAGTCGTTCGTTGCGTCGTCGTTCGCGTCAAGAAGGAAAAGCGTCGTCCAGACGGCAGCTACATCCGCTTCGACGAGAACGCAGCAGTTCTTATCAAGGAAGACCTCACGCCTCGCGGCACCCGCATCTTCGGACCAGTGGGACGCGAACTGCGTGACAAGAAGTTCATGCGAATTGTTTCGCTTGCACCGGAGGTGCTCTAAACCATGAAGTTCAAGAAGGGCGACACCGTCCAGATCATCGCAGGTAAAGATGCCGGTTCCCAGGGCGAAATCATTCGTGTGATGCCTAAGGAAAACAAGGTCGTGGTTGAAGGTCGCAACATTGCGAAGCGCCACACCAAGGCAACCAGCCAGAACCAAAAGGCCGACATTGTCGAGAAGCCAATGCCAATGGATGCATCCAACGTGATGCTCGTTGTCAAGGGCAAGCCAACTCGCGTCGGTTACAAAGTCAACGCCGACGGTACCAAGGTGCGCGTCGCGAAGAAGACAGGAGAGGAAGTCTGATGGCAACCACCACAGCTCCACGCCTTAAGTCTCGTTACGACGCAGAAGTGAAGCAGGCTCTGCTTGCTCAGCTCGGTCTCGAAAACGTGATGCAGGTTCCCAAGCTCGATAAGATCGTGATCAACATGGGTGTTGGCCGCGCAACACAGCAGCCTTCGCTGCTCGACAGCGCAGTCGCTGACCTCACGGCGATCTCTGGTCAAAAGCCAATCGTGACCAAGTCGCGTGACTCCATCGCCGGCTTCAAGCTTCGCGAAAACCAAGCAATTGGTTGCAAGGTCACACTTCGTGGTGACCGTATGTGGGAGTTCTTCGACCGCTTGTTGGCAATTGCCATCCCGCGTATTCGTGACTTCCGCGGACTTCCTGCACATTCGTGGGACGGCCGTGGCAACTACACCTTTGGTCTTTCGGAGCAGACAGTGTTCCCAGAAATTGAATACGACAAGATCGACGTGCCTCAGGGCATGGACATCACAATCGTGACAACAGCAAGCAGCGACGCAGAAGGCCGTGCCCTTCTCGACGCATTCGGTTTTCCCTTCAAGCGTGGCATCGAGGGTGGACCCCCCGCACGTAAGAAGCCAAAGTCCCGTGGCCCAGTCCGCGGCGGCAAGAAGAAGAAGTAGGTAGAGGACAATGGCAAAGAAGTCTCTCATTATCAGGGCAAACGCGAAGCCTAAGTTCAAGGTTCGCGCGTACACACGTTGCCGCAAGTGCGGTCGCGCTCGTTCGGTGTACCGCAAGTTCGGTTTGTGTCGTATCTGTTTCCGTGAAATGGCTCACGCAGGTGAAATTCCTGGCGTGACCAAGGCGAGCTGGTGAGGTACCAAAAATGATGACCGATCCCATCGCAGACATGCTCACACGTATCCGCAACGCCAACGTCGCGTTGAAGGAAGTCGTTGTGATGCCATCGTCGAAGCAAAAAGTTGCTTTGGCTGAAATCCTGAAGAAGGAGGGCTACATCACTGATTTTTCAGTTGCAGCTTCCACCAAGGGTCCAGGCAATCAACTCACCGTTCAAATGAAGTACTCGAACGATCGTCACCGCACCATCAGCGGCTTGACACGTATCTCGACACCAGGTCTTCGTGTGTATCGCAACTCAAAGGAAGTCCCACGCGTGTTGGGCGGCCTTGGTGTTGCAGTTCTGTCCACTAGCCAAGGTCTCATGACCGACCGTGAAGCGCGTAAGCGCAAGGTCGGCGGCGAAGTCCTGTGCTTCGTGTGGTGACCCCGGGACGAAAGTAGGAAACGAAATGTCACGTATCGGCAAAGCCCCCATCGCAATTCCATCAGGTGTTGACGTCACGATCTCTGGTCAGCACGTCACCGTGAAGGGTCCTAAGGGAACACTTTCGCGGACCATTCCTGGTGAGATTGTGGTTCGTAAAGAAGAGTCCACTCTTCTTGTAGAGCGTCCAAACGATGAGCGCCAAAATCGCTCATTGCATGGTCTCTCACGCACACTCGTCAACAACATGGTCGTTGGTGTCACCGAAGGTTTCACCAAAGAGCTTGAAATTGTTGGTGTTGGTTACCGTGCTGAAGCACAAGGTGCAAACCTTCGCCTCGCACTTGGTTTCTCTCACCCAGTCAACGTTCCTGCACCAGACGGAATTACTTTCGAAATCCCCGTACAGACTCGCGTCATCGTTAAGGGCATCGATAAGGAACTCGTTGGTCAAGTAGCAGCAAACATTCGCAGCATTCGCAAGCCTGAGCCTTACAAGGGCAAGGGTGTGCGTTACGCAGGCGAGCGCATTCTCCGCAAGGCCGGCAAGACCGGCAAGAAGTGATTCGGTAACAAAGGTTTCACCATGGCAAACATCGCAAGAATCCGTCGCGAATCGCGACTCCGCCGCCACCGTCGCGTGCGTAAGAAGATCCACGGCACAGCAGAACGTCCACGTCTTGCTGTTCACCGTACAAACAAGCATTTCAACATGCAGCTCATCAACGATGATCTCGGCCACACAATTGCCGCAGCATCATCTGTTGAAACCAACATGCGTAGCACCAGTGGTGCAACCGTGTCGGCGGCAACTGCAGTTGGACAATTAATCGCACAACGCGCTAAGGCAGCAGGCGTTTCCACGGTCGTGTTCGACCGCGGTGGCTTTGCTTACCACGGTCGCGTTGCCGCTGCGGCGGAAGCCGCCCGTGAAGCAGGACTGGAATTCTGATGAGCAATTTCAATAACTCGTTCGCAAACGCGACACCACCAGAGCCAGGCGCACTTCGTGAGTCGCGCGTCATTCACATCAACCGCGTTGCAAAGGTTGTGAAGGGTGGACGTCGTTTCTCTTTCACCGCACTCGTTGTTGTCGGTGATGGCAATGGTCGCGTTGGTCTTGGTTACGGAAAGGCAAAGGAAGTTCCTTTGGCAATCCAGAAGGGCACCGAAGAAGCAAAGCGCAATTTGTTCGACGTTGCGCTTGCAGGCAGCACCATCATTCACCCCATCCTCGGAATCTCCGGTGCAGGTCGCGTGCTCTTGAAGCCCGCAGCTCCCGGTACTGGTGTTATCGCCGGTGGTGCAGCTCGCATCATTCTTGAAGAAGCAGGCATTCACGACGTGCTCGCAAAGTCTCTCGGTTCAGCAAATGCAATCAACGTTGCACGCGCCACCATTGAAGGCCTTCGTCAGTTGCAGCGTCCAGACGTTGTTGCAAAGCGTCGCGGCATTCCTGCCGAGTCATTTGTTCCAAAGGGAATGCTCAAGGCATACACCGATCGCCAGAAGGCGCTCGCTGCTGGAGAGGTTCATTAATCATGGCTGAGAAGACAATCACCGTCACACTCAAGCGTTCAAAGATCGGCGCAAAGCCAAAGACACGCGGAACACTTCGCGCACTTGGCCTCAGCAAGATTGGCGACACCAACACCGTTCCTGATCGTCCGGAAATTCGCGGCATGATTGCTCGCGTTCCGCACTTGATTGAAGTACAGGAGAACAACTGATCATGCGCGTAGATGAACTCGCACCAGCACCAGGAAGTGCCCACCGCGCCAAGCGCAAGGGTCGTGGTACAGGCGGTAAGGGCGGTAAGACCGCAGGCCGTGGTACCAAGGGTCAGCAGTCGCGTGGTCGCGGCAAGGTTGCACGTGGTTTCGAAGGTGGCCAGATGCCGCTTAAGCAGCGCGTACCAAAGCTCAAGGGATTCAATAACCCCTTCCGCGTTGAGTACTACGCAGTGAACCTCGATTCCCTCCAGGAATTAGGCATGAACGAAGTCAACCCACAAATCCTCATGGATAAGGGTGTTGCTCACAAGGGAACCCTCGTCAAGGTTCTTGGCCGTGGCGAACTTTCTGTTGCTGTCAAAGTCTCTGCACACGCAGTATCAAAGAGCGCTGAAAAGGCGATCCTTGCTGCTGGTGGATCCGTGACCATTTTGCCATTGCCACACAAGATTCGTCCTCCGGCAAACGGCAACCAGTTCACCAACCGCTAACCCGCGTCGCGCTGTATTAGCTCGATTGCGATAAGGAGTCACACGTGTTCTCAAACCTGAAGAACATCTTCAAGGTAGAAGATCTTCGCAAGAAGGTGTTCTTCACTTTCTTGATGATCATGGTGTATCGCTTTGGTGTTTCACTTCGCGTTCCCGGTGTTGACTCGGGCGCAGTTGCACAACTTCGTCAAGCAGCAAAATCACAAGGCGCACTCGGATTCCTCAACCTGTTCTCAGGTGGAGCATTCGGTTCGTTCTCTATTTTTGCGCTTGGCATCATGCCGTACATCACGGCCAGCATCATCATGCAGGTGCTCAACGTTGTTATTCCTAAATTGCAGGAGTGGCAAGAGCTGGGCGCCGTTGGTCAACGCAAGATCACACAGTGGACTCGTTACGTAGCAATTGCTATCGCGTTGTTACAGGGTTCTGGTCTGACATTCATCTTCGGTCAAGGTAAGGGCAGCGCATTCTTTGGTGCAGCTGCAAAGGCACCAGATGTTGTGTTGCTCGATCCATTCATGCCCCGTGCATTGTTGGTGATTCCAACTCTCGTAGCAGGTACTGCCTTCCTCATGTGGGTCGGCGAGCTCATCAGTCAGCGCGGAATTTCCAACGGAATGTCTGTTCTGATTTTTGCATCGATTGTTTCTGGTCTTCCTTACAACTACTACTCAATTTTGCAAAGCAAGAAGTTCATCGTCTTCGCTGTATTGGTAGCGGTTTCATTCGGCATTCTTGCTGCGGTAGTTCGTGTTGAACTCGGCCAACGTCGCATTCCTGTGCAGTTTGCGAAGCGTGTAGTTGGTCGTCGTATGACCGGTGGCCAGAGCACCTACATTCCACTCAAGGTGAACCAAGCCGGTGTTGTTCCCATCATCTTTGCTTCATCTGTTTTGTTGCTTCCAGTTCTTGCATCGAACATGTTGGGTAGCGCAGAAGGCTGGCGTGGTTCCATCGCAAGTTTTGTCAATGATTACTTGGTGAATAGCCAGAACATGGTGTACATCACTGGCTTCTTCATGCTGATCATTGCGTTTGCGTATTTCTACAACTCCATTGCGTTTGACCCCATTCGTCAAGCAGATCAGTTGCGTCAGCAAGGTGGATTCATTCCAGGTATTCGTCCTGGACCACAGACCGAGCGCTACTTGGCAAAGGCTGTTAACCGCATCACATTGCCCGGAGCAGTGTTTGTTGGCTCGATTGCAATCCTCCCGTACATCATTCTGTGGGTGGGCGACGTGAAGTCGTTCCCATTCGCTGGTACGACAGTGCTCATTGCTGTTGGTGTTGCTCTTGAAATCATGCGTCAGATCGACAGCCAACTCATGCTCCGCAACTATGAGGGCTTCTTGAAGTGATCCTTCCTTCGGGAGCGGATTGCTAGGTATAGGTCACGATGAATTCCGGTGCGCGGTTAGTGCTATTGGGTCGCCAGGGTGCGGGCAAGGGCACCCAGTGTGTGCGTTTGTCGCGCCACTTTGTCGTTCCTCATATCTCGACCGGGGACATGTTGCGCGCTGCGGTTCGTGAAGGCACTGAATTGGGTCTGATGGCGAAAGCGGTCATCGACGCGGGAAATCTCGTGGGCGACGAAATCATGATTGGTCTTGTCGAAGAGCGGATTCAAGCTGATGATGCGCGTGAGCGCGGCTACATCCTCGACGGATTCCCTCGCACCGTTGCCCAAGCAGTCTCCTTGGATGTCATCACTCAATCGAGCCCCCTCGACGTCGTGGTCGACCTTGTGGTGCCCCGTGATCTCGTTCTTTCCCGTCTCTCGGCCCGTCGCGTCTGTCGCGACTGCGGCGCCAACTTCCAGGCGTCGGGCTCTGAGTCCAGCCCCTGGACCTGCGACAACTGTGGGGGAGACGTCGTCCAGCGCGACGATGACACCCCCGACGCCATTAATAAGCGTCTAGATCTTTACGAGACCCAGACCCAGCCCCTCATTGATTTCTACGGGGAATCTGGCCGTCTCGCCCAAATCGACGGGGTGGGTAGCCCCGACGAAGTGTTTGCCCGCCTCACCAAGGCGGTCGAACAAAGGCTCTAAGTACTACTTGGTGCTTAGGAAATGCGCCGATAGCATTGCCACTCGCCCCTATTGCAGGTCTGCTAATGGGGGCACCATGTCCCAACAATTTAAGGAGGCCATCCTGGCCAATCCAAAGGAAGATGCGATCGTGCTGGAAGGCACGATTCTCGAATCACTACCGAACGCAATGTTTCGTGTGGAGTTAGAGAACGGACACAAAGTGTTGGCGCACATCTCCGGAAAAATGCGTATGCATTACATCCGAATTCTTCCCGGTGACAAAGTCCAGGTTGAGCTGACTCCATACGACCTCACCCGCGGTCGTATCACATACCGCTTCAAGTGAGAACGCAATGAAAGTACGCCCGAGCGTCAAAAAAATCTGTGAGAAGTGCAAGATCATCCGTCGTCACGGGCGTGTGATGGTGATCTGCGAAAACCCCCGGCACAAGCAGCGCCAGGGCTAAGAAAGTCAACGAAGGAAACGTAACAACATGGCACGTATTGCTGGAGTCGACATCCCACGCGAAAAGCGTTTGGTGATTTCTTTGACATACATTTTTGGTATCGGAAGTCCAACTGCACAGAAGATCTGTCTTGCAACTGGACTCAATGAGAGCACTCGCGTTCGCGATCTCACCGAAGACGAAGTAAATCGCATCCGCGCATGGGTCGATCAAAACATCACCGTCGAAGGTGACCTTCGCCGCGATGTTCAACAGGACATCAAGCGCAAAATCGAAATCGGATGCCTTCAGGGCGTTCGTCATCGCAAGGGTCTTCCCGTTCGTGGACAGCGCACGCACACAAATGCGCGCACACGTAAGGGACCAAAGAAGACCGTTGCAAACAAGAAGAAGGCAGTGAGGTAGAACCATGGCCAAGGCACAAGCAGGCGGACGTCGTCCACGCAAGCGCGAGCGCAAGAACGTCACTTCTGGTGTGGTTCACATCAAGAGCTCGTTCAACAACACAATCGTTTCCATCACCGACATGGAAGGCAACGTCATTTCGTGGGCGTCTTCTGGCGGCGTTGGATTCAAGGGTTCACGCAAGTCAACTCCGTTCGCCGCACAGATGGCAGCAGAGAAGGCCGGCAAGGCAGCAATGGAGCATGGTCTTCGTCGCGCTGAGGTTCACGTGAAGGGACCAGGTTCTGGTCGCGACACTGCATTGCGTTCTATCCAGAACTTGGGTATCGAAGTATCCGGCATCAAGGACGTCACCCCCGTTCCACACAATGGTTGCCGCCAGCCAAAGCGTCGTAGGAGCTAATCATGGCCCGTTATACAGGACCAAAGGTGCGTATTTCGCGCCGTTTGAACACCAACATTTTTGAAAACGAAAAGGGCGCAAAAGCTCTTGATCGTCGTCCTTTCCCACCAGGTGCACACGGCCGTACACGCCGTCGTAACGCTGGTTCTGAATACCTTGCACAGTTGCAGGAAAAGCAGAAGGCAAAGTACATCTACGGAGTTCTTGAGCGTCAGTTCCGCAACACCTACGAAGAAGCAAACCGTCTTGCAGGCCCAACCGGTGAAAACCTTTTGCGCCTTCTTGAATTGCGTCTTGACAACGTGGTGTTCCGTGCAGGTTGGGGTTCAACACGCCCACAGGCACGTCAGTTCGTGAACCACGGCCTCATCCTTGTTGATGGCAAGCGCGTTGACATTGCGTCATACCGCGTGAAGCGTGGACAGGTCATTGCTCTTGCGCCAAAGGCAAAAGAAATGATTCAGATCCAACACAACATCGACACTCTTGATCGTTCACTTGTTGGTTGGCTTGAGGCTGGAGAGAAGCAAGTCACCGTGCGTGATCTTCCACAGCGCGAGCACATCGACATCCCCGTCCGCGAGCAGCTCATCGTCGAGCTTTACTCGAAGTAATCGAAAGACTTTCCAGAGGAGAGCATCATGCTTGTTATTCAGCGTCCTTCCGTCGAGGCAATCGGCGAAGATCATCCAACACGTCAGCGTTTTGCTGTCGGCCCACTTGAGCCAGGCTTCGGCCACACCATTGGTAACTCATTGCGCCGCACACTGTTGTCGTCCATTCCAGGTGCAGCAATCACCACTGTCAAGTTTGATGGCATTGAACATGAGTTCACCACCATCAAGGGCATGACAGAAGATGTCACCGAGTTCATCATGAACTTGAAGGACGTCGTCGTTGTCTCGCAGAATGACGAACCAGTCGTTCTTCGCGTTGACATCTCCGGTCCTGCAACGTTCACCGCTGGTGACATTCAGACAACTGCTGATGTTCAAATCCTCAACCCATCGCTGCATCTCGCAACGTTGAATGCAGGTGGACAACTTGGTCTTGACATCACCATCGAGCGTGGCCGTGGCTACCTCTCGACAGAGCGTGATGCTGAGAGCCGCGTCATTGGTGTTATCCCCATCGATGCAATCTTCTCGCCAGTGCGCCGTGTCAACTTCGATGTTGAGCCAACACGTGTTGCACAGAGCACCAACTACGACAAGCTCATCGTTGACATTGAAACCGATGGTTCCATCTCGCCACGTGAGTCGCTTGCATCTGCTGCAGCTACCTTGCGTTCGCTTGTTGAACTCATCGCGACATTGTCCGAAGAGCCACAAGCACTTGAGCTTTCTGAGCCCATGGGTGCAAACGTTGGCGTGCCTGACCTCGACCTTCCAATCGAAGATCTTGACCTCAGCGAGCGCCCACGCAACTGCCTCAAGCGCGGTCAAATCAACACGATCGGCGAATTGCTTTTGAAGAGCACCGACGACCTTCTCAACATCACAAACTTCGGCCAGAAGAGCCTCGACGAGATCATTCAGAAGCTCGACGAGCGCGGTCTCTCACTGCGCGCGTAAGTCCGGAATCTAAGGAGCACAACAATGCCAACACCACGTCGCGCCCCCCGCTTTGGCGGTAGTGCAGCGCACCAGCGCCTGCTCATGGCAAACATGGCAGCTTCACTGTTCGCAGCTGAAGGCATCACCACCACAGAAGCAAAGGCAAAGGCTCTTCGCCCTATCGCCGAGAAGCTGATCACAAAGGCCAAGAAGGCTCAAGAAGACAGCCCAATGCGCGTCCACCGCATCCGTCAGATCCAGGGTTACCTCGGTGACAAGGAAATGACAGCCAAGCTGGTGAACGAAGTTGCGCCAAAGTATTTGGCACGCAACGGTGGATACACCCGCATCTTGAAGCTCGGAACCCGCCAGGGTGACGCTGCGCCAATGGCGCGCATCGAACTGGTCTGAGTTCACCCCGGTCATGGAACCGGTCAAAAACGAAACGCACGAGCCCGCCACACGGCGGGCTCGTTTGCGTGTGGGGTACCACGGCGGTTTCTTTCACGGCTTTGCATCGAATGGTGAAACAGAAGCCATTGAAGATGTTCTCGTTCACGCAATGCAGACAGTGCTGCGCATTCCGATTTCGTTTAGTACCGCAGGTCGCACTGATGCAGGAGTGCACTCGCGTGGTCAGATCATTTCGCTTGACCTTCCGGCAACAACACACTTGCCTTCGTTCATGCGCAGTATCAATTCGCTAATAAAACCGCACATATCTGTCAGTGATGTGGAATGGGCGAACGATGATTTTGATGCGCGTTACAACGCAACGTGGCGTCGCTATCGATACTTTGTGTACAACGCCGATGCGCCAGATCCGTTGTTGCTTGATCGCGCGTGGCACATCTATCGACCTCTCTCGATTCCGTTGATGAACCTCGCTAGTGATGCACTCATTGGCCACCTCGACTACGGCGCGTTCTGCAAGCGTGCACCCATTCCCGGCACCGACGAACCAAAGTCGATGATGCGATATGTCCTTGACGCCAAGTGGGTGGACGAGGGGGAGGGGCACCTCTATTTCGAGATCCGTGCCAATGCTTTTTGCCACCAGATGGTTCGAGGCATCGTGGGGTTCTTGGTGGACGTTGGCCTCGGTAAGCGCCCACCCAGCGACACCCTGGCGGTGATGCGGGCAAAAGACCGTTCCCATGGCTCTGTGGTGGCTCCGCCCCATGGGTTAGTGCTGTGGGACGTGGGCTACGAAGGCACCCGGCTCCACCCCTAACAGGTGTTTATTGGGTGTAACCCGTGCACGTACCACTGTGCATCAATGCCCACCTTCCATCGGGGCATATGGTGTTATTCGACCATGTGGGATTCTGTAAATTCGCGAATTTGAAGTCGGCCCCTGTTAAGTCTGCATCGGTGAAGTTTGGACTCTGCACATTGGCTCCGCGGAAACTCACACCCTTTAAATTGGCATTAGAGAAATTGACAGTTTGAAGATTGGACCCCGCCAGAGAACCACCGGCGAGGTCGATGCCGGACAGGTCTTCTGAGTAGTAGCCACAGCCCGCGCGGATGATTCCACTCGAACATGATCCACTTATGCCTCCTGTAGCGCCGGTGGGACCCTGTGGCCCTGTTGCTCCGGTGGGACCTTGTGGACCTGCTGTTCCTTGTGGTCCTGTTGCTCCGGTGGGTCCTTGAGGCCCTGTTGCTCCGGCTACTGCCACATCTGATTGGGTAATCGTGATGCTGCGTTCAGTCTTCCGGCAATTCCCTGAAGATCGGTAGATCGTGACCCCAGTTTTCTTGTTGGCACAGAGACGGACACTTGATGGCGCAGCCGTTGCCGAAGAGTGTTGGCCGATGCTGTAACTGGCAGAGATAGCGGTACACAGGATCAACGCGGCGATAATTTTCTTCATGGATGGAAGGTACTCCAAAAGTCCAATTTTCGCTGAGAAAGAGCGATTTTTAGGGGTTGCTGTGAGAGCAAAACCACCCCTATCCTTACCAAGCCCCCATTTCGGGGTTCCGGCGGTCCATGTGGACCCCCACTAAGGAAGTCTCATGCGTACATATTCACCAAAAGCAAGCGAGATCCAGCGCGCCTGGCACATTGTCGACGCTGAAGGCCTCGTTCTCGGTCGTCTCTGCACAGAAGTTGCGCGCATCTTGCGCGGCAAGCACAAGCCAGTGTTCGCACCTCACATGGACATGGGTGACCATGTCATCATCATCAACGCATCAAAGATCGTGATGACCTCTGGTAAGTCAGAGAAGAGCATGGTGTACACGTACTCCGGTTATCCAGGTGGTCTCAAGAGCGAGACATACCAGAACCTTCTTGATCGCAAGCCAGCTGATGCCATTGCACGTTCCGTTGCAGGCATGTTGCCAAAGGGACCACTTGGTCGCCAGATGGTAAAGAAGCTCAAGGTTTACCCAGGTGCAGAGCATCCTCATGCCGCACAGTCCCCCGTCGTTCTCGATCTCAGCGCTGCCAAGGCACGCTGATCTACTTAGGAGTCATCGTGGCTAACGCACCTCTCACCCAGACAACTGGCCGCCGCAAGGAAGCTGTTGCACGCGCCGTTGTTCGTAACGGCAGCGGAAAAATTGTTGTGAACGGCAAGCCCATCGAGGCTTACTTCACAACAGCAACACAGCGCATGGTTGTTACCGAAGCTCTTCGCGTCATCGAGCGCGAACAGTCTTTCGACATCAACGCAAACATCTTTGGTGGTGGCGTGAATGGTCAAGCCGGCGCATTGCGTATGGCAATTGCACGTTCACTCATTGAGATTGATCCAGAGACACGTCCTGCCTTGAAGAAGGCTGGCTTGCTTACTCGTGACTCACGTCGTAAGGAAAGCAAGAAGTACGGTCTCAAGAAGGCCCGTAAGGCGCCTCAGTTCACCAAGCGCTGATCTTCTGGAGCGTCGTGCTTCGCACGACTGTTTAGGAAACACACACAATGCTTCACTTCGGTACCGACGGTGTCCGTGGCGTCGCCATCGACGAGTTGACACCTGCACTTGCACGTGACCTTGCACGCGCTGTCGCACGCGTTCTTCAGCCAACCGCAGTTGTGGTTGGAATGGATACACGCGAGAGCGGACCTGCATTAGAGCAAGCAATCATTGACGGATGTGCCGCTGAAGGCGTCACTGTTCATCGCATGGGTGTTGCGCCTACTCCTGCAATTGCATTCGCAGCGGAACATCATGAATGGGTAGCGATCGCAATTACTGCATCTCACAACCCATGGACTGACAACGGCATCAAAGTATTTGCATCGGGCGGTTCAAAACTTTCTGATGGCGAACAAATCGAGATTGAACGACAGTGGCACGCGTTAGTCGCAGAGCCAGCACCTGTTGCGTTGGGAACAGTGCATGATGCTGCGTTCGTTGTTGATGAATACATTCAACATCGCATCAATGTTGTCGGCGCATCATTTGCCGGCATGCGCATCGTTCTTGATTGTGCGAATGGTGCGATGAGTGCAGTCGCACCCGCATTGTTTGCGCTAACAAGTGCAGATGTCGTCGTGATGAATGCAGAGCCAAACGGCCGCAACATCAATGACAAGTGCGGTGCAACGTCTACAGCTGGTCTTGTAGCGCGCGTGATTGCAGAAGGCGCTGATCTGGGTATTGCATTCGATGGTGATGGCGATCGCCTGATGGCTGTTACGGGAACTGGTGTAGTTGTCGACGGTGATTACGTCATGGCGATTGCAGCAGCGGATCTTTCTCAGCGTGGATTACTGCGCAACAAAGGTGTTGCTGTCACAGTGATGACAAACCTTGGGTTCCATCGTGCGATGGCCACCTTGGGTGTTGATGTTGTGGTGACGCCAGTAGGCGACCGCAGTGTGTTGGCAGCACTTGAGGAATACGACTTCGTGTTGGGTGGCGAACAGAGTGGACACATCATTCACCGTGCTCTTGCAACAACAGGAGATGGATTACTTGCAGCTCTCGTACTCATCGAATACCTGGCTCGTACGAAAGTTTCTCTTGATCAAGCAGTGACAGTGATGCAGACGTATCCGCAGATGCTCATCAATGTGCGCACAACGGAGCGTGTGTTAGATCCGGTCAGTGATATTGTTGATGAGATTCGTGCCATGGAAGAAACCTTGGGTTCCGATGGTCGTGTTCTAGTTCGTGCTTCTGGTACCGAACCTCTGGTACGTGTAATGGTGGAAGCACAAACGGAGTCACTGGCATTATCCAGCGCACTTACCCTTGCAAATGCAGTGATTGCACAACATGGTGGCGCCGTGGAGGGCGCACACTGAGTCGCCCCTGGCACTCAGTAATCTCGTTCTATGTGCGGCATCATTGGCATTCTCCCCAGACCGTGCACCCGTACAGCACCTGAGCCTTCTCAGATCCTTGCGTTGCTGGATTCCGCGGTTGCTGTGGACAACGACATGGTGGCAGTTGCTGATGCGTTGATGGCCATTGATCAGTTGTTGCGTGGAGATGCAGGTATTCAGACTCTCGCCGGCAATATGGCGCTTGCAGCAGACATCCTCTCCCGTCTGGATGCGATTGATGCGATTGCCAATGTTGAGGAAGCGCGCATTGATGCGTTGCACGTTGATACCGCCACGCTTGATGCTGAGGCACTTCGCTTGTCTCGTGTTCGTGACGCATCATGGGCAATCCGTCGTGACCGTTTACGTACCGCTGATGCTGTGGATGCGTTAGCCGGAGTGGATGCACCAGTGTCGTCGCTTGCGGGATATCTCAGTATTCAGCAAGCACTGTCGGCAATCGATCGCATGGAAGTACGCGGACGCGACTCGGCCGGAATCAGTGTCATCGTTTCATCGCCGTCTTTTGCACGTCTCTCATCAGAGATGGCCGAAGCCGTGGCAGCGCGTGGAGATGACCCCTTATTTACTAATCGGAGTGTGCGCCATTCTGGCAACACAATCGTTTTTGTCTATAAAGCCGCTGCAGAGATTGGTGAGCTAGGTGACAACACGCGCCACATGCGTGAGTCGGTTGCATCCGATGATCTGTTACGCACCGTTCTCGCAGTGGATGGTGCGCGAACATCAGTGTTGGGTCACACGCGTTGGGCCAGTGTGGGCATCATCTCAGAGCCAAATGCGCATCCGGTGAACGGCGAAGAAGTTGGTGGCGACAATTCTGCGGTATCTGTGGCCGTTCTGAATGGTGATGTTGATAACCACGCAGAGTTAAAGGTGCGCCACAACTTGCAATTCGCTGACCCGATAACGACTGACGCAAAGGTCATCCCGGCGTTAGTTGATCGTGGTCGAACAAGCGGGATGTCCACTCTGGATGCATTCCTGAATGCCGTCACACAGTTCGAAGGTTCCGTTGCAATTGGATACTGCGCAGCTGATGAACCCGACGATTTCTATTTGGCACTTCATGGAAGTGGCCAGGGTCTTTATGTGGGCCTTGCTGAGGATCGATTCATTGTGGCCAGCGAGCCCTATGGCACGGTGGAAGAAACACTGCAGTACGTGCGTCTTGACGGTGAAACTCCACTTCATTCCGACCAACCGTCATCACGTGGACAAGTCATGCGTTTGTCAACCTCAGGAGCAGGCACGCTTGCAGGAATCTCAATGTTCGCCTATGACGGCACTCCGATTCCTCTTACCGATGCAAGTGTGCAGACTGCTGAAGTCACCACGCGAGACATTGATCGTGGCGATGCTCCGCACTTCCTCCTGAAGGAACTCGGAGAGGCACCGCGCAGTTTCCGTAAGACCATTCGCGGCCGCACCTCAGTTGTTGACGGCAAATTGGTGCCAGATCTTGACGATTTCACCCTTCCTGCTTCGATTGCTGAACGCCTGGCAAATCGAAGCATTACGCGTATTCGAATCATCGGGCAGGGAACCGCAGCAGTCGCCGGAACTTCACTGGTTCCAGTTTTAAATTCTTTGCTTGATTCCTCCATGCACGTTGAAGCATTGACAGCAACTGAGTTGTCTGGTTTCGCGATGCGCTCCGACATGTCCGACATGTTGGTGATTGCCGTCAGCCAGAGCGGCACAACGACGGATACCAACCGCACAGTTGACCTTGTTGCGTCACGCGGAGCTGCAGTGTTGGCCATTGTGAATCGTCGAGGCAGTGAATTGGCGAGCAAAGCGCAAGGTGTGTATTACACCAGCGATGGTCGTGATGTTGAAATGAGTGTGGCCAGCACGAAAGCTTTTTATGCACAAGTGGCTGCAGGAGCAGTGCTGTCGTGCGCCAT
The DNA here is from genome assembly GCA_947446815.1 of Acidimicrobiaceae bacterium. Taxonomy (GTDB): domain Bacteria; phylum Actinomycetota; class Acidimicrobiia; order Acidimicrobiales; family Ilumatobacteraceae; genus UBA2093. The sequence goes on from CANFGT010000013.1 coordinate 23,165, forward strand.
CGCGCAAGCAATTGGCTTTACAGATGCAGATCGCATGCATCGCATCTTGGATTCGTTGGTGCACATGCCCGAAGCAATGGAGCGAGTACTTGCACAACGTTCCGAAATTGGCGTCGTCGCTCGACAGTATGCGCCATCCCGCCGCTACTGGGCTGTCGTTGGCAGTGGTCCAAATACTGTTGCGGCCAATGAGGTACGTATCAAGTTGTCAGAACTCTGTTACAAATCGATCTCCCGTGACATCACCGAGGACAAGAAGCACATTGACCTTTCGTGCGAACCAATGATCTTGGTATGTGCTGCAGGCTTATCTGAAGGCACAGCAACTGACGTTGCGAAAGAAGTTGCCATCTTCAAAGCGCATAAGGCGATTCCAATTGTGATTGCGACAGAAGGCGAAACACGATTTGATGCGGCAGCTGCTCTCATCGCTGTTCCCGCAACCGATCCTGCAATTGCATTCGTTCTGTCCTCGATGGTGGGCCATCTCTTTGGCTATGAAGCTGCTTTGGCAATTGATGACCTTGCTCGTCCTTTGCGTCAATTGCGAGAGGTCATCGACCATGTTGTGGAACGTGGTGGCGACGGTGATGATGCTTTGTCACGCGTTGAAAGAAAGATTTTGGCGATGGCTCGCAGTTTCTTTGCAGTCTTAAGCACTGGTCAATACGACGGAAATCTTGAAGCCTCGACTGCTGTTCGAGTGGTGTCACTGTTGCGTGTTGTGACTAGCCCACATCCGCTTCAGGCATACCAACGTGAAACCGGGAAAGTTGCTTCGCCTTCATCGTTGCTTGATGATTTACTTGCTGCGTTAACGCGCGCCATCGATGAATTAACCCGCCCCATTGATGCCATCAAGCATCAGGCAAAGACCGTGACGGTTGGTATCTCACGAAGCGAAGAAGGACTGCTTGACCGCGCACTAGTTCGTGCTGTTGTGGAAGCTGGTGCATCGCGTGAGAATTTGCCATATGAAATTCTCAAAGTTCTTGCAGCACTTGATACAGCAGTTGAATCTGTTCTCGGGTTTACTCGTTATGCAGTAGTTGGCGATCCTCAGTCAACATCGTCGACAATTTCAATTGTTGATCGTGGTGGACTTGCACGCGAGTTGTCTTCTCGTGTGGAGATGAACCCTGCTCTTGTTGGTACAAAGCGCCGTGTTGCCGCAGAGCAAGAACTACTTGTTGCGCGTGGTCGCAAAGATGCACGTACGGTCATCTTGGTTCCTGAAGTGCACGGCGATGTCACTGTAGGCATCACGCTGTTGCACGTTGCGTTCCGTCAACAACTTTCGCCGGCTGCTGCTCGGCAAGTGCTGCAAGGGTATGACCGTCGTTACGACCGTCTTGTCGACTGGGTGACAGAAACCGAAGGATCCTTCCGTGAAGAGAGACTCGGCGAAGTATCGATTGAAGACTTGTTGATTCTTCCCGTGTCAGAGAGCGCCAATCTCTGGAGCACAGAGAGTTAAGACATGCGTGGTATCGGCATTGATGCAGTGGACATCGCGCGTTTCCGAGATTTGTTGGAGCGTCGCCCCAACTTGCGTTCGCGATTGTTCACCCCAGAAGAACTTGCATCGTTGGCAGAGCGATCCGATGATGCGCCATCACTGGCTGCTCGATTCGCGGTTCGCGAAGCGACCATGAAGGCACTCGGTGTTGGCCTCGGCGCTTTCGATTTCCATGACGTCTCCGTGGAGAGGCTTCCATCGGGTGCACCGGGCTTACAGGTCACGGGCCGTGCACAGCAACTGGCTGATACTCAGGGTGTGGGCGGGTGGCATGTGTCCATCACCCATACCGACACAGTCGCGATGGCCGTTGTAGCCGCCCTCTAGGGCGTTTCGCCTCATACGCTTAGAGAGTGATTCCTGTCCTCACCCCAGAGCAGATGCGTGCTGCAGATGATGCCGCTCTATCTGGCGTCGGTGGAGGCGACGTGTTTATCAAGCGTGCGGGTCATGCCGTGGCTCGCGTTGCGCGCACCATGTTGGGTGGCACGTATGGTCGTCGAGTCCTCGTGATCGCTGGCATGGGACACAACGGCGACGATGGCCGAGTAGCCGCAGAGTGGCTGACCGAATGGGGAGCAAGCGTGCAGATTGTTGACGCAGTCGAAGCCGCTGGTCAGCTTGTTGATTCTCGTGTCACGGACCTTGTAATTGACGCGGCATATGGCATCGGATTCCGTGGCACATGGTCGCCACCATTCGTTCTTGATGTTCCGGTTCTCGCCGTCGATATTCCCAGTGGATTGAATGCGCTTGATGGAACAGTCGAAGGCGGAGTTCTAGTTGCAGATCGCACAGTCACGTTCGCGGCTGTAAAAACAGGAATGTTGTTTGGCGATGGTCCATCGCTGTGCGGTGAGATTGACATTGTTGATGTTGGCATTGACCCACTTGATGATGTGAGCACATATCTCGTTGAGTCTTCTGATGTTGCGACATGGTTGCCACCACGAGATCGTCTGGCACACAAATGGGATCACGCAGTGCGTGTTATCGCAGGCAGTACAGGCATGGGTGGTGCTGCATCGTTAGTGAGCGCTGCAGCAATGCGCGCGGGTGCTGGCATGGTGCATCTGTCCTGGCGCGGTGATGCACACTCCGTAACACCGCCAACAGAAGTTGTGGGACGTGCATTGCCCACCACGGATTGGTCACGTGATATCTCGAGCGATATTCATCGCTTTGCATCACTAGTGATTGGTCCTGGCTTAGGTCGTGGTGACGACATCGGGGTGGAAGTACGCAACGTGTTGTCCGCGTGTGATATGCCTGTTGTTATCGATGGCGATGGCATCGGTGCATCTGTTGATCCTCGCGCTGGGCATTCCGTTCTTACTGGCCGTAACGCAGCAACAGTTCTTACGCCACACGATGGCGAGTTTGCTGCTCTGGGCGGCGATGTTGTGAACACTGACCGCATTGCTGCAACTCGCGAGCTTGCAGCACGAACAGGTTGCACCATCTTGCGCAAAGGCCCAACGACGGTGATTGCAGATCCGGATGGTGCTGTCTATTTGGTTGTTGCTGGTGATGAACGCCTCGCAACTGCAGGAAGCGGCGACGTGTTATCGGGCATTATTGGTGCGTTTCTTGCACGAGGTCTTGCGCCTCATGAGGCCGCAGCCGCAGCAGCACACGTACATGGCATGGCCGGATCATCGTGCGCACCTGAGGGCACGATTGCTCGTGACGTTGTCGCAATGATTTCAGATGTACTCACAGAGGTAGCAGAACATGTCCGTTGATTTTTCTGAACGCTGGGCATGGGCAGAAGTGCACACAGGCATCATTCAACACAACGTTGCGATCATTGCTCAACGCGTTGCACCTGCACAGATTTGGGCTGTTGTGAAGGCCAATGGATACGGTCACGGCGCTGTCCCCGTTGCACAGGCGGCACTTGCTGCAGGCGCAACTGGTTTGTGTGTTGCGATTGTTGATGAAGGTGTTGCACTACGCAGAGCCGGCATTACCGCACCGATTCTTCTTCTCAGCGAACAGCCAGCGGAGTTGGCTGAGTTCATCGTGGGCTATGGCCTAACTCCGACTGTTGCAACAACGCGCGGTGTTGCTGTAATCGCACAAGCAGCAGCGAAAGCAGAGCGCACGGTTGCAGTACATATCAAGGTTGATACCGGAATGCATCGTGTGGGGGCTTCACCTAATGAAGCCATCAATCTTGCAAGTTACATACAGTCGTTTGATTCACTTGAGATTGAAGGCCTGTACACGCATTTCGCAGTTGCTGATGAGCCCTCCCATCCTGCGAATGAAAAGCAATTGGCGGCGTTCAATGAAGTTGTAGCAAAGCTTGCAGAGCGGGGAGTCAACCCTTCCATTATTCATGCAGCGAACAGTGCCGCAGCTCTTGCAAATCCGGATGCACGTTTCAATATGGTGCGTCTTGGCATTGCGATGTATGGCTTGCGCCCAGGTCCGGGTGTTGCTGATTTATGTGAGGGCCTCATTCCGGCATTGTCATTGAAGGGCCGTGTGTCTGCAGTCCGTCTTGTGAAAGCGGGGGAGGCTGTCTCTTATGGTCTTCGTCGTCCTCTTGCAACAGAATCACTGATTGCCACCGTGCCTATCGGATATGCCGATGGAGTGCCTCGAGCATTGGGTACTACAAATGTTCAGGTATTGATTAATGGAGTGCCTCGCACAATTGCTGGCACCATCACAATGGATCAGTTGATGCTGGATTGTGGAAATGACTTTGATGTCACCGTGGGTGACGAAGTGGTGTTCATCGGTCGTCAAGGTGAACATGTCGTCACTGCTGATGCATGGGCTGATGCGATTGGCACCATTGGTTACGAAATTGTGTGTGGAATCGGAGCACGAGTCTTTCGGAGATATCAGTGATTGATCTGAAGTCACGTTCTCTTTCCGACACACATGCAATTGCTGGTGTTATTGCAGGCCTTGTTCGGCCTCGTGATGTCATCGTGCTTGCAGGAGAAATGGGTGCCGGCAAAACAGCGTTTACTGTTGGGTTCACACGTGCGCTTGGTGTGAGCGAGGACGATCAAGTGTCATCTCCTACGTTCACATTGGTGCACTCATACAACAGCGGTCGTATCCCTGTTCTTCATGCCGATCTGTATCGACTGAACAGTTTGAGCGAAGTGGCCGACCTTGGATTACGGGAGCAAGTTGATTTAGGTGCAGTGGCGTTAGTGGAATGGGGCGATGTTGCTGAAGATGTCATCGGCGATTCGCTCACCATCGAATTGCTTCATGACGACGAAGATGACGACGCACGAGACATCACCATCTCTGTTGAAGGCCATGGGTGGGATACTCGCTGGGACAAGCTGCGTGATTCTCTTCGCGCGTGGAGCGTTCGCTAATGATCCTCGGTATTGAAACAGCTGTTGAGCATGTGGGTGTTGCCATAGGTGATCATCGTGGTATTCGGGCTCACACAATGGTGGCCAGTGATCGTCGCCATGCAGAATCGCTCACACCGATGATCCGGTTCGCCATGCAGCAAGCAGGCGTAGAAATGACAGATCTCTCTGCCATTGCTGTTGATGTTGGTCCTGGTCTCTTCACCGGGATGCGCGTCGGTATGGCAACCGCGCAGTCAATGGCATGGGCATTAGAACTTCCAGTTGTTCCCATCTGCAGTCTCGATGCGTTGGCGATGAATGCAGATATCAGCGACGTCACAGTTGCCGCAGCTTTAGATGCACGGCGTGGTGAGGTTTATTGGGCGTTGTATCGCATGCGCGGCGTCGGGATGGAGCCACAGCGTCTGACTGAGCCCGTCGTGACATCACCAGAGGATTTAGCGATTCATCTTGCAGACCGAGCGGAAGACATGATGTGCGTTGGTTCCGGGTTTGATCGCCATACGGAACTCTTCGAATCTTCGCCGTGGTCCCAATTAGTTGGACGTGATGCGATGTTTCCATCGGCTTCTGCAGTCGTGACTTTGGCGGGATACAAAATCCTTGCCGATGACACCGTGGCGCCAGATGAAGTGCAACCCATGTATCTGCGTGCACCTGATGCTGAAATCAATTGGAAGACACGCGAGGGAAGCAAATGAGTTTCATGCGTGAACGTGCGATTGATGCATTAACTACAGAAACGATGCGCCGTCGTCACCTTCGCCGCGTCATGGACATTGAAGAGCAGTTATATCCACGTCCGTGGACGCACAGAACTTTTGTGAGCGAATTGCAACAGATGCGCGCAGGTTCTCGTTACTACCTCGTTGCGTATGTGGGCGACACGATGGTGGGATATGGCGGACTTATGTTTTCGGGGGACGACGCTCACGTCACCAACGTCGCAGTCGACCCCGCCTATCAAGGGCGCGGAGTTGCAACTGAAATGATGTTGGACCTCACACTGTTGGCTCATGATCGAGGATGCACTGCAATGACGCTTGAAGTGCGCCACACAAATACAGCTGCTCAGAATTTGTATCGCCGATTCGGCTTTGTGCCAGCGGGTATTCGTAAGAAGTATTACGAGAACACTGATGATGCCATCATTATGTGGGCTCATGGTGTTGATACGCCAGAGTTCATGGAGCGCATCCAGTTGATCGAGTCGAGGCGTTCATGAGCTTTGATGTCAACGACTCAACGGTGATTCTCGCCATTGAGACCAGCTGCGATGAAACAGCTGCATCTGTCGTCATGGGAGGCAACGATGTGTTGTCATCCATCGTCTCTAGCCAAATTGATATTCACGCACGATTCGGTGGTGTTGTTCCTGAAGTAGCCAGTCGTGCACACCTGGAATCAATCGTCCCTGTGATTGATGCAGCAATTGCCGAAGCGGGCATCTTGCCAACGCGCATTGATGCTGTTGCCGCAACAGCAGGTCCTGGGCTTATCGGTGCGCTGCTTGTTGGCGTCTCTGCCGCAAAGTCACTGGCGCTTGTATGGGATAAGCCATTTATTGGTATCAATCATTTGGAAGCCCACTTGTATGCGGGTCTCTTGGATGATCCCACATTGGAATTCCCGCTCGTTGTTCTTCTTGTCTCTGGCGGTCACACGATGATCATCCATATGAAGGGACACGGCGATTACACCGTGCTGGGGCGCACCATTGACGACGCGGCAGGTGAGGCCTACGACAAGGTGGCGCGATACCTCGATCTTGGGTATCCCGGTGGCCCAGTGATTGATCGCATTGCATCCGAAGGAAACCCACATGCCGTGGAATTCCCGCGCGCAATGATGCATGACGGACTTGATGTGTCTTTTAGTGGATTGAAGACATCAGTGATTAACCATGTGCGTCGCAACCCTGAAATGTCAAATGTTGATATCGCTGCGTCGTTCCAGGCCGCTGTTGTCGATGTGTTGTGTGCGAAAACAATTAAGGCAGCTCAACAAGTGGGAGCAAAGGGAATCGTTTTGGGTGGAGGCGTCTCCGCTAACTCGTTCCTTCGTTCCGAGATGAGTCGACGTGGTGGCGAAGCAGGGTTCAAGGTGGCTCTTCCTAGCCGTGCCATGTGCACAGATAACGCAGCAATGATTGCAGCGGCTGCATGGCATCGATTGAAGTCCGATGGTCCACGTGATTTGGATTGTGGTGCCTATCCGAACTTGAAGTTGGCAGAGGTGCCACGATGACGCGCATGCCTCTCGTTCTTCGCGGACGCGAGTTCCCAATTCCTGTTGTCCTTGCACCGATGGCTGGCGTCACGAACATCCCATTCCGTGCGCAGTGTCGTCAGTTTGGTCCTGGACTCATTTACGTGAGCGAAATGGTGATGGCTGCAGCTTTGGTGCACGGCAATGAAAAGACCAAGAAGATGGTCGCTTTCGGACCTGATGAAGACTTCCGAAGCCTGCAGATTTACGGCAGCGACCCTGACTTTGTCGGCAAAGCTGTTCGCGCATTGTGCGAACAAGACATTGCTGATCACATCGACATGAACTTTGGTTGCCCAGCCAACAAAGTGACGCGTAAGGGCGGCGGTGCAGCAGTGCCCGTGAAGCGCAATCTCACACGTGCAATCATGCGTGCAGCTGTTCAAGCGGCAGAACCTTATGGCGTACCCATCACATGCAAGTTCCGCATTGGCATCAACGACGACATCGTGACGTTCCTCGACACCGGCAAAGCTGCCGAAGACGAGGGCATCGCAATGATTGCCTTGCACGCGCGTACTGCGGAACAGCACTACGGCGGCAACGCACACTGGGAATACATCGCAGAGTTGAAACAAGCAGTGACGAGTATTCCTGTTTTGGGTAATGGCGACATCTGGGAAGCAACTGATGCAACACGCATGATGGATGAAACCGGATGCGATGGCGTTGTTGTTGGCCGTGGGTGTCTCGGAAAGCCTTGGTTGTTCCGTGATCTTGTTGACGTGTTCTCTGGCAAAGAGGTGCAGCAATCACCAGATCTTGGTTTCGTACTCAATGTGATGTTGGAACACGCACAAGGCTTGATGTCAATCATGGGCGCAGAGTTCGGCATTCGTAATTTCCGTAAGCATTGTGGTTGGTATCTCACGGGTTATCCCGTGGGCTCCGAAATCCGTCGTGCATTCGCAACGGTTGCATCATTCGAAGAACTGCAACAGATTGCTGCGCGCATTGATCATTCGATGACATTGGTTCCGGGTGGTGAACGTATTGCACGTGGTCATACAAACGGCCCCATCAAGGTTGTGTTGCCAGAGGGTTACTTAGAGAACCGTGATGACATGACGTTGCCTGATGATGCACACGAGACGGCCGTGAGCGGTGGTTGATCAACAACCGCTGCGTGTCGTGTTGGCATCACGTTCACCACGCCGCATTGATCTCATCGCACAACTTGGTATCACTGCTGATGTTGTCCCTGCAGATATCGATGAAACGCCGCTGCTCGGGGAGCAACCTGCGAACTACGTGCGACGACTTGCAGAATCAAAAGCACGCGCCGTGCAAGAACGCCTTGCCACGGACGCACTGGTTCTCGGCGCCGACACAACCGTGGACCTCAATAATGAAATCATTGGTCAACCTAAAAATGAAGCCGATGCTCGCCGCATGTTGAAACTGCTGAGCGCCCGGACCCACCGAGTGCACACCGGAGTAGCAGTGGTGCGAGGCAACGGGGTTGAATCCCTTGTGGTGACCTCGCTCGTCACCTTCGAGCCCGTCACCGACGCCCTCCTCGATTGGTACATCGGCACCGAAGAATGGCAGGGAAAGGCTGGTTCCTATGCCATTCAGGGCCTCGGAGGCACCCTGGTCCAGTCCACTAAGGGGTCCATGAGCAACATCATCGGGCTTCCCCTCAGAGAAACATCCCAGCTTCTCGGTCTCGGTTGCTAAGCCGCCTGCCCCGTCCGTATCATTAGCAGTCGCACTCCCTGAGTGCTAACGCCGTTCTGGTTCGCCAGCACGGAGTCCATTTTCGAAATGCCGATTCATCGGAGGAAACCATGAACCTGAAGCCACTCGACGACCGCATTGTCGTTCAGCCCAGCGAAGCCGAGCAGACCACTGCATCGGGTCTCGTCATCCCCGACACCGCAAAGGAAAAGCCACAGCAGGGCACCGTTCTTGCTGTTGGTCCTGGCCGTTGGAGCGACGACGAAGGCAAGCACTTCGCACTTGATATCAAGGCTGGCGACGTTGTTTTGTATAGCAAGTACGGCGGCACCGAAATCACTCATGGCGGCCAGGATCTTTTGATCCTCACCAGCCGTGACGTTCTTGCAGTTGTCACCAAGTAGGTCTCAACATGGCAAAACAATTGAAGTTCAATGACGAGGCGCGTCGCGCTCTCGAAGCAGGCGTTAACAAGCTTGCTGATGCAGTGAAGGTCACGCTCGGACCAAAGGGACGCAATGTCGTTCTCGATAAGAAGTTCGGCGCACCAACCATCACTAATGACGGTGTTTCCATCGCGAAGGAAGTCGAACTCGACGATCCATTCGAGAACATGGGCGCACAGCTCGTGAAGGAAGTTGCCACCAAGACAAATGACGTCGCAGGTGACGGCACCACAACAGCAACTGTGCTCGCACAGGCGATCGTTCACCAGGGCATGCGTAACGTCGCAGCCGGTGCAAACCCAATGGGTTTGAAGCGCGGTATTGAAAAGGCTGTTGCAGCTGCTGTTGAGTCCATCAAGGGCCAGGCAAAAGAAGTTGACGACAAGAGCGACATCGCAAGCGTTGCAACAATTTCTGCTGCAGACGCAAGCATCGGCAAGGTCATTGCAGACGCAATCGACAAGGTCGGCAAAGATGGTGTTGTAACAGTTGAAGAAAGCAATACCTTCGGTATTGACCTTGATTTCACTGAAGGAATGCAGTTCGACAAGGGCTACTTGTCTCCATACTTCGTGACAGATCAAGAGCGTCAAGAGGCCATCATCGATGAGCCATACATCTTGTTCTACTCATCGAAGATCTCTTCGGTGCAGGCACTTCTTCCAGCACTCGAGTCCGTCATGAAGACAGGCCGCCCACTTCTCATCATCGCTGAAGATGTTGAAGGTGAAGCGCTTGCAACTCTCGTGGTGAACAAGATCCGCGGAACATTCAACTCCACAGCAGTGAAGGCTCCAGGCTTCGGCGATCGTCGCAAGGCAATGTTGCAAGACATGGCAGTTCTTACTGGTGGCCAGGTCATCAGCGAAGAAGTCGGTCTCAAGCTTGAGAACGTCACGCTTGATCTTTTGGGTCGTGCAAAGCGCGTCATCATCACCAAGGACGAAACAACAATCGTTGATGGTGCTGGCGACAAGGATGAAGTCAACGGTCGCATCAATCAGATCAAGACCGAAATCGATAACACCGATTCCGACTGGGACCGCGAGAAGCTCCAAGAGCGTCTTGCAAAGCTCGCCGGCGGCGTTGCACTCATCAAGGTGGGCGCAGCAACCGAAGTTGAACTCAAGGAAAAGAAGCACCGCATCGAGGACGCCATCTCGGCAACTCGCGCAGCTATCGAAGAAGGCGTTGTCGCCGGTGGTGGTACTGCTCTCTTGCGTAGCCGTCCTGCAGTTCTCAAGGTTGTTGAGTCACTCACTGGTGACGAAGCAACTGGCGCACGCACTGTGTACGACGCACTCATCGCACCTGCAAAGCACATTGCAGATAACGCCGGCCTTGAAGGCTCCGTTGTGGTGCAGCGTGTGGAGTCCGAAAAGGGCGGCATGGGCCTGAATGCAGCGACCGGCGAATACGTCGACCTCATCGCTGCAGGCATCATCGACCCTGCAAAGGTCACACGTGCAGCGTTGCAGAACGCAGCGTCTATTGCAGCTTTGGTTCTCACCACCGAGTGCCTCGTTGCCGACAAGCCAGGAGCCGGCGGCGCCGGTGCTGGCATGGGCGGCGGCATGCCTGGTGGCATGGGGATGATGTAAATCAATCCCTGGGAATAACAGCCGACATCGTTCGGTTGTACAAAGAGCCTCCCGTTGATGGCCCGGACCGAAAGGTTCGGGCCATCAAACTTTTCCGCCTACGGTTGTAGCAATGGGCTTGCGAGAAATGAAGAAACCAACTCGCTTCCTGTGGTTTACACAAGCGCTTGAATATGTCATCGGTTTCGGGTTGGCAAGCGTTGCAGCGCAGTCGAGTACTCCATTTGTGCCAGCGATGTTTGCAGCGGCCGTTATTTTGAATGCTTCAACGGTGAAGGCTCCGCTTTCGGCTTTTCGCGTCACAAATGGGCATATTCATCGTCTTTTGGGGATTGCAATCTCTGTCGCAGCAATTTTGGCCGTCGTCGTTGTTGATATTGATATCGCAACACGTGCAATGTTGATTGCTCTTGCGGGTGCAGAGGGCTTCATCTCGGTACGCTTCGGTTATGGCATTTGAGCGACCAGCACCTGATCTCAGCAAACTGATTACCGCATGGGAAGCGTGGGAAAAGGGCGAAGAAATGCCAGGTCGTGTACTTGCCAACTTGAAGACTGCTGGACTCGCTGAAATTCTGGCCGAGTTGAAGGCAGCGGGCTGGACACCCACCGCTCAGTGATTCGTCGACGCGGAGGCAATCAAGTCATTCCGCGTCCTTCATCATGGCGTGAAGGCGAAGAGCCTTCGTGGTTCTCACACGATTGTTCCGACACTCGCAATACACCCCACGTGCTCAATGCATTGTCGTCGTATGTTGTTAATCGTCATGAGGACAGCGCCGAGATGTCACAGCAATGGGTACTCACGGCGCGAGTGTCCGCAGTCTTAGTTGGCATCGTTGATTTGCCTGATGGTCCTGCTGTCATCCTGACGCGCCGCACTGATCACCTGCGTAATCATCCCGGTCAGATTTCGTTTCCTGGTGGCCGAGTTGAAGAATCAGAATCAGTGCATGAAGCAGCAGTGCGGGAGGCTCATGAAGAGGTCGGCCTTGACCCTGAATCGGTTCACATCATTGGCGAACTGGACCCACTCACCACTTTTGTGAGCAACAGTCTCATTGTTCCTGTTGTTGCACGGATAGAAGGAATACCTTCGTTCATTTTGCAAGAAGAAGAAGTTGCTCGCGTCATGCTGACGCCGCTGCAGGACCTTGTTCGCAAAGATACGTATCACAATGAGTGGTGGGCACGCCCACAAGGCGACATCAATATTCATTTCTTTGAATTGGATGATGAAACCGTGTGGGGTGCAACCGGACGCATTCTGCGTCAACTCATCGATGTAGTGCTGGCGTAATTATTTGCCGGCGTACAGACGAACGGCGTTGTAGAAAATATTCGTCCAGCCAATACATGACTTCTTGTCAGCGGCACTTCGCTGTGAGCAATCTGCAGACATATCCTGTTTAAACACGGTGTCAATACGGGCGCGCAGTGCATCTGTCCACCACTTGCCTTTATCGAGTCGTGCAAAGTTGCGATAACCAAAATCATGACGGCGACATGCATTGTAAAAATTGAAAGTTCGACCTGAACTTCCGATGATGGGGGCTGAGCAGCCGTCCGTTGACCAATCGAGTCGTTTGTCGTGACTTGGCGAATCTGCTGTGGCAATGAACAACGTTAGAGACTTGTTGAACATCAGCGACTCGGCAACAACGTGCGCAGGCGGGGAGGGGGAAGCGGACACCGACAAACATGCGGTGGCGATAAGAGTGCAAAGAATGGTCATGCACACCTCCTGTACATGACCAAGTGTGCGGCGTTGACGTCGCACGGCAATTCTGTTGCTGTTTAAGCGGTGAGACACTTCACGAGGAGGGCCATCTCCACTGCGCCAACAGCAGCTTCGTCGCCCTTATTGTCAATGCCAGGTCCACTGCGGTCAATTGCTTGTTGTTCTGTGTTGACGGTGAGTACACCAAACATCACAGGAATACCAGTTGTAAGTTGTGCATCCTGAATTCCACGTGCTGCTTCTCCACAGACATATTCGAAGTGTGGAGTGTCGCCCTTGATGACAGTGCCGAGACAAATAATGGCGTCAACCTTGCCTGTCTGTGCAAGAACCTTCGCAGCAAGAGGAAGTTCAAATGCACCAGGAACCCACGATTCCATAATGTCGTTGTCTGCAACACCGAGACGCTCGAGGCCGCGCAAAGCACCATCACGCAAGTTGGTCACGATGTGGTCGTTGAAACGTGCACCAATAATGGCGATGCGAAGTCCCGTGCCATCAAGATCGGGTATTGCACTGCTTGATCCTGCACGCGTCATTTTGCTGTTCCTTTTCCGTCGTTCAAATCGATGAGATGCCCCATGCGCTCACGCTTGGTACGAAGGTAGCCCTCGTTCTCTGGCGTCGGAATGGTATTCAACGGAACACGTTCGACAACGCTGAGACCATA
>CANFGT010000014.1 GCA_947446815.1 Acidimicrobiaceae bacterium
ATGTTTTCGGCCACCCATGCATCTGTCAGCTCTGGAATCTCAAGTGTTTGCACACGATTCACAACAACAACAAAGTCGGCTTCTTCTTCAGTGCCGTTAGGGACAGCGGTGAACTTCAACGTGTCGCCCTTCTTGGCGCCAGTGAGTTGGTCATCGAAACCAGGAGCAACCCAGCCGCGACCTACTTCATATGTCCATTCATCAACGTTGAGGCCAGGAACTGGCTCGCCGCCACGAAGGCCTTCGAGGTCAATCACGACATTGTCACCAATTGCAGCTGCACGATCAACATCAGCGAGCGTGCCGAAACGACGACGCTCTGTTGTGATGGCTTCTTCCATCTCTTCGTCAGTCAACGACGGGTTCACAAGCTCAACGCGCAGTCCTGCATAACCAGGTACCTGGATAACAGGACGGACTTCGCATGTTGCTTCGAACTTCACAAGACCAGCCTCTTGACCTTCAAGAAGGTTCACGTCTGGTTGCGCAACGATGTCAAGCTTGTGCTCGATCACTGCCTTGCTGAGGTACTCGGGGATGGCGTCATTGATTGCCTGTCCACGTGCAGCATCAATACCGATGCGTGCTTCAAGAACACGACGAGGAGCCTTGCCTGGACGGAATCCAGGAAGACGCACCTCATGAGCGATCTTGCGGAACGCGGCGTCGATGTTCTTGTCAAATTCTGACTCTTCCACCTCGATGGAGAGCTTGACCTGGTTGCCTTCGAGGGCTTCAAGAGTGCTTTTCACAGGCTTCGGAGTGTATCGGTTCGCATTCAATGCTCCCTTTCCAGCAATAATGGGAACATGACGCTTTGGAAGCCACATGCACTCGCTGTCCCCCACGAGGGTCAGATCAATCTTCGCAATGGCGACAAGGTACGCACAACTGTTGATATCGACGGCGCACCAGCAGGGACCGAAGGCAAGGTCATCTTGTCGAATGGCTTTAATTGGCTGCGTTATCGCGTGCTTTTCGTGAACGGTTCCGAAATCGGCGACCTCGACCACCGCAACATTGAGCCCATCGGCAAAACGGCCAAGCGGCTCGCCCGTCAGGCAAAGCGCGCCCGATAGGGGTTTTCGTTCTGTCCGATATCCTCGGACATTCACACCGCGGGGTGTGGCGCAGTTGGTAGCGCGCCTGGTTTGGGACCAGGAGGCCGGGAGTTCGAGTCTCCCCACCCCGACCACCCGTTTGAAGGAGAGCCACATGTCGGCAGACCTCGACTCAGCGAAATACGTTTCTTTTGTGACGTACAAAAAAGACGGCACACCCGTTGCTGCCCCCGTGTGGGTTGTCCCTTTTGAAAGTGGATACGCATTCACGACCGACCCCGATTCTTTCAAGATCAAGCGTTTACGCAACGACGCACGCGCAACTCTGACGGTGTGCAATGCACGCGGGAAAGTCACCGAAGGTACAGTTGTCCATATCGGAGCGGCCGTTGTTCTCGATGAAGACGATGCCAAGAAGGTCGCCATGCTCATTCGCAAGAAATACGCCATCGGCGCAAAATTGCTAGGTGTCTATTCCCTCGTCAAGAAGCTGAAGGGCTCTGGAACTACCGCTGGCGAAGCCGCCATCAAGGTGACTTTGTCGTAATCCACAAGAGTCACATCGATATTTCCTAGAAATTTCAAGGAATCTCTAGGTTTTCCACAGGGCGTGGTGTACGGTACTGGCTCATTCATTTGTCCATGGGTACAAACCGGTATCTATGGCCCTTACAAGGGAGATACCCCCATGGACATTAGTCCTGTTACTTTTGCTGACCTCGGACTGCCCTCCGTCTTAGTTGATGTCTTGGCATCACAAGGCATTTTGGCCCCATTCCCCATTCAGCAGGCCACTATCGCCGACGCACTTTCGGGCCGTGACACGCTCGGCCGTGGTCGCACTGGCTCTGGCAAGACCCTCGCGTTTTGTTTGCCAATGTTGACTCGTTTGCATAACAGCGGCGGTCGTCGTGACCGTTTCCGTCCCCGTGCAGTCATCTTGGTGCCAACACGTGAGCTTGCGAATCAGGTTCGTGACGTACTTGAGCCATTGGCTGAAGCACTCGACATGCGCACCGCAACCGTTTATGGCGGCGTGAGCTACACCGGCCAGATCAACGCAATGCGTAACGGTGTCGACATCGTTGTTGCCTGCCCTGGTCGTTTCATTGACCTGATGCAGTCCGGCCAAATCGAACTTGATGCTGTTGAATGCACCATCCTCGACGAAGCAGATCACATGGCAGAGCTTGGATTCCTTGAGCACGTCACACGCATCCTCGAAAAGACACCTCGCGAAGGACAGCGCTTGTTGTTCTCTGCAACTCTTGACCGCGGTATCGACAAGCTCGTTCGCAAGTTCCTCCAGAACCCAGTGACCCACGAAGTGGAATCAACGGAAGAGAACGAAGCGACAATGACGCACTACTTCTTCCAAGTCACGCAGGGCAATCGTTTCGACATCATTGCTGACCTTTGTGCAGCACCTGGTCGTTCACTTGTTTTCACACGCACCAAGCACGGTGCCCGCAAGCTTGCAGCAGCACTTGTTGAGAATGGCGTACCTGCAGTTGAACTGCACGGCGACCTCTCGCAAGCAGTGCGCGCACGCAACCTTGCAGCTCTGTCCTCGGGCAAAGTTGACACGCTTGTCGCAACAGACATCGCAGCACGCGGTATTCACGTTGACGACATCGCGCTCGTTATTCATGCTGATCCACCAGAAGAACACAAGGCGTTCCTTCACCGCTCAGGCCGTACCGCACGTGCCGGCGCAGAAGGCACCGTTATCACCATGGTCACCGAGAACATGCGCCGTCACACCAAGCGTCTTGCAAAAGATGCTGGCATTGACCCCATCATGAAGACAGTGGTCAAGGGCGATGACATCTTGACGGAAGTTGCTCCTGGAGAGCGCACCTCGCGTGAAATGCCAAACCTCGAAGAGCGTCGCCCACAGAACCGTGGCGGCGGCGGTGGCGGTCGCAGTGGCGGCCCACGCCGTGGTGGCAGCAAGTTTGGTGGCGGTGGACAGCGTCGTGACCGTGATGATCGCGGCCCACGCGGTGGAGATCGTGATTCACGTCCATCATTCCGTGACCGCGATGATCGCGCACCTCGCGGCGATCGTGATTCACGTCCATCATTTGGTGACCGTGACTCACGTCCATCATTCCGTGACCGTGATGACCGTCCAGCACGTACCGGTGGCGGAGACTTCCGTGGCCGTGACGACCGCGCACCACGCGGCGACCGTGACTCTCGTCCATCATTCCGTGACCGCGACGACCGCAGCCGCGCTCCTCGTGCCGGCGGAGACTTCCGTGGACGCGATGACCGTCCAGCACGTGGTGGCGATGATCGTCCTCGTGGCCCACGCCCCGATTCACGCGGTGGTCGCCCATCAGGCCCACGTGGCGCATCCAGCGGTCGCCAAAAGCCAGCACGCAGTTACTAGTCCATTGGTTCAGTCCGCAAGACTGGACCAATGACCAGCACTCAGCCCCCACGCCCTGGGGATGTGATTTACACAGCGCGACTTATTCGCACTGCTAATCCCTCGCACCCCACCGCAACAGCAATCGCCATTCGCGATGGAAAAGTCCTGTCTGTTGGCACTCTTGAAGATTGTCAACAATGGGGCATCACCAACATTGACCGGCAGTTCGAGGACAAAGTTCTCACTGCCGGTTTTGTTGAAGCTCACAGCCATGTCATGACAGGCATGTATTCCACATTCCCCTATGTCGGGTGGTTTGGTCGACACATGCCTGACGGCACCTGGGTGGATGCAGTCAAATCAACAGAAGAGTTAGTGGAACGACTACGCGTGATTGCATCTTCGACCGACGCTGGTCTTCCGATAGTTGTCGCAGGATTTGATCCGATTTATCTCGACACAGATCGACTTTCATGTCATCACCTAGACGAAGCAACAACACAACATCCAATTTTTGTGTATCACGCAAGTGGACACCTCGCCACTGTGAACTCGTATGTACTGAATAAATACAGCATTGGTCCAAATCACCCTGCACCTGGTGTTGGCTACGACGATGCAGGACAACCCAATGGCGAATTGCGCGAGCCTGCTGCAATGGCATTGGCACGTGACGAATTCCGTTTACTCGGACGAGTTGTCTTTGCACCAGAGACCTTGCATGGTTTCGGCCAAACCATGCGAAACGCCGGCATCACGACAGCCACCGATCTTGGGAATGCATTTCACGCAAATGAAGAGATCATGAGAAATGTCTATGAGACAACAGAGAAAGATTCATTCCCTGTACGTCTCGCCTCTGTCCCGCGCATCATCGGCGGGCCTGAAGGAATGGAAGAGATGTTGCGCCGTGTTCTCTCTAGTCGTGTAAAGACACATGACAAGATGCACATTCCAGTCGTGAAGATGGTTCTCGACGGTTCAATTCAAGGTTTTACTGCGGTTATTAATTGGCCCGGTTATTTCACCGGCGAAGACCATGGTCAGTTCCTGTTCCCGCCAGAACAAGTCGTTGATTTCCTTCGACCTTTTCATGAAGCGGGCATAGGTATTCATTGTCATTGCAATGGAAGCACCACTTCCGGTGTGTTTATTGATGCAATTGAACAACTTCTACGCGACCACGCTTGGCTAGACCATCGACACACCATTACGCATGCACAACTCATCACACATGCTCAGATGCGCAAGGCAAAGAACCTTGGCATGTCGGCAAACTTCTTTGTGAACCATGTGTGGTTCTGGGGCGAACAACATCGTGACTTCACCGTCGGGCCGGACCGGGCTTCTGCAATGAACCCATGTGCAACTGCCGATCGCATTGGATTGCAGTATTCATTCCACACGGACTCCCCTGTTACTCCTGCAGGGCATCTCCACACCATGTGGGCAGCCGTCAACCGCACCACACCACATGGGTCAATTCTTGGATCAAACGAACGCATTGATATTGATCGTGCTTTCCATGCGGTGACGATTGATGCCGCATACCAATTACATATGGATGATGTTGTGGGCTCATTGGAAGTCGGCAAATACGCCGACATGACCGTTCTTGATGCAGACCCATACGAAGTAGACCCAACCTCGATACGTGACATCAATATCTGGGGCACCATCGTTGGTGGCGTCACCAGCAAAAGCACCGCAACGCGATGACTTCATCGCCTCGTATTCCTGTCCTCGTCGTAGGCGGGTACTTGGGTGCGGGCAAGACAACTCTGATTAATCAGATTCTTCAGAGTGCAACACAACGAATTGCTGTGGTCGTCAATGATTTCGGCTCCGTCAATATTGATGCTGCTCTCATTGCTGAGAAACACGACGACACCATCGAGTTAACGAATGGCTGCATCTGTTGCGCAGTGGGTGAATCACTCGCCGATGTTCTTTTCTCAATTGCAGATCGGCCGACGTTGCCCGAGTTGGTCATCATCGAAGCCAGTGGCGTTGCAAACCCAGCATCTGTTGCAGCGTTTGCACATATCGATGGTTTTCATCATCTCGGAAACGTCGTCTTGGTGGATGCACTCCATGCTGAAGAAACAGCCCGCGATTCATTGGTGGGAAAGACATTCCTCACCCAACTGCAATCTGCAGATCTGATCGCTCTCACGAAGACAGACGCTGCAAGTTCAGAGGCTGTTAAGTCAGTAGAGACACTTGTAGAGTCCATCGCGCCGCAAATTCCGACTCTGCAATTATCCACACTCCGCTTGGCTGACATTATGACCAACACATCAGTGTCAACTCATACAGATACTGATGCCAACCACACACACTTTTCCACCATGACGCTGGAACATGTTGGAGCAGCCACTGAAGAACAACTGCGAGCATTCATTAGCAACTTCCCCACTTCCGTCGTGCGCGCAAAGGGAATCGTTCAACTAGCCGATGGAACACATCGCCTCATACAAAAAGTGGGCAGCACAGTCACCATTTCGGAAACTGCACTGCCCACTTCAGGACTTGTGATTATTTCGGTGGAATAGTTTCGGCTGGTTTCTTTAAGACTGTCAGAGCTGCAAACATTCCATTTTTGTAATGACCTGGAAGATTGCATAACACCTGGTACGAACCGGGCAGAAGTTTCAACGTCACTCGACCTGTTGTGCCTGGTTGTCGTTCAGAAATTTCCCCCACTGCGAGGACGCCTCGGCCTTTCTCATCAAATCGATAATCACTCCCCAACGGAATTTTCCCTGGCGCAAAATTGGTTTTCACAACGATGAATTCATGCGGAACGGTGCCATCATTTTTTATGGTGAAGTTCACGTCGCCCGCATATGCCTCATGTGCACTAATCGTGACCATCCATTCGTGAATAGTTCCCGTGATCTTGTTCGAGATGGGGGCTACTGACGTTGGCGCTACATATAGAGGGTCAGCTCCACACGACGACAGCCCAAAACTGGCCAATAGAACAAGTACACCGACCAGACGCGCAGGTTTCATACATACCCCTTCTTTGATTGACTCATGGACCAACATAGTTATCTTGACCTCGAATACCTCCCCCCTGGAGTCTTGAACGAGGTATTGGGACACTTGTTCGCCTAGCGTCTAAGGGGCACCTACCTCGGGGTGCCTGTTCACGGAGGGTTTCCATGACCACATACGACAAGATCTATATCAACGGCCAATGGGTCGCATCAGAAGGCACAAAGACAATCTCGGTGTTTGACTCGATCACCGAGCAAGTAATGGCCACGATTCCTGAAGGAACAGCAGGCGACGTCAATAAGGCTGCTGCAGCCGCAAAGGCCGCCTTTGCTTCCTGGAGCACCTTGCCAAAGGCAGACCGTGCGAAGTACTTGAACGCCATTGCGGCAGCACTCGGTGCACGCATGGACGAAATTGCTTCCGCCATCTCGCGTGAAACAGGCATGGCCAAGCCACTGTCCAACATGATTCAGGTGGGCATCCCCATGAACTCATTCGCACAAGCCGCAGCGCTTGCAGAGTCATTCGACTTTGAGAAGCAAATTGGTAGCTCACTCGTTGTTCGCGAGCCGATCGGCGTCGTTGGTTGCATCACACCATGGAACTACCCGTTGCACCAGATTGCTGCCAAGGTTGCATTTGCAATGGCCGCTGGTTGCACCGTTGTCTTGAAGCCAAGTGAAGTTGCACCCGTCGATGCATTCATGCTTGCCGAGATCATCCACGAAGCTGGCCTGCCTACAGGTGTGTTCAACCTCGTGACAGGAACTGGTCCTGTTGTTGGTGAAGCAATCTCCGCTAGCGCCGACATCGACATGGTCTCTTTCACCGGTTCAACGCGCGCCGGCAAGATGGTGATGAAGACCAGTGCCGACACCGTGAAAAAAGTTGCACTCGAGCTTGGCGGCAAGAGTGCCAACATCATTTGCGAAGACCTCGATGCCGAGACATTCGCCAAGGCCATCATGGGTGGAACTGGTCAAGCATTTTTGAACAGCGGACAGACATGTTCACTTCTCAGCCGCATGCTGGTGCCACGTTCACGACTTGCCGAAGCAGAAGGCCTCGCCGCCGCAGTTGCCAATGGCATCAAAGTGGGCGATCCATTCGCAGAAGGCACCAACGTTGGTCCACTTGCATCCGCAGCACAGCGTGATCGCGTGACGGGATTCATCAATAAGGGCATCGAAGAAGGCGCAAAACTCATTGCTGGTGGCGCTGGTACACCTGAAGGTTTGGAGACGGGCTACTACGTCAAGCCCACCGTGTTCTCTGAAGTCACCAACAACATGACGATTGCACAGGAAGAAATCTTTGGACCTGTTCTTTCCATCATCCCGTACGACGGCATCGACAACGCAGTGGACATCGCCAATGACTCGCCATACGGCTTGGCCGGAGCAGTATTCGCAGCCGATAAGGAAACCGGCATCGCGATTGCACGTCGTATCCGTACCGGTCAGGTCACAGTCAACGGTGGAGCATTCAACCCGAATGCTCCGTTTGGCGGCTACAAGCAGTCCGGTGTTGGACGCGAACTTGGCGTCTACGGTTTCGAAGAATTCCTCGAAATCAAGAGCCTTCAGCTCTAAAACATCCTTTACTTAATGGCCCGTCCCGCTGGGGGCAGGCCATTTTGTATTTGTCCATCAAATCAAAAGAGACATCAATACTTAGACTTTCAGCATCATGCTGTGGCGCAGAACTCTTCCATCACGACACGCCACCATGCGACTGGTACTCGTTTTTCTGCTTCTTTCTGTCATTTCAATAAGAACATCGCCACACATCGCTGCCGCTGAGTCCGTCACGCCAGCACCCGCCACAAATGTCTTGTTCATCGTTCTCGATGAAGCACCGTTGTTTCCGTTGTTAAAAACAGATGGCACCATCAATAGAGATCGCTACCCCGGCTTCGCATCATTGGCTGACAACAGCACTTGGTATCGCAATATGGTAGGGACAGCGCAGCGCACCACGGAAGCAGTTCCATCCATCCTTGATGGCAAATGGCCAACGTTTAAGAACTATCCATATCTCAAAGATCATCCGAATAATCTCTTCACGCTCATGCGCGGACACAAAGAGTTAGACGTCTATCAAGCCATAACGAATCTTTGTCCAAAAAATACTTGTGACAACGCGCCACCGCGTGATGATAGGAAACTGTTGTTGCAAGTGAAGGCGCTACAAAACGTCACTGACCGTGCCACAACTTCTGAAACTCCCTCATTGCATTTCGCACACGTCCTACTACCTCATCGCCCATGGGGACTGACACCTGATCTTCGTTATATGCCTGATGTTTTGGAATATCCAGACCCACGAAGCGAGTCCCTTGTCGACAGACGCCGCGACAATTACCAGTCAATGCTTCGCCAATACGTTGCCACCGACACTCTCATTGGTGACCTCGTCACAAAGATGAAAGCTTCGCCCAATTGGGACAACACAATGATTGTGGTGACAGCCGACCACGGAATCACATTTGAGCCAGGAAAGTCCTACCGAGACACCATTGATGTCAATAGTCCAGGAACCTTGGACGATATTTATCGCATTCCTCTCTTCATCAAATACCCCAACCAATCAATATCGGCTGTCAACGACTGCACAGCTTCTTCGGTTGATATCTTGCCGACGGTGATGGCAGTCACGTCAATAACGCCATCTTGGAAAACGGATGGCAAAAATCTCTCCACTCTGTGCCCATCACGACCGTCACGCACTATTCGTTGGCCACTTGGTAGCTATGAACTCACGACTTCTTTTGCCTCGCTTCTGAAGCGCGTGAAGTATTACAACCAATGGATCTCGGCCGATACTGATGTTGATGGCATCTATCGAAGTGCACGCAGTGGCTCTCTCATCGGAACCAACGCGCCGGAAGCAGCTCCAGCCAACAAGAACATTTCGTGGCGACTCAATCTTTCGAAGAATTACCAAAATATTGGGTCGGGACGTCTATCTCCAGTTCCGGCACGGGCATCTGGTCTTCTCTATGTGAAGAAAACAGTGTGCACAAAGTGCGAGGCGCTGATTGCGGTCAATGGCGTCTTCGCGGGCGTCGTTTCTGAAATAACAGAAATGAAAGCGGCTCGCGTGGGGCAATATTTCTCAAGCTCACTTCTCACACGCGTGATGCAACCTGGTGCGACGACGGTCGACATGTGGATAGCCGATTGGAAGACTGCACAGCCCACTTTTACCTTCGTCGGTCCGGCTCGAAATATTTCGCCGGGCACATAGTGGCGAGCGTTGCATCCCATTGCAATGAATTCTTTATCGCCAAAATGACCTAAGGTCTCTTCTACCCCCCCAAGGCATTACCGATAGGACGCCGTGGGAACTTCACCACTATCTCGATTACGTCTTCGTACGAGTCTGTTCTGCTGTGCATCGATGCTATTCAGCATTTGGGGGGGACATCAAGGGCACGCGTCTGCCACAGTCGCACCAACATCAAGCGACATCAACGTCGTAATGATTGTTCTTGACGAGGCACCTCTGTTCCCAATGCTCAAGACCGATGGGACAATCAACAGAGCCAGATACCCAGGATTTGCGTCCCTTGCAGACAACAGCACTTGGTACCGCAACATGGTGGGAACTGCACAACGGACAACGGAAGCGGTACCAGCAATCCTGGATGGCAAGTGGCCCACCTTCAATAGATACCCCACCGCGAAAGATCATCCGAACAATCTCTTTACCTATATGAATGGGACGAAAGAATTGGATGTGTACCAAGCAATCACCAGCTTGTGTCCAAAAAAGATATGTCGCAATGCGCCAGGCGAATCGGGCCGCATGTTGTACAAGCAGGTCTTGCGGATGGAAGAAATTACTCAACGAGCGACTATTTCCGCTACTCCCACTCTTCACTTTGCGCATGTCCTTCTTCCGCATCGACCGTGGGGACTCGCTCCCGATCTACGCCTTTCTCCGGACATTGAAAAGTATCCCGACCACCGCAGTGAACGACTCGTTGATCGTCGACGAGATAATTACCAGTCAATGTTGCGCCAATACGTTGCCACTGATGTTCTCATCGGTGATCTGGTTGCAAAACTGAAAGCATCTCCCAATTGGGATAAAACAATGTTGATCGTGACGGCCGACCACGGCATCACCTTTGAACCTGGAAAGTCGTATCGCGATCACATCGATGTGAACAGCCCAGGAACACTTGAAGACATTTATCGTGTGCCGCTCTTTATCAAGTATCCACAGCAAGTCGGCGCTTCATCCAACGATTGCACTGCGTCATCTATTGATATCTTGCCCACCATCATCGCGGCTAATGGTGTGCCTTCGGGGTGGACAACCCAGGGAGCTGATTTACACACCAAGTGCACGCACCGCTCTTCACGCACTATCCGATGGCCTCAAGGTACGTACGAATTGAAAACAAAGTTCTCGTCGATCGTCAAACGTGTGAAGTATTACGACAACTGGATTACAGCCAATGGAAACGTGGACGACATTTACAGATCCGGACTTAGCGGTTCATTGCTTGGAGATGCAGTTCCCGCTTCTGCGAAACACAAGAACGGTGTGACCTGGCATCTGAACGGTGCACGAAATTACCAAGCGATTGCAGTCGGTCTTCTGGCCCCGGTACCGACTCGCGCATCAGGAACGCTCCGCACAGAAAGCAAAATCTGCGCAAAATGCGAAGGACTGATTGCTGTCAATGGTCGTTTCGTAGCGGTGTTACCAGAACTTGCAGGAATGACTCCACAGATCGGGGCGTTGCCTTTCTCCGGCAGTTTGATGTCCAGGCTCATGGGCCCGGGCGCTAACAACATTGAGTTGTGGGTCGCCGACTGGACCACTAGTAAACCCACGCTCTCTTTGGTCGGTGAGCCCACATAAAGCGTGTGTTCTAGTGTCTTTCGCATGACGGATTCATTTGGTGACGAGGTCAATCAGTTCTTCGAACAATTACCCAATATTCTTGAAGATGCCGGAGAGAACCACCTCGCCCGTGCTCGTGCATGGCGACGAGCATTGTCGGATGCAGGGCTCGCAGGATTCGGCATACCCACGGAATACGGCGGACGACTAACACCGACTGACGGCTCTCGTCAATTACAGAAATTGGCTCAAGGTCGTGTTCCACCTGAGGAAAGTACATTTGGAATTGGTCTACACATGGCCGTCCCCACTCTTCTTCAATACGGATCAGAGGAATTGAAGAAGCGATTCATACCCACCGCATTAAGTGGTGAAGAAATCTGGTGCCAGTTGTATTCCGAGCCTGGTGCCGGAAGCGATCTTCCCTCACTAACGACGCGTGCCGTTTTGGACGGTGACGAATGGGTGGTGAATGGCCAAAAAGTGTGGACTTCTGGCGCACATCACTCAGACCTCGGCATTCTTCTTGCACGAACCGGAGAAGAGGCTGGCAAGTCGGGCATCACAATGATGGTGATGCCGATGCACCAACCCGGTGTCGACGTGCGGCCATTGCGGCAGATGACAGGAGATGCTGAATTCAACGAAGTCTTCTTCACCGATGCGCGAATTCCACGCGATTGGGTGGTCGGTGAAATCAATGATGGATGGCGCGCAGCAACCCAATTACTTGCACACGAAAGAACATCTCTTGGAGCCGGCAGCGATGATGGTGTGAGAAAGGCCTCTGGTTCTGCAGCACTTCCGTTTCATTTTCTGCAATCGTTGGCAGAGAACTCTGGTCATAGCAACGACATTCATATTCGCCAGGAACTTGCGCGTGCATACTCGGGCGAAATGATTATGTCGTGGCTCACACGTCGCCGAACCCATCCGAGTATCGGCAAGTTGTGGCGTACCAAACAGGCACGACATTGTGCGTTCACTCTCGCCATGATGCGTCCCCAGTTTATTGCGCACGAGGGATCCAACGACGACCTCTTCTGGAATTATCACTTCCTCAATTCGCCGCGCATGTCCCTTGGTGGAGGTACGGATGAAATTCAACGCAACACACTCGGAGAACGTGCACTGGGATTACCGCGCGAACCTGATCCGCAGACGCCAGTGAAGTCGAAGGACTAACAATGGAACACATCATCGTTAAAAACAATGACTCCGATTCATTTGCTGAGATCATTTTGAACAGACCTCATCGACGCAACGCTGTGACTGGACCCATGGTCGAAGAAATGATTTCTGCTTTTGAGAACATCAACACAAACCCTGAAGTCAGTGTCGTTGTTCTTCGAGGCGCTGAAGGTGCGTTTTGTTCCGGTCTCGATCTCAAGGAGTTTGGAGCCGAGCCCGCACCGGAATGGAAATCGGAATTCCCGAATAGATGGCGACAACTTCACTGCCTTATTTTTGACTCACCCAAGATCATTGTCGGAGCAATCGAAGGTGCCGCTATAAATGCTGGGTCAGCGCTCGCCCTTGCTTGCGACATCTCAATTGTTGGCAACTCTTCGAAGTTGCAAGTGGGAGAGATCCAAAGAGGCATGGCCGCGCCGATGAACCTGGCATGGTTGAAGTTGCGACACAGCGAGGCTGTGGCGGCGCGTCTCACACTTCTCGGAGACCCAATCATCGGACCCGACATTGTTTCAATGGGCATCGCTCACAATTGCGTTGACGATGCCCAAGTGGTCAGTTACGCACGTGAACTAGCCGCCCGACTTGGAAGCTTCAACTCTGACGGCGTTCAAAAGATGAAACTCTCCTTGAGGAACTCGTACTTCGCCGGAACGGCAGAAGACTGGTTCGCTCAGTAAGCAGTCTTAGTGAGGTCAAAACCAATCACGAATTCGGGAAAATGGTGGGCGTTGAGGGACTCGAACCCCCGACCCTCTCCTTGTAAGGGAGATGCTCTAGCCAACTGAGCTAAACGCCCGAATGTTTCGGAGGCAACATCTTATAGGCCCCATAGGGCTGTTCCCAATGAGGGTTCACGCCTTTACTGGGCCAAGACCCTCCGCAAGTGCACCGACTCTCGAAGCACACTTACTGCCTTTGTACGGTTTCTTCAGGGGGAAATATGAACGACAACAAAGCATTCCTAGTAGTAGATAGAGACCACAAAGTACTTTTCTGGAGCGATGAACTCGCCGAACTAACTGGACATACCGCGCAAGACATCGTGGGTGGAAATATGGACCCAATTATTCATCCGGATCTCCGAAAGATGCACTATGCCGGGTTTGAAAGAGCATGGGACGACAACTTCGTGGCGTTAGACCAGAAAATTCCAGAGGGATTTCTAGACGTTCCAACCCATTGTAAAGACGGTGAATATCGGACAATGCGTATCAGAATTAGCCGTGCCAATAATTCAGCGGGCAACCTCATGGTTTTGGTCGCAAGTTTTTGTCTAATTGAATAATTGATTGGGTAGCGCTGAAGGTTGTCTGTGATTAATTAAGCGCCAATCATCCAGCACACCACATACGACAGAGCCCCGCCTTACAGTGGCTATATGACCTCTGAGGCGATCCACACCGATGACAGCGGGCTGCCACTGTCAGACGTTGTTTTTTGTGTTCTCGACATTGAGACCGCGGGCGGTCGGCCCAATGGGGCAGGTATTACAGAAATAGCAGCCGTGAAATATCAGGGCGGTTACGAAGTCGACCGACTCAATGTCCTAATCCATCCGGAATGCGAGATCCCCTCGTTCATCGTGATGCTCACTGGTATCTCCGACAGCATGGTGCGTGCGGCCCCTCCAATTCGTGAGCATCTCGCTCCCCTGCTGCAGTTCATCGGTGATTCCGTCCTCGTCGCTCATAATGCACGTTTCGATATTGGCTTTATTAACGCCGCTCTCGACAGATTTGGTCAGCCACCCCTCGCCAACAAAGTCGTCGACACACTGCAACTTGCACGTCGCCTCATTCGAAGCGAAGTTCCCAACTGCAAACTCTCCACACTGGCCGCAAGTCTCAATCTGAATCACCAACCCATTCACCGCGCGTTAGACGACGTTTTAGCAACGGGCGATCTCTTGCACTACCTCATCGATCGCGCATCAACATTGGGCACCTTTTATCTCGATGATCTCATCGCTTTGCCCAATATTGGTAGCCACCCAGAGTCCGGCAAACTAAAACTGACAGAATCTCTACCCCGAACGTGTGGCGTGTATTTCTTTGTCGATGCACATGCAGACATTCTCTATGTCGGAAAAGCCAGCAACCTTCGCTCGCGTGTTCGTAGTTATTTCGGCACGGGAGAATCTCGCAACAAGGTGGGCAAGCTACTCAAAATCATGCAGGGAATCCACTACATCGAAACTCCTGACATCCTCACTGCAGAAGTTTTGGAGTCGCGCATCATCAGCCGTGCACGCCCGCGTTATAACCACGCCGGAACTCGTGCCGACAAGTACAGCTATGTCCGCTTCACCACCGACGA
The DNA here is from genome assembly GCA_947446815.1 of Acidimicrobiaceae bacterium. Classification (GTDB taxonomy): domain Bacteria; phylum Actinomycetota; class Acidimicrobiia; order Acidimicrobiales; family Ilumatobacteraceae; genus UBA2093. The sequence goes on from CANFGT010000014.1 coordinate 14,821, forward strand.
AGAATGGCCGCGGCTCGTCATTACAAAAGTTCCTTCGCCAAAGGGACTCACGATTGGTCCGTTCACCACAAAGGCAATGGCACGCGACATTGTGGATGCAATTGAGTCCGTCATCCCTCTGAGTCGTTGCACCGTACGAATGGGGCGCAATTACACCGCACCTGCCGATGCCGAAGTGTGTTCCGCAGCACGATTAGGGCTTGCACAGTGCCCGTGTTCCGGCACTGCAGATCCACGGGAATATGCGCGTCTCGTTGACATCGTTTCACGAACTCTTCTCGGAGATCCAACGGAAGTCATTGCTCTCCTTGCAAAGAAAATGATTGCTCATTCCGAAGCGCAGAGATTTGAAGATGCTGCATACATCCGAGATCGAATTGAAAATCTACAAACAGCGCTGAAACGACAGAAACAAGCACAAAATATCTGCAACACAGGCGACCTCACAATTGAGCATGCGGGGATTATTTATGAAATTTCAAATGGCATTCTCATAAATACCCGTCGCGAAAATCAACTTTTTACACCGTTGCAAAACTCAGGAATCTCAGTCGAACATCTCACCGCTCCACCAGAATCAGCCCTCATCCATGACACGCTTGTTCGAACTGAAGCACTCAATGAAGTGATGTGTATTGCACGCTTCGTTGAGAAGAACGAACTCAGCGTCTAACCGAACGCGCGAACGGGCCGCACACGCAGAGCTTTCACGCCGTTCACCGCGTCGGGCAACAGCCACTTCTCGCGGTCGAACTGTTGACCATCTTTGAAGTTCACAGTCCATGCGTTGTTGAAGTCGTATTCACTCGATGACCAGTAAAAACTACGTGCATAGTCACCAATTCGTGGATAGGCCGTTGACAACATTGAATACATCACATTGAGCTCGTCCTTTGATGGCAGAAACCAATCGTCGTATCCGTTCAACACAAAGGCATCTGCATACCGAGCCGCATAATGCCCACGCCCATAAGCCTTCATTATCGTCTTCGAATTAATTTGACCCATTCCAATTGCTTTTGCCTGTACGCGCTTCACACGAGCCAACAAACCCTTTGAGTCGCAATACACCGGTTTACGTGCATCAATTGCGTCCAATCGCTTCCACGGTAAGCCGACACCTTCACCAGAAACAGGTGCTGCTTCGAGATAGCGCCCCCACGAAAGATGTGTACCCGCGTCATAAAACACAATGCCACCTGCTGGACCAATGTCTCCCACAACGCATGGGCCTGCTGCGGTACAAGCACGACCCGTCAGCACTGGAGCAGACTGTGCCGGCGCAATACCTGTGCCAACAGGAAATGATCGCATCGCCATCATCTGGAATGGCAACGATGGGAATCCTGATCCGCGATGCAAACGACTGCGAGTCAGTTTTTTGATTCCAACAATTGCTCCGACTCCATTTTCATCCGTGAACTGCGTTCCATCCTGGAACATTTGATACCACGCATAATTCGCCGAGTTTTCTGATGACGACCAATACGGAGCACGTACAACTTTCGGAACGCCCTTCACTGTGTTGGTGTTGTAAGCAGCATCCAATTCATCCTTTGAAGGCAAGAACCAGTCGTCGTAACCATTAAGAACCAGTGCATCTGCAAATGATGCGGCGTAATCACCCACCCCACTCTGCGTCACGATGGAGGTCGTATTCGTTCGACCAAAACCAATACCCTTCGCATCAATGTGAGTTCGACCAGTTACATCATTTGGATAGAGCGATGTTGTCGGCTGTAAAGACCATGGACGCCCAGCACCGGCCGGCACCGTTAGAGCTTCCAGATATCGACCCCACCACTGCACCGAGCCCGCGTCATACACAACTGTTCCACCCGCTGGGCCCTTGTTGCCCACCACGCAAACGCCACCTTGCGCACATTTCAATGCGACAGCATGTGCCGAAGAGGGAGTGCCCAGCGTGAGGGGCGCGACGCTGAGGGCGATCAGAGAAAGTCGACGAAGAAGCATGCTCTTGTCTACCCCAGATTAGGTATGAACTATTGGCGACGCGCCGTCATTAATGAATTCAACATGGCCTGAGAAGATGCGACCACGGGACGACGCCGAGCATCAACATCGACGGTCATCAGGTCACGTCCTTCAGCTTCCGCGATGATCGCTCCCGCTTCTCGGCAAATCAGAATTGCCGCGAGATAATCCCATACTCCTAGTCCACCATCGAAGTCGATATATCCATCGAGAGCGCCTTTGGCGACGAGCGAAATGTCAAGCGATGCTGCGCCCATGGTGCGCACCTGCCACCATCCATGGCCAGGCGCAGGCAATGCATTAACCCCAACCACCGCAGTGCGAGTGTCCTGGATGGGGTTCACATGCATCCGCACGCCATCCACATTGGAACCAGCTCCGCGAATGGCTGCATACCGCGTCTCACTCCCTGACTGTTCGGCGACAAGGGCAACGCGCGGACCATCTTTGTCAACGACACATAGTGATGTCGCGTACCACGGAAGACCCTTGCTTGCATTCGTTGAACCATCCACTGGGTCGATGACAATCAATAATTTTCCTGGAGGCAATGGCCATTCAAGATCGCCCACACCGGATTCTTCGCTCAGTACGAAGAATCCCGCCGCTTCACACATATCGACGACAACTTCGTCTACAGCAACGTCGCCGGTGTACTGACCTTCTCGATGACCCGTCAACGACCAGGCGACGGTTTCATCAATCATGTCTGCCGCAGCATCGGCGACATCATGGAGAAACCCCAGAATCTCGCGGTCATCAGATTCGTCATCAAAGCGGCGCACATTCAAACGGTAGTGTCCTAGCGTGGCAGTAATTGACATAGCCGGCTTCGTAAGTGACCTCAAGAGCCATGCCATCGATCATGGGTTCCATGTGCATGACGAGCGTCATTTCGTCGAGACCTACTCACTTCGCCAGTTATGGGAAGTTGACCTTCACCCCGAAGAAGCATGCTCAGGCCCGATCGACTTGCACGTGAGCCTAGAAATTGACCCTCGAACTCTTTTGAGCTTTGAAGATGTTGTCCTCGCAATGGATGACCCTGACGATGAACCACAGGGAGATTTCACTTTCCCGCTTGTCTTCACATGGGCATTCCCACCGCTCATTAATCCACCCGACTTATTGGTATTGGCCACAGAAGTTGCGGGTTTGGGCGGTATCGAACTACCCCTCGAGATTTCGGCCATCGACTCCTTCCAAAAAGTCACCGATGCACCTGAGCGAAGCTTGAGTGTTGTGGGGCGTGTGCCTATTTCATTGGCCATGGTGTACCGGGGCGACAACGAAGCAGTCTGTCCATTGCTCAATACGTGCCGAGAAGTGAGCTTGAACTTGTTGGAACGAGTTCCTGCCTGGATTGGCGACAGCAGTTTTTAATTAACGCCCGGACAAAGTGACGCGTGCCATCACGCCCGACTGTCCCTCACGACGAGGTAACAATTCCGCTGTTCCACCGCTTGCCACCGCTAATTGACGAACAATCGCGAGCCCAAGGCCCGTGCCTGGAGCATTCTCTGTGTGTTTCCCACGCCAGAACCGTTCAAAGGCCAAAGAGAATTGCTCTTCCGACAATCCAGGTCCTTGATCAATGACGTCAACCACTACATGGGCTGAGTCTCTGGACACCACTACTTCAATTGTTGAATTCTCAGGGGCAACACCCAGAGCATTATCGATGTAGTTATCAACGATTTGTTCAAGCGCTCCATCCATTGATGCGCACATGGCATGCAATGGTGCTCGAACCGTCAAAGTCACACCGCGCTCATTTGCTAACGGTTCCCAAATGTCAATTCGTGAACGAACAATCTCTACCGCATCCACGGTTGATGTGGCAGCCGTGCCCCCTTCGATTCGTGCCAGGGCAAGCAGTTGCTCCACCATCTCCTGCAGGCGGTCCGTTTCTGCTCGAGATGCTTCAATCGCATTGGCCACGTCAGGAGCGGACTCGCCCAATGCATCTTGTGCCTGCTCTAGACGCAAGCGCAATGCCGTCAACGGCGTGCGCAATTGATGGGAAACAGCTCCAGCGAAATGGCGTTGGTTCTCCACCATCAATCCCAATCGACCGGCCATCACATTGAATGAACGTGATAACTCACGCAACTCTGGTGGTCCGGTGGAATCATCTGCACGAACTGAGAAGTCACCTTCGGAGAGGCGCTCAGTACGTCGTGTCAATCGCGTAATCGGACGAGCAATGCCCAATGCAAACGGAATAGCAAGAACAACGGCCGCAATAATGGTGAAGAGACCAGCGATTGTGATGCCAAAGATGCGATCACGCACCGCTTTATCAATGAGCGACTTGGGGTTTGAAAGTCGCACGACTCCTAAAACTTGATCGCCAAGCAATACGGGCACTGCAACAAACACAAGTGGTTGGCCGAGCGTTCGCGATGAACGTTCTCCCACTGCCGGTACACCCGTCAATGCCGTCGCTACTTCTGGCCGGTTCGAGAAGTCTCCACCGACGGCCAAAGTGGGATCGTTAGACGCCACGACAAGACCGATGGAATTAGTAACAAGCGCGCGAGTTCCTTTCGAAGCAGACTCTTCATACAAATACGGCTGCAATGAAGGAAGGACCGAACCCGATGTTGTGTTCAGCGTTTCTTTGGCATGTCCAGCGAGAATGAAAGCGTCTCGCTCCATCGCTGTGATCAGTCGTTCACGCTCTACTTTGGCAACAAATGAAGTAAGAGGAATTCCAAACACCAACAAGATCACTGCAGTGATGCCGACGAGCGCGCCGACGAGGCGTTTTCTCACGCTGCAACCTCTACGTATTTGAACCCAACACCGCGAACCGATTGAATCCAATCGGGGCTGCCCAATTTCTTGCGGATTGATGCGATGTGTGCATCAAGAGTCTTCGTGGTGCCGTACCAGTTCGTATCCCACACGTGTTCAAGAATGTCGTTACGGCGAAACACGATGCCTGGCTCTGCGTAGAGATATGCAAGCAGGTCAAATTCTTTAGCAGTGAGTGCAATTTCTACATCATCAAGCAACACAGTGTGTGTGCGTTCATCTATCTGAAGACGAGCACCTTCTCGCACGGACGTTGCAGATGGTGTTTCAGAGTTACGACGCGTTACAGCACGAATGCGTGCAAGAAGTTCTCGCTGACTAAAAGGCTTTACAACGTAATCATCCGCACCGAGTTCCAGCCCGAGCACTCGATCCAACTCGTCGCCACGTGCGCTCACGATAATGATGGGAACGGAGGACTTTTCGCGGATTGCCTTTGATGCATCCAGGCCATCCATATCGGGTAATCCCAAATCCATCAAGACAACATCTGGCGATTCAGACAGTGCAGCTGCAATCGCATCAGCACCGTTCACAACATGATGAACTTCCAGGCCAGCTGTTTGAAGGGAAGCCACAACGGACTCAGCGATGGACTTGTCGTCCTCGACTAGGAGTACTTTCACCCCCCTATTGTGCCTTGAAGCGACCACGGCAGGTGTACTTCTCACTTCTTTACCGAATCTTGGACAAGGGCACACCATTCCCTCTATTGGCATTCCGTATGTTTCGCATATCGGGAAATCATTCCCGTGAATGGAGCTACAAGCCATGAAAACAGGAATCGCCACAACAGTCTCGGTTGTCGGAGTACTCGCCGCAGGAGTCGCAGCATTTGCTGTGAACTCGAGCGTCTTGGGCTCTTCCAGCCCGACTCAATCAGCCATCGTCAGCACAACAATTGCCGCCATGCCAAATGGCGCAACAGCTGTCGCTGACACCAGCAAGGTTGGTGCCTTGGACGCACTAGCTACTCCGATAAACGACACCACGACGACCTACAAGGTCGGAGCCGCGGGCACCGTCGTCATCGATATCTCAACTGGATCAATTGTGGTAACAGCAATTGCTCCGAATGCCGGCTTCACCAGTGAGCCAGCCCGCACCGATGCTGGTGGAGTTGTGAAAGTGCACTTTGTATCAGCCACCCAGCGCATCGAATTCACTGCTCAATTGGTGAACGGTGAAGTCAAAGTCAACGTCACCAACGAGGGCAACAGGCCCAACAGTTCTGTTGCGCCACGACCACATGATGACGACGATCATGGCTCAGGAAGCCCTGAAGGACATGACGGAGAGGACGACTAATGATGAACGATCCACTTCTTCCCCCACCGCCACCACCTGTCGCACAGCGATCAGTGACGGCAAAGCGCAAGCCAAAGAAGCCCGCCACTTCAGCAAAGATTTTGGTGACCGGACTTTCTGCAACTGCAGTCTTTGGCATGGCAGCCGGATACGCATTGGCCGGTAAGGCGAGTACGCAGGCAAACGTGAACAGCGTCAACACAGTTGACGGAATCAGCCGAACAGCTCAACCACAAGCACAAGGCGCTGCATTGTTGCCCGTACAACCTGCGATCACTTCAAATTCAGTGGCTAATCCGCCAGTGGTACAAGTGCCAGTCCCTAAAGCCACACCAGCAACTCCAGGTACCGCAAGTAGCGGCTGGCAACAGCAAAAGAGCAGCGGCTCTCACTAGACATGAGTTCGCCTTCTCTCACACTTGGCACTCGTCAACATCGCATGCTCATGGGTGTGCGATGTGAAGTGTCCGTTGTGGGCGGCAATGTTTTCGCACTCGCCGAAGAAGGCTTACAAATGGTGGCCGACCTCGAACAACTCTGGAGCAGGTTCATTCCAACATCTGATCTTTGCCGAATGAACCGAGCAAACGGAGAACCGACATGGGTGGACCAGCGCACCATCACATTGGTCGCACACATGATGGAAGCGCATACAGCGACAAAAGGCGTTTACAACCCCACGCTTCTCCCCTTTCTCCTTGAACAGGGAGACACAAAGTCCCTGATAGACGACAAGCTGTCAACAGCCCCCATCAATGCGCATGCATTCAATTACCTCGACGACATCGTGATTCGTGCTGACAACTCTGTGCAATTGCCAGACGGAATGACGTTGGATGCTGGCGGAATTGGAAAAGGCCTCGCTGCAGACATAGTGGCAGAACACATCATTTCGCGCGGAGCAGAATCTGTCTGTGTCAATCTCGGTGGAGATATCCGTGTCGCACGAACTCCTCACTCACAACACGACTGGCCCGTTCACATCATGTCTCCATCAAACGAAGATGAAGACGTCTGCACAATTTCTTTGGGTGAAGGCGCAATTGCAACTTCGCACATCAATGCTCGTCATCGCACAAATGCAGGAATTGCACAGCACATCGCATCCATTGATCACACCACGCCGCCCGCAGTCGCAGCAAGCGTGATTTCATCCTCTTGCGCATGGTCAGAGGCCTGGACAAAGTATGCAATCCTTCGAGATATCAACCTCATTGAGGACAATGGTCTCGCAGCATTCACAATTGATGCAGATGGCACCACTTCATGTACTGCAACATGGAAGAATTTCGTTCGATGATTGCAGGAATTTGGTGGGACTACACACGAGCATCTGCAAACGTTGCATGGGTTCTGATTCTCTTCACAATTTTGTGGGGAGTGCTCCTCACTACTCGAGTGCTTCGCGGCATGGACCGCCCCGCCTGGTTACGTGATCTTCACCAGTGGCTGGGTGGGCTCACCGTATTTTTCTCTTTAGTCCACATGCTGACTCTTATTCCCGACAAATACGTCCACTTCCAGTGGATCAATTTGATTGTTCCGTTTACGAATAGTTACAAGCCGCTCGCTGTATCGCTCGGAGTGCTTGGATTCTGGACTCTTCTGGCGATTGAAACCACATCTCTCTTGATGAAAAAAATGAGTCGCGAGACATGGAGACGAATTCACATGTTGTCGTACCCTCTGTACGGCATCATCGTGGTGCACTCCCTCACTGCTGGCAGCGACGTTGGCAGTCGCTTGTACACAGGGTTCACCGTGTCCCTCGCCATGACAGGCGCAGCTGTCGGTGGCATTCGTTTGGTGACAGGGCGCTTCATTGATCGCAAGAAACACGATAACGCCGCCACCGGCATCTGATTGTGGGCCAGGCAGGGATCGAACCCGCGACCCAGGGATTATGAGTCCCCTGCTCTAACCAACTGAGCTACTGGCCCCTGAGGTCCGAAAGGGACCGAAATGGCTCCGGGGGTGGGGCTCGAACCCACGACACACGGATTAACAGTCCGTTGCTCTGCCAACTGAGCTACCCCGGAAGGGAAATGACAGGTTATCAGCGAGGCCCCCAGCCACCACAGAATGGCGGTTAGTCGCCGTCGAGGAAGCTGCGCAATCGCTGACTGTTGTTGGGATGGCGCATGCGCGCCAGCGTCTTTTGCTCGATTTGGCGGATTCGCTCTCGGGTGACGCCCTCCTGCTGGGCCACCTCATCCAAGGTCAGGGGTTTTTCAGTCGAGATTCCAAAACGCTTCTCCAGGATGCGGCGGTCGCGCTCTGGCAAGTGCTGAAGTTCCACTTCAATGGCAGCGATGAGTTGACGTCTCTGCACCATCTCAACGGGAGAATCCTCGTCATTACCGCCCGAGACTTTGTCTCCCCACGTTGCCGAGTCCTCATCGGAACCAACAGGTTCATCAAGGCTGATCGAGACTGATGAAATCTGTCGGAGTTCTTCAATTTTCTCCGTGGGAATCAATGTTCGCTCAGAAAGCTCAGCCACCGTCGGTTGACGCTCCAGCTCCACCGTGAGATCACGATCGGCTTTGGTCAGACGATTCAGCATTTCTACAACATGGCTGGGCACACGAATCGTGCGACCCTGGTCTGCCATTGCCCGCATCATGGCTTGCCGAATCCACCAGGTGGCATATGTAGAGAATTTGAACCCCTTCTCCCAGTCATACTTCTCTGCGGCACGCATGAGACCGATATTGCCTTCTTGGATCAGATCCTGTAATTGCAATTCACGACCGTCGTACTTGCGTGCTATGGAAACCACTAGTCGCAAGTTTGCTGTGATGAGATGTTCAAAGGCTTCTTCACCATCGCGGATGATGTTGCGTAATTCTCGACGGCGCGCAACGGAAACATCTCCGACTTCAAGTTCCGCTTTTGCTTCCTGCATTGTTCGGATTGCTTTACCGAGGGTGCGCTCGCCTTCTGCATTGAGAAGTTCAACTTGCCCAATCTCTTGCAGGTAGAGACGAACAGTGTCCCCCGAATCGCCAGACATAATGCGCGGCGCTACGGGCCGTCGGAGAACTGGTTTTTTTTCAATTGGGCCAGAGATATCTGGCTCCACGGTTGCGATGGAAATATTGAGTTGCTGTAACACCGACTCGATGTGACGAATCGTCTCCGTATTTAGTTCCAAATTTCTAAAAACATGTGCGACGGTATTCGCATCAACAGTTCCCTTGTCTGACCGCGAGGCAATCAATGTGACCCATTCGGCAGTATCCACTTCGGGATACGGCGCAGTGTGGACCCAGGGTGTCACTGCACTGCACCAGCCGTTGAGGCCAGCCACTGCAATAACTGCACGGCGGCGGCAACTGCCTTATCGGGCTTGGCAAGATCACCAAGAGCAATGCGCACCTGTCGTTGCTGCTGCATGGACTCGACATCTGTAATTTGATTGCGCTTTGTCAATTCGCGTCGCACAGCGGCACCAATTAATGCCCGCGACTCGATGATGGGATCTGCCTCGGCGTCATACACCGCTGCTCGTTCAATGATTTCAGCCGCCTCCGGGGTTGCAATTTGCAAGGCCGCATGCACCACGCCATCAGTTTCCGCCAATGCCCTGAACGCTTCTTGTGATGCAACGTCAACGAAAAGTTCTTCGATGAGCCATGGAGCAATTGCATCCCATTCGTGAATGAGCAAGGAGATAGCGATAAACCCAGCGCCCTCGGTGGCCTGTTGCACGGGCGCGGCAAACGAAACAGCCCCTTTGCCTCCCCGTTCAGCGGCTTTCACCATGTCGCTGGCCGAAAGCCCCGTATGACTTGCGACTTCACCTGCATACAAACGACGCACGTTCGTATCAGGATGCTCATTGATGAGTTCCATCGCCTTCTCAGCGAGACGCGAACGTGACTCTGGTGAACGAAGTGGGTGTGCATCAAACAATCGCTTCAGTCGGAAGCCGAGGAAAGGCATTGCATCTGCGATGGCCTTGGCAAGTGCCTCTGGTTGTGACTGCGCCAACTCACCAGGGTCTTTGCCTTGTGGGAATTGCGCAACCGAAACCGAGATGTCGTATTTCTTTTCCCACGCGTAGAACTTCTCGGCTGCACCTTGACCCGCTGAGTCAGCATCAAATGCGAGCACAACATTTCGCGCATATCGCTTCATGAGCTTGACATGTTCTTCTGTCAGCGCAGTACCGCATGTAGCAACAGCGGTTGCCAGCCCGCTGGTGTGGAAACCAATGACATCGGTATATCCCTCACACACGATGACACGATCTTCTTTGACAACATTGCCCTTGGCCCAATTGAGACCATAGAGAGTTCGTGATTTGATGTAGATCGGAGTCTCTGTTGAGTTCTTGTACTTTGCAGGATCTGCTGATCCAGGCAAAATGCGCCCACCGAATGCAACCGCTGCGCCATTCTCATCAAAGATGGGAAACATCACGCGTGCACGGAATGAATCTTGCAGTCGACCTGCTTTATTGAGAAAGCCCAAACCCACTTCATTCAGCATTGCCGCCGGAGCATTCAACGCTTTAGAGAGTTGATCCCAATCGTCGGGTGCCCATCCAATTTTGTAGGTACGCGCAATATCACCGGCCAATCCACGAGAGCGGAGGTACTCACGTGCAGCACGAGCATCGGGTGCTTCAAGAAGTCGCTGGTGATACCACTGCACTGCGCGTTCCATCAGTTCTTGCAGTTCTTTGCGATGTTTTCTCTCCCCATTGCCGGGACCAGATGTGTAGTGGAGCTCAATGCCTGCTTTGCCTGCAATACGTTCCACCGCACCGATGAAGTCGAGATGTTCTATCTGCTGGACAAAGGTGAAGACATCACCTTTGGCGCCGCACCCAAAACACATGTAACGACCAGTTTCATCATTGACACTGAATGATGGAGTGCGCTCTGAATGAAATGGACAAAGACCAACTTGGCTACGACCTGCACGACGCAATTGCGCATAGGGAGAAATGATGTCGGACAAAGTGACAGTGGACCGCACTTTCTGAATATCATCCTCCGCGATTCCCATGGCACGAACATTAGTGCCAAGTGGGGCTGTCTAAGACTGGCGGCGATTTTCGATGATCGAGGCACCCACAGATATGGAAAGAATGACCACAATGACTGAAAGTGACCAAAGAGTTGACATATGCCAATCCTTTACAAACCCCACAATCATCTTCAAGCCGACAAACGCCAAAACCAGAGCGATTCCACGCTGAAGGTACTTAAATCGTGCGTGAACATCGGCCAAGAGGAAATAGAGCGCCCTCAGCCCAAGAATCGCAAACACGTTGGATGCCACGGCGATGAATTGCTCGCTCGTCACCGAGAGCACCGCAGGAACGGAATCAACTGCGAACACAACGTCTGTCAGCTCCACCAGCACCAAGACAGCAAAGAGCGGGGTGGCAAGAAGACCCAGGTTGCTGTCTTTGATAAATAGCGCTTGTCCACGAATCTCATCAGTGGAAGGAACGAGCTTTCGGAACAAGTTCATCGTGCGACCTTGCGATGGGTCGAAATCGGAATCTTCGTCGTTTGATTGAGAAACTTTTAGAGCCGTGTACAAAAGGAACAGCCCCAGCACCAGTACTGCTGGTTCAAAAATCTCTGTCACCGCAATGCCGCCAAAAATAAAGGCCGAGCGAAGCGCCAACGCTCCGAAGATTCCCCAAAATAGAACTCGGTGCTGAAATTTTCGCGGGATCTGAAAGTAATTGAACAACATCGCCCAAATGAAAACGTTGTCGACGCTGAGACTCTTCTCCATGAGGTAACTACCGAAGTACTCCCCTGTCGCAGATGAACCAAATTGCCACCAGACAAACAAGGCGAACAGTAGGCCCAATCCAATCCAAATGATTGATTCGGTGATGGCTTCGCGCATCCCCACCACATGGGCTTTGCGGTGAATAACAAGCAAGTCAACGAGCAGAAGAGCGGTAATGACCCCCAGAAGGAACAACCAGTGCCATGTTGCAACATCGATGTTGACGTGACCATTGTCTGCAAGTGCACCTGCAATGAGGTGTAAGGAGGTAGCCGCAGACATGACCGACAGTTTTACCTATTTAAGGTTGGATGTGAAACCACCGCGAGCCACACGGGCCAGCGCTAATGAGAATCCAATAGACGTCACTGTTCCAACATCTTTTCCGTCGAATTGCACGCGAGATCCGACTCCCACCCCTTCGCGAGGGATGGAAACGACAATGACCGGCGCATCAGCCCCGCGAGAGTCCATTCGTTCCACAAGTTCTTGCCCGGGGTAACAGCCCTTTGTGAAGCTCACGGCGTCGACAACAACACCGGTTGTAGCTGGAATATCTCCCACCAAGATGTCCACACCAAGACGAGGCCACTTTGCATCAACACGGAACATGTCAATGTGTGGAACTTCTGTTTCGCTACCAACGAGTGGTAGCTGTTCTGCTTCGGCGATGACATCCACTGCATCAGCGCCACCCCAATACGGAATTGCTCGCCCGACACCTACGCCCACTTCTGCAACAGCGTTGGGTCCACGAAATGCACGCACCTTCCAATCGCTCATGCGCATCGTCACTTTCGAACGGAGAACAAATCGTTGCAGGCGTGTGATGAGTGATTCACCAAAACCAGCATCCACATCAAGCGTGTACACCGTGTCAACATGACGCGTCACACGAATGAGAGCCGTGACTTGACCAGTGGGTTCTAACAGCAGGCTATGGATGCTCGAACCGACGGCAAGTGATGCAATGTCATTCGCCACCTGTGAATGCAAAAAAGCTCCCGCATCATCTCCCTGCACGATGACAACATCGCGTTCGATATCAGCCCAGACAATCTCGCTCATGCGTTTGTTCCCGCTTCGCGACGACGCTTTGTCATGCGCACTGCTGCAGGGATTGTGGCGAGCAGAGCTCCGACCTTGTTATGACACTCAAGATCTTCATCGACAGGATCACTATCAGCAACAATGCCCGCACCTGCTTGCAGAATTGCACCCTTCGGTCCAACAAACATCGTCCGGATTGCAATCGCTGTGTCCAAGTTGCCAGAAAAGTCAACGTATCCGACAACACCTGCGTATGGTCCACGCTTCACGGGTTCCAACTCATCAATGATTTCCATTGCCCGAACTTTGGGAGCACCGCTGACAGTTCCGGCAGGCAAAGTCGCACGAAGCACGTCGATGGGTCCGAGACCTTCTCGCAAATCACCCGATACCTGTGAAGTGAGGTGCATCACATGGCTGTAACGCTCAAGCGACATCAATTCGTCCATTGTAACCGAGCCATACTGCGCAACACGACCGACATCATTGCGAGCGAGGTCCACCAACATGATGTGTTCGGCTTGTTCTTTTGGATTCTCACGTAATTCTGAAGCCAACTTACGATCATGTTCATCGGTGGTGCCACGTTTACGTGTTCCTGCAATCGGACGAGAGATCACGCGACCGTTGATTAATTGCACCATTGGTTCAGGCGAACCGCCCACGATTGTGAGACCTGGCTGCTTTAAGAAATACATGTAAGGGCTTGGGTTGACTTGGCGCAATACGCGATACACGTCAAATGGATCTGCTTCAAGGTTGAGTTCAAACCGTTGCGCGAGCACAACCTGAAAAATGTCTCCAGCGCGGATGTATTCCTTTGCCACTTCCACCGCAGACCGATATCGACCGTCAGGCATCGATGACCGCGCCGCAGGAAGTTCTTCTCCAACTATTGGCGGTTCCACCGCAACGTAAGGGAGGGGCCGTGCAAGGTCTGCCACCGATGCATGAACACGCAGTACTGCCGCGTCATAGGCATTGACAATTTCTTCTTCGGTCAAATTAGCGACGGGCACACTTTCCAAAAGATAAACACGTTGACGCCAATGGTCGAAGGCCGCAAGCGAACCAATGATGCTGATAGACGCATCGGGTACACCCCGGTCATCTGTTGGAACATTCGGCAAATCTTCAATCTCGCGAACAACGTCATATCCAAGGTGCCCCATGAGCCCGCCCTGCAACGGAGGAAGATCAGGGAAGATAGGCGCACGATAGATACGTAACAGTTCTTCCATTGCAGCCAAGATGCCTTTATCAAGTGGAACGCTGTCTGGTATCTGTCCTGTCGCAGTCAGCATGCCATCTCGCAATGTCAGAGTTCCTCGTGGCTCACGGCCGACGAATGAATAACGACTCCAACGTTCACCGTGCTCGACGGATTCCAAAAGGAATCCATCGCCATCGCCCACCAACTTGATGTACGCCGCAACCGGAGTTTCCAAGTCAGCAAGTATTTGAGTCCAAACAGGAACGACGGTGTGCTGCCGTGCGAGCGCAATGAATTCATCACGCGAAGGAGTGATCGTGGTGTCAAGCGACATCAGTTGTCACCGAACGAGCGATAGAAGCAAGAACGTTCACCGGTGTGGCATGCACCTTTGCCTTCTTGTTCCACGACAAACAGCAACGTGTCGCCGTCGCAATCGAAATAGGCCTCGCGCACGAACTGACGGTCGCCACTGGTGTCGCCCTTACGCCACAATTCTTGGCGGCTACGACTCCAATAGACCATGCGACCTTCCGCGAAGGTCATTGCCAATGATTCTGCGCTCATCCAAGCCATCATCAGAATCTGTCCGGTCTCCGAACATTGCGCAATTGCGGGGACCAATCCATCGGCATTGAAAGTCACGGAATCAAGCTGGTCGGCGGTGGGCACGATGACGCGACCCTCTAATTCTTTCGACATCTGATTTCGTCCTCTCTCTTTGCGAACGCTGCACACGGCTGCAATCTGCGTTCACACGACATAAGCACGGTACCGTCTGAGCCCGTGGGAGCCGAAACCGTTTACCTAGAAACTCTTGATGGAATCAACATTGAATGCGATGTGGTCCGTACTGACCAGTACCCCGCTCGTGCCATCGTCGTGATAGCCCACCCACACCCCGAATTTGGCGGAGATCGCCACAACCATGTGGTGCGAGCCCTCCAGCAGGCCGCTGTCGACTTTGGCTGCCATTCCATTGCCATTGATTTTCGAGGCGTGGGCAACTCGGGCGGATTACATGACAATGGCGATGCTGAGCGCCTCGATCTCGCAGCAGCGTGCGAGCTGGCGGACATGATGGAATCCGACTGTCCCATTGTCATGGCTGGTTATTCCTTCGGTTCAGTCGTGGGGCTCAATGTCAGCAACCCACACATTGCCGCTTGGGTGGCCGTTGCTCCGCCTCTGACGATGATGGCATCGACACCCACTTCTGCGAATAATCATCGTCCCAAGTTTTTGCTCGCCCCGGAACATGATCAGTTCACTGACACAGCAAAACTTCGAGAAGCCACTGCGACGTGGGCCAACACCACGGTTGTTGATCTCGTCGGCGTTGATCACTTCATCATGGCCGATGCTCCGAAGGCATGTGCAGAGATATTGGAGATGGCGCTCAATGCCATCTCATAACGGCGATTAGACAGGGCGAACGCGGATACCGCGAGAAGACATCAGATTTTTCGCCTCGCTGATCGTGTGGTCGCCAAAGTGAAAGATGGACGCAGCAAGAACGCCCGTTGCACCGCCATCAAGGACTCCGTCAGCGAGATGGTCGAGAGTTCCGACTCCGCCACTGGCAATCACGGGTACTCCAACGGCTGACGAAACAGCTTTTGTTAATGCAATATCAAATCCATCGCGAGTTCCGTCACGGTCCATCGACGTCAAGAGAATTTCACCAGCACCGAGAGCAACAGCATGCTCTGCCCATTGCACCGCATCAAGGTCAGTTGAAGTACGTCCACCGTGCAAATACACAATCCAACTATTCCGATTCGCATCCCATTTTGCGTCAATAGCGCACACAACACATTGAGCTCCAAATTCAGCGGCAATGTCTGAAATCAATTCAGGTCGTTGCACTGCTGCAGTGTTCACACTGACTTTGTCCGCACCCGCACGCAACATTCTTCGGGCATCACCAACTTCACGAATACCGCCACCCACCGTAAAAGGAATGAACACTTCTTCAGCGGTGCGCGATACAACATCCACCATGGTGTCGCGACCATCTGACGAAGCCGTGATATCAAGAAACACGAGTTCATCAGCACCTTGTGCGTCATAACGAGCTGCTAACTCCACCGGATCACCAGCATCACGCAGATCAACGAAATTGATGCCCTTCACCACGCGACCATTCGTCACGTCGAGACACGGAATCACCCGAGCAACGATGTCTGAATTCATGACAGCACCTTCACTGCATCGGCAACGGTGAGCTTGCCTTCATAGATGGCCTTTCCCACGATGACACCATCAAGGCCTACAACGCGTGCAAGCTCTTCGATATGAGCCAATGTTCCAACACCGCCACTGGCTACAACAGGAATCGAGGTAGATGCGACTGCGCGTGCGAGTCCTTCCACATCAGGACCGGTCAACATTCCGTCACGTGAGATATCGGTAATAACGAACGCTGATGCATCGGGAAACTGGGACAGCAAATCTTCAACACGAAGGCCCGATGATTCAGTCCATCCATGCGTTGCTGCAATGCCTTTGCGGTGATCGAGCCCTACCGCAACAGGAACAATACGTGCCACAACTGAAACAAGAGATGGATCAGCAACTGCTGCCGACCCCATAACGACACGACTGACACCGGCAGCCGCCAATGCTTCTGCATCGTCAGTGCCACGAACGCCACCTCCCACTTGCAAGAGCGCACGACCTGCAAGAGCCTGTGCGACCGCTGCAATGATCGGACGATTCACCGGCTCAGCGCTCTTGGCGGCATCGAGGTCGACCATATGCACCCAAGCTGCACCTTGTGCCACAAATGATTCAGCAACTGCAACCGGGTCATCTCCGTACACCGTGCTGTCGTCATATGCGCCTTGACGAAGACGAACCACTCGCCCGCCGAGGAGATCAATCGCGGGATACAAATTCATGCGTTTACCGAGGTCACAAAGTTATGCAATAAACCAAGCCCCGATGTGGCTGATTTCTCTGGATGAAATTGTGTGGCAAAGACATTTCCCTTACGAAATGCAACATTCAACGTCGCCCCATATTCAACAGTGGCTGCCACAAAGGAATCATCATTAGGAACTCCGTGAAGTGAGTGAACGAAATACATCCATGGGTGTTCACCCAAATTATTGAACAGTGGTTCATCTTTCTTGAGGTTCAATTGATTCCACTGCATCTGGGGTCGTTGCACAGTTGGTGGAATCCATTTGACGTGACCCGGAATCACACCGAGCCCACGAGCTTCTGTGTCTTCTTCGCTTCCATCAAACAACATCTGCATTCCGACGCAAATACCAAGAAACGGAACTCCGCTTGCAATTGCATCGAGAGCAACCTTTTCTAATTGCACATCACGCAATGCATTCATACACGCACCAAAAGCACCGACGCCTGGAAGAACAACTGCATCAGCCGACGACACCACCACAGCATCAGAAGTGAGCACAGCATCAGCGCCGACTTTCTCTAATGCTTTTTGTGCTGAACGTAAGTTGCCGATGCCATAGTCAAGAACAGCAACGCGTGGCCTTACGGTCACGAAAGAACACCCTTGGTGGAAGGAACACCAGCCGATTCCACACGGACTGCATCGCGCAAACTGCGGGCTAGACCCTTAAATGTTGCTTCGATGATGTGATGAACATTGCGGCCAGCTTTGAGATTGACATGCAACGTCATAGCCGCAGAAGTTGCAAGCGATGTGATTGCGTGTTCTGCCAATGACGGATCAAACGCAGGATTGCCAAGGGGTAAGCATTCTGGCAATTCAACATCCCACGCCACGAATGGTCGACCGCTGAGATCAAGAGCTATTTCGACAAGAGCTTCATCGAGGGGATACGAACCGCTGGCGAAACGGCGAACCCCTGCTTTGTCTCCAAGTGCTTTGTGGAGAGCCTCGCCCACGCAGATTGCGACGTCTTCCACTGTGTGATGAGTATCGATATGCAAGTCGCCCTTGGCCTGAATAGAAAGGTCGAAGCCACCGTGTCGAGCCAACTGCTCAAGCATGTGGTCATAAAAGGGAATACCAGTGCTGATCTCATCTATTCCGGTGCCATCAAGATTGATGGAGACATCTATCGATGTTTCCTTGGTGCTGCGAGAAACCTGGGCTGTACGTGCCATGTCTCTATTCTCGCCTCTGAACAACCCAACTCTGCGGTCAATTTGTGAATTAAGTGTCAATTAGGCGATTGCTGCGGCCATTGCACCGAGAAATGCCGTGTTCTCGGTTGGAGTCCCAACGGTCACACGCAGGCAGCCCTCGAGGCGAGCCCACGAACTGCAATCTCGTACCAAGATGCCCGCAGCTAACAACGACTTCCAGATATCCAACGCACTGATGGTGCGGGGTCGAAAGAGGATGAAGTTTGACCCGCTTGGCCACACCTCAATATCAAGGCTCGCCAGAGTTGACTCAATCCGTGTGCGTTCAGACTTGATCAACGCCACACGTTCTTCCATCTCAGCCCTGAACGACAGAGCAGCGGTCGTAGCTGCCTGCTTAAAGGAGTCAAGGTGATACGGCAAAGCAGCAATTTCGAGTTGAGCAATCATCCACTTTGGTGCAACGACATATCCGATTCGAAGAGCTGCCATCGACAAAGTCTTCGAGAATGTTCGCGTCACCGCAAGTGCACGATCTTCTGAGACCAGATCAATTGCTGACCAATCCGAAAATTCTGCGTATGCCTCATCAACGACGACAACACCGGTTGCGTGATCCAACAGAACTTCTAAGTTTTCGCGGGGCTCTACTAGTCCCGTGGGGTTATTCGGATTGCACAGAAACGTCACTGCAGGAGTTTCACGTTGCATCAGTCGTTCAATTTCATGGCTGTCCAGTGTGAAGTCAGAGCGACGCTCGCCCACCACCACCTCAGCACCTGTCACTCGGGCAATCTGTGCATACATCTGATAGGTGGGTTCAAAGGTTGCGACCTTACGGCCGTGACCGCCGTACGTCAGCAAGATGGTTTGCAATACTTCGTTCGAACCATTTGCAACGAACACGTTCTCAATAGAAACATCGTGTCGAGCAGCAATGACAGTGCGCAATTCTGTTGCTGCACGATCGGGATACCGATTCCACTCAATCGAACTTGCAACTTCTCCCAATTTTTCAATCCAGCCAGCAGGCGGTGGAAACGGAGACTCATTGGTGTTCAGGCGAATAGGCACATCAACTTGCGCCGAGTGGTACCCCACCATTGCGCGGATTTGATCGCGAGGTTCAAAAATAGCCACAAGACAAACCTAGTCAGAGCCTCTTCACGAGCGAGCGAGCTTTTCAGCACGAATCAGTAAACGCTCGGCAGAAACCAGTGCGCGTTCAGCTTCGTACATCGCGCTCACGAGGTCTTCATGGTTTGGGCCAACATCGTCCAACAGCCGCGACACTCGCGAGCGATAACTCCCAATGGCATCTGCTGCAGCGCCAAGTTCAGCGCGAATCGTGTCACTCATCCGAAGAACGCTACTGGCATGGGGTCACTTGGACTTTGACTTAGTAGGAAGATTGGACGATGGACAGATGTCTTCCAACTCACAGATGTCGCACTTTGGCTTCTTTGCATCGCACACTCGGCGACCGTGAAGGATAAGTCGCAGAGAAAAGCGACCCCACTCCTCTGGAGGAAGAAAAGCGTTCAGAACCTTCTCAACTTTGACAGGATCATCCTCAGTCGTCAGTCCCAGACGTCGAGATAGTCGGCCCACATGAGTATCAACAGCGAGTCCCGGAAGATCAAAGACCACACTGCGCAGGACGTTTCCTGTCTTTCGCCCAACACCGGGCAAAGTGACGAGGTCTTCCAGTTCGTGCGGGATGACACCACCAAATCGATCCATGACGGCACGACCCATACCGATGAGATTCTTCGCCTTGCTTTGATAAAA
>CANFGT010000015.1 GCA_947446815.1 Acidimicrobiaceae bacterium
CAAACGTGACCATGCCAGCAGCAAACGTGATCTGCACCGCACAATTCGCACCGAACCCCACCTATCAGTTGTCATACAACGCAGGAGCCGGATCAGGAACAGTTCCCACCACTGTCACTGGATTGAACTCGGGTGCAACCCCCACCCTGGCCGCCGGATCAGGAGTCACCCCACCAGCAAACCAAACCTTCACCGGATGGAACTGCGACAACAGCATCGGAGCCAAGAGCGCTGGTGCAAACGTGACCATGCCAGCAGCAAACGTGATCTGCACCGCACAATTCGCACCGAATTCACCTAGCTCATCTCCATCCTCCGTTGATGTAAAAGACGCTACGAATGACTCTTCAGTTGGAAAACAAGGCGCAAACCAAATTCTTCAACCATTGGGCAACGACGTCTTGTACAACTCATCGAAATGGAATCCTTCTTCGATGCGCCTGTGCGGGCCACAGCAAGTCGCTCCCAATTGCACTCTTCGCAAACTGTTAGTCGAAGGCGAAGGAACATACGTAATCGACACCAAAGGGCGGGTCATCTTTACACCCGAACCAAATTTTGTTGGCAATGCGACACGAGTGAAATATCAGGTATCGGATACTGGCGGCCGTGTTGTCGCTGCTGCCATCAGAATTTCGGTTACTGATCAAGAACTACCTAAATCTGGAAGCAATTCTCGGACGATGTTCTTCATGGCTCTTTTGCTGATATCACTTGGGATTCTCCAGCGCTCAATACTGAGATTCAGACAAAGTTGTGGGTAAGACTCAAGCAAACGCGTAATTCACGCGTTCCAAAAAATAGCGTTTCGCATTCCAAACGTTTACTGAAACCCCAGCTACTACCCCATCAACATTGGGGTTTGGAATTACGCACCGGCCTCACGAAGGCGGGGAAAACGCCTGATGAAGGCCAAAGCCCCACATCACGTGTCCTCTATAAATAGGTTACTAGTGCCAGCGAGATGCGGCGACTTGACGAGTACGGTCACCACTGGGGATCAATGGGAGTTACTTTCCCGAGGTGATTCTCAATAGCGAAACCCGCTTCAATGATTAAATCTTCCCGCCAAGCGTGAGATGCAATCTGAACTCCAATCGGTGCACCGTTGTGCTTCCCCATCGGGAAAGACATTGCCGGGATACCTAATGCCGGAATATTCAACATGTAGCGAGCAAGTTCAGCAACCTTAAACATTGAGTCTCCCCCTTCTCGGTCCTGATTGCGGCGCATCATCGGATCAGCGAATCCAGGCATGACGACCAGAGGATAGGTAGCGAAGAACTCATTCCATCCGCGAAGAATTTGATCGCGCACCATGTGGGCTCTCATAAAACCTTTGCCAGAATCATCAGTAAACGCTGATCCCCAGTCAGCAAACACCTGAGACAATCCAGCATCATCGATTGTTGGCAACATCGGTATGAGTCCAAAATTCATATCGACAGATCCAATAGTTGTCCACAATGAGAACAATTCGTCCAACATCGGAGGCGATACTTCCTCCACAACGTAACCAGCATTGGCAAGTATCTGACCCGCTTCCTTCACGCTGGCAACCACCGCTGGATGAAGTCCAAACGAATCACTCGTTACTAGCGCCACCTTTATTGGTGCAACTGGTCTTGGAAAGTTAAGTGGTACCGGAACCCAGAAAGGGTCAGCCCAGTTCGGCTTATTCATTGCCATAAAAGTGGCTTCAAGGTCTTCCATTGTTCGTGCAATCGGACCGTTTGTTGCCATGTTCGCAGCCGACCATCCTCGAAGTGTTGGGTTTGTGCCTCCTGTTACCATGCGACCGATTGTTGGACGGAGCCCAATCACTCCGTTGCAATACGCCGGCCAACGAACCGAACCTCCGACATCGTTGCCCTGAGCAACGTGACAGAGACCCGCTGCAACCGCAGCCGCTGCACCACCGCTTGAACCCCCGCAAGAAATGTGTTGGCCATGAGGGTTCAGAGTTTCGCCATGCAGTTCATTATCTGTATGGAAACGCATTGACAGAGCTGGCGCATTGGTGCGTCCGACCATCGCCATTCCAGACTCCAATAACCCTTCGACACAAGCAGCTGTCTTGCTAGGCATGTTCCCCGCCATACCGCGAATGCCATTGTCACTCGCATAACCAAAATGATCAGTATTGATTTTTGTTGTGACGGTCATTCCTGCATTCGGCGCGACAATGTCACCACTATCAATCCGTTGCGCAATTTTGCGACCGTCGTGACTACCATCAGCAACGATTGCGTTGATCTTTGCATTCACGTCATCAATTCTTTGAAGTTGCGCCTCGACAACTTCAACGGCGCTGATCTTTTTGCCTTTTACTAATTGAGAAACGTCACTGCCGCTCATAAACCATAATTGATTGCTGTATTCCTTGGATTCCATACTGAATTCTCCCTACCTATTCATTTCCTTATAACTGACAACAAAACGAGAAAATCGGCTGACATTGCAGGGCGATCTTGACCCTCAATTTCCACTACAACATGATTCTTCGTCAAAAGACCGGCATCTTTCTTTGTGGCGTCGGTCAATGAAGCCACCATTCGGATTCGGTCTTCAAGATAAGTCGTTGCAGGGAAACGCACACGGTCGAGCCCATAATTCCAGGCGATGACATCCTCGCCGCCGATTGGATAATTGTTGAAAAACGCCGATGTCACGAGTGAAAGAAGCATAAATCCATCAATGTTTTCTTCGCCTCGCGGAAACTTCGCGTTTGCCAACATGTCAGACGTCTCTTCTACTTCATCAACAGACCAATGAAATTGATCTAAATGCAGTCGATCGACTTGACGCCATGAAGTCACAAACAATTCTAGACCGACTAATGATGTAACACGATCTAGTGAAACTGTACGACGATTGTCACTCAAACTCCATGTGAAATTTTCAGCCATCGAATCGATCACTCATAAAGAATCGACAGTTCGAAGTAGCACAGCCCAATCCGCGACTAGACATGGGCGGTCAGAGTTCTCGAGTTCCATCACATTGTGCGTTGTTACTAACACCCCTTTGGAATGTTCGGCAACGTCTGTCAAAGTGCACACAACTCGGACACGATTCCCAAGAAAAACTGGCGCAGGAAAACGAACGTTCTCAAGTGCATAGTTCAACCCGAATGAGCCCGGTTCACCGATTGGATTGTTATTGAAGTGCGCTGGAAGTAACAGCGACACCAACATAAACCCATCAACATTTTCAAAACCGACAGGATTCGTCAGGCACTGATCCATATCTGCATCATCTTCATTTGCAAATGTCCCGACTCGAAATTGCACAACGCGCGATTCTGGAAGTTCTAACCAATCCGTCGTGAATAGTTCTTCACTGACAAAGGCATGTGCCTCAGCAGGACGAATCTGAGGGCGCATCTTGCCTCTCATACCAAAAGCGATGTCAGTCATTTTTACCCCCAGTAAATTAAGTATATACTTACATTTTATTAGGTCAGTAACTCAACAAAACAAGGGGACCAATGCTTTTTGACCGATTTTTTGATGCAATTGATTACTGGTCAGTTACCACTCCGACGGCCGATGCGACGTGGTTTCAGGGCGAGACGCTGACCTATCGCGATATCAGAGATCGCGTTGATGCGTTTGCGTGCGCACTGATAGGAACCGGAATCAGGAAAGGTGATGTTGTCGCAGTCCTGACAACGCCTCGTCCTGACTTTCTCATCGCCCTCACGGCCATTCATAAAATAGGGGCGGTCTACGTAGGGATCAACCCCGCATACACCCAACGCGAACAGCTGTACGTGGTGAATGATGCGCGACCAGTAGCAATCTTCTCAATTGCTGAGGCGCAAAGTCGTTCGTATCACCAAGACATCGAATTATTAGCAACTGTTGATTCCGTTCAACACACTTGGCGACTTGATGCAGGTGCAAGCAGCGGATGTTTGATGTCGATCGATGACTTTCTTCAGTATGGAACCTCGCATAGTCCATCTGAGTTTCCGGTCATTGAGCGAATGGATCCATGCACAATTGTTTACACCTCAGGGTCTAGCGGAAGCCCAAAGGGAGCAGTGCTCCCCCATTACGGAATTTCGTACGGTAGCTACTGCGATGCACGCGAAATGAATATCAAACAACCGCGTGTTCTTTGTAATCTCCCAGCTAACCACCTTGGATGCATCGTTGATGTTCAAGGAAGCACCATAGTCAGCGGCGGGATGGTCGCCTATGACGAAAAATTTGATCCGTCAGAAATGCTCCGACTGATTGAAGAATTACAACTTACAAATCTTCAACACGTTCCTACAGTTCTTCAGCTAATTGCATTACATCCTGACTTCACATCTCGCAATCTCTCCTCGTTACAACTTGTGGCATGGGGTGGTGCCGCTCTTCCGAGAGAATTCGTCGAAATCTATTCACGTCGCAACGTGCGGCTGTTTACCATTTATGGCATGACTGAAACCTGTGGCAATGCAACGTTCAGTTCTCCAGATGACACTGTTGACATACTTGCGTCAACAGTGGGACGTCCTAATCCAGATGCTGATGTCGTTGTTGCCGATGACAATGGCAATGAAGTACCTCTGGGTGGAGAAGGTGAAGTGTGGTACCGACATGAAGGAAAGTTGCTGCACTACCTCAATAATCCGACGGCAACAGAACAAACACTCACGAAAGATGGCTTTCTGAAGACCGGGGACGTAGCCATACGCCTGCCCAGCGGACACTTGAAATTGGTAGGGCGGCGTTCGGAGATGTTCAAATCCGGTGGGTTGAACGTGTATCCACGAGAAATTGAGATTGTTCTTGAGAGTCACCCTGCAATTGCGATAGCTGCTGTCATCAGCATCCCCCACGAGACATATTTAGAAATTGGGGCTGCTTTTGTTGTCTGTGAACCAATGACAACAGTGACCAAAGAAGAACTCAGAGTCTGGTGCAAGGAACGACTTGCCGGATACAAAGTACCCAAGTCGTTCTTTGTTCGAGAAGAACTACCACTTCTTCCAATTGGAAAAATCGATAAGCAGGCGCTGAAAAAGCAGCTGCTCGACGCAGGGTGAGAATTTCATAAATGCCAAAAGAAATTGAAATTTTCGTAGCAAAAGAAATTATTACTAATGATCATTCAATGCCAACTGCCGAAGCTGTTGCCGTTATGGACGGTCGAGTTCTGCACACAGGCACTCTCAGCCAGCTTCGAGATGAATTATCAAGTTATGCAATCTCAATAAATGACTCATTTGCTGAGAAAATCATCACACCGGGTTTTATTGAAGCACATTGTCACATTCTTGAAGAAGGCGCACTCTCGAACTTTCCGTGGATTGGCACCTACCCACGACGAATGGCAAATGGAGAATTTCAAAATGGCTGCAAAACCACCGATGATGCACTGAACAAGATTCGAGTGGTTCATCATTCGGTCGCGGACAAGAACGAGGTTCTGACTTTTCTCGGATGGGACCCGGCCATGGCACACAGTTCAGGCATCACCCTAGAAATGCTGGACTCCATCTCTGACGGGCGGCCAATTTTTCTTCTTCAGTCAAATGGGCACATAGGCCATTGCAACTCAGCGATGCTCCAGTTGGCTGGCATCACATCCGACGACCAGCATGAGGGGGTCATTCGTGATGGTACAGGTCATCCCACTGGTGAATTGCGCGAGCTTGCACTCACGTCGGTACTAGGAAAGTTTGTTGACCTTGCAGTTGGCGGCACCGAGAGCATCCGAAATGCTGGTGTCGTCGCTCAACGAGCTGGTTGTACAACCGTGACCGATTTGGCCTACGTAGCCACTAACGATGCCGTCAATCAATACGGTTCTGTTGTCGACGAAGAATCCTTTCCGACACGCATTATGTATGCACCTCTCATCCAAATCCTTAGCCATCACGTGACGGGTTCCATACTTGACCATCTCCATGCATTAACTCAAAGAACTTCCAATAAATTTGGAATGGGTCCGGTGAAATTTGTGATCGATGGGTCAATCCAAGGACGTTCAGCGCGACTTCAATGGCCTGGATACTGCTGCGGAGACCCGAACGGCATGTGGTTAGCAGATCCTGATGACATGTTCGAAATGATGAAACCATTTCATCGGGCAGGATTCCAGTTGGCTCTACATACAAATGGCGATGAAGCAGTCACTGCCGGACTGGATATCTACGAGCGGCTTCTCCTTGATTTCCCTCGCTTTGATCACCGTCACCGACTTGAACATGCACAAGTCGCTTCTGAAGATGCTTTCCAACGCATGAAGGCACTTGGGGTGTGCGTGAACCTCTTCGCAAATCATGTGTTCTATTGGGGAGAAACACACCGGCGTGACACCGCCGGTCCTGCAAAGGCGAGAACACTTGACGCATGCGGAACTGCTCTCAGGATTGGAGTTCCGTTCTCCATTCATTCAGATGCACCTGTGACGCCGCTAGATCCCCTTTTCACAATGTGGTGCGCCGTGAATCGCCGAACATCAGACGGAAACGTGTTGGGAGAAACTGAGAAAATCTCCCCGCAACAAGCCTTACGGGCATGCACCACTGACGCCGCGTATCTCCTGAAGCGAGAAGGAGATGTTGGAACTATTTCTGTTGGAAAACTCGCCGATTTCACTGTGCTTTCTGAACATCCATTTACAATTCATCCCATGGACATCAAGGACATCACAATTCCAGCAACGGTTCTTGCTGGCAGAGTGCAGATGAACTAAGCACACCATGCCAAAGACCAATCAAAAGGCATCTCCAGAACGCAATAAACCGACTTCTAATAGTCATCGTCGCGCATCACCAGTGCAACAACGATCAGAAGCAACAGTAGAGCGCATTCTTCAAGCATCCATGGAAGTCCTGCAATCTCAGGGTATGGAAGGATTCAATACAAATGCAGTTGCTAATCACGCAGAGGTGAATGTTGGAACGTTGTATCACTACTTCACAGACAAGAACGCACTGCTGACGGAACTATTCATCCGATTCGAAACTCAACGAGTTGACTACCTCCGAAACCGTCTTGCTCATTTCGACGAGACAACTGATCTACGTGAATGGGTTCATGAAACTCTCAGGAGCCTGCTTGACTTACGAATTACTACTCCTGGTGGAACAGTTCTCCGTAACGCAGTTCGAGTCATTCCAAGCTTGTACGACCTTGGCACAGAGCAAGATGAAAAATCAGTGGCCGACCTCTCGTCAGCTCTTCGTACGAGATATCCCAATGTTCCATCTAGACGAACAGACGTAATCGCTAGGACAATCATCGATGCAGGAGTTGCTTCACTCAATCGAGTAGGTGTTGGATTAGGGCAACCTAAAACTGTTCTTCACGAGTTAACGGAAATGATTGTTGCGTATCTTCAGACTCTGGAGAACTAGCCACACTCTGTAAAAACTGGGGCTAGGAATTACGCTCCAGCTACACGAAGGCAGGGTCATCTATCAAGCCGCGGCATTATGCAAGCGCGATGGCTACTGACATCCATTGAGTTGCGGCCCCCGATTGAGCCCACGTGGGCGATGCCCCAGCCGATCCAGAGGACTGAATGAATTTATCTCCCAAACCAATTGAAAGACCCAGTGCTGTGTTGGCAGAGGTTGCAGAGGAAGTGTTTCGAAAAACATAACTTTGATTGGTTTGCAATGAGAGGTTGGCATCGGAACTAATTGCAACGATTGACAACGCATTCGCACCAGGAAGATTCGTAGTCACGTTAGAAGGTGGGGTAAATCCAGAAGACGACGTCGAGTTGGAACTTTGCACTGCAACATGGGCGACAACTGGAGCTGAAATATTTCCCGACAACCGTTTATAGCGATAAATCAAAGACAGGGCCCCTTGCGAGTTTGTGCCAGATCGAAACGAAACAGAAGTACCTGCATCTGCACGTCGCCAAGCAACAAAAAAATACATTGGAGACGGGGAACTCATTCCTGAGGATGCAATCTGTGTCCAACCAGATGGAAGTGTCGGAGCCGTATTTCTGTCACTCACACTGACGAGAACGAGTGCATCATCTTGCACCGTGCCAGCCGGATAGGCGACCAATTGAGCATTGTTGTTGGTGGAGATTGTGGGAGTGCCAGCACTGTCAAAAACCCAACTCTTGGGGGCTATCGCGGTACTTGAAGCACTTGCTGGAAGTGACCACGTCGGAGTTGTGCCGGACAACGCATTTGGTTGTTCGGTGTAGGTATACGTGGTGCCAGATACGGCTGTCGTATCACTGCAAGAGATCACTCCTCCGTTGCGTACCGGTGCACTGGCACCAGTACACACTGCAACAGCAGGCCCTGTCGACGGCGTTCGCATCACTGAGTAATTAACGAGTTGCCCGCCCGACAGAGTCACGCTCGGCCATGTCAAGGTGATTGTTCCATCGCCCACTGTGGAAGAAATACTCGGTGCAACAACGGGAGAGAAGCTGGCACCAGAAAATGTCTGAACCGCACTATTGCGAGAACTAGACCAGAGAGCATCTGAGGTCTCGACAAAGACGAAGTTCAGCGCCACGATCAATGTCATCAAAACACTGACCCTGAACACTGAACTTCGAACTTTATTCATGAGAGATCATTAGCTCCAGGTAATTGTGGAGCACTGCTTGGTTGCTACACATGTTCCTATGGGATTGTTGGCACTCTGAATTGCGTGAAATGTGAGACCCAGCGATGTAGTTCCACCCTGCAATGCATTGGCGGCTGCGATCGGTAACGCATACTTCACATCAATTGAGAACTCATCATTTTGTGCGGCTTGCACAGTGTTGATGAGCAAATTTGCGACTGGTGTACCCGAAACAATGGCGGTATCTACTCCCGCAGCAGTCTTATAAGTAGTGCCGTTCACCATGGCGGTTAATCCGTTAACACTGACCTTCAACTGCAATCCAGTTGCTGTACCGGTGTACAAGTTTGGAGTTCCACCAGCTACGGCAACATCAACACCAAGCCATGCGCCAGAAGTTCCTGTGTACTTCACCTTGTAACTGCAAGACACAAGCGATTCAGAACCAGAGCCGTACCCAGCAGAAGAGTCGCCGGGGACCATTCCAGTAATTGCACAGGTAACACTGCTTGGGGTGCCTGCCGCAACAACAACGGTTCCCGCTGCGAACGTATTCGAGGCCGAACTCTCAGTTGATCCAAAGAGTGCATTTGTTGCACCAATGGTGAGAACTCCCGCAGCTCCCACTGATGTTGCCACCGCAACCGCGACGGTAATGAGTTTGATTATTTTTGTTTTCATAGGATTTCCCACTGATCTGAGGACGCGAACGCCCGGTTTGTGAACATCCAAGAGATGCTCGCGAAGATAAAAGCAATCAAGAGGGCCGCAAGAAGGCGCCCCGACTGGATAGCAACTAATACGTGACCGCCGTGCGGAATTGCATAGGAATACGTTCCGACTACTTGAGAGGGATCGAGAAATGTTTGGTCAGCCAAAGTGTTGGAGTCACCTTTTGTTCGAAACGCAACACGGCCACCGCCGCGGACAATCGTTTCCACAATGCGGTGTGTGATCAGAATGTCCGGATTTGCGGCACTCTTGAAGGACACGATCGTTCCCACGCGCAAAGATTTCATACCCGATGGAGAAATTGGATTTATGACAACTGCTGATCCAACGGGGAAGGTTTCATTCATCGAACCCGAACGAACGACCAAGAGGCGCCTCCCAAAAATTTGGGGCCCCATTGCTGAGTCATTAGACCGGAGACTCGCGAGCGCCAACGCCGCTGTAAGCACCAAAATCAATGCCAATACAGCGCCAATCGCGATACGAAATACGCGCAGTGCCCCTGTTACGACGTGCTGTGGATTCAATGTTGTTGCTGTCGGCAACAAGAGAAATGACA
This sequence comes from Acidimicrobiaceae bacterium, assembly GCA_947446815.1. Classification (GTDB taxonomy): domain Bacteria; phylum Actinomycetota; class Acidimicrobiia; order Acidimicrobiales; family Ilumatobacteraceae; genus UBA2093. The sequence continues at coordinate 9,844 of CANFGT010000015.1, forward strand.
TGTCATTCATTCAAGGACATGGTTAAAAAAATACCGCACGGAATATGTACTCTGCCGTGGTACGTGCGTACTCACTGAACTATCAGCTCAGACAAGTTCTAATGTGTTGTCATGAAACTTTCATCAGACATTCCACGCGTCAACACCCCTACCGGCGGTTGGCATGGCGAGATGCCGGGACCGTTTCTCTCTGAGTGCGATGAACCACTCAGCCCAGATGCGCCCGACCTACGCGGCACATGGCGCCCCATCGAAGTACTGATGAACGGCGAGCCAGCACCACAGTCATTGCCGCTCTGGAACCACGTGGAGCGAATCGAACAAGCGGGGCAACGAGCCACCATTACGGCCGGTCATGTCATCCATGATTTTCTCGTCGTGGATGGCACATTCGAAAACGGTTGTCACGATGTGTTTGAGATGGATCTCACTACCCCATTGATTGTTGCGGCGTCATACGAAGACGGAGTCTTAGTGCTGCGACCAAAAGGGTTAGATGGAATTGAAGTTCGTCGCCACAGAGACGGCGAATTTCTCTTGTGGCAGTATCACACCGCATTCACCATGAAGATGGAACGCATCAACTGATCACTGCGTGGCGAGCGATGGACCTGTCCAGGACTTCTGAGAACCGTTTGCATACATCGCAGTGACCGACACGGTGTAACTGGTGTTTGGTTTTCCAGTGAGAATCGCAGTGGTCGCACCTTTCGCCTTCACTTTGTACGTCTGCTTGACAATTGCAGTGCCTTTCGTTTTCGGCTTCAGTGTGAACACATAATAAGAGACCTTGTTCTTCGCACTTGTCGGAGCAACGAGTGCGACAGCAACCTTGTTGCCCCTGACTGCGACGTCAGATTTCAAAGCGAATGTTAAGGCCGGATCTTTCACGATAGGAACATCGGTACCAGCTGAATCTGCCAACAGAGCTTCTCGTGGCTTGCCAGTAACCGCAGCAGAATCAGCACCTGATCCCACAGAGTTCACAGCACGCAACTTCACCGAATAATCAGTTCCGTTGGTTAAACCAGCAATCACGACTGGACTCTTGACGTCGCCGCCTGAGACCTTGGCCCACGTCTTACCCCCATCAATCGAGTATTCGTAACGCGTAATTTCTATGCCATAGTTTGAGCCGGGCGTAAACGAGATGGACAGCGACTTGTCACCTCGTGTTACCAAAAGATTGGTGGGAGCATCAGCACTCTTTCGAGGAGCAGCTGCAAACGGCGAGAAGCTTGATGTCACGCCACACACTTGGCCATTGGCGTAACTGCGTTGTGGGAGTTCTTCCCATTTCCCACCTGTGAAGTGGAAGAGAGCGTCTGTAGGAGCCCCATCGATACAAATGGTGACGCTTCCAGTGATGCCGGTGATATTGATGTCAACAATCTTTGCTGAACCGGCCTCAAACGGAGTGCTTGAAGAGGTTGCCGGATTGACAATCGGAGCAACTGTTGCAACAGCAGTACCACCGGTACCTGATAAGCCCAATTTGATACTTGGCAGGTTCGCCGTTGTCGGAATTACTGCCTCAGACAAACCAGCCCAAATGGTGACTACTAGCGAGTTTGGCGTTGGACCAGTTTCGATCACGGGTGCAAGTTTTTCCCACTGCGCGTAAAGGGTGATGTTTTCCATCACGCCTGGTGAATATGGAAACGAAACCACTGTTCCGTCTTCAGTAGCGGCCCATCCGACTAGAGAGAAACCAGCGCGAGTAGGAGCTGATGGTGCTTCCGATATTGCACCATCAGTGACAAACGAACCGGCCGAGACATTTGATCCACCTTTTGCATCAAAGCTGACGGCATAAGTACGTGGAGTCCACTTTGCATAAAGAGTTGCATCACTGTCTCTGTCCCAACGAGCGACAGGCCCACGACTCCAATCCCAAGAATTTGGAGAATCAAACCAAGCATCGAAGGTATAACCCGCGCGCGTTGGAGAGACAGGAAAATCGATTTGGCTACCGACGGCGCGACCCGGCGCAACGTTGGAACCTCCTGTTGCATCGAATGTAACAACATACGTATTTGGTGTGTAATTGGGATACAGAGTGACGCTTTCAGCATCAGCCAAAGTCAGAGGAGACGAAACGATCGGACCACCTTCACTTGAAGACCAACCCGTCCAGTTGTACGCATGTTTTAAATTTCGAAACTGTGCGCTATTCAGGGTCATCGGACCAGTGAATGTGATTGAACGAAGAAGCCGGTTAAACGTGAATGCATCTTGGCCGATTTCGAGATTTGTCGAAATTCGAGGTTCAAAAACCACAGTTTCGAGCGGGGTATCAGAGAAATTAGAACCTTCGATGTATTCGACAGTTCCTGGAATTGAGATCGACGTCAAAGAGGTGTTCTGAAATGCGCCACCGATGATTCTCCTCAAGCCCGTCGGCAAATCAATTGAGGTGAATTTCGTATTTTTGAATGCGTAATAACCGATTTGAGTGAGCTGGCTATTTTCACCGAATACAACACTTGTGATGTTTCTGTTTTCGAAGGTTCCCCATCCACCAATCTCTCGTACATTGGCGGGAATCGTGATTTGCCCTGCACAATCTTCCGTTGACGATGTGATGATGTTGTCCACGGATCTAAAGGATCCACCCAATGAACAATCAGTGACCTTGATGACCTTGGCAGTCCACTTGGGATACAGAGTGATGCTTGTAGACGATGCAACCGTGAGAGGGAACGTAACAATTGCTCCGCCTGGGCTAGTAGACCAACCAGTCCAGTTGTAATTCCCTCGATCACCTTCGCCTGAGCCGCCCTCACCTAAATCAGGCACTTGGACCGGGCCTGCAAAAGAGACAGAGCGGAGTTGCCAACTATTTGCGAAAGCGCTCCCTGCTGACAGGTTTGCAGCGACTCGTGTCGCAAAGGTCACTGTTTCAAGCTGGCTTCTGTCAAATGCACCCGCCTCAAGATTTTCGATTGTTCCTGGAATCGTTATCGTCGAAAATTTTGAGTAAGAAAAGGCGGCGCCACGAATGGTTTTTACACTTGGTGGGATAACGATCGACGAAAAATTATTGTTGCTAAATGCGTTGGAGCCAATTGTCTCTAATTGACTATTGGCCTCAAAGACGACACTCGAGATGTCTCTCGTTGACCAATCGTTGGCAAAAGCAGAATTACCAACCTCTTTTACATTGGCAGGAATTGTGATTTGTCCTGAACAATCATTCGTCGATGACGTCACGACATTTTCGACAATTCTGAAGGTTCCTCCTAAAGAGCAATCATTAATTGAGACAACTGGTGCTCGCCATTTGGGATACAAGGTGACGCTTGCAGATGCTGAGACAGTCAGAGGGAATGTGACTACTGGCCCATCGACACTGGACGACCATCCCGCCCAAAAAAGATTTGCTTTTTCCTTGGGGCGTTGCAGTTCCGTATTCACAACCAGTGGGCCTGAATAGGTAACAGAGCCGAGATTAGAACTTCCTTCAAACACGCGGTAGTCCATTGTGAGACTAGAAGCAGTACGAGGTTCAAAGACCGCAGTCAGAAGATCTGTGTTTAACTGAAATGCTCCTTGTCCGATCGTTTCGACAGTTCCTGGAATGGAAATCGTTGAAAATCTGGCCTGAGTAAAAGCGCCAGGGCCGATGGACTGCAGACCAGTTGGCAGGACTAACGAAGTGATAGGCGAAAATTCCATTGCATAAGCGTCGATTCTTGTGAGCTGACTATTTGGCTCAAAGCTCACGCTCGTGAGTTGCCTATTTGCAAAAGCCCAATTACTAATTCGTGTCACTTCGGCAGGAATCACCACTGCTCCGGCGCAATTGCTCGTTGACTGATTCAGTATTCCGCCCGCCACTGTGAATGATCCACCAAGCGAACACGTAACAGTGGTGGCGGCGAGAGCCGGCCCCGCGACACAAAAGCTTGCGAACAAGACGATGTTTGCGAGAAGGATCTGCAAGAAACGACGTGGCAGGAATTTCATGAGCCGAATATAGACATAATTAGAGATATTGCTCTAATTATATAGAGAAATATCTTTATTTTTTGTCACATCTTTAGTGGCCGGTTCACTCCGCCTACAATTTGTCATTCCTATGGCATCTCCCCCACGACAAGCGCGCAGCATCGCCACAGAGAAAAAGATGCTGGACGCCGCTGAGGAACTGCTTCAATCCGGCGACTCACGAAAAGTCACCCTAGAGAGTGTCGTCAAACTCTCGGGTGGCACGGTGGGATCCTTCTACGCGCGCTTTGGGAGTGTGGATGGCCTGTTTGAAGCGCTGCGAAACCGCTACCGCGAAGCGGTCTACCAGCCGACAATTCTCCAAGGGTACGAAAAAGCGATTCAACAAACTAATTTGAGATCTGCGCTATATCACTCAATTAAGCCGCCTCTTGAACTGGCACGAAAAGAACACCAAGCAATCTCTTACTTCCTGAAGAATCCAAACACGGAACAAGAGCTACTTGTCGAACAAAGAAAATTCATGGTTGACAAGACGTTTGAAATTCTGCAACGACATCGTAGAGAAATCGTCCATAATGACCTTCGCCGTGCAAGTGAGAATGTTTCCCGAATGTCTCATGCGATATGGGTCCACCTTGCATTAATGGAACCGAGCGAATTCATCGGGCGCAAAACAAGTCTTTCAAGTGTGATCGAATTGACCACGCAGATGGCTTATGCGTACCTGACCACCGAATAACTATTCGGGGTCCAAAACATCGACCAATTCCCTGTCTTTTCCGTCTTTTGATAAACGCGAGAGATAATCTCGTTAGCAATGAACAACAGCATTATTCGCGTCGGTCTCCTTGCGTATGGTGCAATCGGACACGAACACAATCTCGCAGTCCAAAACACGTCTGGACTTGAGCTCATGGCTGTGTGCGACACCAACCCTGAGCGTGTTGTAGCAGCCCAAGAGCTCGCGCCACAGGCCACCGCATTCAGCGATGCAACACAAATGCTGGATTCCGGACTTCTCGACCTTGTCGTCATCTCCACCCCGCCCAATAGTCATTTTCAGTGGGCAAAGGAATCTCTGACACGCGGCATTCACGTGGTGCTGGAAAAGCCCATGGCACTCACCGCTGATCAGTGTGACGAATTAATGGAACTTGCAGCGAACAAGAACCTCATGCTTGTTGTGTATCAGAACCGTCGATTCGATGATGACTTCGTCACGATGCGCGAGATCATACGCTCCGGCGAAATTGGCGACGTCTACCACTACGACAGTTTCGTCGGTGGCTACTCGCGCCCGTGCGACTACTGGCACTCCAATGCCGAAGTCTCAGGTGGAGCAATCTTCGACTGGGGAAGTCATTTCCTTGACCAGATTCTCAACATCATTCCTGATGATGTGGCGCACGTCAGTGGGCAAAACCACAAGCGTGTGTGGACCCATGCCACCAATGCAGACCATGCTCACGTCACTGTCACGTTCACGTCCGGCAAGCAAGCCACGTTTGTGCATTCCGATCTCGCAGCAGCTCGTAAGCCAAAGTTCTATGTATTAGGTACTGAAGGCGCCATCATTGGCGATTGGGACCCTGCCGGCGAACCAGCGGTTGCCGACTTGCCAGCGATCCTCACTGTTCATCACATCGATGGAACATCGCGAGTTGCACCATTGCAGCCACTTGCACCACATGAATTCCACCGTTCCATCGTTGAGTTCATCAACAACGGAACGCCCATGGAAGTGAATGCACTGCAGTCACGCAATGTCGTGGCCATCATGCAAGCAGCAGAACAATCGGCGGTGCAGAACGCAATGCCAGTTGTCCCCACGATTCGTCGGTCATAAACCATGTCGGTGAACTGGGGTTTCCTGGGTGCTGGCTTCGTTGCTAGCCGCGGACTTGCCCCAGCCGTGCATGCAGCAGAAGGTGCGCATCTCTACGCAGTGGCCAGTCGTGATAAAGAGCGTTCGGCGACTCTTGCACCAGAACGAGTGCACGCAACGTATGACGCACTTTTGGCTGACGAGCGCGTCGATGCTGTGTACATCAGCTTGTCGAATAGCCAACATCTTGAATGGGTGACGAAGTCGCTTGAAGCCGGCAAGCACGTTCTGTGTGAAAAGCCGCTCGGGTTAAACGCTTCTGAGACCGAAGCGATGTTTGATTGCGCATCCCGCAATGGTCAATTACTTGTAGAAGCCGTATGGGGCAGATGGCACCCACGCTTTGCTCGCATGGTCGAAATAGCCAACAGTGGTGCAATCGGAAATGTTCAACACATTGAGACTGCCTTTACGTTCACTTCCGAGATGACAGACAACTACCGCCTCAACCCATCCATGGGTGGCGGCGCGTTACTGGATGTGGGCTGTTATCAAGCTCACACATGGGTAGCACTCACCGATGGTGAATCAGATGTGGCGATCACCGAATTGTCGCGCATTGTTGGGCCAACCGGAATTGACCTCACCACCGATGTTTCCGTTCGCATCAACAACTCAGTCACAGCACATGCTGTGAGTTCATTTGCATTACCTAGCCAGCAGCAATTTATTGTTCAAGGCTCGCACGGTCAAATTCAAACCGAAACTGGTGAATCGTTTACGACGTGGAACGAAGCGTGTTCCCTCCGAGTTAATGACTCAGTTGAAGAGTTCGCTACCGCGAACGCCTTTGTTGAGATGGTCGAAAACGTCAGCCGCGTCATCGAGGGCCGCGAAGGATGGATTGTTCCTAGTACAGACTCAATCCGCGTGGCACAGATCCTCGACAACATCGCAACTCACACTTCAATGTCTTAACTCTTCGTCTCTCTGAAGCCGATACCATCGGTGCATGTCGGTACCACAGAAATACATGCGTCCATTGTTTATTGCTCACATGGCTTCAACATTGTTCATGGTCGGACTCATCTGGACTATTCATGTTGTCCACTATCCGTTATTCGCACATGTCGGTGAATCCACGTATATCGAGTTTCAAGCAGAACACGTCAACCGCATCGGAAAACTCTTGCTTCTTCCATGGCTCACTGAAGGTGTGACTCTTCTTGGAATTCTCCTCCTTGCATTCTTTGGTACACGGCGAGATCTTCGCCTTCCAGCATTTCTTAACGGTTTGGGAATGGCGATTGCACTCATCATTAGCGGCGTTTGGTCGGCACCTGCCCACGGCGAACTTGCAGATGGTTTCGATGCGGACGTGCACAACCGACTGATGAATGCGAATCTTGTTCGCACACTTGCATGGACTTTGTGTGGCATCGCTGCTGTGTGGCTGCTTGCGCGTGTATGGAACACCGACCAACCCGACGATGAATCCGCAACAAAGTCATGATTTTTCAATACTGGGGAGCAACCGAGGAAGAGATCGCTTCGCCAGTCGTCGGTGATGATTTGTGTCCAGACGCAACATTGTCTGCAACGCGTTGCATCACCATCGCCGCATCACCTGAAGACGTGTTTCCGTGGATTCGTCAGATGGGCTTTGGGCGCGCCGGCTGGTACAGCTATGACTGGCTCGACAACTTAGGCAAGCGAAGCGCAACCTCCATTCTTGATGAATGGCAAGACGTGAAGTCGGGTGACCTCATTCCTTCTGGTCCGATCTCATTCACAGCGACGATTGTCGAACCACCAAAAGCATTCGTCCTCGAGATCAAAAATGGCAAGAAGAGCACTCCACGCCTCCACTTCACCCTTGCCTATGAATTGCGCCGGGTGGCAGAGGGAACGCGACTCGTGACTCGCATGCGGTCACGCATCAATGTGCCCGGCGGTCGTCTGATTGAGAAATTCATTCTCGGACCCGGCGATGGAATCATGTTGAGGCGCCAGCTCATGACTCTTGCATCCAACATCTCGAACTTTCAAGCCAGGAATTCCCACTAATCAATTAATCGGGGTGCGGTATTTATGTAATTCCCCATTGCTAATTTCTGAACCCATGGATTGGATCTCAGACCCCACAGCGTGGAGCGCACTCGCCGCTCTTCTCACCCTCGAAATTGTTCTCGGAGTTGACAACGTCGTCTTCATTTCCATCCTTGCTTCGAAACTCCCCGCCGACCAGCAAGACAAGGCCCGCAAGATTGGTCTTCTTGCAGCGGGCGGAATGCGCGTTCTGCTTCTTCTTGCAGTTGGCTGGATCATCACCCTGAAGAAGGAATTGTTCTCGATCGGCTCCGTTGGCTTCAGCGGCAAGGAACTCATTCTTCTTGCCGGTGGTCTTTTCCTTATCTATAAGGCAACGAAAGAGATTCACCACAAGTTGGAAGGCGAAGAAGGCGCAACGTCTTCCAAGACTGCACCCACGATTGCTGCAGTGATCGGACAGGTTCTCTTGCTCGACCTGGTGTTCTCTATCGACTCCGTCATCACGGCCGTCGGCATGACCACTTACGTGCCCGTCATGGTGATTGCAATTCTCACCGCGGTGGGCATCATGCTTGTGGCTTCAAAGGCCATCTACACATTTGTGAACGCTCATCCATCGGTGAAGATGCTTGCGCTAGCTTTCCTGCTCCTCATTGCTGTCACTCTTCTTGCAGAAGGATTCGGCGAGAAGATTCCGAAGGGCTATATCTACGCTTCGATGACATTCTCGGTCTTCGTTGAAGTACTCAACATCGGAGTTCGCCGCAAGAAGAAGACAGAGCCATTGCATCTTCGCGAACCAGTCGTTCAAGGCAAGTGAAACTTGGCCCAAAAAAGGGCTGAATTCCACAGATGCGTCCGAATGAACTGCGTTCTATTGCGGTGAAATCACACCTCTTGTTCGGGGCTACGGTTCAACCAAGCACGAACGAGCGAGGTCACCATGTCAGAGAACAAGCCACTGAAGCACAAGTACGGAACTATCGACAAGGAATATGGAATGTTCCTTGCCACTCGCCCACCGGAAGAAGATGGCCCGATTTACATGGTGAACCTCATGAAGTATCACGAGGTCGCTCAGTACACCGATGGCGAAGGTGTCGGCAAAGAAATCAGCGGCAAAGAAGCCGATGACCGTTACAACCCGTCGTCGGTTCTCAACAAGATTGGTGCCGATGTTGTCTTCTATGGCGACGTTGTGAGCAACAACAAGAATGTTGAAGATTGGGACCGCATCGGCATCGTTCGATACGCCACTCGCAAGTCATTCATCGACATGCAGAGCCGTTCCGACTTTGGCGAGAAGCACGTACACAAGGCTGCTGGCATGGCACGCACCACGCTCGTGTGCTGCCGCCCTGTAGATGAATCCATCGATACGCGCAATCGCCCGATGCCGCTCGAGGATCGACTTGTTGCAATGGTGGTTCGTCAGGCCGCCGATCGTGATGCAGCCTTTGCCGACTTAGCTGAAGCTGTTCAGTTCCATGTAGAAGGAACCATCATTGGCGATGGTCGCAAGTGGGACACCGTGCAGTTCATCCCCGTCTCCAATGCTGCTGAAGTAGAAGCAATTGCACAGCGCATCTCAACAGAGAGCGGCGATGCATACGTGATGGGTGTACAAGTCACGATGGACAGCATCACCCTCGTTTAACCACGAGAGAATTTCAGTACTTCCCTCATCTGCGATGGGTACAAATTACGACAAATGTTGAACCTATAGAAATACAGACTTCTCTTGTGAGAAGAAAAGCCGCCTTTGCGTTGTCGAGTGTTGCAGTATTTTTCAGTGTGATATTTGTTGCGAGAACAGTTCAATCGGCTACGTGTTCTTTTGATTCCACTCCCCTCACCGCTGTGACTGCGATATCAACTATTCCGTTGACGAACGGAATGAAATACGTAACCGTTGACAATCCGACGCCATTCATCACTGGGATGCGCATCCGAGCCATGACCGGATCAGGGCTCTCCACCACGAGATACGCAGAAGGGTCGGTCGGTGCAATCCGTGATTGTGTCGTTGGCATCTACATCGATACATCTTTGGGAAATGGATCAATAAAGAACGCTCGGTTTAGTACCGCTGGAGTAGTCGGACACCGTGGCGCCACCGGCGCACGAGGACCGCGCGGCTTACAAGGCCAGACCGGACCTCAGGGGGCGCAAGGACCTCAAGGTCTTCAAGGATTACAAGGTATTCAGGGAATTTCTGGTCTTCAGGGTGTTCCTGGCATACCAGGGGTTTCAGGTACTAACGGCACAGACGGATTCATGCCAACTTTTGGCTCCTTCTACGACACAACAACACAAGCAATCGACAGCGCAAACACTCCGAAGGCGATGACCTTCAACCAAATCACTCCCGGGGTGAATGGTGTCGTTGCAGATGGAGTGAGCGTGTCATCTCTCTCTCACGTCACCGTGGCGACAACAGGGACATACAACATTCAATTTTCTGCACAACTTGCCAAAACCGATGGCGGCAATGACACCATGGATATCTGGCTACGTGTGGACAACATCGACGTTCCTTGGTCGAACACGGAGGTCACGATCTCTTCAACTCAGCGACTGGTCGCATCGTGGAACTTCATGATCTTTCTTGAATCTGGTCACTACTTTGAATTGATGTATTCATCGGCAGATATCAACACCAGAATTTTGGCCGAGCCTGCTCTAACTGGACCGGTTCATCCAGGAATTCCCTCAGTGATATTGACGGTACAACAGGTGGACTAACGAACGCACCCTGTTCGCATGAGAACATAGGAGGCGTTACTACGCTCGCCTTCAGAGGTTCTCATGCATTTAGAAATTGACCGCTCCAATATTCGCAATCACCGCATTGTCGACTCTCAACCGTGCGCTCTGCAGTCTGGTGATGTACTTCTCAGCATTCAGTCGCTCGCACTTACTTCGAACAACATCTCGTATGCCCACAGTGGCGACTTCCTTGACTACTGGGGCTTCTTCCCCACCGAAGAAGGCTGGGGGCGCCTCCCTGCAATGGGTTACGGCGTCGTTACCGAATCACTGAACGACGGCGTGCCCGTTGGTAGCCGCTATTGGGGTTTCTTTCCCGTGGGTGATCACCATGTGGTGAGCGCACAAGCAACCAGCACCGGATTTGTTGATGTTGCGCCGTACCGTGAGAAGCACGCAATGGCATATCGCGGTTTTGATCGCGTATCTGAAACTCCTGAAGCATCAGACGACGCAAACAGTTTGTTGCGCGGACTCTTCCTTACATCTTTCCTCGCTGAAGACTTCCTCTTTGAGAACGGAATGTATGGTGCCGGCCAAATCGTGATTAGTAGCGCATCCAGCAAGACAGCAATCGCACTCGCCCATCGCATTCGTGCACGTGGCAACACACATTGCATCGGACTCACCTCTGCATCGAATGTTTCCTTCGTCGAAAAAGTCAACCTCTACGACGAAGTTACAACGTATGAAGACATTGAGACTCTTGCCGAATGGTCGCCAACAGTGTTCGTTGACATGGCAGGTAACGCTGACGTCGTCTCGCGTATTCACCATCACTTCGGAGATGCCTTAATGCATTCCAGCAGCATTGGTGCCACGCACTGGGATCAAACAGGATCAAAGGCCGAACTTCCCGGACCAAAGCCCGCATTCTTCTTTGCACCATCGCAATTGGCGAAGCGCAGCAAAGAGTGGGGTCGCGATGAAGTGAATTCACAGATCAACTCCGCACTCGACAAGTTCATTGCTGACTCCGACCGTTGGATGGTGATTCAACACTCCGATTCCACTTCTGTTGAATCTGTCTACGACCAACTTGTCAGCGGAAAAATCTCCCCTGAAGCCGGACACATCCTGTCCTTCTAAGAAAGAAACGTTCCATGAAGGTTCTTCGTACCCCCGACAGCAATTTCGCTGATCTCAAAGACTTCCCGTTCCAGCCGAACTACTTCGATAACGACGGCGTGCGCATGCATTACATCGATGAAGGCCCAAAGGATGCACCGGTTGCTCTTCTCATGCATGGCATGCCGTCATGGAGCTATCTCTATCGCTACATGATTCCCGCTCTGCGGGCCGCGGGCTATCGCTGCGTTGCGGCCGACCACATCGGCTTTGGCAAGTCCGACAAAGTCACCGACCCAGAGTGGTACAACATTGCTCGTCACACAGCGAATATGACTCGTCTTGTGCAGCATCTTGATCTTCAAAACATCACAGTGTTTGTTCAAGACTGGGGAGGGCCTATTGGCCTTGCTCAATACGCAGCAATGCCAGAACGATTCTCACGGCTCGTCATTATGAACACGTGGCTGCACCATGCTGATTACGACTACTCCCCTGGTATTCAGCAATGGATTACACAGAACCTTCCTGGTGGAATTTTCCGTGACAACATTCCGGAGAAAACCAACTGGGGAACATTGATGGCAATGTCCACAGGACGTGCCACGCCACCACAATCATTAATGGCGGAACTCATGGGTACTCCTACGGAGTACAGCGATGATGCAGCCGCAGTGAAGCACGCATACGACGCGCCGTTCGTTGGCTTAGGGGACGAAGGCGTGACCGGACCACGTCGATTCCCGCTCAGCATTCCATTCCATGATCCCGCCTCGGGCAATGCCGTAGAGCAAGAGAAACACTTTGCTTTTGTAAACGCAACAAAGCTTCCCGTGCACTTCATCTGGGGTGATTCCGACAATGTCTTCACGTTGGACTGGGGCAAGAAGTGGCATTCACTAATCCCACATTCCACATTTGATGTGATGACAGGTGCTGCACACTTCTTGCAGGATTCTCATGGCGAAGACATCGTCAAGGCATTCCTCGCACGAGTCTCTGCTGAATAACTAGTGCGAACTCGATGAGTTCGCGGAGACTTCACTAGAACGTGAAGAGCACTCCGCGAACCATCAAGAATCCAACAATCAATAGCACCACTCCAAGAACACGCGACACTGTCGTGCTCTTCCAATCGCCACCTGAACGTCCGAACCAACCAGCGATTCCTGCAAGAAGCCCTGGAAGGCCCAACAACACGAACCCGACCTTGATCATCTGTTCAGCATCTGGAACATTGCTTGTCACCACGGTTCCCCACCAACGGGCAATCAACATGATGAAGACCACCTTGAAGATTCCGCGCGGCAGATAGCGATGCAACTTGGCGAAGTTCGGGAAATTGTCCGAGACAAGATCCACAAACTTTGGAACCATGTACAACGCCGTTCCTACCCACAATGCCCAGTTGTTTCCGATGAAGATGACTGCAACAAATGCGAACACTGCAGACCGACCAATGATGGATGCGATCTTCTGTGCTGTTGATGGCTCGTCAAGTTCATCTGCATGAATGGACTTGAATCGCCCTGACGTCGCATTTCGTGCGAAATACTCCAGGCCGATTCGAACAATCAACATTGCAAGTGCAATCAACTGAATCGTGTCTCCACGATCCGCAAACGATGGCTTGAAGCCGGTGAGGCCTGGCAATGAGCCAAACATTCCACCTGCAGCCAAAGCTCCGAACAAAGTGACCAAGAAGAAGTCAACTGTTCGATTCCACGCTTGAGATGTTCCATCACTGGCCCGGAAGAACGGACGTGATGCAGTCGCAATGAGCGGCACTCCGAAGGAGAACGCACAGAGTCCCAACATTCCTCGAATGGAGTCAGAAGATGTGAACCCTCCACCAACACCTGCAAGTAATGCAAAGACCAGGACTCCAAGAAGGCCCGACAAAGCATCGAGAATTCCCACAATCAGAATCGCAATCAGCAATGCGAATGCTGGCATCACAATGTTGAAATCAGTGTTGATTGCCGAGAGGACTCCGATCACAACGCCTGCAATCGGCAATGCCAACCAGAAAACACCAAGCAATGAACGCAGATACGTACCGTCAACAACGAGGCGTGCGAGCAATGGCGATGACTGCACAAGACGGTGCGGGGACTTTGAAGACCACTTATCCAGCCACGTTGCAGAACGTGGCTGAATTGCATCATCAGCACCATCAACATCGGTCTTGCGGAATTTCACCGCAGTGTCCGAAATATCTCCGGAGCCGCGATCTTCATCGTCGCCGGATTCGTCCCCGCCTTCTTCGTCGTCTTCCTTCTTGCCCTTCTTTGCTGCACCAGCTGCCAAGAGAGCAGCAAGAACCGCAGCTTGTGCAGCCAAGTCAACTGCACCCTTCGGATCACTCTTCGGGTCGAAGGGCTTTCCACCAGGTGCTGGCTTTGCTGGCTTCGTTGGCTTCGGCGCAACTGTTGTGACAGGAGCCGTTGTTGAAGTGGTTGAGGAAGTAGTTGGCGCCACCGTGGTAGACGTCGTTGCCGAAGGCTTCCCAGACGCACCCGATCCAGAAGGATTCAGAATTTCTGCCCAGTTGGGCGGAACAATGAACTGGGCCTGCGCAAGTGCCGGCTTACCGTTATATGCCGTTCCCGTTGCAGTCAGTTCATATGTCCCAGGCGTGAGTGAGGCAGGAAGCATCGCCTTCAGAATGGATGTTCCGTTGGACTTCACTTTGGCTGTTCCGAGAAGAGTTCCGTAGTTCACAGCTTGGGCAGTGAGCGTCTTCTTCACATACAACTTCACGATGGAAGCTGGCTTCAGGTTTGCGCCCGTCACTGTGAGATTGCGACTCGTGGGCACCAAGTCCGCACGGAGAATCAGCTTGATCTCAATTGTTGGATCCGGCAAAACCACAGCAGGCGTCAATGTCTTCGTAGCTGTTGCGGGAGATGCAGAAGACGTCAAGCCTGCATATTCCGCAATGATGCGATACGAGTAAGCAGTTCCCGATGTAAGCCCATTGTCAGTAAATGTTGTTGCCGAAGTTGTCGTCACGGTGACCCATGTGCGACCGCCATCAGCAGAGCGCTGCACTGTGTACGTTGGCGCACCAGCAGCAGTTGATGGTGCCCATGTCACGACTGCGGATGTTTGTGACGGTGTCACCTGAGGAGCGCCCGGAGTAGTTGGTGGAAGACCAGCTGTGACAGCGATCTGATTCCAGGGGCTCATGCCCACTACTGAATATGCCTGTACACGGAAGATGTACGAACGGCCAGTCTGAAGACCCGTGACCTGCAGCGATGTTGAAGTGGAAAGACCAGCATCATCAAAAGCACGCTTCCGCAATGACTGTGCTTGCACAACAGCCCCTAATTGCACTGTGCTTCCCCACGTGGCGCCGCCATCGGTGGACTGCTCAATGCGGTAACCAACAATTGCTGCACCACCATCATCTGACGGAGCTACCCAATTCAATGTTGCACCAGTTGCCATCGCAACGGCAGCAACCGAGGCGGGGGCTGCGGGCGGAGCAACAGGAGCTGACGTCACCCAGGTACTTGCTGCACCGGTTCCTGCGCTGTTCGTTGCAGCAACACGGAAGACGTAGGCCACGCCATTGGTCAGGCCAGTGATTGTTGCGGTCAGTGTTGAAGCACCGGTTGACAATGCAGTTGTCCATGTGCGGCCACCATCAGCAGAACGCTGAACGGCGTAACCAGTCAGGGCTACACCGCCATTGTCCACTGGTGCGGTCCAGGTCAAGGAGATCTGGCGATCACCCGCAACCGGAGTCAGCGCTCGAGGAGCAGATGCCGTTGTCTTCGGCATTGCTGTCACGACTGTGGAAGCTGTCGCACCTGAAGTTGCGATGTTATTCACATTTGTCACCGCAGCGTTGACTGCAAAGACACGGAATGAATAATTCGTTCCGTTCGTGAGACCAGAAATCACAGTCGATGCAACAGATGGCGTGTCCACTGTGGTCCACGTTGTTCCGTTTGTGGACTGCTGCACCACATAACCAGTGATTGCCGAACCACCTGTATTGCTTGGAGCACTCCAGGAAAGAACAACTTCCTTATCGCCAACGAAGGATGCGACGTTACGTGGCGCACCTGGCGTAGTGAATGGTGTAGTGGTGGCAACTGTTGATGCGGCACCTGAACCAATGGAGTTGTTTGCGCGAACACGATACGAATAGGTCGTTCCGTTGGTGAGACCAGTCAATGTTGTGGATGGAGTTGCAGTTGTAGCTGCAGTTGTCCATGTCACGCCACCATCTGTGCTCTGTTCAACGGTGTAACCCGTCAAAGTAGATCCACCGGTATCAGTCGGAGCCGCCCATGTGAGAGCGATGGAGCCGTTCGTTGGTGTCGCAACAATGCCCGTTGGCGATGCTGCCTTTGCACTTGGCGTCACCGTCGAGCTTGCCGATGCCGGAGCACCAGTACCTGCTGCGTTCTCAGCGCTGACGCGGAAACGGTATGCCGTTCCGTTGGCCAGACCCGTCACTGTAAATTCACGTGCTGACGTCGTTGCCGCAGTTGTCCATGCTGTTCCATCTGTTGACTTCTCAATGAGGTATGACGTCACAACGGCGCCACCGTTTGACGAAGGAGCAACCCAAGTCAAAGTGACGAATCCATCACCAGCAACAGTTGCAACAGATGTCGGTGCACCTGGAGTTGTTGCCGGCGTTGCCAGGACTGGTTCTGTTGCAGCACCTGCACCTGCAGCATTGGTTGCCATGACGCGGAATGCATAGGTCGTTCCATTTGCAAGACCCGTCGCAACATAAGACGTTGTCGCCGTTGTTGCGATACGTGTCCAAGCGCCACCGGCACCGACTGCACGCTCAACGTAGTAGCCCGTGATCGCGGAGCCGCCGTTATCCGTTGGCGCAACCCAAGTCAACGACACTTGGCCGTTTCCAGCAGTTGCAACAACATTCGACGAGGCAGCAGCGACAGTGCGTGGTGTAGCCGCTGCCGATGTTGCTGACGCTCCATTGCCCGCTGCGTTCACTGGGATGATTCGAACAAGAACTGCTGTTCCATTTGTCAAACCAGTAATCACTGCAGTTGTACCAGTAACCACGTTGTCCGCAGAGAAGGTCGCACCGTTATCTGTGCTGTACGCAACGCGGTATCCGCTGATGGCAGAACCACCATTGGAAGAAGGTGCAGTCCAGCTTGTGGTGACCTGGCTATCAGCCGCCGTCACGACAAGATTGCGCACTGCACTTGTCGTTGCAAATGGCACTGCAACGTCTGGCGTTGATGCACTACCGGCACCACCACCATTGACCGCAAGGACGCGGAATGCGTAACTGGTTCCGTTTGTTAGGCCAGTTGCGGTGTACGAAGTGCCCACCACATTGGCCATCGTGCTCCACGTTGCACCCGAGTTCGAAGACACCTGAACGGTGTAACCACTAATTGCAGAGCCACCATTATCCAATGGTGCTGCCCACGCCAGCGTCACTTGCGTGTTGCCAGGCGTTGCCACCAAAGTCTGCGGTGCAGAAGCAGTGGTCAATGGCGTCACAGTGACAGCACCTGTTGGCAAGCCGTTACCAGCGCCATTGATCGCGCTCACACGCAAGTACGTGGTGGTGCCGTTTGCCAAACCAGTCACGTTGTATGAAGTCAACGAGCTACCTGTGTTCGAGGTAACAACCATCCACGTGTTTCCATCAAGAGACTTCTCAACGAGGTAACCAGTGATCGGCGATCCACCCTTGGCCACTGGTGCGGTCCATATCAATGCAACCTGTCCAGCACCTGGTGTTGCGACCACATTGGTAGAGATACCAGGAACTGCACCGATACTTGGTGTGCCATTGGCAGTTGCCCATGCACCCTGACCAATTGCAGTCACTGCAGCAACACGCATGTAAAGAGGTACGCCGTTGGTCAAACCATCGATGATCAATGAGGTTGAAGGTGAGCCGCTTGTTGCAGTCGTCCAGTTGCCCGTACCTGTTGCAGAAGTTTCAACAACATACGAAACCACTGGCATGCCACCAGTGTTCGCAGGAGCAAGCCATGAGAACGACAACAATCCGTTTCCAGTGGAAATAGAAATATTTGTGGGCGCAGTGGCCAAGGTTGCCGGCGTTACCGCCGACATTGCACTTGGCAAGCCGTTACCCACCGAGTTTGATGCCGTCACACGGAAGACATAAGTGGTGCCATTAGAGAGTCCCGTTGCAACGAACGACGTTGCCATCGTTGTTGTCACAGTTGTCCATGAAGCTCCGCCATTCGTCGAACGTTCAACGATGTAGCCCGTAATCGCATCTCCACCGTCACTTGCAGGAGCAGTCCATGAAATTGTCGTTTGTCCACTCTCAACAGTTGTTGTTACAGCCGTCGGAGCATCTGGTTCTGTTGGTGTCGTTGGCGATACTGGTGGGCGGAATGGAGTAACCGGACTGGACATCGTTGCCCATGCGCCTTGTCCCACTGCCGTCACAGCCGCGACGCGGAACATGTATGCCGACAAGTTGTTCAAGCCAGTTGCCGAATATCCGTATCCAACAACGCCAGAGGTCTCAGCGGTCCAAGAAGATCCACCGTCAGTTGAACGTTGGATTGTGTACGAGAGAACTGGCATGCCGCCGTTCGATGCTGGTGCACTCCATGTCAATGTGGCCGCACGGTCCCCTGCTGTTGTCACAAACGTTTGCGGTGCAGTTGCGGGAGCTGCAGGAATTGCAGTGACCGCAGCAGTCATTGCGCTGTCGCCAATGGTGTTGGTGGCGGCAAGACGGAACATCAACGTTGATCCGTTCGTCAGTCCGGTCACTGTAAATGTTGTTCCTGCAGTACCCGAAGAAATGGTGTTCCACGTGATGCCATCGGTAGAGCGCTCAATGCGATAACCGGTGACAGCACTTCCGCCATTTGATGCAGGTGCGTTCCAGGACAATGTCACTTGGCCATTCGATGCTGTTGCAACGAGGCTTTGCGGAACAGACGGAACGCTTGCCGGCGTTGCAACAACAACGGTGCTTGTTGCACCAGAGCCGACAGCGTTGATCGCGCTGATCCGGAAGCTGTACTGGTTTCCATTGGTCAAACCACTGACCGTTGTGGAAGCAACGGTGGAGTTGGTGTTTGCAATTGCTGTTGTCCAGTTTGTGCCGCCATCAGTCGATGTCTCCACCAAGTAACCAATGATTGCGTTACCTCCATCATTCAGCGGACGCGTCCACACCAGGACAACTGCACCATTTGTTGGTGATGCTGAAAGCGCTGTCGGCGCAACTGGTACACCAGCAGGAACAACAGAACCGGCAAGACTGGATGCGCCAACGGTTACTGCGTTCAACGCGCTGACACGGAAGTTGTACAACGTTCCATTCGTCAAACCAGTATTTGTATATGTCGTTGCGGTTGATGCACTGTTGGCAACAATCGTTGACCATGTTGCGCCTGAGTTGACTGAACGTTCAATGCGGTAACCAACGATGGCCGAACCACCATCAGTAGTTGGCACGGTCCAATTCAATGTTGCAGCGGTGTTACCCGGTGTAACAATCAATGACAATGGAGCAGATGGCGCTCCCGCAGGAACAGCTGCACCGCTTGATGCAGTATTGCCTGTTCCGGCCTGGTTCACCGCCGCAACGCGGAACGTGTACGAAGTGCCGTTTACCAAACCAGTCACGGTGTAGCGAGTTAATGCAGAGTTGGTATTCGCCGAAACTGTTGACCAGGTCGCACCTGCATTATCGGACTGCTCGATGACATAACTAGTGATGGATGCACCATTCGAAGCACCCGCAACCCACGTGAGCAACACTTGTGTGTCAGCAGGACTTGCCGTGACAGAAGCTGGTGCAGCAGGGGCCGTAAATGGAGTTGATGTAGCAATTCCGCTTGCAACGCCCACGCCTGCACCATTGATGGCGCTGACGCGGAATCCGTACTGCTGACCATTGGTCAATGAAGCTGCGGTGTAGGTCGTGGATGTTGACGCTGTATCAGCGACCAAAGTTGTCCACGTCGATCCTCCATCAGCACTTGTCTCAATGCGGTAACCAACGATTGCGGAACCACCGGTCGCACTTGGCGCTGTCCATGACAACACAACTTGAGTGCTGGAAGGAGTTGCGCTCAATGCTGTTGGTGCCGCTGCGCCAGCAAATGGAGTTGCCGTTGTGCTGGAACTTACAGTGCCTGTACCGGCACCATTCACCGCACTCACACGGAAGGAGTACACCGTGCCATTTGTCAGACCCGATGAGGTGTAATTCGTTGCCGCAGAGTTTGTGTTTGCCGTCAGCGTTGCCCAGGTCGTGCCACTGTCTGCGGAACGTTCGATCTTGTAACCAGAAATAGCTCCGCCACCATCAGTTGATGGCGCTGTCCACGACAACATCACTTGTGCGTTACCGGCTGTTGCGGTCACAGAAGGAACTTGTCCAGGAGTCGTAAACGGTGCTGCCGAAGCTGGTGAACTCACGGCACCGATGCCGTTGACATTGATCGCAAAGACACGGAATGCATACGTGGTCCCGTTACTTAGACCTGTTGCCGTGTACGCAGTCATTGTCGAAGCCGTGTTAGCAATCACGGTTGTCCAGGTATTGCCACCATTTGAGCTCACTTCGATGAAGTAGCCCGAAACAGCGTTTCCTCCCGTTGACGACGGAGCCACCCATGCAAGTGCCACTTGGCCATCAGATGCAGTTGCAGTCAGTGATCGTGGAGCTGTTGCCGTGCCGGATGGTGTTGCCGATGCATCTGTTGATGCAGACCCCACACCAGCAGCATTCACAGCACTGACGCGGAAGCGATACGCACTGCCGTTGGTCAGACCAGAGACTACGTAGACAGTCGATGCGGAACCAGTGTTCGCAACAAGCGAGGACCATGTTGCGCCACTATCAGTGGATTGCTCCACCTTGTAACCGGTGATCGATGTTCCACCATCGCTTGACGGAGTTGACCACACCAACACTGCTTGCGACGTTGCAGAGATCACCGAGAGACCAGTTGGAGTACCAGGAGTCGTGAACGGTGTCGCTGTTGCTGGTGCGGACGAAATACCTGCACCGCTTGCGTTAACGGCACTCACGCGGAATGAATACGTTGTTGCATTTGTGAGACCTGTGACTACATAAGAAGTTCCCGTTGCTGCTGTTGTCACAGTGGACCATGTGACACCACCATCTGCACTCTTCTCCACTACATAGGTGGCGACAGTGCTTCCACCCGTCGACGTAGGTGCAGTCCAAGAAAGCGACACTTGGCTAGTGCCCGCAAGTGCAACGAGTGAGCCCGGAGCAGTTGCAAGACCCACTGCAGAACCTGTGAAGTTCACGCTGTATGCACCGAATCCACCATTCGTTACCGCGGCAACACGGAATGTGTACACCACGCCTGCCGACAGATTGCCTGCTGTAAAGGCAGTTGCGGTTGAGCCAGTGTTGGAAACAACTGTGGTCCAAGAAGTTCCAGCATTTGAGCTGCGCTCGATGCGATAACCAATCAATGCGCTACCGCCCAACGAGGTTGGAGCAGTCCATGACAACACCACTTCATTAGTGCC
>CANFGT010000016.1 GCA_947446815.1 Acidimicrobiaceae bacterium
AAGACATACATTGACTGGCCGCTTGATGACCCCAAAGGTCAACCGTTAGACGTTGTTCGCCGTATTCGCGATGAAATTCGCGGACACGTCGAACAACTTCTTGCTCAGCTGTAAGCCGCAAACAATTCGCCAATTGCTTTTGCCTGTCCGCCAGTGGTGGATGACATAACCGCGATAGGCATCACGCCCGCGTCTGCCCAGTTGGCCAGACGCTCGCGAACGTGCGACGCAGAACCACTGATGGTGCAGTCATCGAGCCATTCATTTGTCATGAGACCTGTGATGGCGTCCTTGTTGCCTGCGTCAATCGCTTCTTCGATGGAATCCATCTCGGCGGTGTAACCAGCGGCACGCCAGTAGTTGCGGTAGTTCGGAAGTGAGACATATCCCGTGAGCGTTCGACGGTTGATTGCACGCGCCGCATCGACGTCTTCATCAATGACTGTCGGGATCATGTTCGACAAGTAAAAATCATCCCGTACTGCAGATGGCACTTCGCTGAGTTGTTTGGCCATATGGCTGAGCGATGCATTGGCCCAGATGGCACCTTCTGCAATCTCTGCTGCGAGTTCGAGCATCTTGTTTCGCAGTGTTGCCAAATAAATCGGAGGAAGTTGACCACCGAAGCGTTCGTTGTTGCGCATGGAGGCGACGTATTCCTTGATGTCAGATAATGGCTTACCTGTTTGCACCCCGAGACGTTGCGTGACGGGACCATGGCTGACCCCGATGCCGTAGCGGAATCGACCATCGGACATCTCATGAATGTGAGCGATGGTGTTTGCTGCTTCTACGGGGTGGCTGTAATAGATCGGCTGAATTGATGTCCAGTAGTTGATTCGGGAGGTTGCATGGGCGAGCGAGACGCATAATCCCATGGTTCCGCCGAGGCTGGGGCACGCAAGGCCACTAAAGCCCCGATTTTCTGCTTCAACAGCAAGGTCCAAGATGGCGCGGCGCTTATTGGGCGTGGCAACAATGGAAAGGGCAGGACGGAAGGACTTATCAACCTGAGTCATTACCGTAACCTAGTCGCATGTTGAGAATTGGAATGGTGAGCCCGTACAGCCTCACGATTCCAGGGGGAGTCCAGCAGCAGGTTCTTGGTCTGGCTCGAGCCTTGCGTGAGAAGGGCCATGAAGTCCGTGTTCTCGGTCCGTGCGATGGTCCACCACCTGATTCTTTTGTCACCCCCCTCGGCAACAGTCTTCCAACGGCGATCAACGGTTCAGTTGCTCCACTTGCGCCTGATGCCTCCGCAGCATTTCGCACCATCCGTGCTCTCAACGATGAGGCCTTTGATGTTCTTCATGTTCATGAGCCATTGGTGCCAGGTCCGACATTGACCTCGGTACTCGTGAAGCTTGCGCCCATTGTTGCAACATTCCATTCCGCAGGGGAGTCCGGCGCCTACAAGACATTTGCGAAATTGGGTCGACCTATCGCACGCAGAATCGATGTGCGCGTCGCTGTTTCAAAAGATGCTGTGGAACTCGCTCAGCGATATATCGGTGGTGAGTACGAAGTTTTGTTCAACGGCATTGAGCTTGAGGTGTATAGCGGTCCGTTGGTGGAACAACGTGAAAATGCCATCTTCTTCTGTGGACGTCACGAACCTCGTAAAGGTCTCAGTGTTTTGCTTGATGCGCTCGCACTCATGCCTGGCGACGTTCGATTGTGGGTCGCTTCTGATGGCCCCGAGACAGAGCAACTGAAAATTCGTTATGGGAATGACACGCGTGTTGAATGGCTGGGCCGCATTACCGACGGTGAGAAAATAGATCGCCTTCGACGCGCATCAGTCTTTTGTGCACCGTCTCTTCGTGGAGAATCTTTTGGCATTGTGTTGCTTGAGGCAATGGCGGCCGGTACTCCGGTGGTGTCGACAGACATCGACGGCTATCGCAATGTCGCAACGGATGGAGAGAATGCACTGTTGGTCGAGCCCGGTAATGCACAAGCTCTTGCTTCAGCGCTGGCACGTGTGATCGCAGACGCTCGTCTCTCCGCAAAATTTATTGAGGCTGGGCGCGTGCACGCGCAGTCCTTCTCGATGAGCGCTCTGGCCGACCATTACATCGCTCTGTATGAGAAAGCGCTGGGCATGGAAGCCGAAAACATCACGACAATTGAGGTGCCTCGTATGCTGAAGCGATTCGAGGGTCGCTTTCTTCGACGTAATCGACTTGGAGGGACCAGCCGTTAGGCCGGTCACGGAAGGAACTATGAATCAGCGACAGTGGATTCCCATTGAAGAATCAGATGCACCAAATCTTGCACGCATGAAAAAACTCGAATGGCTAATAACCGGCATCGGAACTTTGGTGTTCCTCATTGTTGGTCTGCTCATTGGTCAGCCGGCTCTCGCAATAGTGGGGCTCGTCGGCTTCGGTGCGTTCACGTGGTCTATCGGCCGCCATGCAGAAGATGCAGTTCTTTCTGCTCTGACCCTTACCCCCGCGAATGATGTTGAACATGCTCGTCTCTTCAATGTTGTTGAGGGCCTACGCATGAGCAGTGGCGACCATCGTCCCGCGATGTACACCACATCATCACCGTTCCCGCTTGCCCTTGCGGTGTCTGAAATGGGTTCGGATGGAAGCATCGTTGTGTCTGAAGGTTTCTTGCAGACAATGGATCGTGTTGAAACAGAAGCCGTCATCGCCCAGTTGTTGTGGCGTATCCGTTCGGGAGATGCAGCGTTGACGTCCTACTTGGTTTCCTTTCATGCTCTGATGTCTCGCATCGGGCTTTCTTCACTTGCCCGTACTGTGATTGAGCGCTCCGTCGATAGTCGTGCTCTTATCTGGGCCGATATCGCGGCTTGCCAAGCCACTCGTTATCCACCTGCGCTGATTTCGGCGCTAGAAAAATGTTCGCTGGCACATGGACCCGTATCCGTTGGTATTGCTGCGCCGTTCTGCTTTGCACTTCCCGAAACACCAAGCCATGACGCCCATTCGGTGTCCACAGTTCCTAATGTGGGTTTCTCGCGTCCGTCGTTGGCGGAACGCATCACAGTCCTCAAGGAAATCTGACATGTCTAGAACTCGTCGTCCCATCGTTCGTTTTGCCGCTTCGGCTGTATTGGTTTCTGTCCTTGCTGCCTGTGGAAGTTCATCGAATTCATCTGACTCATCCGTCGCTGTTGGTGAATCAACAACTGTTCCTGGTCAAGGCATCGTTGCCACCTACCCATTATTGGGAACTCCAGTCACTGATGCTGCAGCTGCAACGCGTCCTGCCATCGTTGCCAAGATTGATAACCACCCAGCAGCTCGTCCACAGTCCGGTCTCAATAAGGCCGACATGGTGTTTGAAGAAAACGTTGAAGCACTCACTCGTTTCGCTGCTGTTTTCCAGAGCCAGGGAAGCGATCCTGTCGGACCTCTTCGTAGCGGTCGTACCCAAGACATCGACATGCTGGGTTCATTGAATAAGCCGATGTTCGCCTGGAGCGGTGGTAACCGTCTTGTGACGCAAGCAATCAACAAGAGCGACTTCGTCAATGTTGGCTACAGCGCATCGCACGGCAAGGGCGGCTATTACCGCTCAAAAGAACGCAAGATTCCGCACAACTTGTATGCCAAGACATCGAATCTCTGGACGCTTGCTCCAGTCGGTGCAACACCTCCGCCGCCACAGTTCACCTATCGAGGCACAAGCGATGCAAAGCCGACGACATCGACACCGATCGATGGCGCGAAAGTTTCCATGTACAACGTCAAGGTGTACTGGAAGTGGGACGCGGCAACCGGCAATTTCTTGCGCTTTAGTGAAAACTTGAAGCGTGAACTCGAGCCGCACATGGCTGATGATGGTCAGGTCAACACAAAGAATGTTGTTGTTCTCTACGTCACTTACGTACGAAGCAAAGCCGACCGCAAGAGCCCCAACGCTCTGACCACAGGTAAGGGCACCGGATTTGTCATGACCGATGGTGGTCTCATCGAAATCAATTGGGAACGCGCAAACCGTCTTGTCCCATTCACGATCACCGACACCAGTGGGGCAGTGGTCCGTATGACCCCTGGCCGCACCTGGGTAGAGATGGCATGGAAGAAGTCTTTGGCGCCTGTCGCCCCAGGAATTGACCCGAAGACGGTCAAGTTCCCTGCAGTCTGACGAACGTCTCACGTAATCAACCGCAGTAGCGCTTGGTGTGGTAGATAGCCTGCTTGGCATGACCTCCACGAATGGATCCTCTGTCGGCACGCAACGCGTAAAGCGTGGCCTTGCCGAGATGTTGAAGGGCGGCGTCATCATGGACGTCGTCAACGCTGAGCAAGCAAAGATTGCAGAAGATGCCGGTGCATGTGCCGTCATGGCGTTGGAACGCGTTCCTGCTGACATTCGTCGTGATGGTGGAGTCGCTCGTATGAGCGATCCTCAAATGATCGAAGACATCAAGGCCGCAGTCACCATTCCAGTGATGGCAAAGGTACGTATTGGTCATTTCGTGGAAGCACAGATTCTTGAGTCCCTTGGCGTCGACTTCATTGACGAGTCCGAAGTGCTTACTCCTGCCGATGAAACGCATCACATTGACAAGTTCGCATTCACTGTTCCATTCGTGTGCGGTGCCACAAATCTCGGCGAGGCTCTTCGTCGTGTTTCCGAAGGTGCATGCATGATTCGCTCGAAGGGCGAAGCGGGCACAGGCAATATCGTCGAGGCAGTTCGTCACCTTCGTAACATCTTTGGCGATATTCGCAAGATCACACAGGCTGACAACGCAGAGTTGTTCCAGTGGGCAAAGACTTTGCAGGCACCGCTTGGTCTTGTGCAGGAAATTGCTGAGACCGGAAAGTTCCCTGTGCCAATTTTCTGTGCAGGTGGCATTGCCACTCCGGCAGATGCTGCGCTCGCCATGCAATTGGGTGGAGAAGCAGTGTTCGTTGGCTCGGGAATCTTCAAGAGCGATGACCCAGCGCCACGTGCAAAGGCAATTGTTGAAGCAACAACTCACTTCCGCGATGCCAATGTGTTGGCTCGCGTGAGTCGTGGACTTGGTGCGCCAATGACTGGTATCGCCATGGATGAGATCAACGGAACACAGCGCTTTGCCGAGCGCGGCTGGTAAGTAGCAGCCACCACATGGATTCGAGGCCTCCGGGTGAACGCCACGGTTGGTGTTCTTGCTCTTCAAGGAGCATTTGCAGCACACGCTGAGTGTGTTGCATCCCTTGGTCTGTCCGTTGTTGAGGTGCGCACGCCTGAGCAGCTAAAAACAGTTGATGCATTGGTCATGCCTGGTGGCGAATCAAGTACCATGTCGCAGCTGTTGTTGTCATCCGGTCTCTTCGATGCAATTGCTCAGCGCATTGACGCTGACATGCCAGTGTTTGGAACCTGCGCCGGAATGATTCTGTTGGCGTCGGAAGTGCTGGATGGACGCTCGGATCAGCGCAGTTTTGCTGCCATTGATATTTCTGTGCGTCGAAATGCCTTTGGGCGTCAAATCGACTCATTTGAGGCGTCTATAGAGATGCCGTTTGGTGATTTTCACGGCGTCTTCATCCGTGCGCCACGTATTGAACGTGTTGGCGCCGCCGTAGAAGTCATTGGCCGACTAGGCGATGAGCCAGTATTGGTGCGTCAGGGAAATGTTCTGGCTGCATCATTCCATCCTGAATTATCGGGCGATGCTCGATTGCATGAATATTTTCTAACCACGATGACAACTGCGAGAAAGGTGTAACCAATGTCCGGTCACTCCAAATGGGCAACCATTAAGCACAAGAAGGGTGCAGCCGATAAGGCTCGCGGAAAACTCTTCGCAAAATTGGCACGTCAAATTGAAGTTGCTGCTCGCGCAGGTGGAGGCGATACAGATTCAAACGCTGCGCTTCGAACCATGGTGTTGAAGGCCAAGGCTGGCCAGATGACGAAGGACGCCATCGACCGCGCGATTAAGCGCGGCATCGGTGAAAATGACGGCGCCAATTACGAAACAATTATGTACGAGGGCTATGCGCCTGGTGGCGTGGCGATGCTGGTCGACACTCTGACGGATAATCGCAATCGCACCGCATCTGATGTGCGCACGGCTTTCAGCAAGTTTGGTGGTGCTTTGGCTGAACCTGGCGCAGTGGGTTGGCAGTTTTCGCGGCGTGGAGTCGTCTTGGTTGATGGAGCACTCGACGAAGACACAGTGATGGGCGCAGCATTGGATGCTGGTGCAGAAGATATTGAGCGTGATGGCGATACCTGGCGCGTGTTCACCGACTCATCTGCTGTGTATGACGTGAAAGATGCTCTCGAGGCAGCTGGGTTTGTAGTGCACAGTGCTGAATCAACAATGGTGTCATCGACAACTATTGAAGTGACAAGTATTGATGATGCAAAACAGATCTTGCGCATCATGGAGATGTTGGAAGATAATGATGACGTGCAAGACGTGTATGCAAACTTCGATTTTGATGACGCATTGATGCAGGATCTCGGCTGATGGCTGGGTCCGTAGGGGAGACCGCTCCCGACTTCACTCTTCCCGGTACAGCAGGCCGTGAATACACGCTGTCTGCATATCGGGGGCAACCTGTTGTCCTTGTTTTTTATCCGGGCGATGACACGCCTGTCTGCACAAAACAACTGAACTCGTATAACAACGAACTATCGGCGTTCGACAACGTAGGGGCTCAGGTTCTGGCTGTGTCGGCGCAAGATATTGCAAGCCATGAAGGCTTCGCATCGAAGCATGGATTCAAGTTTCCCCTTCTGTCCGATGTCGATAAGGCAGTCGCTGGCATGTACGGCACCGTCGGCCCACTTGGCTTCCCTCGACGGAGCGTGTTTGTCATTGATGCCAACGGTGTGATCCGTTATGCCCATAAAGCCATAGCAGGATTGACTTTCCGCCCCGTGGAGGAGCTTGTCGCTGCTGTGGAGGGCGCTCGCTGAGATTCCGCGCCTCAGCAGAGGTGCTCGGTTAACATAGAACATATGTTCGCTCAAGTGGTCCTCGGGGTCGACCCCGGTCTTACCCGCTGTGGGTATGCCGTGTTGGGCATGAATTCCACTCAAGACATCAAGGCCTTGGCTATTGGCGTGTTGCGCACCCCGCCTTCTGCTGCATTGCATGATCGTCTGGCAGAGATCCATCGCGAAGTCGAGGGGTTGTTGGCAGACTTCACGCCGACTGCGGTTGCAGTCGAGCAAGTCTTTTTCCAAAATAATGTGCGTACCGCGATGGGCGTGGGTCAAGCCAGCGGAATCGTTCTCGCACTTGCTGCGCGTGCAGGTTGCCATGTTGCGCAGTACACGCCTTCTCAGGTGAAGAATACGGTGGCTGGTTGGGGTGGTGCCACGAAAGAGCAAATTGGTCTCATGGTGCAGCAACGCCTTCATCTCGAATCTGTCCCACAACCTGCAGACGCAGCAGACGCAGCAGCAATTGCTTTGTGCCACTGCTCGATAGCACCCTTTATCGCGTCCCGTGATGCAGCGATTGCACGGAGTATTCGATGATTGGCAGTCTGCGCGGTGTCGTTCTTGAACGCTTCACTCCCTCCACGGTTCTTCTCGAAGTTGGTGGTGTTGGTTATCTCTGCAACGTCACCACAGCCACCTTTGGTGAATGTGAACCAACAGTGCAGGTGTTTTTCCATATCCATCATCACATTCGTGAAGATGCACAAACATTGTTTGGGTTTACTTCTCGGCTAGAGCGAGACACCTTCAATATTCTGATTGCCACGCACGGAATCGGACCAGCAATGGCAATGGCAATTCTCTCGACGTATGCGCCCACTGCACTTATCGGAATCGTTAGCAGTGGCGATACTGGCGCTCTCACTGTTGTTCCCGGGGTGGGCAAGAAAACCGCAGAGCGTTTAATGGTGGAGTTGAAGTCTCGTCTCAATATCGATGGCATTACTTCCGGAGAATCGATTGATTCGGTGCAGTCATCAGCCGCTGACGTTCGAGAAGCGTTAACCGCACTTGGGTACGGCGTTGAAGAGATTCGCGACACGATGCGTCAGCTCAACTCTGGTGATGATTCTGAATCAATGTTGCGAGATGCACTCGCGTTGTTAGGAGCACGTCGTGCGGGATGAATTTTTAGATCCAGCAGTATCTGCTGATCATGAGGTATCTGATGAAGTCAGTTTGCGTCCACGCGAACTTGATGAGTTTGTGGGGCAACGCGAACTGAAAGAACACCTCGACATTGTTCTTGGTGCTGCGAAACAGCGCGGGCAAGCCGCTGACCATATTTTGTTGGCTGGCCCTCCTGGGCTAGGTAAAACAACGATGGCGGGCATTGTGGCTGCCGAAATGGGCGTCACGTTGCACGTCACAAGTGGTCCGGCTCTAGAGCGAGCAGGTGACCTCGCCGCAATTCTCACCAAGTTAGGTGAGGGCGATGTTCTCTTCATCGACGAGATTCATCGTTTGTCGCGCTCCGTCGAAGAAATTTTGTATCCAGCAATGGAGGACTTCCAGATCGACATCGTCGTTGGCAAAGGTCCTGCGGCGTCATCGATTCGTTTGACCCTTCCGCGTTTTACGTTGATTGGCGCGACAACGCGGACAGGAATGATTACTGGACCTCTGCGCGATCGCTTTGGTTTGGTTGCTCGGCTTGATTACTACGACCACGAGGAACTTGAATCCATCGTCACACGTGCTGCACGAATTCTCGATGTTCCAATTGACGAAGGTGCTTCGGTGCAAATTGCTCGGCGTAGTCGAGGCACCCCACGAATCGCGAACCGTCTGTTGCGCCGCGTCCGTGACTATGCCGAAGTGCGAAGTGACGGACGCATTGATAACGACACCGCAACTGAAGCGCTGCGAGTGTTCGGTGTGGACAACCTCGGTCTCGACAAAGTGGACCGTGCCATCTTGCGCAGTCTCTGCGAACAATTTGAAGGCGGGCCTGTGGGTCTCACCACATTGGCGATCGCTGTGGGTGAACAGCCCGAAACGGTGGAGGACGTGTACGAACCGTTCCTCATCCAATTAGGCCTCATTGCTCGCACGCCACGAGGCCGCATTGCGATGGATGCCGCGCGCACCCACCTTGCAAACCCGTAGCCTCATCACGTGCAACTTTCGGACATTGACTACGACCTGCCCGAGGGTCTGGTTGCACAAAAACCAATTGAGCCCCGTGACTCTGCTCGGCTTCTCGCCGATGTCGATGGTGCTGGCATTCGTCACCTGTCGGTGAATGATCTTCCTTCGCTGATTCGCCCCGGAGACGTTGTTGTCGTTAATGACACGCGAGTTCTCCCTGCGCGTTTGGCATTGCAGCGAAAGACCGGTGGGGCCGCCGAAGTGTTGTTGTTAGAGCAACGCTCACCAGATGGTCGTCTCTGGGAAGCAATGGTCAAGCCAGCCCGGAAACTAAAAGAAGGTGAACTTCTTGAGTATTTCGGCAAGCGCGTGGTGCGTGTTGGCCCTCGTACCGAGGCAGGGGACACCTTCATTGTTGAGATCACCGATGAAGCACCGCTTGAGCTCATCCAGCGCATTGGTGCAATGCCATTGCCGCCATACATCCGCGGATCACTAACAGACAATGAGCGTTATCAAACGATTTATTCCCGTCGTGCAGCTAGTGCTGCTGCACCCACGGCCGGATTGCATTTCACTCCCGAATTGCTGGAGAAGGTTCAAGAAGCCGGAGCTCGTCTTGAACGTGTGGAGCTCATCGTTGGTCTCGACACTTTTAAGCCCATCTCTACGGAGAACCCTCTGGACCACGTCATTCACTCTGAGTACTTCCATGTCGAACCTTCGGTGTTGCAGGCCTGCGCAGAAGCAACTCGCGTGATCGCAATAGGTACAACTGCAACACGAGCACTTGAATCCTCGGCAACTCTTGGTCAACCATCAGGTCGTACATCGTTATTCATCACCCCTGGTTACGAGTGGAAAGTAGTTGACACCATGATGACTAACTTCCATATGCCAAAGACTTCATTGTTGCTGATGATTGAATCTTTTATTGGCTCGCACTGGCGAGACCTGTACGCACAAGCAGTGCAAGAGAAGTATCGCTTCTTGTCATTCGGTGATGCAATGTTTATTGATAGGCGATCAGGGAAGTAGATCATGTTTAAGGTCACGCTCGACATCACTGCACGTGATGGTGACGCTCGTGTGGGTACAGCAACAACACACCGGGGCACGTACGACACTCCTTTGTTTATGCCTGTCGGAACCCGCGGTGCCATTAAATATCTCAGTGCACGCGATTACGAAGAACTAGGCGCCCAAATTGTTCTGGGCAACACGTACCACCTCATGTTGAGACCCGGTGCTGAACTGATTGAAAAGTTCGGTGGGCTTGGTGCGTTCGCCGGTTGGAAGGGTCTCACTCTGACGGACTCTGGAGGCTTTCAGGTGTTTTCACTTGATCCGAAGGTTGACGATGACGGAGTGACCTTTAAGTCAACCTATGACGGTTCCTATCATCGATTCACGCCAGAGATTGCTGTTGATGTGCAGCAAAAGATTGGTGCTGATATTCAGATGGTTCTTGATGTGTGTACATCACTGCCTGCTGAACCTGGCGTTGTTCGTTTGGCATTAGAGCGCACATCTGAATGGGCAAAGCGCGCAAAGGCGGCACACACACGGACGGACCAATCGCTCTTTGGCATTGTGCAAGGTGGCACCGATGCCGCAATGCGTGCCGAGAGTGCGCGTCGTACGGTGGAAATAGGGTTCGATGGTTACGCCATTGGCGGTCTCTCTGTCGGGGAGTCACGCGCAGAGATGGTGGATGCCATTGGTGCGTGTATTGGCGACCTCCCTGACGATCAACCGCGCTATCTCATGGGCGTTGGTGACCCAGCATCTCTCGTCGAAGCTGTTGCCCTCGGAGTGGATCAATTTGACTGTGTCTTGCAGACGCGTCTGGGTCGTCATGGCGCTGCTCTCACATCTCAGGGTCGTCTGCAGATCAAGAACGCCAAGTTTGCTGAATCGGATGAGCCACTCGACCCCTCGTGTTCCTGCTGGGTGTGTCAGTCGCACTCGCGTGGTTATCTACGTCATCTCACGCAAGTGGGGGAGCCAAGTGCCGCCCGTCTTGTCTCGGTACACAACGTGGCATGGACCATCAACTTCATGGCGGAAATGCGTGCTTCGATAACGAACGGAACCTTTTCGGCCTTCCGCGCCTCTGTTTTGGATCTTTGGGGCTAGTTCATCGGGCTCTGAGGCACTCTCAGGGCTAGGATTTGCAACCGTGATTGCAATACTTCTCGCTCTTCCCGCTGCTTCTGGCAACAAATCAAATTCAATTGTTCCGATGATTGCTGTTTACGGCGTTCTCTTCGCCGGAATGTACTTCGTAATCATCCGTCCCCGTAGCCGTCGTGCAAAAGAAGCAGCTGCCTTGGCAGCGTCCATTGCCGTTGGTGATGAAGTGCTTCTCACTTCAGGTATCTACGGTTTCGTCAGCGCCATTGAAGATGATGTTCTTTGGATTGACATCGCCGACGGCCATGGTTCTGAGCGCATTGAAGTTCGTGCAATACGTTCGTCTGTTTCTCGCAAGATTGTGCAGCCAGGCGAAGCAGACGGCACCGCAAAGAAGTAACGCATGTCGAAGCGCAATCTTCTCGTCTCTCTCGTCTCTATTGTCGTTCTTGCGGCAGGTCTGTTCATTGGTAACGCAGTTGCTGGTAACCATCCGGCGCTTGGTCTTGACCTGCAGGGTGGCGCATCCGTCACCATGACGCCCGTGGGTACATATGACGAAGATGCATTGTCGGTTGCTGTTGACATCATTCGTCAACGTGTTGACTCGATTGGCGTAGCTGAACCAGAAATCATTCGTCAAGGAAAGACGGTCGTCGTCAACCTTCCAGGTGTGAAAGATCAGCAGCAGGCACTTGACCTCATCGGTCGTACCGGTGCAGTGGAGATGCGTCCCGTTCTGAAGACTGCACAAAACCCGAACAACACAACGACCTCATCGACAGTGAAGGGTGCGACCACCACAACGGCGAAGGGCGCAACAACCACCCTTGCCCCGCCAACTGGCGGTGCAGGTCGCTCACGCGGACGTGCTGTCACCACCACCACGGTGCCCGTCGCAACAACGGTTCCTGGAACCGACCCAACAACAGGTCTCGCCCCAGGGCAAACAGTTCTTCCAGGACGTAAAGACGGACTGATTTATTTGCTCGGCCCCGCAGGCGCAACCGGCGAGGTATTCACGAACGATGCAACGGCTGAAGTCAATGCAGGTAGCTGGGCTGTCACGGCAAAGTTACGCAGCGGTGCTGCGGGTGAAGATTTGTGGAATGCACTTGCAAAGAAGTGTTACGACGGCGGCACCGAGTGCCCATCGAAGCAAATTGCTATCAGCCTTGATGGTGAAGTGATTTCAGCTCCTGTTGTGCAGGCGCCTTCATTTACAAATGGCACAGTACAAATCACTGGTTCGTTCACTCAGAAGGAAGCAACAGAACTTGCTCGCGTTCTGCAGTTTGGTGCAGTGCCCGTCAAGTTTGATACCCCCACAGTGCAGACGGTTTCTGCCTCGCTTGGTAAGGATTCTCTGAAGGCCGCAGTCATCTCTGGTCTGATTGGCGTGTTGCTGGTGTTGGTCTTCCTGATGCTGTACTACCGACTGATCGCAGTCGTTGTTGTTGCTGGTCTCAGCGTCTCGGGTTTATTGCTCTGGAGTGTTATCTCTTGGCTGTCAAAGACAAACGGTCTGGCGCTCACATTGTCGGGTACGGCGGGCATCATTGTCTCGATTGGTGTCACAGTGGACTCGTACGTCGTGTTCTTTGAAAAATTAAAAGATGATGTTCATGCAGGTCGTACCTTGCGCAACTCTGCAGTCCGTGGTTTTGATAGTGCATGGCGCACCATCCTTGCCGCTGACACTGTCTCGCTTCTCGGTGCCATCATCTTGTGGTCAATGACAGTCGGCTCCGTGCGCGGATTCGCCTTCTTCCTTGGCCTTTCCACATTGTCCGACATTGTGGTGTCGTACTTCTTCACACGACCAGCAGTGTTGTTGCTGGCTCGTACCTCGTTCTTCAATAAGGGTCGCGTCCTTGGCGTTCGACCTCGTACTGCTTCGGCGGAGGTCGCGTAATGGCTGGCGGAATGTCGCGTCTTTTCCGTGGTGAGACCACTATTAATTTCTATGGTCGCCGCAATGTTGGTTTTCTTGCATCGGGTCTCTTGGTGCTCGTCACCATTATCTCTCTGTTCGCTCAAGGCCTCAACTTGGGTATGGACTTCAAGGGCGGTGTTGCATTTGAAGTTCCTGTGAAGGGTGGCATCACAGTTGCGAAGGCTCGCAAGATCCTTGAAGACAACAAAATCAA
The DNA here is from genome assembly GCA_947446815.1 of Acidimicrobiaceae bacterium. Taxonomy (GTDB): domain Bacteria; phylum Actinomycetota; class Acidimicrobiia; order Acidimicrobiales; family Ilumatobacteraceae; genus UBA2093. The sequence goes on from CANFGT010000016.1 coordinate 13,311, forward strand.
CGCGAACAACGCAAAGTTGCAAGTACTGAGCTCTGGAAATAATCAGCGCATTCGTATTCAGACTGATGAATTAAAGAGTGGTGTTGCATCGACTGTTCAGGCAGCGCTTGCGAAAGCTTCCGGCACAAAAGTGAACGACGTCAGCTTGGCGGAAGTCAGTTCCACATGGGGTCGCAGTGTGACCACGAAGGCAATCAAGGCACTTCTCGTTTTCATCCTTGCGGTGTCGCTCTATATCCGTTTCAAGTTCAAGCAATGGAATATGGCAACTGCCGCAATTGTCGCGGTGATTCATGACGTGGCAATCAGCGTCGGCGTTTACTCGGTCTTTGGGCTTGAAGTTACGCCAGCAACGGTGGTTGCGTTCCTAACCATTCTTGGTTTCTCTTTATATGACACCATCGTGGTGTTCGACAAGGTGATTGAGAATATGGATCGTTTCAAAGGTTCACGTGTTTCTTATGGCGACATTGTGAACGTTTCAATGAACCAAGTTTTGATGCGTTCGCTGAACACCTCAATTGCAGCACTGCTTCCGGTATTGAGCCTTCTCGTTTTGGGTAGCGGTGTATTCGGAGCTGTTGCGCTGCGTGAATTTGCACTTGCACTTCTCGTTGGTCTCGCTACTGGTGCGTATTCATCGATCTATATCGCGACACCGCTACTGGGCATCTTGAAGGAACGCAGTAGCGAATTTTCAACAATGCGCGGTCAGATTTCCGTTGGGGCAGAAATGGCTCATGTCATGGCCACGGGTGCCCCTGTGAGCCGTCGTGTCCGAGCAGCAGAAGTCAATACAAGCTCTGATGCAACAGCTGTACCGGTTCCCGCAGTGGAGGCCATTTTGAGCCATCCACCGCGACCCCGGAAGAAGTCGCGCAAGTAACATCACGCCATGGCCACTGCCGACCGCGTCCTTCCGTGGAGACGGCACCATAGTGCGCCCATTGAGGAAATTGCTCCTCTCTTAACTGCATACCGAAAGCGCCATCCGAAGGCTTCTGTCGCTCTCGTGAATCGTGCCTATGAGGCCGCGCGCATTGCTCACCTTTCGCAGCAACGTTCCTCTGGTGAGGCGTACATCAACCACCCCATCGCAGTAGCACGCATCGTTGCCGATATTGGTCTTGACGATGTCTCGCTTGCGGCGGCATTGTTGCACGACGCTGTTGAAGACACGGAGATCACTCTTGATGATGTGAAGCGTGACTTTGGTGAGGATGTAGCAAATCTTGTCGACGGTGTCACAAAGCTTGAACGTCTGCAGTTCGATTCCCGCGAGGCACAACAAGCAGCAACAATGCGCAAAATGTTGGTGGCAATGGCCCGCGACATGCGTGTTCTGGTTATCAAACTTGCGGACCGCTTACACAACATGCGCACACTCGCTGGTGTCCCGGTCGACAAACAGCAGCGCATTGCTCAAGAGACTCTTGATATCTACGCACCGTTAGCAAATCGCTTAGGAATGCAAGAGATCAAACAGCAACTTGAGGATTTGTCATTCTCGGCTCTGTATCCAAAGCGTTTTGCCGAACTCGATCACTTGGTGTCCTCACGTACTCCCGAGCGTGATGTGTATCTGGCTAAATCCATTGCCGAAGTGCGTGCACGGCTTGCCGATGTCAATATCTCTGCCGATGTGACGGGCCGCGGGAAGCATCTTTGGAGCATTTACGAAAAGATGGTCCAGAAGGACAAAGACTTCGACGAAATTTTTGACCTTGTTGCAATTCGCATCATTGTTGACAACATTCGCGATTGCTATGGGGCGCTTGGCTGTATCCACGGAAAGTGGCGTCCGGTTGTAGGTCGTTTCAAGGACTACATCGCAATGCCGAAGTACAACTTGTATCAGTCCTTGCACACCACCGTCATTGGACCTGGTGGCAAACCATTGGAAGTGCAGATCCGCACACGTGACATGCACGAACGTGCTGAGTGGGGCGTCGCAGCGCACTTCGCATATAAGCAGGGCAGTGACTCCAATGATTCTGACTGGCTGAATCGCATTATTGATTGGCAGTCAGACATCACTGACCCCAATGAGTTCATGGCCGACCTCAAGAGCGACCTCGAACAAGAAGAAGTTTTCGTGTTCACTCCAAAGGGTCGTGTTGTCACACTGCCGTTGAACTCGACTCCTGTCGACTTTGCTTACGCAGTTCATACCGAAGTCGGTCATTCGTGTGTTGGTGCCAGAGTGAATGGTCGACTGGTTTCGCTTGATGCTCGTCTCGCGTCGGGCGACACCTGTGAGATTTTCACTTCAAAAGTGGAAGACGCTGGTCCATCCCGTGACTGGTTGGGATTTGTGCAGTCGCCCCGTGCGAGAACCAAGATCAAGAACTGGTTCACGCGCGAACGTCGTGAAGACATGGTGGAATCCGGACGTGAAGAACTCACGGCAGAACTTCGTCGCGAAGGATTGCCGGTGCAACGCATCTGGACATCCGATGCATTTGTGCAAGAGCTTGAAGCACTCAACATGCCAGACCTGGATGCATTGTTTGCAGCGGTAGGCGAGCATCACGTCTCTGCCCGCGGCTTTGCACAACGTATCGGACGCGCCGTTCGACATGAAGGTAGTGATGAACAGCTGGCAATGCCGATGCGTGTTGATCGTCCCACAGTGGATCGTCGAAGCTCCACGGGGATCCATGTCGAAGGTCTCGAAGATGTACTCGTGCGTCTGTCACGTTGCTGTACTCCAGTGCCCGGCGATGACATCCTCGGTTTCGTGACAAAGGGCAGAGGGGTCAGCGTTCATCGTTCTGACTGTGCCAATGCCGTGACCTTGATGGTGGACGAACCGACTCGGATGATTGATGTGGAATGGTCTCGCACGACCCCAGGCACATTTTTTACCGCTGGGGTTGAAGTTGTTGCCCTCGACCGTGGTCGCTTGTTGCGTGACGTCGCCAATGCTCTCTCGGAACAACACGTCAATATCGTTGCGTGTAGTACGAACACTGGGTCTGACCGAGTGGCGAAGATGAGATTTGAGTTTGAATTGGCTGACCCAAACCACCTCGAGTCGGTTTTGCGGGTCATTAAGTCCATTGACTCCGTGTACGACGCATATCGCATCGTGCCTGGCGGTGCGCCCGACTAGCCTTGCCTGTCGTGCCGTCATTTCAGACCAGTCCGGGAACCCGAGACATCCTTCCCCCACAAGCGGGACGTTGGCGTGCTTTTTCTGCTCAATTTGCCGACACAGTGGAATCAGCAGGGTACGAGTGCATTATTCCTCCCATGTTTGAAGACCTCGGAGTCTTCTTGCGGTTGGGTGATGCCACTGATGTCGTCACCAAAGAGATGTATGACTTTGAAGATAAGGGTGGTCGTCGCGTTGCTCTGAGACCAGAACACACCGCCGGTATCTGTCGGTCCTTTGCTCAACATCGTCCGACGACTCCGTGGAAGGTGTGGTACTCCGGTTCCAACTTCCGATATGAAAAGGCCCAGGCCGGTCGCTATCGACAATTTGATCAAGTCGGTATTGAGGTGTTGGGTAGCACTGATGCGCTTCTTGATGTTGAAGTCATTGCGTTGGGCTGGCAGTTCTTCCAATCATTGGGACTCAAGAATGTTGTTCTGATGCTCAACTCACTCGGTGATCCTGCCGACCGCGCTGCGTATATCGAGGCACTGCGTCAATATTTGGAGTCGCGTTCTTCAGAGTTATCAGAAGAGGCTCGTGCGACATTGCAACGCAACCCGTTGCGTGTGCTTGATTCAAAACGAGTCCAAGACAAGCCAGTCATTATTGACGCTCCCACAATCGCTCAGTTTTTGTCCGAAGATGCTCGCGGTCACTTTGAAACTGTGAAAGCTGGACTCGATGCCATTGGGGTGCAGTACGAAGTGAATGAGGGACTTGTGCGTGGTCTTGATTATTACCAACGCACAGTTTTCGAATATGTATCTACCTCGCTCGATAGTGCCCAAACTGCTGTTGGCGGTGGAGGTCGATATGACGGCCTCGTGGAAGACCTGGGTGGACCTTCAACTCCTGGAGTCGGTTTCGCCCTCGGTATCGATCGCACTCTGCTGGCATGCGATAGCGAAAATGTATTCGAATTAGGTGCACCTCAGATGGATGCATTCATCGTTGATGTGGTCGATGGCATGACCGCTCTTCGTCTCTCAGACCAATTGCGTGCTGCAGGGTTCACTGTTGACCGCGCATATGACGGACGAAGTATGAAATCGCAGATGAAAGTTGCTGATCGCAGCGGTGCTCGCCTTGCCATCATCATTGGTGAAGATGAAGCCGCGGCAGGCAACTGCACCGTCCGTAACCTGATGACATCGGAACAACAAGTCATTCTGCAAGCCGAATTGGTCCCACATCTCGCGTCCATCGTTGGTGAACGCAACCCCCGGAGGAATACACAATGAAGTCAACTGCAATGCGCACACATATGTGCGGTGAGTTGAACGAATCGCATATCGGAACGACCATTTCTGTATGCGGATGGGTCGGACGTCGTCGCGAGCATGGCGAGAAGTTGGCGTTCGTTGACCTCCGTGATCATTCGGGAATCATCCAGTGCGTCGTCGACAACGACGTTGACGTTCGTAGTGAATATGTCGTTCGTATCACTGGCGTCGTGCGCGCACGCCCCGATGGCACGATTAATACTTCGTTGTCGACGGGCAAGGTCGAAGTAGGCGAGTGTGTTGTCGAAGTCCTGAACTCGGCGGAACCACCTCCATTCCCTGTTGACCAACGCGCGGACGATGTCGATGAAGCAGTTCGTTTGAAGTATCGCTACCTCGATATTCGTCGCGAACGCATGCAGAAGAACCTTCGTGTCCGTGCAAAGGTGAACAGCGCCATTCGCGGAGCAATGGAAGAAAATGGGTTCCTCGAAGTCGAGACTCCGCTATTGATGCCGTCAACGCCAGAAGGTGCGCGCGAGTTCCTCGTGCCGTCTCGTAAGGAGCATGGTTCCTTCTTTGCATTGCCTCAGTCGCCGCAGTTGTGGAAGCAATTGCTGATGGTGTCGGGTGTCGATCGTTACTACCAGATTGCAAAGTGTTTACGTGACGAAGATCTTCGTGCAGATCGTCAATACGAATTCATGCAGTTGGATGCTGAGATGTCGTTCGTCTCGCAAGATGACGTTCTTGAATTCATTGGTCGTGCTGTTGTCGCTGCTGCCAAGGCGGTCACGGGAGAAGCACCGCCGACCATCGAGCGCATCACATGGCGTGAGGCAATGGAGCGTTTCGGCTCCGATAAGCCTGACCTTCGTTTTGGGATGGAATTGGTTGAACTCACTTCGTTGTTTTCGTCGACCGAGTTCAAAGCGTTCGCTGGTGCAGAGTGCATTAAGGGAATTCGTGTTGATGCTGTGACCTACCCAGAAGCAGCTGCATATGGTCGCAACAAACTTGATGCATTGACCGATCGCGCCAAGAAGGCTGGCGCCAAGGGTCTTGTGTGGATGAAAGTGGGCGCAGACTCAGCCGTTGAATCACCGGTAGCCAAGTTTCTGTCGGACGCAGAACGAATCGCTTTGGTGTCAACGATGGGTGCTATCGAGGGTGACCTCATTCTTCTCGTTGCAGATGATTGGACAACGACAGTAGAAGTTCTTGGCACACTGCGTAACGACATCGGTCGTCCGCCTGTTCATGAAGGCCCCTATCGCTATGTATGGGTTACAGAGTTCCCGTTGTTTATCGGTGTTGACCCCGTCACCGGAAACCCACGTCCTGGACATCACCCGTTCTGTCATCCACATCCGGAGGACTTGCATCTTTTCGAAAACGAACCGTTGAAGGTGCGCGCACTGGCATATGACCTTGTTCTGAACGGTTGGGAATTGGGTTCGGGTTCGATTCGTATTCATGAGCCTGAGTTGCAGCGTCGTGTCTTCAATCGTTTGGGTATTACCGACGAAGAGGCAGATAAGCGTTTCGGATTCTTCTTGCAGCCGTTCAAGTACGGAGCGCCTCCTCATGGTGGATTCGCTTTCGGTATTGATCGTCTGACGGCCATCCTTGCTGGCGAGGAAAACATTCGTGAAGTGATTGCGTTCCCGAAGACACAGAGTGGTTCGGACCCAATGACAAATGCACCGACTCCCGTTGAACCAGCGCACTTGGCAGATCTTGGTCTGCGCTTGTTGCCGCCTCCAGCAACCGCGTAGTTCTTTATGGATGAGCCAGACCTCTTCTCAGCTTCGGTGGAAGAGCGCATCGCATCTCGAGCACCTTTGGCTGCGCGCATGCGTCCGACATCGCTCGATGAAGTTGTTGGTCAGGATCATTTGGTCGGACCGAATGGTCCCTTGCGTCGTCTCATCGAGTCTGATCGTCTGGCATCGATCATTGTGTGGGGCCCTCCAGGTACGGGAAAGACCACCCTTGCCGAACTTGTTGCCAGTACCACGAAGAGAAATTTTGAGCGCCTCTCCGCGGTCACGGCAGGCGTCAAAGACATTCGAGAAGTGATCGATACGGCAAAGCGTCGGCTAACGATTGATGATCGTGGCACCGTTGTGTTTGTCGATGAGATTCATCGTTTTAACACCACACAACAAGATGCACTCTTGCATGCGGTCGAAAGTGGTCTGCTCACACTTGTCGGCGCCACAACTGAAAACCCTGCGTTTTCGGTGAATCCTGCCTTGCGCAGTCGTTCATCTGTTTTTGCACTGAGGCCCGTTGATGAAGAGGCTGTAGCGACCTTGCTTCGGCGCGCGATTGAACGTGATGGAGTCATCGCCGAGGACGCTGCAATTGAATTGTTGGCGCGACGTTGCACTGGTGATGCTCGACAGGCACTCACTGCGCTTGAAGTGGCCATTGCGCTGGCCGCTGGACAAGCAGTGGGACTCATTCATGCGACGACTGCACTAGACACCAGCGTCTCGCGAATGGGTCGAGACGATCACTATGACATCATCTCGGCATTCATTAAATCGATGCGTGCGTCAGAAGTCGACATTGCATTGTACTGGCTAGCGCGCATGGTGGAGGCCGGAGAAGATCCTCGTTTTATTGCTCGGCGCATGATTATTTTCGCTAGCGAGGACATTGGTACAGCAGATCACACGGCGCTGACGGTCGCTATCGGGGCTGCTGATGCGCTTGACCGTGTGGGCTTGCCCGAAGCTCTCCATAATCTCGCTCATGCAGTCATTCACTTATCCCGTGCACCGAAGAGTCGCGCTGTTACAGATGCAATTAGTCGTGCAATGGCGGATGTGCGAGAGGGGCGTACCGGTCAGGCACCTCCCACAACTGCGCAACCGCCCACTTTTCGTCCGTTGGGTTTAGGGGAGATTCGGTACTACCGTGAGCACCATGATGAGTAATTCGAGCGCAGTGATGGCCGGCCAGTGATGCGCCGTCTTTTCTGGTTCTGCCTCGGTGCGGTGGCCGGAGCCTCTGGCGTTCTGTGGGCGCGACGGAAAGCAATTGCGGCAGCTGAAAAGATGACGCCCAGTGCAATTCTTTCTGTCCTCATTGACGCCGCTAAGTCTCTGGTAACAAAGCTTGTTGCGCTGTATGGAAAGTCCAATGGCGCAGTCTCGCCACCCAACCCTCCAACACCTCGCCAGCCATAAACCTGCGTTCACCCGTGTGATGGGTAACTTCCCTCATGCCGCCAAGGGGTGATGGGTAACATGGAACTCTCATGGTTTCACCACAGGCTTCCGGCACACCTCGCACCGCAGACCAGCTTCGGTCAGCTTTCTCACAGTATTTCGCTGAGCGAGCGCACACGGTTGTTCCTTCCGCGAGTTTGATCCCTCATGACCCCACCTTGTTGTTCACGGTTGCCGGAATGGTTCCGTTCAAGCCGTACTTCATGGGTGATGAAGTCGCCCCGTACAACCGCGCAGTCACCGTACAAAAATGTGTACGCGCCGGTGGCAAGCACAATGACCTCGATGATGTTGGTCGCACGAAGCGTCACCTCGTCTTCTTTGAGATGTTGGGCAACTTCAGTTTCGGTGATTATTTCAAACAGGATGCCATTCCTTGGTCATGGAAATTAGTGACGGAAGTTTTTGGGTTTGATCCTGAACGGTTGTGGATCACGGTTCACGAATCTGATGATGAAGCCGAAAAGATTTGGCACGAGCAAGTCGGTGTGCCGATGGCGCGCATTCAACGCCTCGGCGACAAAGACAACTTCTGGCAAGCAGGAGATACCGGTCCTTGTGGTCCTTGTTCAGAAATTCACTACGACCGAGGTCCAGCTTTTGGCCCGGATGGGGGTCCACAAAATGACCCGCATGGCGATCGCTTTATGGAGTTCTGGAACTTGGTGTTCATGCAGTACAACCAGGCACCCGATGGAACACGCACGCCTTTGCCAAAGCCGAGCATCGATACTGGCGCCGGCTTAGAGCGAATTCTTGCTTTGGTGCAGGGCGTGGACTCCGTGTGGGAGACCGATGCGTTGTTCCCACTCATTGAAGCAGCGCAGTCCGTCACAGGCGCCACATACAAAGTGGGTGACTACGAACATCGCGACAGTTTCAGTTTGCGCGTTCTTGCAGAGCATGCACGCTCATCCACCATGTTGATCAATGACGGAGTCTTTCCAAGCAATGAAGGACGTGGGTATGTTTTGCGTCGCATCATTCGCCGTGCCGTGCGGCATGCATTCTTGTTAGGCACCGAGAAACTGGTGATGCCAACATTGGCTGGCGTCGCAGTGGATGTGATGGGGAACGCATATCCAGACATTGTGAAGAATCGTGATTTCATCGTTGGGGTTCTCACCAAAGAAGAAGAGCGTTTCCGTAACACGTTGAAGACTGGTCTCGTAATTCTGGAAGACGATATTGCGTCAAATCCCACTCGTTTGTCAGGTCGCTCGGCATTTTTGTTGCACGACACATACGGCTTCCCACTTGAGTTAACACAAGAAATTGCTGGTGAGCGTGGAGTTGAAGTGGACATCGAAGGCTTTGAAGCCGAGATGAACGAACAACGCACTCGTGCAAAGGACGCACGAAAGTCTGGTCGGGCAGATGGTGACCGTGTTGAGTCATACCGTGAAGTCATGGAAGCACATGGAACTACTGAGTTTGTTGGGTATGTGCACGAGTCATCGGAGTCCACGATTCTCGCTGTTATTGAAGGGGATGACGGACAAGTCGAGATCTTCCTTGACCACACTCCGTTTTACGCAGAGAGTGGTGGCCAAGTCGGTGATATCGGAGTCATCCTCGGTACTGATTTCGAAGTAGAGGTTGTTGACACCAATTTTTCTTTGCCGGGATTGCGTCGTCATGTTTGCCGAGTGACGAAGGGGCAACCATCTGAAGGTGCAGCAGTTTCTGCTCGTGTCAATCACAATGCTCGAACAGCAACTCGTCGTAATCACACCGGAACGCACATTCTGCACTGGGCACTGCGAACAGTTCTCGGAGAGCATGTCAAGCAGGCCGGTTCTTTGGTATCTCCCGATCGTTTGCGTTTCGACTTCAGTCACTATGACGCTGTGACCATCGAAGAGATCGCTCGTATTGAAGAACTCGCAAACGCTCAGGTGTTATCCAATGTGTCTGTTGATTCTTTCGAAACATCAAAGGAAGAAGCCTTGGCTGCAGGTGCAATTGCTTTCTTTGGTGACAAATATGGAGACACCGTGAGGGTCTTAAAGGCTGGAGCATCGACGGAGTTGTGTGGCGGTACACATGTGTCTGCAACGGGTGATATCGGGACAATCAAAATCATTGGTGAATCTTCGATTGGTTCCAACCTGCGACGCATCGAAGCTGTGACAGGAACAAACACTCTTCAGCTAGTGCAGCGCACTGGTGGGATTCTGGACAAAGTGGCAGCGGTCGTTGGAACAAAGCCAGACGATGCTCTTGCGGGTGTCCAACGCAAGTTAGATGAGCTCAAAGCAGTGCAGGATGAACTCAAGGCGGTACGTGCGCGGCTTGCATCAGGGCGTGCGGTTGAACTTGCTGCAGAAGCCAAAGATGGCATTGTTGTCTCACGCGTTGATGGAATGACTGCAAACGACCTGCGTGACCTGGCAGTTGCCGTGCGTCAGCAAGCGGGTATCTCGGCCGTTGTACTTGGTGGTGTCACCGATACAGGTGGAGTGTCCATTGTGGGAGCAACTGCGACGGCACTGAAGGCAAATGCTGGTGATCTCATTAAAGATGCTGCAAGAGCCGTAGGCGGTGGCGGTGGAGGCAAGGGCGATATTGCAACCGCTGGTGGAAAGAACCCAGCGGCAATCGACGAAGCGTTATCTATTGCTCGGGAGAAGGCCGCAGCCATCATCGGCGCACTCGGCTGACATCGTGCGGGTATTAGGTATCGACCTCGGATCGAAGAGAATCGGTATCGCTGCTTCAGATCGAAGCGGCACCATCGCAACGCCCTTGACTGTTCTGCAGCGAGGTGCATCACAGCGTGTTGATCATGATGAGATTGCAAAGATCGTCTCTGAAGAAGAGGCGCAAGCAGTTGTCGTTGGTCTTCCTCTCAATATGGATGGCAGCGAAGGGTCTGCTGCCCGGTCTGCCCGGATGGAAGCTGACCGAATGGCTACGGTGGTCGGCGTGCCTGTGTATATCCATGATGAACGTAGGTCCACAGTTGAAGGAGACCGAGTCTTGATGGAACGCGGCCTCAACGCGCAAGATCGCCGCAAAGTGATTGACAAGGTGGCGGCCGCTGTCATTTTGCAGTCCTGGCTGGATTCCGGCGCAGCTGGTGAGTCCCGTGTTCAATGACCCACTACTGCCTGACGATTGGCAAGAAGACCCGTGGGATGACGTCGACGTTGTTGCGGAATCAGCAACGGAAGAGTTGGTGCCCGAACTGGATCACCTTCGTGGACCCATTCGAATGGTTGTCACCATTGTCGTTGCAACGATTCTTCTTGTCGGTGCAATGGGATGGTGGGTCGTCCATCAATTAAATCCATCTGGTCAACCAGGTGCGGCAGTGAACTTCACAGTGAACGATGGTGATTCGCTCGCCAGTGTTGCATCACGGTTGGAAGCACAGGGGATTATCCAAAGCGCGTCAATCTTTCGTTGGTATGCATCGACGAAGGGTGGAATCGATCTATCTCCGGGTTATTACACGCTGCACCCTCACGACAATGCCGGCCACATCATTAAGGCACTATCGACGCCACCTGCTCAGACATTTATCTCGATTACTTTCCCAGAAGGTATGACTGTGGCGCAGATGGCAGATCGCTTGTCGTCAAAACTCACGTTCATGACTTCAACAGATTTCGTGACAGCTGCAACCGATAGCTCTATTCATTCAGACCTGCAACCTAAAGGCGTCAATTCACTTGAAGGGCTCTTGTTCCCTGACACATATCAGGTATCGGGAGACGGATCAGAAGCTCGAGTCGTTTCCACAATGTCGTCCATGATGCAGCGCGTCGCTCGACAAGTTGATCTTGTAGCTGGAGCAAAATTACGTGGGTACACCCCGTATCAAATTTTGATCATTGCGTCTCTTATTGAGCGTGAAGCAAAAATCGCGGCAGATCGTCCGAAGATCGCACAAGTCATCTACAACCGATTGGCAGCAAAGATGCCACTCGAAATTGATGCATCGGTGAAGTACGGATTGGACCCTGCAATGTCTTGGACAGATATGAAAGCAACCGATACGGCGTATAACACGTATTTGCATAAGGGGCTTCCGCCCACACCTATTGCTAACCCTGGGCGCGCATCGATTGAGGCTGCTCTTGCACCAGCAGGCACACCGCCCAAAGCTGATGAAGCGTGTGTGGGTCTTGCGGCAGGCGTGAAATGCCAATACTTGTTCTACGTACTCGCCAATCCAGAAGGTGGCCATGCATTTGCAACAACGTATGAACAGCATCTTGTCAACGTTGCCAAGGCGAAAGCCGCAGGATTACTTCCGTGAACACACAACAATCTCTCTTAGCTGCCGTTATCGGAAAGCCCATTTCGCATTCGTTGTCGCCAGCCATTTATCGCTCCGCATTTGCATCGCAAGGAATTGAAGGGGAGTACAGAGCCGTTGAAGCTGACTCATCAACGATCAGTGCGTTATTAGCTGAGTTGCGGGTACAGCACATCAGTGGATTATCTGTGACGATGCCTCTCAAAGAAGCAATTATTTCTCATCTCGATGTCATCGATGCCGATGCTGAATTATTGAATGCCGTGAATTGTGTGGACTTCATTGATGGGGTTGCGACAGGACATAACACGGACGGAGATGGCTGTTGTGATGCGTTAGAGCAGCAAGGCGGCGCGTTGTTGTCGGGAGCACATGCTGTGGTGCTTGGTGCCGGGGGAACTGCTCGATCTGTTGCCCTTGCACTAGGTCGTCGAGGCGCACGAGTTGCCATCATTAATCGCACCACTGAAAACGCTGAGGCACTAGTACGGGCGCTAGCGCCGTCTGCGCGATTGTCCGGGGGTGACATCGTTGTTGGTTCCATTGCTGAAATAGCTCGAGCTGGTGTATTGGTGAACACAACTTCTGTGGGGATGCACTCTGAGGAGTCACCTATTTCCGCCAATGTGATGCACCGCAACCTTGTGGTTCTTGACGCCGTGTACTCACCGATGGAGACAACTCTGTTGAAGGCTGCTCGCCAAGCAGGAGGGGTGACAGTTGATGGTCTCTGGATGCTGATTCAGCAAGCTCGACGCCAATGTGTCTATCAATTTGGCTGGAATCCTGATGCTGTACCCATGCGTGAGGCTGCAGAACGGGAACTTGCTGCTCGCCGCAAGTAGTCTGAAAAGCGTGCTTAGGTACCTCACAGCTGGCGAATCTCATGGAAAAGCTCTCACGGTCATCGTGGAAGGGCTCCCTGCGGGCATGCCTATCTTGGCCGAAGACATCGAGGTAGATCTGGCCCGACGTCGCTTGGGCTATGGCCGCGGACCACGTCAGCGATTCGAGAAAGATGTCATCACCTTGGTGGGTGGTGTTCGTCACGGTCGCACTCTTGGTTCTCCCATTGCTATTGAGATTCAGAACTCTGAATGGTTCCGTAGCGATAAGTGGCATGCAGAGATGTCCCCCGAACCCGGCGCAACCCAGTCTCCGCTGACACAACCTCGTCCAGGTCACGCAGATCTTGTTGGCATGCAGAAGTACGGATTTAATGATGCCCGCGATGTTCTGGAGCGCGCGAGTGCTCGTGAAACCGCGGCGCGAGTTGCAGCTGGTGCACTAGCGAAGCAGTTGCTGTCTCATCTTGGCGTCAACATTCTTAGCCATGTAGTGCAGATGGGTGACGCGAAAGCGCACAACACCTCATTGCCATCATTTGCTGATCTTGCTGCGATTGATGAATCTGAAGTGCGTTGTTTCGACAAGAGCGCCGAAGAAGCGATGATCACGGCAATCAAGGATGCGGCACGGGATGGTGACTCTCTTGGTGGCATCGTGGAAGTGATTGCATACGGAGTTCCAATCGGGCTCGGAAGCCATGTGCATTGGGATCGCAAGATCGATGCGTTGCTCGCTCAGGCAGTCATGAGTATCCAAGCAGTTAAAGGTGTCGAAATCGGCGACGGCTTTGAAACAGCTGGTTTGCGTGGCAGCCAATCGCATGACCCCATCTCTTGGGATGCCGTCAATAAGAAGTACACGCGCGAAGGACATCGCTCAGGAGGCACAGAAGGTGGCATCACCACTGGCGAACCACTGATTGTGCGCGCTGCAATGAAGCCGCTTGCCACATTGAATAAGCCAATCTTGAAGACGATCGACATTGTGACAAAAGAAGAAACTGTCAGTTTCAAAGAGCGCACCGACGTCACCGCAGTGCCTGCAATGGGAGTTGTTGCAGAAACGATGATTGCTTTGGTGCTTGCAGCAGAAGCCCAACGTAAGTTTGGTGGCGACTCGCTTGCTGAATTCGTTCGCAATGCGGCCTCGTTTGAGGCGACACTGGAGTCGTGACCCCGAACCGCCTGACCATCGTCCTGATAGGGCTCATGGGAACAGGCAAGTCAACCGTTGCACGTACTTTGGCGGCGCATTACGGCATCGATTGTCTTGATACTGACAAGTTGGTGGAATTGCGTGCTGACAAGCCCGTGCGTGAAATTTTTTCTGATGATGGCGAACCTGCATTCCGTGACCTGGAATCTGAAGTGTTGGCCGAGTGTTTGCGGACACCATTTGGCGCGGTGATCGCTGGCGCAGGTGGCGTTGTTGTGCGTGAAGAGAATCGAATATTGCTCAATGAAGCTCGCGCATCTGATGGGGTACTTGTGGTCTGGCTCCATGCGCGACCAGAAGTTCTTGCGATTCGGACAGCTCGTGGCGTGCATCGGCCACTGTTGGACGAAGACAGAGAAGGAACATTGATTCGCCTCTCTGAAGAGCGCGCTCCGCTGTACACATCGGTTTCCGACATCGTTGTTGACGTATCGGATCGCTCAGTGGAATCTGTGTGCACATTGTTGATTGACGCAATTGACGAGGCGCTGAAGTATGGAGACGGTAGTAATGGATGAGATGAATCGCGTAATTGTTGACTTGGGTGACCGTACATATTCAGTCGTGGTTGGTAACGGGGCTCGCTCTCAAACAGCTTCCTTATTGCCAGCGACGGCAAGGCGTGTTTCCATCGTGACGCAATCGGGCATTCCTCGACACCTCATTCCAGAGTTTCCTGACCATGTCGTCACAATTCATGAGATTGGAATCGGTGAGGAATTCAAATCTCTATCAACGATTCTGGAACTCTGCAGTGCATTTGCTCAAGCCGGAATGACACGCAATGACGTGGTTGTTGGTGTGGGCGGTGGAATGGTGACCGATATCGCCGGTTTTGCTGCTGCTTCGTATCACCGAGGAATACCTGTGGTGCATGTTGCTACATCGCTTCTCGCCATGATTGATGCTGCTGTTGGCGGTAAGACAGGCGTCAACATCCCTGAAGGGAAGAACCTTGTGGGGGCCTACTGGCAACCGTATGGAGTTGTGTGTGATCTTGATGCTCTCGATACTCTCCCTGCGCGAGAAATGCGTTGTGGTCTCGGAGAGATGGCGAAGTATCACTTCATCGCCAGAGAAGACTTAGACCAGTTGCCATTCCCTCAACGGATTGCGCGAAGCGTGGAAATCAAGGCTGAGATTGTTTCTGCCGACGAACGCGAAGGTGGAGTGCGGGCACTTCTCAACTACGGACACACACTTGCTCATGCCATCGAAATTGAAACTGATTTTGCAATGGCTCATGGTGAAGCGGTTGCTTTGGGGCTTCTCTTTGCCGCCCATCTCGCAGAAGCAATGGGGCGAATTGATGCAGATCGAGTGAGTGAGCACTACCGCGTTGTTCATGATGTCTACGGCATTGAACTTTCATTGCCACAAGGGTTGGATAACGGGCGATTGATTGCGGCAATGGGGCGCGACAAAAAAGCCCTGGAATCCATCACCTTTGTGCTCGATTCGGCCAATGGACTTGAAGTGGTGCCCGGAGTTAGCGAAGCCGATATCCGTATTGCCCTCACTGCTTTTACTCGCCGTTTGTCGTAGCTGGTAAATCACTCCTGCTCGGAGGTGAGTCGGAGTACCGTGGGGTCATGTCGTTGACTTCCATTCTTGTGATCCACGGGCCAAATTTGAATCTTCTCGGTTCTCGGGAACCAGAGGTATACGGCACCGCAACGATGGCTGATCACGTTGCAACTGTGAGCAATGCTGCGTCATCCCGTGGAATCACAGTTGCAGATGTGCAAGCAAATTCTGAAGGTGATCTTGTGAATGCCATTCATGCAGCAAAAGGTGCGCATGATGCCATCATCATCAACGCAGGCGCATTCACGCATTATTCGTGGGCAATTCACGATGCACTGCGGTCATTTCCAGGAAAAACGATCGAAGTGCATTTGTCTAACCCCGGGGCACGTGAAGAGTTCCGACATGTCAGTGTGTTATCGGGTGTCGTAGACGGAACAATTTCTGGCTTCGGCGGTGTTGGCTATGCCCTCGCAGTTGAAGCGTTATTGAAAATCTCCTGAACATTATGGATCTCTCGTCACGTATTAGTCGTCTTTCGGCTCTTGATGGCTCAGAGAACATCTTGATTTTGAGGCCAGAAGATATTCGCTGGCTCTCTGGATTTACGGGCAGCACCGCACAATTGCTTGTGCAGCGTTCATCACGCAGTGGGATTCTTTTCGTTGATGGCCGCTATGTGGAACGTGCTCAAGCCGAAATCGCACGATCCGGTGCCCCTGTGGTTATTCAACTAGTTGATGCGCGAGACGGTGTCGATGTTGCGCTTGCAACAGTTGTCGGGTCGACAGAGGTCGCCATCGACCTTGACCACATTTCGGCAGCTCGCTATCAACGCCTCTGTGAGAATGCAGCAGTTGTTTCACATTCGTCACCGATGGACGCTCTTCGCCGTGTGAAAGATAATTGGGAAATCGATCTCATGGCGAGTGCAGCTGCGATGGCAGATGCGGCATTGCAGCAGGTTGTTGCTGATGGTTTATGTGGGCGTAGTGAAAAACAAGTACGAAATCGTTTGGACTCTCTCATGAAGGAGAATGGTGCTGACGATGTGGGTTTTGACACGATTGTCGCGACAGGACCACATGGAGCTCGTGCACACCATGAACCCACCGACTCAATCATTGAGCCTGGTCATGGGGTGGTGATTGATTTTGGCGCCGAACTTGATGGTTATCGCAGCGATATGACGCGAACTATCCAGGTGGGCAAGTGGAGCGACGAATACCAGCGCATGTTCGATATCGTGAGAGAAGCACAATTGGCAGGTGTTGCCAAGGTGGCTGCCGGGGTTGTTGGCTCTGACATTGATGCTGCTGTCCGTGCTGTCTTTGCTCGTGAGGGGGTGGAGCATGAATATGTGCATGGAACAGGGCACGGAATCGGGCTGTATATCCACGAGCAACCCATTTTTTCTCCACGATGTACAGCAGTGCTTGATGTGAATGAGGTGGTGACTGTGGAGCCTGGGCTCTATCGTGGAGGGGTCGGCGGCGTCAGGATCGAGGATCAGGTCGTTGTCACCGGCACAGAAT
>CANFGT010000017.1 GCA_947446815.1 Acidimicrobiaceae bacterium
AACACTTGAGATTCCAGAGCTGACAGATGCATGGGTGGCCGAAAACATCGCAGACGCTGACAACATCGAAGATTGGAAGACCGCTCTTCGTACTCGTTATGAAGAGATGCGCGTGAATCAGATGCGTCGCACTGTTGTTGATCGTCTGACCGATGAGCTTGAAAAGCTTGTGGAGATTGAAGCACCAGAATCAATGGTGAACAATGATTTGCAGGCTCGAGTACAAAACACCTTGCAGCAATTCCAAGCTCAGGGCATTGCTCTTGATCAGTGGTTGTCCGCAACCGGGCAAGATGCAGACTCGTTTATCGCCGGCATGAAGACCCAGTCAGAAAAGGCGGTCAAGATCGACCTCGCCTTGCGCGCTGTGGCTGTAGCCCAGAACATCACTGTTTCTGACGATGATCTCGAAGCAGAGTATGAATCGATTGGCGTACGTGTTGGCGAAAAGACCGCCAAGGTGCGCAAGGCCTATGAGCAGAACGATGCCGTGACAGACCTCATCGCACAGATGACAAAGTCACAGGCACTTGAGTGGCTACTCCACAACGTTGCTTTCGTAGACCAGAATGGCTCTGTGCTTGACACAGAAACCGTTTTGGGCGAGCACGACCATGATCACGACCATGACCATGACGGTCACGACCACGACTAACCAGAACGATTAACAAAGGGACGACGCAATGAATTTCCAGAACTACTACGTTCCGAATGTCACCGAGACAACAAGCCGTGGAGAACGCACGTCTGACTTGTTCTCGCGTTTGTTGAAAGAGAACATCATCTTCCTCGGCACGCCGATTGATGACACCATTGCAAATCTCATTTGTGCGCAGCTCATTCACCTTGAAAGTGAAAACCCTGACCGCGATATCAACATCTACATCAATAGCCCTGGTGGCGACATCAACTCATTGTTCGCCATCTACGACACGATGCAGTTCATTAAGAACGACATCGCAACGATTTGTCTCGGACAGGCAGCGTCGGCAGCAGCAGTTCTTCTCGCAGCGGGCACCAAAGGCAAGCGTCTGGCTCTCCCACACAGCCGTGTTCTTCTGCACCAGCCACACGGCCAGGTTGGCTATGGCCAAGTCACTGACTTGGAGATCGCAGCGAAGGAAATCCTGCGTATGCGCGACCTTCTTGAGGAAATTCTCGCCCAGCACACAGGCCAGAGCATGGAGCGAATTCATGCCGATACCGATCGCGACTTCGTATTAGAAGCTCAAGAGGCCCTCGAGTATGGCATTATCGATGATGTGATTTCATCACGTCAGCTTGCGGACCGTTCCGGTCCAATTCGCTGATTCACATCATCGAGGGAGGGCCTTCGTGGCCAAATTTGGAGACACTGGCGAGCTATTGAAGTGCTCGTTCTGCGGCAAGTCCCAGAAACAGGTCAAGAAACTGATCGCCGGCCCCGGTGTGTACATCTGCGATGAATGCATCGAGCTGTGCAACGAAATCATTGAAGAAGAAGTCGGCGATCGCTCTGACGTTCGTTTCGAATCTCTTCCGACTCCCGTCGAGACACGTACATTCCTTGACGAGTACGTCGTCGGCCAGGAGCGGGCAAAGAAGGTTCTCTCCGTCGCAGTGTTCCATCACTATCGACGCCTGCAATACATGCAGCAAAACAGTGGCATTCGCCGCGATGACGTTGAATTGCAGAAGTCAAATATTCTGCTGCTGGGACCCACGGGTTGCGGAAAGACTCACTTAGCGCAAACTCTCGCGCGCATGCTCAATGTTCCGTTTGCTGTCGCTGACGCCACTGCGCTAACCGAGGCCGGATACGTCGGTGAAGACGTGGAGAACATTCTCCTCAAGTTGTTGCAAGCAGCAGACTTTGATGTGAAGAAGGCCGAACAAGGCATCGTCTACATCGATGAAATTGACAAGGTTGCGCGCAAGGCCGAAAACCCGAGCATTACGCGAGATGTTTCTGGTGAAGGAGTGCAACAAGCACTTCTGAAAATTCTTGAAGGCACTGTTGCGTCAGTTCCACCACAGGGCGGACGGAAGCACCCTCATCAGGAGTTCATTCAGATTGACACCACGAACGTGTTGTTTATTTGTGGCGGAGCTTTCGCCGGCTTGGAACAAATCATTGAACAGCGCATTGGACACAAGGGCATGGGTTTCCATGCCACGGTCACGTCGAAGGCCGATAAGGACCCTGGCGAACTTTTCGCTCAGGTCCTTCCAGAAGATCTATTGAAGTTCGGAATGATTCCTGAATTCATTGGGCGCTTACCAATGGTGGGTGCAGTGCACGCACTGGACAAGCCCGCACTCATGCAAATTCTGACCGAGCCAAAGAATGCACTGCTGAAGCAGTACTGCAAGATTTTTGAGTTCGATGAAGTTGAACTCGACATCACTCCGGACGGACTTGAAGCGATTGCAGACCTTGCACTCACTCGCGGAACCGGTGCTCGTGGTCTTCGTGCAATTCTCGAAGAGACGTTGCTTGACGTGATGTATGAAGTGCCAGGTCGCACCGATGTGGCCAAAGTTCTTGTGACAGCTGAGACCGTCAAGAACAAGGTGACGCCAGAAATTATTACTAAGGGCGCAACGCGAGCACCTCGCCAGCGCCGCGCTGCTTCCTGATTCCTGTGAATTTTTCTGAATCACTTGTCTATCTAGACGAACACGCCTCGTATGAAAAGACGGGCCGTGTGGAATCGCCTTCAACTTCCAACATTGAAGCGCTTCTTGCTGTCTTAGGTGATCCGCAGAATGATTACCGAGTCATTCACGTGACCGGTACAAATGGCAAGGGTTCAACATCCCAAATCATTACGAAGTTATTGATGGCTCATGGACTCAAAGTGGGAACGTATTCGAGTCCGCATCTTGAGAACATTCGCGAGCGAATTCAGGTGAACGGTGAAGCGGTGGCGGAATATGACTTCGCTGAAGCGGTCGCTGCGGTTGCGAATGCTGAAGGCATGTCGGGTGTTCGCCCCACGTATTTCGAAATTATGACCGCAGCTGCTTTCCGATGGTTCTCGGATGATGCAGTCGAAGTTGCTGTGATCGAAGTGGGAATGTTGGGTCGATGGGATGCAACAAATGTTGTACATCCTGATATTGCAGTAATCACCAACATTGCGTTGGACCACACAGAGTTTGCTGGTCCAACATTGGCTCACATTGCAAAAGAAAAAGCAGGAATTATTAAAGAGGGGAGTATCGCGATCATTGGCGATGCAAACGAAGACCTTCATTCCATATTTTCTGCAGAACCACATGATGAGATTCTGTTTCGTGGTGAGCAATTTGATGTTGCCGACAATCACTTAGCACTCGGCGGGCGTTCATTGCACGTCCGTACTTCACGTGCCGACTACGTCGATTTATTTCTTCCGCTGCATGGGTGGCACCAAGGCGACAACGCTGCAGTCGCAATCACAGCGGTGGAGTCATTCTTCGGATCGGCACTTGACCAAGAGACAGTTCAAGAAGGTTTGGCAAGTGTTGTCATGCCCGGTCGTTTTGAAGTGGTGGGGCATCAGCCGTTGGTCATTCTTGATGGTGCCCACAACACAGCAGGTGCAGAAGTGTGTGCCAGCGTGTTCTTCGACGATTTTGATCCCCACGGTCGACGCATCCTTGTGGTGGGCGCTTTGGGTGGCCGCGATATCGCCGACACCTTGTCGGCACTCAAGGTTGATGAATTCGACCGAGTGATCTGCTGTACGGCTCCTTCGCCGAGAGCGTTGCCCGCCAAAGAGGTCGCTGCAGCAGCGGAAGAGATGGGTGGCAATGACATCCGGGCCGTGGACACCGTCGAGAAGGCATGCGATATGGCACTCAATGACGTCACGAGCGATGATGCGATTCTGATTGCTGGGTCGCTTTATGTCGTCGGTGCAGCCCGTACTCACCTGCGAAAGGTGCTTCCGTAAAGGGTTTGCGACCGTTTGCAGGGGTAAGGCGGGGGTCAGCCCCTAGCCTGAAGGAATGTCTAATCGCACCCTCGTCCTCCTAAAGCCCGATGCCGTCGAACGCGGTCTTGTTGGTGCCATCACCACCCGTTTTGAGTCCAAGGGCCTGCGCCTTGTTGGCATGGAACTTCGTACTCTCGACAAGGCAATCCTTGAGCGTCACTACGAAGAGCATGTGGGCAAGGGCTTTTATGCCGAACTTGTGGAATTCATGTCTCGTGGTCCAGTTGTTGCAATGGCCATTGAAGGTCCAGAAGACACGTGGGAAATCGTTCGCACCATGATGGGCGCAACCAACCCCGCAAAGTCAGCTCCCGGCACAATCCGTGGCGATTTCGGCACATTATTTACCGAGAACTTGGTGCATGGCAGCGATTCTGCTGATTCCGCCAAGCGCGAACTGGGAATCTTCTTCCCCGCCCTCTAAGGCGCGGATAGTTACCATTCCTAAAGGCAATCGTTCAACGATGTGCCGGGGAGACCATTTATGACCCGCAACAATCCTTTGGCGATCGGACGCGATATCGCCATCGACCTAGGTACCGCTAACACGCTTGTCTATGTGCGTGGACAAGGTGTTGTTCTCAATGAGCCATCAGTGGTGGCGATTGACATGCGTGATGGTCGTCCTGTTGCTGTGGGTTGGGAGGCAAAGCGCATGCTTGGCCGCACTCCCAAGCACATCGAAGCGATTCGCCCACTAAAAGATGGTGTGATTGCAGACTTTGATGTGTGCGAAAAGATGTTGCGCTATTTCATTCAACGCATCACCACCAGTCGTTGGAGCAAGCCACGCATGGTTATTTGTGTTCCATCCGGAATTACCGGTGTTGAGCAGCGTGCGGTGCAGGATGCAGCGGAGTACGCAGGTGCACGTCGCCCCGTGCACATCATTGAAGAACCAATGGCCGCAGCCATCGGCGCTGATCTTCCCGTGCATGAACCAAGCGGAAACATGATTGTGGATATCGGTGGTGGCACAACAGAAGTTGCCGTGATTTCGCTGGGTGGAATTGTGGTGGCTCAGAGTGTTCGCGTTGCCGGTGACGAACTTGACGAAGCAATCGTCGCTTTTGTGCGCGCTGAATATGGTCTGGACATCGGCATCAACACTGCTGAAGAAATCAAAATTCAGATGGCGTCAGCGTGGCCACTGGCGCAAGAACTCACTGGCGACGTTGGCGGGCGCGACACGGTGACAGGTCTTCCTCGCACGGTCGAACTGACAACTGAGAATGTTCGTGAAGCCATTGCGGAGCCGGTTGCTGCAATCATTGACGCTGTGAAGTCCACGCTTGATCGCACTCCGCCTGAATTGGCAGCCGACATCATGGACCGCGGTATTTACCTTTCTGGAGGCGGCGCGTTGCTCTCCGGCATTACCAACCGCATTAACCACGAAACCGGCATGCCGTGTTACATCGCCCCAGACCCGCTGTACGCGGTCGCTATCGGTTCGGGTCGTGCGCTCGAAAACATCGAAGCGATGCGCGGAATGATGTCCTCTCCAGGACTCGACCAACAGTAGAAATAATTCCGTGGCGGGCTATTCCTTCACACGGCGTCGAGCAATTCTTCTGCTCTCGTTGACGTCTGTTCTGCTCATCACGCTTGACCTGCGTGGCAGTTCGGTGACCAACTTTGCACGTTCCGCATTTGGCGTTGTGTTTCGTCCGATTGAGAGCGCAACGCGAGTGGTAACTCGCCCCATTCAAAATACGTGGAATGGAATTACCCACTACAACAGTGTGGTGGATGAAAATCGCCGCCTACGAGATCTTGTTGCATACGACGAAGGCGCAACAGTCTCGGCGATTGCATCTGTTCGCGAAGCGCAAGAATTGCTCGCACTCAATGGATTGCCAACTCTTGCAGGAATCTCTTCATGTACTGCCCAGGTGGTTGGACAGTCACCATCAAACTTTGCTCAGACAGTAGAGCTGAACCGTGGTTCTGAATGTGGCATCAAAGTTGGTATGCCGGTGCTGAACGCAGCCGGCATGATCGGCAAGGTGACTGACGTGTACAGCAAGCGAGCTGTTGTCATGTTGATCACAGATCCGGGTTATTCATTGGCTGTCAAAGTGGTGAATACACCTCCAACAACCACGACAACCACGATTCCCGGCCAGTCCACCGACTCGTCGTCTTCGACAACGACAACAACAACGACGACGACAACAATTCCGCGAACAACGACGAGCACGATCAAGGGATTCACGCCGGGTGGAACAATTGCGTCGACGACGTCGATTGCAGGAACAGGTTCAACAAGTCCTACTGGTACGGTCGGGCCAAATCAACCAGGAAAAAATACGAACTCACCAATCACTGTTCCGGCAGGCGCAGATTTGCCATTGCGCGAAACGGGCGCATTGGAAGGTCGTGGCCTGTCGAAGCGCCCGATAGTCCGCTTTGTTGAGAACCAACCGCGTTTTGGATCCGTCGCAGTGGGATCACCAATTATTTCTGCCGGTGGTGCAACGTCGCTTGCACCACCCGACATTGTTGTAGGAACAGTGAGTCGTGTGGTGAAAAGAACTGGAACGCTTGGTCCGATTCTTGAAGTAAAACTTTCAGCAAATCTCGACAGTCTGAACTTCGTTCGCGTGTTGTTGTATCAGCCACTTACCGAGCGCCCGTCAGTTCCATGATCGATCGTCTTGTTGTTATTGCAGAGGCCCGTTACACGCGCCTTGTATTAGTAGGGCTTCTGTTTTTGTCTCTGCAAACAACGATCTTTAATGAGATGAGGCCGTTTGGTGTTTGTTTGCAGGTCATGTTGCTCCTAGCCGCGTCGAGTGGTCTTGCCAAGGGGTCGCAAACTGGTGCAATGGCTGGCTTCATTGTTGGCCTTTTGTATGACATGGTCCTGACGACACCGATGGGTCTGTGTGCAGCAGTATTTGGCATCGTGGGTTATTTGGCTGGATATGTGCATACATTCGTGCATGAGTCCACGTGGTGGTCTCGAATGTTGGCGGCGTTAGGCGTCAGTGCTATCGGTATGTTTCTGCTTCCCGTGGCCTTCACGATTACGGGGGCAGAAGGCGTTTTGACACCTCATGTCTTCGTTGTCGTCATTACCGTTGCCATCTTTAATGCGGCTCTCAGCCTTCCTGCAGAGTGGCTCTGTAATTGGGCTATTCGTGATGAAGCGACAATGCGCTAATGGCCGGGGAGCGCGCTATTTCCCGACTGGGAGTACTCGTGACAGTTGCATGTCTGTTGCTGGGCTTGCTCACCGTTCGGTTGTGGTTTTTACAAGCGGTGGATGCGCCTGGTCTGGAAGTGAAAGTGCGCGAGGTGCGCACTCGCACCATCAAGCTCACTCCTGAACGGGGTCGCATCTTCGACCTCAAGGGTCGCGTCGTCGCAGGAAACGAACGAATCCTGACTATCACCATTGATCGTGGTGTTATTGCGAAACCACTTGCTCGATCGCAGATGTGGGCACGTTTATCTGGTGTGTTGAATATGACGGAGCCCCAATTGGAAGACCGTTATCTGTCGAAGCGCTACGACCAACTGCAGCCTCTCCCGTTGAAAGAAGATGTGTCCGAAGACTTGGGTATCTACCTGCGTGAGCGCGGAGAGGATTATCCAGGAGTGGATATCCGTGAAGATTGGCGTCGCGAATATCCCTACGCGCCAATGGCTAGTCATGTCATCGGATTTCTTGGTGCAATTAAAAAAGGTTCTGAGCAGCTGTATTACAAGAACCTCGGGTATGACCCAGACGCACGAGTCGGGCAGTTCGGTGTTGAGCAAACGTATGAAGCAGTGTTGCGAGGTTCGCCCGGATATATCAAATACGAAGTTGACTCTCGTGGTCGATTCCTTCGGCAATTAGAACGCAAGGAAGCCATCCCCGGAAATGACATTCAGTTGACTATCAACTTGGATGTACAACAGTTCGCAGAGCAGGCATTACAGAACGAATTATTGTTGCGTCGCAGAACAGAAGCTCCTCAAGTTCTGCAGTTCGGACAACCGGATCCTGCATATCCAGAAGTTAATTTTTACAAGGCACCTGCAGGGTCAACAGTGGTCTTGAACCATGACACTGGCGAAATCGTCGCAATGGCGAGCTATCCAAATTTCGACAATCGATGGTTTAACGCGGGGATTAGTTCTGAGAAGTTCGGACAGTTGTTTCCAAAGACAGATGACCCCGACCAGTCGATTCTGGTCAACCGAGCAATCTCGGGTCGTTACAACCTTGGCTCAACGTTTAAGCCGTTCGTAGCATTCGCAGCATTAAACACTGGGCAGTTAGCAGGCGGCACCGATTACATCGTGAGAGACAAGGGGACATACAAGCTCGTCAGCATTCCCGAAGAGCGTTGTCAACTGAACGTCAAGTGCATTTTTAAAAATGCTGTCTGCGGAAATGGCTCTCCTTGCAAGTATGGCCGCATCAATGTCGTCTCTGCTCTTGCTATCTCATCAGATGTTTTCTTCTATGAGATCGGCGAAAAGATTTTTACAGAGCGTGGAAATCGTCCTGTTTTGGAAGAGCAGGTTCGCCTCTTTGGGTTTGGGTCTCCCACCGAAATTGACTTGCCTTACGAGTTCATCGGAACAATTCCAAACAGGGAACTCAAGCAACGACTAGCGGCCAGTGGTGCAATTGCTAAAGAAGAAGGCAAGGGTTACTACGTCGGCGACAACGTCCAGTTTGCTATTGGGCAGGGTCTTCTTTCTGCAACACCACTGCAACTTGCGGTTGCATATGGAACCATCGCAAATGGTGGCAATGTGATGAAGCCCCGTGTTGTTCGTGCCATTTGGTCGCCGGGAACTCCGAATGGTTTGTCGGGTCGCGTTGACCTGACGAAGGGAATCATCGTGAAGGACTTCAGTGCTCCAGAGATTGCTCGCAACATTGGCGCTCGTCCGGAGGTTTTGTCACCGATTGTCCGTGGACTCACTCGCGTGATTAATGGGCCTGGTGTTCGCTCCGATATTTATCACTCGACAACGGGCGAGAAATTGTTCCGTTCGTATCCAAAACGTTCATTGCCAATTGCAGGCAAGACAGGGACAGCACAGGGTGCCAAAAACCTCCCGTGGAATGACTCGTCGGCTTTTGCAGCATTCAGTCTTTCGAAGAAGTACCCATACACCGCAGTGGCATATTTAGAAAAAAGTGGATATGGATCTCGTGCAGCTGCACCTGTAGTGAAGTGCATCTTTACTGCGCTCGCTGGAAAGATTCAGATGGCGCCAGCATTGGCGGCAGACCCACTAGATATCAATAGCTACGACGTGGCTGCACCGCAGTCTCTGCCAAATCCTCTATGTCTTGTTGGTTCAGGATCATCGGTGCGTGACTGATGTCGTTGCCTGTCTTTAATCGCCGCCCTAATTTCAGTCGCCGTCCAAACTCTGGTTTAGGAAACATTCGTCGTGGCTTTGCTGATCCCACTCGCACCATTGACTGGATATTGATGGGGGCAGTCGGTGCATTGACCATCATCAGCAGCTTCATTATTTATTCGGCTACGCGACCTCGTCTCTTAAATAGAGGCGCCGACCCATTTCAATTTGTACAACGACAGATCATCTTTGTCATTTTCGCAATCATTGTGATGGCCGTGGTGATGTGGATGGATTACGTACAGCTGCGGGGAAGCGCAGAACTGTTCTATGCGGTCACCATTGTCTTGTTGATCCTCGTAATGGTGACCGGCGCAGTTAAAGGTGGAGCGAACCTTTCATTTGACGTTGGCCCCATTGCTCTCCAGCCATCCGAACTGGGGAAAGTGGCAACTCTTCTCTTGCTGTCAGGATTCCTGGCCGACGACGACTCGAAAACTGTGTCGTGGGAACGTTTCATTCAGTCGTTGTTCATCGTGGGTATTCCGGTGATGCTCGTTGCGATTGAGCCCGACCTGGGTTCAGCTTCTGTATTGGTTGCATGCGCGATGGGTGTGTTGTTAGTTGCAGGTGCCCAAATCCGCTATATCTCATTGATTACATCGCTGGCAATTTTTTCCGCGGTATCGGGAGTTATCTCCGGTGTGGTCAAGGATTATCAAATTCGGCGCATCACGGGTTTCTTAAACCAGAACTCAGATTCAGCAAGTCTCCAGCAACTCACCACCCAGGTGCGTTTTGCAAAACGAGCGGTTGCCACTGGTGGGTTCTTCGGCAAGGGATACCTACGTGGCCCGCTCACAAATGGGGCCTTCATCCCTGTCCAGTCCACGGACTTCGTCTTTTCTGCCATTGGTGAGCAGTTCGGCATGTTGGGTTCGACGCTGGTGTTGGGTCTGTTTGTGGTCATTCTGTGGCGTATTTACCGAATCGCCCGCATTGCTCAGGATCGCCTGGGTTATCTCATTTGTGCCGGGGTCTTCACCATGATCTTGTGGCAGACATTCCAAAACATTGGGATGACGATGGGAATTACCCCTGTTTCGGGTGTGCCTCTTCCCTTTGTCTCTTATGGGGGGTCTCACACCGTTGCCTTCGCCATCATGATTGGGCTGGTCCAGAGCGTCCATATGCGCCGTTTCCGGTAACCCCCGCAGGTAACCTGATGGTCTAGGCCGAAGGGTCGGCCGCGCCTGTTTTGGCAGCAGCCAGACCCACATGGCGCGCCTTGTGCGCGACGTGAGAGAGGAAAATTCATGGATACCAACGGTTCCAGCGGTTCATCCGCAGCCGAGAACAATCGTCCCGCAGGTGCAGAGCATCAGAATCGTCCAGAGGGACAAGATGGCCCAAAGAAGCGCCGTCGGGGTTCACGTGGTGGGAAAAACCGCCGCAAGCCTGGAGATGGTGACGAAGGCGCATCCTCCGATGGTCAGTCGTCAATGCCGCGTCCTGCATCGTCTCAGCCAGCGCGTAAGCCTCAAATTGGCGACACGCGTCCCTCAGCGCCAGCTGCACCTAAAGGTGGCCAGTCTGAACAGCGGCAAGGTCAAGGATCCGGCCAAGGTGACGGCAATAAGAAGAAGCGCCGTCGCGGCGGTCGTGGTCGTTCCCGTTCGGGGAATGGCCCCGTGCGCGATGCAGCAGAAATTGATGCCGAGATCATCGAGCGCCGTAAGGGTCGCGAGCGCAACGGTCGTCCTGTTGGCCGATACCAGATGTGTGTACAAGTACGTGATGGCGTCACCCAGGTGGCCGTCATGGAAGGCCGAAGCCTGATTGAGCACTACGTCAGTCGTCCATCGGACGATGTGGGTCAGATTCACGGAAACATCTATCTCGGTCGTGTGCAAAACGTTTTGCCAGGTATGGAAGCCGCTTTCGTCGACATCGCGACGCCCAAGAATGCAGTGCTGTACCGCAGCGATGTGCAGTTCGAGGATGAAAATGTCGAGACCAAGGACAACGCTCGTATCGAGCAGATTCTTCGTTCTCGGCAGATGATTCTCTGTCAGGTCACCAAGAACCCCATTGGCGCCAAGGGTGCACGCCTGACTCAAGAAGTGTCCATCCCGGGTCGATTTGTTGTCTTGATTCCCAACTCGAAGACATACGGCATCTCCAAGCGGCTTGATGATTCCGAGCGTCGCCGTCTGCGCAACATTCTCGACCGCGTGAAGCCTGCGCACCATGGTGTGATTGTGCGTACCGCAGCAGAGCACGCCACCGAGCATGAACTCACTGCCGACATGACTCGTTTGTTGCAAGAGTGGGAGCAGATTGAAGCTGCTTCGAAGAATGCGCAGGGCCCTGCACTTTTGTACCGCGAGCCAGAACTTGCAGTGCGCGTTATTCGCGAAGAGTTCAATGCTGAATATCGCGGCGTGATTATCGATGATCATCGCTTGTTTGAAGAAGTCCGCAGTTATGTACAGGCCTTTAACCCTGAACTTGCTGATCGAGTGGAGTACTTCGACCGCGATGCAGAGTCACTGTCGCTCTTTGAGACCCAGCATGTGCACGAGCAACTACACAAGGCGCTCGACCGCAAGGTATGGCTGCCATCGGGCGGGTCGCTCATTATTGAGCACACCGAAGCTTTGACTGTTGTCGACGTCAACACCGGAAAAAACGTGGGAACCTCGAACCTCGAACAGACGGTCTTCCAGAACAACCTCGAGGCTGCTGCCGAAGTGGCGCACCAACTTCGTCTCCGAGATATCGGTGGCATCATCGTCATTGACTTCATCGACATGGAAATCAAGGACAACCGCAAGAAGGTCGTTGAGTCGTTCCGACAGGCTCTGTCTCGCGACAAAACGCGCACCCAGGTTTTCGATATTTCAGAGCTGGGGCTTGTGGAAATGACTCGAAAGCGCATCGGCGAGGGCCTCATTACGGCCTTTGCAGGGGAGTGCCCAGAATGCTCCGGTCGTGGCATGAAGGTTGATTTCACCCTTCTCGACTAGGTCTCAAGGGCCAAGATTCCTTGAAAACAAACGGTCCGAGAGTGTCGGACCCCGAAAAAACGCAGATAGGGTTATCCCGCTATGTACGCAGTGATCGCATCAGGTGGAAAGCAAGAGAAGGTTGCGCAGGGCCAGAAGGTCCAGCTCGAGCTTCTCCATGTCGAAGATGGCGCTGAGGTTTCCCTCACGCCAATTCTCGTCGTTGACGGAACCACCATCCTCTCCACACCAGACCAGTTGAAAGGCGCATCCGTTAAGGGTCGCGTCATCGGAACCGAGAAGGGTGTCAAGATCGACGGTTTCACTTATAAGCGCCGCACTAACCAGCGCCGTCGCTTCGGACATCGTCAGAAGTACTCGCTCGTCGAGATCACATCCATCGCGAAAGGCTGATCCAATATGTCAAAGACAAAGGGCGGCGGCTCAACAAGAAACGGCCGCGACTCAAATGCACAGCGCCTTGGCGTGAAGGTGTTCGACGGAACAATCATCAGCGCAGGCACCATCATCATTCGTCAGCGTGGCACTCGCACGCACCCCGGCAAGAATGTCGGCATCGGCAAGGACGACACTTTGTTCGCCCTCACCGATGGCAGCGTGAAGTTCGGTGAGCGCAAGGGCCGCAAGATTGTTGACGTTGTTCCTGCGGAATAACGAAAACAACAACTGAATATTTCTTTAAAAGGCGCACCGCAAGGTGCGCCTTTCGCATTCACCGATGTGAAGTTGGCAACCTGTTATTCGGCGGCGAGCAAGGTGTCGATGCCCTGTGGCAACTTATGCATAGGGAAGTGAAGCAATTGCACTGCCTGCTTGCATGCAAACCGATCGGTCATTCCGCCTACGTACGTGACTGCTTCATGCGCCGCAGTGGAGCTGTGTGCATCAAAAGGATCGACCTCGAACGCAGGAAGTAGCTGTGGGTAAGCGATGTAGTGCTCTACGAGTGGACGCAACATGTCGATGACGCTTTGAGCCTGTGTGCGCGACGCTGCACGATGATAAATCGCGTCATAGTTGAATCGGCGAAACAACGCCAAAGCTTCTGCCAAGTCGGGCACCATGCCGATGCGGCCCGTGTGAGCGGTTGCCTCAATCATTCCGGTGATAAATGCACTGAGTTGTTCGCGCCGGGTGACTCCACATCGTTTTCGCACGAGGTCGGGAAGGTCTGCATGGGTGACAACACCAGCATCTACTGCGTCTTCAAAGTCATGGCAGACATATGCAATGCGGTCTGCCCAACTAACAACTTCTGCTTCGGGTGTTGCAGGGGCGGGGCGCGACCAACTGTGGTTGCGAATGCCATCGAGAGTTTCATTGCACAAATTAAGAGGAGTGAGAACGACATCGGCTCCCCAGACAGCATGGTCGTACCCATTCTCTATGTATGGCGACAGTGCGTCTTCACTCGCATGGCCGCCAGGACCATGACCGCAATCGTGTCCGAGCGCAATGGCTTCGGTGAGAGCAAGATTGAGTCGAAGGACTCGCGCGATGGACACTGCAACTTGGGCTACTTCGAGAGCATGCGTGAGGCGAGTGCGTTGATGATCATCGGGGAAAACGAAGACTTGTGTTTTGCCTGCGAGGCGACGGAAGGAGGAGGCATGCAAGATGCGATCGCGGTCACGCTCGAAGCATGTGCGATAAGGGTCTTCGGACTCGGGGCTTAGACGGTTGCCCGGCCCCACGGCGCGGGTGGCCAATGGAGCCATGGCTTTGTCTTCAGATATTTCACGAGCGATGCGATCAGCGATGTCTGTGGTGCCGATACCTGCCCACGAATCTGCATGCGCAAGGGTGATGCCCTGAGCCGAATTTCCCGACATGGTGGATACCCATGTGTCGTTTCGCTCGCTCTGTGGCATTTCTTCCATGTATTCAGAGTAGGTGAGTGGTGTGTCGCAAGTGCGGTGTATCTGCGGCAAGTAGCCTGAAGCAGCCCTATGAGTGTGTTTGTCGACGAAGCCCAACTGAATGTCCGCGGTGGAGACGGCGGCGCAGGCTGTGTCAGCTTCCGTCGAGAGGGTCCTGTGGCCTTTGGTGGACCTAACGGTGGTGACGGCGGCAAAGGTGGAGACGTATGGCTCGTCGCAGACCGTAACTCGGCATCGCTTCTCGCATTCCGCGACCACCCTCACCGCCGCGCAGGCAATGGAGTGCATGGCAAGGGTAAAGACCTCCATGGTCGTCGTGGTGATGATCTCTACATCGCAGTTCCTGAAGGCACAGTGGCCAAGGACATGTATTCCGGTGAAGTTCTCGCAGACCTTGTGAATCACGGCGACAAGTGGCTTGCCTCTGCTGGTGGTCGCGGTGGACGCGGCAACCATAAGTTCATGAGCAACTTGCGTCGTGCTCCGACATTCGCTGAGCAAGGCGAAGAAGGTTTCGAGCGCTGGTTGAAATTGGAACTGAAGTTAATGGCCGACGTTGCTCTCGTGGGTTTCCCGAATGCGGGAAAGAGCACGTTCATCAGCACAGTGTCTGCTGCAAAACCAAAGATTGCGAATTATCCATTCACCACGCTTGAGCCACACCTTGGTGTTGTGCGTATTGACGACACAACAGAGTTCGTCATGGCTGACATCCCTGGTCTCATTGAAGGTGCAAGTGAAGGCAAAGGTCTTGGCCATCAATTCCTTCGCCACATCGAGCGCGCACGCGTGTTGTGTTATCTCATTGACCTTGTTGCGATGGACGGCATTGAGCCAGAAGAGCAATTGCGAATCTTGCAGCACGAGGTGGGTAACTACCGCCCCGAGCTTCTGACGCGCCCGTCACTGATCGTTGGAACCAAGTCAGACAGTGCAAGTCCAGTCGATGTTGCTGACTGGAAA
This sequence comes from Acidimicrobiaceae bacterium, assembly GCA_947446815.1. Classification (GTDB taxonomy): domain Bacteria; phylum Actinomycetota; class Acidimicrobiia; order Acidimicrobiales; family Ilumatobacteraceae; genus UBA2093. The sequence continues at coordinate 15,154 of CANFGT010000017.1, forward strand.
CACATAAAAATGTCTTCCATCACATCAGAGAATGTTCGCAACGTCGTCAATATGTTGGCGCAAAACGTTGGCGAGGCTCGTCAGGCAGAACCTGTTGAAGAAGCCACCATCATCATGCGCCCCGAGCCAGAACACTCATGGGTCGAGCAGTTGGGCGACAATGAATATCGCGTCCATGGTCGCAGTGCTGAGCGCATCGTGGCGCTGAATGACGTCACGACGCCAGAGGCTTTGAACTACATCGACGAACGTCTTGCCAAGCTGGGAGTTCCGAAATTGTTGACTCGCGCCGGTGTGGTGGAAGGCGATGTCATTTGGATTGCACAATTCAGTTTTGAATTTGTGCCAGAAATGTAATTCTGTAGTTATGCGCGTCGTCGTCAAAGTCGGTTCATCATCACTCACTGATGATGAAGGGCGTATTCGATCAGAAGTCATTGCTTCTGTTGCACAACAATTAGCGTCAGCACGGGCTGCGGGACATGAAGTTCTCCTCGTCACATCAGGAGCCGTTGCTTCAGGTGTTGCCGGGCTTGGCCTTTCAGAACGGCCGAGCGATGTTTTGTCGCTGCAGGCACTTTCTGCAGTCGGACAGCCTCAGTTGATGGCGGAATATAACAAGGCACTTGCGAAACATTCTTTGGTAGCAGCTCAGGTGCTGTTGGTCCCACATGATTTTGTTGACCGCCAGCAATACCTCCACGCTCGCGACACTCTTGGTCGATTACTGGAACTGGGATGCATCCCTATTGTGAATGAGAATGATGCGATTGCCAATAATGAGATTCGGTATGGCGATAACGATCACCTTGCTTCGCTGTTGTCGCACCTTGTCAACGCAGACATGTTGGTGCTTCTGACAGATACAGAAGGCTTGTACACCGCAGATCCTCGTTCACATCCTGAAGCAACAGTGATTCCGGTTGTTGCGGCCGATGACCCTCTGTTGACAATCTCAACGACTGGTGCGGGGACAGAACGCGGCAGTGGGGGTATGGCTTCCAAACTTGCGTCTGCGCGGATCGCTTCATGGTCTGGTGTTACTGCTGTCATTGCTGCTGCGGCGTCTCAGGACGCTGTGATGAACGCAATTGATGGGGTAGCCGTCGGCACACGCTTTTTACCCCATGATCGCAATCTGTCTGCTCGCAAGTTGTGGATTGCATTTGCAGCCGAGGTGGAGGGAACCGTTGTCGTCGACATCGGTGCTCGTGATGCGATTATTACTCGCGGAACCTCGTTGCTTCCTGCCGGAGTGACCTCTGTGAGCGGATCTTTTGATAGCGGCGCAACGGTGGAAATCATTGACGCCGACGGTGTTGTCATCGCTCGGGGAATGGCGGCTATGTCTGCCAGACAAGTGAGCGAATGTCTAGGACAGCGCACAGCTGATTTACGAGATATGTCTGTTGTCGAGGTCGTCCATCGCGATGATCTCGTTGTTCTTGCAACGAAGTAGTACTACAGCGTGGTTTCCACGTCGGTGGTGCGCTTTGGCAACAGCGATGAGAAGTTCTGCATTTCGGGCACCTTGAAGGCAACGAGAGAAATTGCGTAGACGATCATTCCAGCAGAAATACAAATAAACAATTCAGCCATTTGCGCCATTCCAGATTTGGGCTGGAGAAGTTTTTCAATTACCCAGACGACGATGCCCATGATGGTGCTGGCGCTGAGTACGCGCCATGACATATCAATGAGGCTCATCCAATGAATGGCTTGGTATTTCGTATGCAGAAGCCATAAAAGAACAAGGGATGCAACCATGTATGCCATTCCGAAGCTAATGCCGAGGCCAAAGACGCCGTAGTGGTCAACAAGAAGAAGTGCAATGAAGACGTTGACGACATTCTCAAAGACATTCACATAGAACGGTGTGCGAGTGTCCTCATGGGCGTAAAAGCCGCGGAGACAAAATATGTACAGAGAGAATCCGGTGAGTCCTACAGAGAATCCGGCAAGCGCGCGGGCAGTGTTGCTTGCGGCTGCAGAATTGAAGTGTCCGTGTTCGAGCAACGCACTAATGATCGGATGAGCCAGGATCACCATTGCAACGGATGCGGGAATGGTCAAAATGCTGATCCAACGAATACCAGACGTTGTCCATGTGGCAAAACCACTTTTATCTCCAGAGCGAACACGCCGTACGAGTTCGGGAACAAAGGTGGTGGCGATGGAGATTGCCAACAGACCGTGGGGAAGCATGAAGAACGTGAATGCTTTTGAATAGGCATCTTGATTTCCGCTGCCTGGTGATGCCAAATTCTTGATGATCACGAGGGCAATTTGGTTTGTCACCACATAACCAAATGTCCACGAGGACAACTTGACCATTGTGCGTACTGCCGGGTGATGAAAGTTCGGGGTGAATTGGAAGGGAATCTTTGCTGCTTTGAGAGCTGGTAGTAAGAAAAGTGCCATGGCGATAATGCCGCCCGTCGCAGACATGGTGAACATCCAGAAAAATGTGTGATCGTTCATGACGTCTGTGAGTTCTGGAGTTCCATCGCGAGTAAATGGAATGAGCATGAGCAACGTAATAGTGACGACATTGGACAGAACAGGGGCCCATGCAGCTGCTGCGAATCGTCGACGTGAATTGAGGAGAGCAGACCCAATTGCTGTGAGACCGTAGAAGAAAATTTGCACCAGGAATATTCGTGTCATTGCGGTTCCGGCACGACGGAACTGATCGACGTCAACAAGACGACTGGGGTGCAATGAGAAGAGATGGAAAATTTGTGGAGCACAAACGATGGCGATCAAGGTGGCCAATGCGAGAACCACAATCGACGTCGAAATCACCGCTTGTGTTGCTTCTTCGTCTTCGTCCTCGGTGAAACGGGTGAAAAGTGGGACCAGGCTCGCGGCAAGGAGACCGCCAACCAGAAGCTCATAAATAGAGTTGGGGGAGTTGTTTGCGCCGTCAAAAGCATCGGCAAGAGCTGTTTGGCCGATGATGACCCCAAAGACAACGACACGCAGCAAACCCGTAAACCGGGACATGGCGGTACCAATCGCCACCACGAGCGTGTCTTTAAACATGGAACAGACATTAGGTGCTGGATGGGATGGCACTGGGGTGGAGGGCTGTTCGCCTCCCAATGCCCTTTGTGGGGAGGAGCCCCACTAGGTTTGAGAGTCTTATGGCACCTCGCTTCGAATCAGTTCAACAAGTTCGTGACGGCCTCAAGGCTGTTAACTACCTCGCCGACGACGGCATCGCGGGTGTTGCATTCCTTGCCGATCGTCTCGGTAAGCCCATCTTGGTAGAAGGTCCTGCCGGTACAGGCAAGACGCAGTTGGCCAAGTCAATCGCCGAGATGACAGGCGCTCGCCTTATTCGTCTCCAGTGCTACGAAGGTCTCGACGAGTCCAAGGCGCTCTATGAGTGGAACTACAAGAAGCAGCTTCTTCGTATTCAGGCTGACAAGAACTCTGACTCGTGGTCCGATGTTCACGACGACATCTTTGGTGACGAGTTTCTTTTGACACGCCCACTGCTTGAGGCAATTACAGCTGAAGAGCCAGTCGTGCTGCTGATTGACGAAGTTGACCGCGTCGAAGTAGAAACAGAAGCTCTCCTTCTTGAGATCCTGTCTGAATACCAAGTGTCGATTCCTGAATTGGGAACTATCACTGCCAAGCAGATTCCGATGGTGTTCCTCACTTCAAACAACACTCGTGAATTGTCAGAAGCACTGAAGCGTCGTTGTTTGTTCCTCCATGTGGATTACCCACAAATGGATCGCGAAAAAGAAATTGTTCTCACGAAGGTTGAAGGCATCACCGAGATGCTCGCAGACCAGATCGCACGTATTGTTCGCAGCATCCGCCAGCTCGACCTCAAGAAGGCTCCTTCTGTTTCGGAAACTCTCGACTGGGCTCGTACCTTGGTCTTGTTGGGTCTTGAAACCATCGACGCAGAGCAGGCGAAGGAAACCTTGCATGTCCTTCTGAAGTATCAGACTGACATTGCTAAGGCTGCCAAAGAACTTTCCATCGACTAGTTCGACTGGATCTTCGTCATGCTTGATCTTCTATCTGGGTTCATCGTTGAGTTGAGGAATGCGGGTCTGCCCGTCAGCCTCACTGAGAACCTTGATGCAATGACTGCGATTTCGCACATCCCGTTAGAGGATCGCGAAGCGTTCAAGTACGCACTTGGAGCAACTCTCGTAAAGAACCACGCTCACTGGCGTTCGTTCGAAACAGTGTTTGAGGTGTACTTCAGTCTTCGCGGACCGGAATACAGCATCACCGATGGTGACGGCGATGGAAGCATCGATGATTTCTTGCGTCAAATGCAAGATGCCCAGATGAAGGGCGAAGGCAATGGCGGCGCTGGCGGTATGGACCAGCTCACTCCAGAAGAACTCATGAACATTCTGATGAATGCACTCATGAATGGAGATCAGGCCATGATGCGAGCGCTTGCTCGCCAAGCTGTTCAGCGTTTTGCAGGCATGGAGCCTGGTCGCCCAGTCGGTGGCACGTATTACTTGTACCGAACACTGCGCAACCTTGATCTTGATGGCATGTCCGACAAGATGATGGAAGCCAGCCGTCAAGAAGTTGGTGGCGAGCTCACAAAGCTTGAAGAGCGTTTAGAGCGCGATGAGTACAACCATCGCATTGAACAGTTCAAACAGGAAGTCGAAGCAGAAATTCGTCGTCGTCTGGTAGCCGATCGTGGTGCAGAAGCAATGGCAAAGACATTGCGTAAGCCGTTGCCAGAAGATGTTGAGTTCATGCACGCAAGCCGTGACGAAATGCAGAACTTGAAGAAGGCTTTGCAACCACTCACACGTAAGTTGGCAGCAAAACTGGCCCGTAAGCGTCGCCACGGCCGCAAGGGACCGCTCGACTTCCGCAACACGGTGCGCCACAGTTTGGCCTATGGCGGTGTACCTGCCGAACCAAAGTTCAAATACCCACGTCCAGCAAAGCCAGAACTCATTGTGGTTGCAGACATTTCCGGTTCGGTGGCAGCTTTCGCGCGTTTCACATTGATGCTTGTGTATGCATTGTCCAACCAATTCTCAAAAGTGCGCGCTTTTGTTTTTATTGATGGCATCGATGAAGTGACTGAATACTTTAAGAAGACCGAAGACGTCTCTGAAGCTATTCAGCGCATCAACACCGAAGCAGACGTGATTTGGGTTGACGGTCACTCTGACTACGGCCATGCGTTTGAAGTGTTCTGGGAAAAGTGGGGCAAAGAAATTAACCCCAAGTCCAGTGTGATCTTGCTGGGTGATGCTCGCAACAACTATCACGCATCGCAAGCCTGGGTTATTAAGGAAATGAAGCAGAAGGCCCGCAAGGTCTATTGGCTAAACCCTGAGCCTCGTTCATACTGGAACACTGGCGATTCCATTGTTGGTGAATACGGTGTTCATACTGACGGTGTGTTTGAGTGTCGCAATCTGCGTCAACTTGAGGCCTTCGTCGAGAAACTGGCCTGATCGTCGGTGTCGTCCACACGACTTGTGCTTGTTCGTCACGGGGAATCACGCGCCACTGTTGAACGTTTTGTTGGTGGACCCCGAAGTTGCACTGGATTAACCGACCATGGCCGTCGCCAAGTGGAAGCATTGCGCAATCGTTTAAGTGCGGGCCATGATGTTGAGGCAACGGCATTGTATGCAAGCAATTTTCCTCGTGCGCTTGAGACGGCCAACATCATTGCTCCATCGCTTGGTTCGTTATCAGTTGCTGTTGATTCTGGATGGGGCGAACACGACCCAGGTCCTGACTGTGACGGAATGACCTATGACGAGTTCGTCGAACGGTACGGAATTCCACGATGGGATGGAGACCCGCACGATGTGGTGTATCCCGGGGGCGAAACCATTGCGCAATTTCACGATCGAGTGATGGAAGCTATGCGACGAACAGTTCGAAAGCATGAAGGCGGAACAATCGTCATTGCATGTCACGCAGGCGTGATTGATGCGGTTATTCGGCAAACGCTCCACATGCATCAAACCGGAAAGTTTGAACTGCAGACGCAGAACACCTCGTTAACTGAGCTCTTCCATGTGCAGGGGAGTAAGTGGCGACTGGTTCGTTACAACGATTCCTCTCATCTGAACGGACTGTAGAGATGTCGACCACATTGCCCATCATTGTGGTCGGTGGCGGAACAGCAGGTTGCACTGTGGTTTCATATCTCGCGAGTCATAGCGATGCAAAAATTCTCTTGATTGAACCTGGCGGTAGGAGTTCGCATGATGATGAATCACGCTTCTTAGAGGTTCTCAAGGATTCTGACCTCATCGACGTTGCAGCCAATGGTTATGTACAAGGTCGAGCAATTGGCGGGGGAAGTGCAGTCAACGGGATGTTGCTCACAGGTGCGATACCAGAACATATTGAAGGATTGACCCGTGTTGCAACCGATGCGGATGCGGGGCAGTTGGGGCGAGCATTGTTTGCTTCGGGCGGACGATTCAGCCGGTTATGGTGGAACAGAGGTCGTTGGAATCCAGGGCGTGCTGTGCATCATCTTCAGGAAGAAGGTCGCATCACGATTCTTTCGAAAAATGTCACCAGTGTGATTCACGATGGCTCTCGTGTCACTGGCGTGAGATGCGGGGACGATGTGCACATGGCATCTCTGGTCGTGATGTGTGCAGGGGCTATCGCCACGCCCGCAATCATTCTTTCGTCTGGTCTATCGAGCGTTAACTCTCTCGTTGGTGTTGGTCTACAGAACCATCCAACTATTACCGCGTTCTTGCCGGTACACGATCAATCTGATGCTCGTTTCGATGCCTGTGTTGTGCGTGAGACGACCACGCACGATGGTGCAGAATTTCTCACGATTGCCTATGAACGTGTTGCACACGATGTGGCGAAGACAGGCATGCTGTCCATCTCTCTCATGAATCCGAAGAGTCGAGGAAGTGTGTCGATAGGTGCAACCGGTGAGTTGGCCGTCAATTTTGCACTATTGGAGGACGTATCTGATCTTTCGCACATGATCGACGCAGTTCATTCTGTCATCGATGTGGTCTGCAGTAGTGAGTTCGCTTCACTCATTGACCGTGATGAGGTCTTGATTGAAGGTTCACCATTGAAATTGGTGGGAGGGATGTCTGACACACAATTGGGGGACTGGGTGGTTGCAAATGTCAAAAGCGTCTCACACGCATCTTCTTCTTGCGCAAAGGCGGTTGATTCTTCAGGCCAGCTAAAGGGCATCGAGAATTGTTGGATTGCAGATGCTTCGGTCCTGTCTGGTGTTCCGGCGTGTACCCCCGCCGCACCTGTCACAATGGAGGCACTGCGTATTGCGCGAAAGATAGGGGAGTCTTTGTCATGAGCTACACACTCGGATTACACGAGCTTGCAGAAGGTACGCACGCGTATCTTCAACCCGACGGTGGTTGGGGTTGGTCGAATGCTGGCTTGATAGTGGGCGATGGTGCGTCGCTACTTGTTGACACGCTGTTTGATCTCAAAATCACGCAACGCATGTTGGATGCAATGTCTGAGGCAACTCGTTCCGCGGCAATTAATACGGTTGTCAACACACACGCAAATGGTGACCACTGCTACGGCAATCAATTATTAAAGGGTTCAGAGATCATCTCTTCTGCTGCAACTGCGCATGAGATGACTGAGGTTCCACCTGCCATGCTTGCTGCACTGAACAAGGCTCCTGGCGAGGTGGGAGATTTATTCCGTCATTTCTTCGGTGAGTTCGAATTCGATGGAATCGAACCTGTCCTTCCGACGCAGACATTTACGGGGAAACATCATTTTGAAGTCGGTGGTCGAGCAATTGAGTTAGTGGAAGTTGGCCCAGCTCACACACAAGGCGACACGTTGGTTTTTGTTCCTGATGCGAAAACTGTTTACACCGGCGACATTCTCTTTATCGGTGGTACGCCAGTTGTCTGGGCTGGACCGCTCGATAATTGGATTGCCGCATGCGATCTCATTTGTGCATCCGATGTTGATCACATCGTGCCAGGACATGGTCCTCTCACTGACAAAGCTGGTGTTGAGGCAATCCGAGACTATTTGGCGTATGTCCAAGCTCAGGCAACAGAGCGCTTCAATGGCGGAATGGACGCATGGGATGCGGCTCGTGACATTGCCCTGAATGGATTTGCTCAATGGGGTGAGTTCGGCCGCCTGGCTGTCAACGTTGACACCGTGTATCGAACCATGGACCCTTCACATAAGAGCCCTGATGTTGTGGAGCAATTCCGGAGAATGTTTACTCTGGAGCAATCGGGGCATTAATTGGTTCGCGCAACTTGCGTCGAACAACGAAAGCCCAACCAGTCAACGCTGTTGCACTGAAGAAGAACCACTGAAATGCGTACGACAGGTGTGGACCTTCATCGAGAGTTGGCATGGAAACTGTTGCAGGCCATTGTGAATTTGCGGTGACTGATTCTTTGATGAGTTGCACATAACTTTTTGAAAAGAGTTGAGTGTCCGTTGCTTTTGCAATCAATGGAAGATCGAAGCGTTGGAATTCTGTGTTGGTGGAAGAAGTTGAGTCAATGGCGCCAACCGCACTGCGTGTTTGAGTTTTTCGAACGTATCCAACGACAGAAAGGTTTCCTGTTGGTGCACTTGGCATCTTGATGGCGAGGGGAACGAAACCTCGATTGATGAGAAAAATTGTTCCATCAGAATTGATGAACGGAATTGCGACGTCGTATCCGGCAGATCCATCTTGAGATCTGTTGATGATGGTGATTGTGTGGCTTGTGTCGTATCGGCCGGTGAGCTTGATACGCGTCCATTCGGCAGCAAATGGGTCCTTTATTCCACCCGAGTAATCAACGATGGGTTGTGCGGTATGTGTTGTCACTAATGCATTGAGAGTCTTTTTCTCATCCAGGCGACGAAGTTGCCAGAAACCAAGATTGATCATGGTGAAGACGAGAAGTGCGACACCAAGGTGAATGAGTATCCAGCGGGGAGAAAAAAGACGACGCATTGCTTCGGAACGCTATCGGACGGAGCATGAGGGCTACCGTGGTGCCGTGGGGCACAGGGAATACACCGAACAAAATATTGATGCAGACTTCTGGAGAGAGGTCTTTGGCACAGATGTGACTGCAGGTCCGCCGAAACGCATTGGTGAGGGCCAGGTGGGTATGAACCTTCGGTTTGCTTTAAGCAGCAGTGATCCCAATGTGCCGAAGTCAGTTGTCGTGAAAATGGCTTCTCCCGACCCAACGAGCCGCGCAACAGGAATCAGCCTTCGCAATTATGAGCGCGAAGTGAAGTTCTACCAGGAACTCGTGAATTCTTTGGATGTTCGGTCTCCTCGTTGTTGGTTTGCTGATTGGCACGAAGAAAACGGAGATATCGCAATTGTTCTCGAAGATATGGCGCCGTCAGAGCAAGGTGACCAAATTGATGCTTGCGGGCTGGACCATGCACAGTTGGCAATTGACCAACTAGTGAAGATGCATGGCCCGCGATGGAATGATGCGACTCTTGCGGACGTTGATTGGTTGCAACGTCGAGATGAAGCGGATGCAGAACGTCTCGCAGGTTTGATAGCGATGCTGCTCCCTGGCTTTCTCGCAACATATACCGAAGCGATATTGCGCGATGTCGGTCAAGTCGGTCTTGATTTCATTCACTCCATGGCGTCGAGAATTCCTGCATATATCGGGGCCAAAGATGCGCCTTTTACCATTACGCATGGTGATTATCGTCTAGACAATTTGCTGTTTGCGACGACGCCAGATGGTGTCCCATGTGCAGTTGTTGACTGGCAGACGCCGGGTCATGGCAATGGGGTTTCTGATCTTGCCTACTTCATTGGGGCGGGACTGCTCCCCGAAAATCGACGCCTGTTCGAATGGCAGTTGGTCGATCAATACATTGCGGGGCTTGAGTCCTATGGTCACACAATTGACCATGACTGGGTAAAAAATCACTACCGCCGTGAAGCAATCTCGGGCGTGATTATGGCAATCGTGGCGTCGCAAATTGTCGGCCGCACAGAACGCGGCGACAAAATGTTTGAAGTCATGGCC
>CANFGT010000018.1 GCA_947446815.1 Acidimicrobiaceae bacterium
GTGTCCGGGGGGAATAACCCCGAGACACCAGTTCCTAACTTAATTGTTTTTTTTGTTTTGTTGGGATGGATGGTCTCCATCCCAGAATTGACAGACAGCTCCGATAGCAAAAATGCCACCGTGCTGCCCGCACTGGCGTTCAGTATTCTCTTCTGTTTTCAAGGAGCTAATGCTCTCGGTATGTACCCCAAAGGGAATTGATACCGACCCCCTAATCCGCAACAAGTGCTTCTTAGGGGCGAGTTGCAATGCTAACGGCGTGCCGTCGGCAATCACAACACGGGTTTCCGAGAATTTCTCGGAATTCTTTGTTGTGTCCGGCAAGTGTTATGCCGATACCTCAAAGAGGTGGTACGAGGTCTTGCCCTTGCGGACTAGGACCCAGCGCTCGTGAAGAATACCTTTGCTGGCAAGGGTTTCACCCTCTTCCAGGGTTTTTCCGTTGACCTTCAGACCTTTTTGTTGGATGGTGCGGCGGGCTTCACTGTTGGATGCCACCACTCCGGCGCGGGCCAACAATGCATACGTGTCGTCGAGATCTGCAAATGACACCGTTGTCATTGGTACTTCTGAAGCGACCGCTCGCAGTGCTTCGATCGAAGCTGTCGTTGGGTCTGCACCAAACAAGATGTCGGCTGCAGTCTCTGCATGATGTGCAGCATCTGTGCCATGCACCAATGACGTCATCTCCGCTGCAAGCGAGCGTTGTGCTGTGCGCTTTTCAGGTGCTTGCTCATGTTCCGCAATTAACGCACGCACTTCTTCAAGTGATGCAAGCGAAAACTGTGGCAAGTAGCGAACAACATCGGCGTCTGCCATCTGCATCCAGAACTGACGGAATTGATACGGCGATGTGCGCTGCGCATCAAGCCACACTGCCCCACCTGCAGTCTTTCCAAATTTCTGTCCGTCACTGCGCGTTACTAACGGCCACGTTGCTCCAAATGCACCGCGACCCAGTGTGCGACGAATGAGATCAATACCTGCAGTGATGTTGCCCCATTGATCAGACCCACCCATTTGCAGTTCAACGTTGTGCGTTGCGCAAAGATGCCTGAAATCATTGGCTTGCAGAAGCATGTAACTGAATTCCGTATAGGACAAACCGTTCTCAGAATTCAAACGATTCTTCACAGACTCTTTCGCCATCATCTGATTCACCGTGATGTGTTTGCCAACATCGCGCAGAAATTCAAGTGCGCTGATGTTTGCAGTCCAGTCGGCGTTGTTCACCAATGTTGCTGCATTCGCACCTGGCGTGAAGTCGAGAAGGTTCGCAAGTTGTTTCTTAATGGAATCAACATTGTGTTGCAGAGTTTCTGCATCGAGAAGGTTTCGCTCTTCGCTCTTACCTGATGGATCCCCCACCATTCCGGTGGCTCCACCTGCAAGTGGATACGGGCGATGGCCCGACATTTGGAATCGACGCAATGTCAGTTGACCAAGCAAGTGACCCACGTGGAGCGAATCTGCTGTGGGATCAAAGCCCACATACAGGCCAATTGGACCTGACGCGAGCCGCGCTTCAAGAGCTGCGGCGTCGGTGGTGTCATGGATGAGACCACGCGTGGTGAGTTCGCCAAGTAAGCCGATATTTGTCACGCCTCTATGTTGCCATGAGAGCACTGACACGTTGCGACCTATTATCGACTCCGCATGTCTCTTCTTCCCGGCCAATCCTCTCTTTTTGAAGAAGATCCAATGCTGGCGGCATTGCGAGCACAGTCGGTGTCGTGTGGTCAATTGGGTTCAAAGATGTACGAGACCCTCTTCACCGAACTTGCCGATGATTACGAAGCGGGTGGGCGCATCTATGCACTCCTTGCCGGGCGAAGTGCTCGACCGATTCACGATGCGATTCCCCTTCGCCTTGCGGGTGCGATTCACCGAGTGGTGTTGTGCGGTGATGACCCTCGGTTGGCACGCCACTACCCCAGCGTTGGGGGCAAACCTGGCGAGGATTTTGGTGCTGATTTCATTGGCTATGTGCGGGAACATTTGGAAGAAGTGGAAATCGGGCTGAATAGCCAGGTCCAAACCAATGAAGTCGGTCGCAGTGTCGTCCATCTCGCTCTTAGCCACTGGCTCACAAAATTCGATATCGAAGAGTTCGACTTTCTTGAGGTGGGAGCTAGCGCCGGGTTGAATCTCAATTTCGACAAGTTCTACGGATGTTTCGGACAGCTCCGAATGGGTGACCCGTCATCAGAGTTACGTTTCATGGGCGACTGGTTTGAGACGGCACCGCTTGTTCCCAAAACAGCGGCACGAGTTGCCAACCGACGCGGAGTGGACATCTCCCCTATTGATGTCACCGATTCAGCACAAGAACTACGACTGCTGTCATTTGTGTGGCCCGACCAAAAGGCACGAATGCAACGCATCCAAGCAGCCATCAATATCGCAAAAGAACATAAGCCACTTGTCGATCGAGAGTCTGCAGATTCATGGATAGAGCGCCAACTACTCACCCGAGCTGCACGTGCAACTGTTGTGTTCCACTCCATCGTGTGGCAGTACCTCGGACCTGACGTGCAACGTCGATTCCGAATGGCACTAGAGGATGCTGCAATCACCGCCACGCCAGAAATGCCCTTGATATGGGCGCGAATGGAGCCCGCAGGAAAGGTCGCCGATGTACGCGTCACGATGTGGCGAGGCAACGAGCCGGAAGAGTTTCTACTCGCAGAGATTGGCTATCACGGCCAAGATATGAAGTGGCTATTGCCTTATTAAGAGAGCGCACGCTTCAGTGAATCGGGAACCGGTGCAGGAGTGTGCGTTCCGGGAGTCACACTGACATAGGTAATGATGCAATCAAAGATGGGCAGATCTTTCACAGTCATTGAAACCGACACGTCAAACGAAGTGTTCCCCCATCGCGTGGCTTCACATCGCGCATCAATTGTGTCGCCATACGTAGCACCCTTGTGCCAAGTTGCCGTAGTTGTCTTCAGCATGAAATCGAAGCCAATATCTGCCCAGGAAACGAGGTCGTCAGGGTCCGCACCACTCATCACGTTGACGCTGTGTCGCATCCATTGAGCAACAGCATCATCTGCATACATGAAGTAATTAGCGTTGAAAACAACGTTCTGCATGTCGCACTCGTTATATCTAATGCGGATTTTCTCAACGAATGACATCAATCGAACTTCTTTGCTACGGCAATGGCATCTGCCAAACGCTGCTTTTGTACTGGCGCAGCTTCAGGACCCGATGCACCAGGAGTACGACGGTTACCGACGGCAACGCCTGGATTAAACAACTGCGCAGCGTCTGCGCCTAACTGTGGATGCGCACGGGTGATCTCGACCATTGGCGTTCCCGTCGCAAGAGCGTCACGAACAACTTTGCCGACGACGGCATGAGCTGCGCGAAATGGCATCCCACGCTGAACAAGCCACTCGGCAAGGTCAGTTGCAACCAATGCTTCAGCATCGGCGCCCTTCATCATGTTCTCAACATTGAAAGTCGCAGTCGAGATCATTCCGTTCAACGCAATGAGTGCACGACGAACTTGATCGACGGAATCGAACAACGGTTCCTTATCTTCTTGCAAGTCACGGTTATAGGCCAACGGGAGACCCTTGAGCATTGCGAGAACACCCGTCAGATTGCCGATGAGACGTCCAGCTTTGCCACGAGCGAGTTCAGCAATATCCGCATTCTTCTTCTGCGGCAACATGGATGAACCCGTTGCGTAGGCATCGTCGAGTGAGGCGAATCCAAACTCAGCACTTGTCCAAAGCACCCATTCTTCACCGATGCGGGAGAGGTGAACACCAAGCAGGGCAATATCAAAGAGGATCTCTGCGACGAAGTCGCGGTCCGAGACAGCATCAAGTGAGTTTGCAAACGTGGTCGCAAAACCCATCTCCTTTGCTGAGACTGCAGGGTCGAGAGGTAGAGATGAACCTGCCAAAGCACCTGCGCCTAATGGCGAAACGTCAAGTCGGCCGAGCGCATCAGCGAGACGATCCGCATCGCGCAGAAGCGACCATGCATGAGCGCGGAGATGATGCGACAACAACACCGGCTGTGCATGCTGCACGTGGGTGTATCCGGGCAGACGAATTGCTGGCTCGTTTGCATCTGCCTCTTGCGCACGAGTTTCCAACGTATCGACCAATGCCAGCACGAAGCCACGCACTGTGCGTACTTCCCTTTTGCACCACAGACGGATGGCTGTCGCAACTTGATCGTTGCGACTACGGCCTGTGTGAATACGACCACCGGGTTCGCCTGCAATTTGTGTGACGCGACGTTCAATAGCGGTGTGAATGTCTTCATCCGATGGCTCAAAGGCGAACGTATTCGAAGAGAATTCCTTCGCGACTTGCTCGAGCGCTGAGAGAACTATCGCTCCATCATTCTTGGACATAATGCCCACCGACATCAACATAGTGACGTGCGCCTGTGATCCAAAGATGTCATCGGCCCATAGGCGCTTATCGAAGGACAAGCTCTCCGTATACGCCATCAACTCATCTGCCGGAGCTGATTCAAATCGGCCATGCCACAACGCTGCGCCTTCAGAAACATTCTTCTCAGACATTTGCTGTCCCCTTTCGACGTGGAATACCGCCCGTTGCATCAGAAACTCCGGACAAAGTCCGAAGTTGATGGGCAAGCCCGCTTCCACCAATTTCTTCTGCAGCAACACAGAAAATTGTGTCATCACCAGCGACGGTTCCGAGTAGTCCTTCGAGACCGCTGCGATCAAGTGCAGAGGCGACAACATGTGCACAACCTGGAGGCGTGCGAACGACAACAAGATTTCCACTCGAAGTCACTTCAGCCACCCATTCAGCCATGACGCGACGTAATTGATCCGATGGAGCGACACGAGCGGGTGCATATTCAGCGATGGCATAGGCCGTATCTCCACCGGGGATACGAATTTTTACCGCACCGAGTTCTTCAAGATCGCGAGAGACAGTTGCCTGCGTTGCTTCAATGCCATGTTCGCGAAGGATCTCTTGCAATTGCGGCTGGCTTGAGATGACCTCTTGGTCGATCAGGCGAGAGATGAGTTGTTGACGTTGCTGTTTGGTGCTCATCTCAGGCTCCTTGCACCCAGGCAAGCGCTCCACGCGCAGCCGTCAAGCGATGGTGGCCTTGCTGGATGACGACGCTGTTGATGCCATCAAAGACATCAGCGGTGACTTCATCTCCCCGATGAGCAGGCATGCAATGCATAAATTTTGCACCGGGAAGAGCATTCGACATCACAGCATCATTCACGCAATATTGAGAGAAGATTTCGCGACGCTTTGCAGCATCTGCTTCCTGGCCCATAGAGACCCACGTATCCGTGTGCACCACATGCGCGCCTTCAACAGCGTTCATTGGATCGGTGCTTTGACGAACTGAGCCACCAAGAGCCATTAGACGTGCCCACTCTTCTTGTGAAGCGTTATACCCCTCTGGACAGCCAAGAGAGATGGTGCCTCCGAGAAGACACACTGCTTCGGCCAGCGAGCGCGCGACATTGTTGTAGTCACCCAACCATGCAACAGTCAATGTGTTAATTGGTCCGCATAGCTCTTCCATTGTGATGATGTCTGCAAGTGCCTGCAAAGGATGCGATGCATCACTCAACATGTTGATCACCGGAACAACGTCGCAATCGACCATTCGTTCAATCACAGAATGCGAAAAGACACGTGCAGCAAGGACAGCGTGATAGCCAGCCATGATCTTCGTGATGTCTTCGACTGTCTCACGAACATCAAATCCGACTTCTTCACCGCGGGTATAGACGGGATGTCCACCCAGCTGTACAACTGCCATTTCCATCGACTGCCGAGTACGGTTCGATGGCTTTTCAAAGATGAGAGCAACACCCTTTCCTGCTAACTGCGACATTGGCGCTGCAACAGAAAGGTCAAGGATGTGACGAAGCGTGGGCGCTCCGAGCGATGCAATGTCCACAAGATGGCGATGCTTCATGACAGCACCGTTGCAAGAATGGACAGAGCTTCGTCAATTTCTGCATCAGACACAGTGAGCGGTGGAGCAAATCGAATTGTTGATGCATTCACACCATTCACAATGAGACCCGCCTCCAGCAACACAGGTACAACGTCTGCAGTAAGAACGCCTTCAACCAACTGAGCACCAAGCAAGAGGCCAGAACCACGAACGTGATCAACCTTTGGAAACTTCAAGAGTCCTTCGCGCAAACGCGCACCTTGCTTGTTTGCCAAAGCAGAAGCATCGAGGCGTTTCATCTCAGAAATAACTGCAGACACTGCTGAGGTAGCCAGTGCGGTGCCGCTATAGGTGGAGCCATGATCACCCGGCTGCATGACTGCAGCAATGTCTTTGCGTGCCCACAAAGCACCAACAGGCATGCCGTTACCCATGCCTTTTGCCATCGTGATGGCATCAGGCTGAATTCCTGCATGCTCGAAGCCAAACCACTTGCCAGTACGGCAGAAACCTGTTTGCACTTCATCCATGATGAGCAAGATGCCACGTTCGTTACACAACTTCTGCACTGCCTGCAGATATGCCGGATCAGCCGGGACAACGCCGCCTTCACCTTGGATCGGTTCCAACATCACCGCAGCAACGGTGGGGTCTAGCTGAGCTTCAAGAGAGGCAATGTCACCGAACTCGCAGTAACGGAAGCCTTCTGGCATCGGTTGGAATATCTCGTGTTTCGCAGGCTGGCCAGTGAGCGCAAGCGCACCCAAAGTACGACCATGGAAACTTCCGAGAGCAGTCACGATTCGGTGACGACCACGGCCACCAAATTTACGTGCAAGTTTGATTGCTGCTTCGTTTGCTTCGGCACCGGAGTTACAGAAGAAAACTTGTCCATCCCCTGCGCCTGCATCACGCATGAGACCGTTCAGTTCAACAGCTGTCTTCGTCGCAACAGTATTTGCAAAGAAATTTGACACATGAACCAACGTGTTTGCTTGATCCGCAATTGCTTTGGCGATAACAGGGTTTGCATGACCCAATGAAACGACTGCGATACCACTCAGGAAGTCGAGATAACGCTTTCCGTTGATATCCCACAGTTGAGTGCCGTCGCCGCGTTCGAACATCACAGCAGGAGGACCAAACACCGGAATGAATGGGCAATAGTCGCGTGATTCATTCATGGCGACAGCCTTTTGATTTTCATAGAAAACATGCTTCATTGTTTGACTCCAGTAATCATGGTGCCGACACCTTGGTCGGTAAAGAGTTCTAATAAGAGAACGTGAGCAATACGACCATCGAGGATGTGAGCGCTCTTAACTCCCCCACGGACTGCTTGCATACAACTTTCCACCTTCGGAATCATTCCGCCCGAGATAGTTCCATCAGTAATCAGCGCGGATAGTTCATCCACCGTGATGCGCTGAATGAGCGATGCTGCATCATCGATATCTTTGCGAAGTCCGGCGATATCGGTGAGGTAGACGATTTTTTCTGCACCAAGAGCTTCAGCAATCGCACCTGCAGCAGTATCTGCATTGATGTTGTATGGCTGGCCATTGACATCAACACCAACAGTTGACAAGACGGGAACAAGACCATCGGCCAGAAGTCCGTCAATGACGTGCGTGCGCACTTTCTCAATATCGCCAACAAAACCCAGGGAAGCGTCGCGAGCAGTGACCTGCAATGTCCGTCCGTCTTCCCCAGAGAGACCCACAGCGACGTTGCCATGCACATTGATAGCGCTCACGATTTGCGGGTTGACACTTCCGTTCAACACCATCTGCACCACTTGCATGGTGGCTTCGTCTGTCACACGTAGTCCATTGACAAACTTTGATTCGATATTGAGACGCGACAACATGTCATTGATCTGCGGTCCGCCACCGTGCACGACGACTGGACGAATCCCCACCGTATGCATCAGAACGATGTCTTCGGCAAACAATGCCAGCGCATCATGCTCGGAAGTTCCAGCTAGTGCGTTCCCGCCGTACTTCACCACAACGGTGCGACCTGCAAAACGACGAATATATGGAAGTGCTTCAACAAGAACACCAGCGCGTGTTAATTCGCTCATGGGTACACCCCTACCGTGCTGAGGCCCGCTGCTTCAGGTAAACCAAGTGCAACGTTCATTGATTGCACTGCACCTCCCGATGCACCTTTTGCAATATTGTCCAGGGCAGCGAGCACCATCACGTATCCGGTGCGCTCGTCGTAGCGGGCGGTGATATGAACAGTGTTAGTACCGAGTGTTGCCTTCGTTGAAGGAATTTGAGGACGCACAACAATGAACTGTTCATCTCTGTAGAACGTTGCAAGTGCAGCGAGAAGTGAGGCAGTCGTTGGCGCATCACCATGTGGCCGTGCATAACACGTTGCCAAAATGCCACGATTCATTGGTGCTAAGTGCGGAGTAAAGAGAACCTGTGCACCAGTGACTTGTTCAATCTCTGGCGTGTGACGATGATCAAGAAGTCCGTACGCGGTGAAATCTTCATCCACTGTCGCAAACAACGACCCGTGCTTCAGCGCGCGACCAGCACCGCTGACACCGGACGCAGCATCAACAATGACTCCTTGCGACTGAATGAGCCCCGAGCGAACAAGTGGCGTAAGAGCCAAAGAAGCCGCCGTTACATAGCAACCAGGCGTTGCGATGAGCTTTGCACCAGAAAGCTGACTGCGATACAGCTCGGGCAATCCGTACACCGCTTGAGCTAAGAGTTCGGGCTGCGTGTGGTCAAAGCCGTACCACGTTGGGTACAACGAAGAATCCTTCAGGCGATAGGCAGCGGAGAGGTCAATGACACAGCCGACCTTGCCCACGAGTTGTGGAGCAATTTCAAGAGCGGCCTCGTGCGGGATACCCAGAAAGACAACATCGAGACCAATGAACCGTTCGGGTGCGAACTCTTCAAAAACCAGATTCGGATATGCCGCGGCCAATGAGGGGTACAGATGACTGGCGAGAGTTCCCGCCTGTGAATCCCCTGTTGCTGCCACGACTTCGATGTCTGGGTGCTGGGCGCACAGACGGAGCAGTTCTGCCCCCGTGTAACCCGATGCACCAATGATTCCGACTTTCACCATAGATGTATTACTATACGAACTCATGCATGATAATGCAATCATTCTCCCCCGTCCCGGAGCTCTTCTCTTGGCCCAACCCGTCATGGATGACCCCAACTTCACCCGCACCGTGATCCTGCTGCTCGCCCACAGCGATTCCGACGGCTCGATGGGCCTCGTCATCAACAGACCAGGCTCCCACTTGGAGTCTCCAGAGCGATCCCCACTTGTTGAGTGGATCTCCACCTCTGTGGGCCCACATGTCGATTTCATCGGAGGCCCCGTCGAGGAATCGGGCTATATCTGTCTTTCCCAAGACCTCGTATCTCCGTCTGGGGTCATCTCCATCGACATGATGAATGAGGACCCAACAACGGATTCTGTTCATCGTGTCTTTCAGGGGTATTCCGGTTGGAGCCCCGGGCAGCTTTCTTACGAACTGACCGAGAATGGCTGGTGGGTATTGCCATCAGAACCAATGGATGCCTTCGACAATGATCCATTCACATTGTGGTCACGCATTTTGTCGCGACAGACAACAGACTTACGAAAACTGGCCGACTAACCCATTGACCCAACGGCCAACTAGAAGATCTCTAAGCGCGAATAGTCGCGCCAGCTTTTTCAGCAGCGGCGACACACGCCTTCTGCACATCAGCAAGAATCGCATCAGTCAGTGTGCCACCGTCTTCTTGCAGACGAAGACGGAATGCAACGCTGCGTGAATCAACAGCTACACCTTTGCCGCGATACACGTCGAAAAGTTCGATACTGACAAGGCACTTCCCTGCTGCTTGGCGCAATGCACGCTGAAGGTTGGTTGCGGGAACCGACTCTGGCAATACGAAAGCCAAGTCAATATCGCTGGAAGGGAAACGATTGATATCGCGCGCCTGCACAGGCTTTGGTTCTTCATTCAGCAACGTTGTGAGATCAAGCTCGAGGATGCTGACGCGACCTTCAATGCCGAGACCATCCAACACCACAGGATCAATCTCACCAACGACGCCGATGATCTTTTTGCCGCGAGCCAACGTTGCTGAACGCGTTGCATGCAGCCCTGCTGGTACTCGACCTTGATCAAGTTGAGCTCCCACCGATAACGCATCACAAATAGCGTTCCATTGGGATAGAGCAGTCTCTGCATCGCCGCCAGCAACAACTATTGCAAGTTGTTCCGATTCGTTCGGCAACTGCGCATCAGACTTTGGATACACATGGCCGATTTCCCACAGCCCGACGCGTGGCGCACGGTGCGACTGGTTGTATCGCAGCGAACGTAAAAGTCCGGGGCGAAGCGATGTCCGTAGAATTGATTCATCAGCCACAAGTGGATTTGCCAGCACCAATACGTCATCTTCCGACAATCCGACATCTGCGAGATCACCAGGGGCAAGAAACGGCGAAGGCATCGCTTCATCGAGGCCCAGCCCCACTAAAACTCTGCGCAATGTTCGACGACGCAACTGCATATTGGAGAGACGACCGTGCACAGTGGAATTGGGAATTGTTTTCCCGATGTTGTCGTAACCGAAGTGACGTGCCACTTCCTCAATGATGTCCACCGATTCTGAACAATCGGGACGCCATGTAGGCACTACACATGAGACGGTGTCTCCCTGTGCGTTTGCCGAGAAGCCAATTGCATTCAAGATCGAGACAATGCGCTCTACTTCGATACGAATACCAAGTTTGCGTTCAATGGCATTCACGCTGACATCAACTGGGATTGGTTGCGGACAATGCGATGTACGGACTATTGATGCTCCAGCGTGCAGTGTTGCCGTTGGACAGGTCTCGCGGAGAATGGTCACAAATCTTTCAGCTGCAAGTTCCCATGCATTTGGATCTGTTCCACGCTCGAAGCGAACCGATGCTTCCGAACGAAGACCATGACGGATTGCGGAGTAACGAATTGGATCGGGCGAAAACCATGCGCTCTCTACTGCGAGTGTGGTTGTTGCATCAGTAATCTCGGAATGTTGGTCACCCATCACACCAGCAAGGCCAACAGCTGAGTTATCTGCGCCATTACAAATAAGTAGATCTTCTGCGTCAAGACTGCGCTCTTGCCCATCGAGCGTGGTGAGTTTCTCCCCCGCTGTTGCCAAACGAACACGGAACGACGAGACGACAGCTGCGTCATATGCATGGTTCGGCTGATTTGTTTCCAACATGACTAAGTTCGATGCGTCGACAACATTGTTGATGGAACGCATACCGAGATGTGCAAGACGAGCTGCAACCCAACGTGGAGATGGGCCTACGGCGATTCCGCTGACATACGAGATGGTGAATGATGCGCAATTTTTTTCTGCGTCTACGACCACCGGAAGAGATTTCTCTGAACCGAGAGCTCCAACGTCAATACGCGGACCTTTGAGTTCCACACCGAAATGCGCTGCGAGGTCACGGGCTACACCAAGGTGACCCCAACAATCGGCACGGTTACGCGTGAGGTCGAGATCAAAGACAACATCGTGCTCAATGCCCAAAACGTCGAAGGGGCTCACACCGAGTGGAGAATCTTTCGGCAGAATTAATAGACCACTGGACTCGTCGCTCAGGCCGAGTTCGACTTCAGAGCACAACATGCCTTCAGAGTCGATACCAAGAATTCCACGGCGCGCGATATCCATGCCATTAGGCATCTTCGTGCCGAGGGTTGCCAACGGAACAACATCGCCTGGCTGCATGTTTGTTGCGCCACACCACACATGACGTTCTTCGCCATCACCAGCATCGACGAAACAACGCGTGACCTTTGCGGCGTCGGGATGCTTTTCCATGCGGTTGATACGCGCCGTGACAACACCAGGAACTGGTGTGCCCACAATGTCCATCTCTTCCACTGCAAGACCGAGAGACGTGAGGGCGACGGCCACAACTTCGGGATCTGCAGGAATGTCAGCCATTTCTCGAAGGATGGAAAGAAGAATTTTCATGAGAACTGCTCCGTGAAACGAATGTCATCGGAATACATGTCGCGAATGTCGTTCACACCATGGCGTTCTTTTGCCATGCGGTCGATACCGAAGCCGAAAGCAAAACCACTCCACTCTTCGGGGTCAAGACCACCTGCGCGCAACACGTGCGGGTGCACCATGCCACAACCACCCAACTCAATCCATGAACCGTCAGGGCGACGAATATCGAACTCTGCACTCGGTTCTGTGAAGGGGAAATAAGAAGGTCGCAAACGACTGGTGAAGCCTTCTCCAAAGAAAGCCTTTGTGAATGATTCGATCGTGCCCGCGAGATCAGCAAATGTAATCCCACGATCAATCACGAGACCTTCAATCTGATGAAACACAGGCATGTGTGTGGCATCGGGTGTTTCCTTGCGGAAAACACGGCCAGGCATGACTGCGTAAATCGGCGGTGGCCACTCTTGCATCACGCGAATCTGTACAGGCGAGGTGTGCGTACGAAGTACAACACTGCCTGGTTCATCGCTTTCGATGAACAACGTGTCCCACATACTGCGCGCTGGATGACTTGGTGGCATGTTGAGGGCTTCGAAGTTATAGAAGTCGGTCTCCACTTCAGGACCTTCAGCAATCTGGAATCCAAGACCGACGAAGACATCTTCCAAACGTTCTGTTGCTTGCGTGACGAGATGCATGCGGCCGCGACGGCGTGATGCATTGGCAGACATTGCAAGCTCTGTCATATCCACGCGGTCAGCCTGAATCTGGGTAGCGAACTCGCTCGTGCGTAGGTCGCGAGAGCGAGCATCAGCAGCGTCTTGCAAAGTAGTCAATGCTTCATTCACTGCTTGTCCCAGCTCTTTACGAGCCTCGATATCGGTGACTTTGCCCAGCGATGCTTTGACACCTGCAATAGCGCCCTTTTTGCCGGCGAGAGCCGACATCAACGCACGAAGGTCATCGGAAGAAGATGCAGAAGCAATGCTTGCGAGACCTTCAGCGAGAGCTACTGCCAACTGGTCTTTCTCGGGGATAGATGCACTTGCCATGATGATGAAACGCTACTCGCCTACCAATTGCACCACAGGGAGGATTACCCCTGCGGCTGTTCCTTACGATGGCGCGCAACATGCATGGCCATCACGGTTCCGGCCATTGCCACATTGAGACTTTCTGAACGACCCTCGTGCTCGATGGTGATCCAAGAATCAACTGACGCATCTGCAGGCAGCCCATGAGCCTCATTACCAAGCACAATGCCGACAAGACCTGACAGGTCTGCTTCATACATTGATTCGGGGTGCGAGACCCCGAGCGAGTCATGCGATGTTGTTCCGAGAAGACGAATTCCTGCAGCCTGCAAAGTGTCGAGAGTTTCGACCTGCCAGACCGGCACATGAAAGATTGCTCCAGCTGAAGCACGGACAGTCTTCGGAGACCAAGGGTCAACAGTGTTGCCCACGAGGACGACACCGGTGGCACCAGCTGCTTCTGCACTGCGCACCAATGTGCCTAAGTTCCCGGGGTCGGAGACCTCATGCAACACGAGTAGCCAATCGGTATCCGTGAAAGACAATGAACCAGCATCGGGAATTGCGCATACAGCCAAGATGCCGCGGGGAGATTCTGTGTCCGCCACTGAATTGAACGTCTTGACGTCTAACTCGTGCGTGTTGATCGGTGCTTCGTAATCGTCGTAATCCTCGCGCACATATTGCTCAAGGATGTCGAGTCCAGCGAGAACCGCTTCTTCGATCAGCGTGGGACCTTCGACAATGAAGGACCCTTCCTCATAACGGAAACTGCGGCGCCCAATGAGGCGCCGCAGAGTCTGAACCCGAGGGTTCGAGGATGACAGTGGTGTCCTGCTCAGACCAGTGCGGCCTTTGCTGCAACCACCAAAGCGGTGAATGCTTCTGCATCGTGTACTGCGAGATCAGAAAGAATCTTGCGGTCAACTTCGATGCCTGCTGCATTCAAACCTGCAATGAAGCGGCTGTAGGAGATGTCGTTCAAACGGCATGCAGCGTTAATGCGCTGGATCCAGAGACGACGGAACTCGCCCTTCTTTGCGCGACGGTCACGGAACGCGTACTGACCGGAGTGCAGTACCTGCTCGTTAGCGGCGCGGAATGAACGGCTCTTATTACCGTAATAACCCTTTGCCTTCTCGAGGACTGCACGGTGCTTCTTGCGTGCATGAACGGCTCTTTTGACTCTTGCCATGGTGTTTTCCTAACTCTCTCGTTCTTCCTAATTAGCGCATGCCCAAAAGGCGCTTGATCTTGCGGGCATCGCCAGGGTGGACGTCGACGTCACCTGCAAGGCGACGTGTACGCACGCTTGACTTCTTTTCGAACAAGTGCTGGCGGTTGGCCTGTTGACGGCGCAATTTGCCAGAACCTGTTGTCTTGAAACGCTTTGCAGCGGTTTTGCTTGTCTTCATCTTTGGCATGTTCTATTCCTCTACTCGTTATCGCTCTGTTCGGCGGGTGCCGGGATTTCAGTTGCAACTGGTGCTGCGCCCTCTTCCTGGTCCTTTTCGATCTTCTTGGCGGGTGCCTTCTTGTCAGGAGACAAGACCATTGTCATGTTGCGACCTTCGAGACGGGCTTGGGTTTCCACTTTTGCAAGTGCTCCCAGCTGTTCGAGTGCCGCATCGAGAATCTTTGCGCCCAGTTCTGGGTGAGCAACTTCTCGTCCGCGGAATTGCAATGTGACCTTTACTTTGTGTCCGTCCTCAAGGAAGTCACGCATGTGCCGAACCTTCGTATCGAAGTCGCCCTTTCCGATCTTTGGTCGGAACTTCACCTCTTTAATGGTGACGTGGGTTGTCTTCTTACGCGACTCTTTGGCCTTCTGCGCTTCTTCATAACGGAACTTTCCGTAGTCCATGATGCGACACACGGGTGGATTTGCGAGTGGAGCGACTTCGACTAAGTCGAGATCGAGTTCTCGCGCCAGTGTGAGGGCATCAGCGGTGGTGCGAACACCAACCTGACTACCGTCGGGACCGATTAGGCGAACCTCGCGCGCACGGATGCGCTCGTTGTAACGGGGTTCATTATTCTGCGGCGTAGCTATGGCTGTCTCTCTTGTGCAATGGGCCTCGCCCTCCTCTGTGTGGAACCACTTTCGTAGTTCGTTCGTGCCAGTGCACGAAGCAGAACACAGAGCAACACAGTTGCTCGCAATCTCGACCCGACGCACTCCTGGAACCAGGGTGGACAGGTGGGGGCAAGAACCCCACTTCGCTCAGTTGACGTGGTTTAGGGTATCGCCCAATGAGTGAAGACGACACCATCCCCCCAACAGAACCATTTCTCGACGATCAGACCGCTGAGGCCCTGGAAGCAGTCGCTGAGACTCGCCGCCGTCTGGCCGAAGTTCCAGCCTCAGTCGTGGTCACCAACCATGCAATGGGCCTCTTTGAACTGGCTGCCATTCATCTCTCGGCCGAGCCTCCCCGTCTGGACGACGCCCAACTGGCCATCGATGCCCTGGGCTACCTCGTCGACAACCTGGGTGAGCGTCTTGGCGAACACGCTGAAACACTGGCAGCCGCACTGAGCAACATCCGCTTGGTATTCGTCCAGCGGGCCAATGGCTCTACAGAGAGCTGATCTCGAAAGCTTCTTCGCGCACCACGTGAAACTTGGTGGTGAACTGCACCGCAGTGCCAAGTTCCACATTTCGAGAGCCATCGGTGAGCGTGGCGCTGTGAAATGGCCACACGCGGCCAGACCCATCAGTGATTTCCCCAAGCCCCACCCTGCGGTCAAACTGGGTGACAGTCCCCTGCTGCATTTCTGAGCTGGTCATCGCTCTAGTGGATGATCTTGGAGATGGGGATCTCAAGCAAGTCGGAGGCACCGGCGTCGATGAGGGCTGGAATCAACGTGTTGATACCGCGCTTGGCAACCACAGTCTCAATTGCGAAGTCTCCAGAAGCAAGATGAGCGATTGTGGGCGACTTAGCTGAGGGCAACAGTGCCACGACAGCTTCTTTTGCTTCCTTCGTGACGTTCAGCTTCAACAACACCTTGTCGCGCGCTTCAAGTGTGCCCGTGAGCAGCGTCATAATTTGTTCCATTGCATGACGCTTTGCAGGATCTTCAAACGACTTCTTATTCGCAATGAGTTCGGTGTAGCTGACAAGAATCGTGTCGATGATGCGTAGTCCGGCAGCACGCAATGCACGTCCGGTTTCAGTGATGTCGACAACACAATCAGCAATATCAGGGATCTTGGCTTCGCTCGCGCCGTAGCTCAAGCGAATATCAGCCTTCACTCCACTCTCTTCAAAGAATCGGCGTGTCATCTCTGGATATTCCGTTGTGACACGAACGCCATCACCGAGATCTTTGACGGACTGTGCGGGTGATGAGTCAGCAACAGCGACAATCACACGAATTGGAAGCGCTGTTGCCTTGGAGTACTTCAACTCCCCCAGGCTCACGACATCGCTGTTTGTCTCTTGAATCCAGTCACGACCAGTGATGCCAATATCAAAGAGACCTTCTTGCACGTACGAGGCAATCTCTTGCGGGCGAAGAATGCGCACTGAATCCACGCGAGGGTCATCAATGCTGGCCTTGTAGTCCACCGAGGATGAACGAACGACGGAAAGATCAGCAGCTTCGAAGAGATCGAAGGTCGCTTTTTCAAGGGAGCCTTTAGGGAGTACGAACTTGAGCACGAAATGAGGCTATCCAGCAACGCCGAGGCAGCGCCCCTGATTAAAGGTCTTTACAAAAATTGAGTGGACGAATCGGCGCTACGACCACGCATCCAGTCGGTCGCAGCCATAGGGCCTTTGCCTTCTGGCTGGACTCGAAGCAGCAAGATATCCCCCGAGCCGGTTCCGACGTAACAGTCAGATTCCAACTCGCCAGGCTTCAGTGTGCTGGCCCCATCAGCCAAACCGACTTCGAGAATCTTTATTCGCGCCCCGCCCAGAACGGTAAAAGCTCGCAAGGCTCTGACATGGCGGTGAATCTCTACAGCAGTAGCCGACCAGTCAATACGGGCTTCTTCTGTGGAGATCTTCTTGGCGTACGTCGCGCCATCGCCTTGGGGAACTGGTGTTCCGAGGCCTTCAGTCAATGTGGAAATCAATAGGCGTGCTCCAGCCGCCGAAAGTTCATTGGTCAGTGTTTGCACGGTGGATGAATCAGAAATCGCGACTTCTTCACGGGCATACACAGCACCAGTATCAAGCGTTTCTTCAATATCCATGATGCACACACCGGTGATTACATCGCCGGCAATAATGGCCCGCTCGACGGGAGCTGCACCACGCCACCGCGGTAGCAGTGAGAAGTGGATGTTGATCATTGGCGTGTCCGCGAGAATCGAAGCCGGGATGATGCGACCGTACGCGACAACGATGCCCAACATGTTTTGCGAAGCGTTTGCTCGGATCCATTCCAAGTCATGGCTGACGGACAACCCAAGACGCTGTGCTACTTCCTTGACAGGACTAGGTGTCATTGATGAGCCACGTCCACGCTTTGCATCGTGACGCGTCACGACATGCACAACATTGAAACCGGCATTCACCAATTGCTCTAACACCACTGCTGCAGCAGGTGGAGTACCGAGAAAGACAAGAGGACGAGCCTCTGCTGCCATGGTTACTTCAATCCGATATGACGGGTTTCGCCTTCGGAAGTGCCACCATCCGCAATGCGTGCATATTCACGGAATGCTTCTTCGCGCTGGTCTGGCGTCATGCGATCAAACATCAAAACACCATTGAGGTGGTCGAGCTCATGCTGGAACAAACGGGCCAGAAGCTCGTCAGCTTCCACCTGAACGGTGTTGCCATTCAGATCAATCGCTTCCAGGAGAACTTCTTTTGGACGCAACATCTCGACATAGAGGCCCGGAATCGACAGGCACCCTTCGTCATAGACCCACTCACCGCGCGATTCCACAATGTGCGGATTAATGAGAGTGGTGGGTTCACCATCAATGTCGTATACAAAGATTTGCTTCTGGACCCCAATTTGAGGGGCAGCCAAGCCAAGCCCGGGTGCTTTGTACATCGCCTGCAACATCGCCTGAGTCAGACGTATGACCTTGCCATCGATATTTTCCACTTGTTCGGCCACTGCAGTGAGGACCGGATCTCCGTAGGTGCGGATGTCGTAACCCATAATCTGAAAGGCTACCTGCGGCATGAACATGACACCTGACTCTCGCGATTCGCACTACTTCAGCGAAAACCCCAATGGCCCTTCAAAGAGGACCGAGTTTGAGATTCTTGTGAATGGCAGAACCATCGTCATGCAGTCTGATGCTGGCGTGTTCAGTCAACGTGGTCTCGACAAAGGCACAGCGGTACTGCTCGAAGCAATGCGCCGGCGCGGCGCACCCTCCATTCCAGACGGTTCGCTCCTCTGCGACATTGGGTGCGGATCTGGAGCCATTGCGATAACACTCGCTGTGTTGTACCCCGCATGCACCGTTGTGGCAGTAGATATCAACGAGAGAGCACGCACTTTGTGCGCTGATAACGCCAAGAGCAATCGATTACCGAACATCAGAGTCATTTCACCTGAGCAAGCCAATGACACAGATGAGTACGCCCTCATCTGGTCGAACCCACCGATTCGTATTGGTAAATCTGCCCTGCATGATTTGTTGGACACCTGGCTTCAGCGTTTGTCACCTGACGGACACGCGCACTTAGTTGTCAATAAAAATCTTGGTGGCGATTCACTGGCGCAATGGTTAACCGAGCGCGGACTTAATACACGCAAATTAAGTAGCAGCAAAGGCTTCCGAGTACTTGAAGTGGACGCGCGTCAGTAACGCTTCGGATCTACATGCACCCGCAGTGCAGTCCCATAGTGAGCGCGCAACACAAACACAGATTTCTCTAGCGCCGCTTGATCGACAGCTTTCGCGATAATTGCACCTTCTTCGCGGGCAATATCAACATCGAACAATTCGGGCATGTCATCAAAGGACTTTGGCGAGACAACACTGACACGTGCCATGAAAGAAAATGGTGGCATCGCAAACAGTTGGCGCTGTGCGAGATCTTTTTCCATCCACTGCAAAATTTCGTTTTGTGGTTGCAATGAAGACATCGCATGCAGCAATGGATGGCTTGGTTGTCGGGTCTGGAGCACAACTCGCCCATGGGGTCCAACAAGTCGAGCAGCTCGTGCAACGAGCGACAACACCTCACGCGACGCAGTCAGACGTGGCACACTGAGATCTCGATCAATGTCAGCAAAGACAACGGCATCGGCAAACGGAATCCGATAAAGCACGGCTTCAGTTCCGATAAACACACTCCCCTTCGTCCACGAATCATCGGCATCAGAACTGACTTCAATCACTGGGTTGCGCGTTGATTTCATGACTTGATTGACCAGTTGCGACACCCCGCCTTTCGCAACAACAAATGCTGTTCGGCCACAAGTGATACACACTGCACCTGCGTCTTCATTGCAGCGGACACACACCAAACCACCATCTTCTGTTTGGGTGAGCAAAGAGGTACACGTGCGACATGCCTGAACAGCACGGCACGATTTACACACAATAAGTCGAGCTTTCCCTTTTGTGTTTAACACGCAGACCGTTGTGACGCCCGCGGTGGACACGCTGCTGAGCATTTCGCTTGACAGCAAAGATCCCGCGACTGGGACATCATCAAGATTCACAACTTCAATGCGCGGCCATGCATTCTCCACTGACACGACGGAGGTTGATTGATGCAACGTATGTAACGCGCGTGCTGATGGAATGGCAGAAGTAAGCACGCAAGGAATCGCCGCGCGACGAGCACGTTCTTGCGCAACTTCCACAGAGTTCCAGGTCGGAGACCGTTCTTCGTGATGCAATTCATCGTGTTCATCGATCACGACAATTGACGACAAATCTGCGCATGGAGCAAGGACCGCCGAACGTGCACCAATCACAATGTCAACACCAGCTTTTGCGGCATCCCAATCATCGGGCACCAGTGCCGTTGTGAACCCACGCCGGCGAAGAGAGGCAGCCCCTAACACCGCCATGCGCTGCGTTGGACATACAACAAGAACAGGACCATTATGGGCAATGGCAGCGACGGCGCTGAGGGCAGATGCGGTCGGTGGAACAACCAATAGACCGCCACCGTTGCGAAGTAACTCTTGTGCTGACGTTGCGACTGCATCCTCTGGAACATTCACCGATGCACCATGTCGAGGGTTTACATGACGACTGCGCATGCGCGGAGCTGTTGCGCTGCTAAGAGTTGCACGCCAACTTCCGAGCCAGCGCTGCGACATCCACTTCGTGAGCTCTACAACGTCGGGCGAGACCCCATCTCCCGAGACAGAGATGATGGGGGCTAATCGATCAACATCAAATTGAAGATCTGACCGCTCGTGCACACTTCCGATAGCAACGACCCATCCGCCAACCCGGCGTCCATTGAGGTCAATACGAACGCGAGTCCCTCGACCAACACGTGGCACAAGGGACTCGGGGACGAAGTAATCGAAGACTTTGTCGATGCCCGTTACTTCGGGCACCACCGACGCGATGATCGGTGACAGACGTGTCAGAGCTTGACGGCGGACTTGAAGTCAGACAAACGCGAGAGTGCTTCCCACGTGAACTCTGGCTCGCTACGACCGAAGTGGCCGTATGCAGCAGTCTTGGAATAGATCGGACGCTTCA
>CANFGT010000019.1 GCA_947446815.1 Acidimicrobiaceae bacterium
GATGGCACCTGGACGAAGGTCAAACACATTACGTACTGCATCTTCAATGGACTCTTCGCTCACCGTGTTGGTGCCGAATGTTTCCACCAAGATGCTGATGGGCTGTGCCATACCGATTGCGTAGGCAACCTGTACTTCACACTTCTCTGCCGCACCAGATGCGACAACGTGCTTGGCAACCCAACGAGCAGCGTATGCAGCCGAACGGTCGACCTTTGAAGGATCCTTACCGGAGAATGCGCCACCGCCGTGACGACCCATACCACCGTATGTGTCAACAATGATCTTGCGACCAGTGAGACCAGTGTCGGCGTGTGGTCCACCCAAAACGAACTTGCCTGTTGGGTTGATGTAGATCGCTGGATTGTCACCCTTGAAAGCTTCAGGGATGGTGGGCAAGATGACTTGCTCAATGAGGTCAGGGCGAATCTCTGTTTCACGGTTCACGCCATCGCGGTGCTGCGTAGAGATAAGGACAGTCGTCAGACGAACTGGCTTGCCGTTCTCGTACTCAAACGTGACCTGGGTCTTGCCATCAGGGCGAAGGTACGGAATGAGGCCGCTCTTACGCACTTCGGTGAGGCGCTCTGCAACGCGGTGAGCCAACCAAATAGGCAACGGCATGAGATCTGGGGTGTCGTTACATGCGTAACCGAACATCATTCCCTGGTCGCCAGCACCCTGTGTGTTCAATGCATCTTCTGCACTCTGACCACTACGAAGTTCTTCAGACTTATCTACGCCTTGTGCAATGTCGGGGCTCTGTGCGTCCAACGCAACAAGAACACCGCAGGTGTTGCCATCGAAACCAAAAGCTGCATCGTTATAACCAATGCGGTTGATGGCTTCACGAGCAATCGCTGGAATGTCAACGTATGCATCGGTGGTGATTTCACCCGAGACGACGCACAAGCCGGTGGTGAGAAGGGTCTCACATGCGACGCGGCTGTTTGGGTCCTTCGCAAGAATGGCGTCAAGAACCGAGTCGGAAACTTGGTCAGCCATCTTGTCGGGGTGACCCTCGGTGACGCTTTCAGATGTGAACGTGAAATTCCTCACGACAACTCCTTCGTGTTTACGGACGAGGGGCCGTCCGTGATTTGACCACGCTATCTAATACGGCAGTAGCGATGCTGTGTTTGTCGGCCAGTTCGACCTGAATTTGTTGCCCATCGGCAGAAAGAATCGTGACTGCATTGGTGTCGTGACCAAATCCGACCCCTGGGGCCGACACATCGTTGGCCACAATGAGGTCAAGATTCTTCCGCTGCAGCTTGCCCTTAGCATTTGCGAGAACGTCATCGGTTTCCGCTGCGAAACCCACCAAGGTCTGCCCCGCTGGCTTTGCATTGCCCAAGCTGGCAAGGATGTCTGGAGTCGGCTCAAGAATTACTTCAGGGATTCCGTTGTGCTTTTTAATCTTGCCTTCCGCTGCTTGCACTGGGCGAAAGTCGGCGACGGCTGCAGTCATCACGACGACATCGCTCAATGGAGCATGGACAGTGACTGCATCGAGCATCTGTTGCGCAGTCTCCACTTGGACGATGTTGATACCCGACATGGACGTGCGGTCAACCGTGGAAACAAGAGTGACAGAGGCACCACGCTTGTGAGCCTCCTCAGCAATGGCGTATCCCTGCTTGCCGCTCGAGCGATTCGCGATGACGCGCACAGCATCGATGGGTTCGCGTGTACCGCCAGCAGTCACCAGCACTGACATTCCTGCCATGTCTTCACCAGTGCCTGACATCGCTGCATCGATTGCGGAAAGAATTGTTTCGGGATCTGCAAGACGACCCGTACCAATATCGCCACCGGCAAGTCGCCCTTCTTGCGGATCCACCACAATCACTCCACGGGAACGAAGCAATGCAAGGTTGTCTTGCACAGAAGGGTGCTCCCACATCTCGGTGTGCATGGCTGGACAAATCACCACTTGAGCGCGGGTTGCAATCAAGGTGGCGACGAGAAGATCTTGCGAGAAACCCATTGCATAGGCCGCAATCACTCTCGCTGTTGCAGGAGCCACGACAATGAGATCTGCAGTTTGACCTAATCGTGTGTGTGGGATTGGCGATGCGTCATCCCACAGGCTGGTATGCACAGGTTCTGACGACAATGCCGACACTGTGACTGGACCGATAAAGCGGTGTGCATCCTCAGTCATGATGGGCGCAACATGCGCTCCAGCATCTACTAAACGACGGATGACTTCAACGGCCTTATACGCAGCAATACCACCGGAGATTCCGACAACGATGCGACGACCGCGAACCGATTCCATTGAACTGTCGATCACGCGGGATTTCTGAACTGGTGAGACCGGTTCTATTCAGCGTCTGCTTCGGCGACGTCGGATGCGTCATCGCCAAATTCACCGAATGCTTCAGCTGCTTCCATTTCCATGTCATCAAACGGAAGGCGCTCGATCTTGACAATCTTGTCGGCGGCGATTTCTTCGAATGCAATAGACAAAGGCTTACGAGCAACAGAGGACACCTGTGGTGGGACCATGTGTCCAAGTCCTTCACCCAACTGATTGAAGTAGGAGTTGATCTGGCGCGCGCGGTACGAAGCAAGGGTGACCAATGCAAACTTGGAGCCCTCGATGCTCTCGCGGTTCAGCAAGTTCTCGATGTTTGGGTGAATCATGGAGTCGTGTTGACGTGACATGTGGGACCTCCGAAGTCGGTTAAAGGCTATCGGCGGGCACTACGGGCTGCACCGATAATGCCCTGTATCTCAGTAACGGCACGCTCGAGGTCATCATTCACAATGACCACGTCTGCCTGCTGGGCACCCAGTCGCTCCTCGTCCTCAGCCTTTTTGAGGCGAAGCACCACATGGTCCTCAGAGTCTCCGCGACCCTGGAGTCGGCGCCGCTGCTCTTCACGGGAGGGTGGCTGCACAAAGACCAAAATGGCTTCGGGATGGCGTTTTTTGACCTGCTGAGCGCCATGAAGTTCGATTTCAAGGACGATGTCGACGCCTTGGTCGACCGAAGGTGAGGGTGACCCATAGAAATTGCCGAGGAATTCTGTCCATTCGAGGAATCCCCCGTCATCGATGCGCTGCTGAAAAGCCACTTTGTCAACGAATACATAGGCATCGTCTGATTCCCCTTCACGCTGGGCTCGCGTTGTCCACGAGCGACTCAACCACAAGGATGTGTCTCTCTGGACGAGAGCCTCAACAATGGTGCCCTTCCCTGCACCGCCAGGGCCAGAAACAATCACGATGATGGGGTCATTCATGACGCCTCCCCCGCAGCGGCCAAAATCTGTGAACGTTGCAACTCGGTAAGGTCCCCTACTCGAGCAAACGCACTGACTCCGATTTCTGACAACAGTCGGCGACCAGCCACTTTTCCGAGAGAAGGGCAGACATCGAGCAGTTTGACCACGTAGACCTGAGCCTCCATAGAGTCAGTTGGCACCTTGAGAGATGGTTGTAGCGCACCCTCACGAGCCAATTGCACCGAATGAATGCGTGCATTTCTCAGGTTCTTCACCATCTCGAAATCGCTAACCCGGCTTTCCATGGGCTAATTGTACTTGCGAAACCCTTTTGGAATGTGGGCTACCCGAAGGAGACCCCCGTCAGAGGGTTATTGGTGCACAAGAGAAACGAGGTCGGACCAGGAGCTAGCGCCACGTTTATCGGCGATAAGTGCGGCCTCGCGGGCCACCCGCCATGTAGCCGAGGGTTCAGCGAAAGAGGCTGTTCCGACTTGCACTGCATTTGCGCCCGCCATCATCATCTCAACGGCGTCAGCACCAGAAGCGATGCCCCCCACCCCAATAATGTGAGCCCCAGGCAACGCCGCTCGCACGTCATAAACGGCGCGGACAGCAATTGGGTGGATAGCGGAACCAGAAAGACCACCCCCGCCATTGCCCAATGTGGGTCGGCCCGACGTGACATCAATCTGCATTCCCAACATGGTGTTGACGAGAGTGAGTGCCGATGCCCCAGCATCTGACACAGATGTTGCAACATCAACGATGCGATCAGTGTTCGCGCTGAGCTTTGCCCACACAGGAACACTCAATTGCGAGCGCACTGCTGCAATGATCTGACCAGCAAGCACAGTGTCATGCGCGATGATGCCACTTCGACCTTCAAGGTTTGGGCACGACAGATTCACTTCAACAGCTGCGATGCGATGACTTGCTGATGCAATTTGTTCTGCAGCAACTGTGTACTCCTGCACGGTACGACCCCAAATACTGACAATCGCAGTGGCGCCGATGGCTTCAATCTTTGGGAGCGAATCAGATAACCACGCTTCAACACCAGGGCCTTGCAAGCCAACGGCATTCAACATGCCAGCACGTGCCAAGTGCACACGCGGCGCTGGATTTCCTGGCCATGGTTCGTGGAACAAACTCTTTGCCACCGTGGCGCCAAGCTGGTCCAATGGCATGAAGGAATTGAGTTCAATGTCGTGTCCTGCAGTACCTGACGCAGTCATGAATGGATTCTTCAACGAGACTCCACCAACTTCGACCGCACCTAATGCGCGAAGAGCTGCCACTGCGTGACGAGAACGCATCATCGACCGTGATACTCCTGCAATGAACACACTTCTACTTCGGTCTGACGTTGTTCCCACAAACCAGTGACAGCAGCAAGCGCAGCTTCCACTGTGGTGACTGATGAAACTCGGTTGGAGTTCGCAGCTTTACGAATAGCTTCACCATCTTCTCGCGAGCCACGTCCGTGAGGTGTATTAACCACGAAGCTGATTTCTCCTTGTGCGACGAGCTCGACCGCATTGTCCATCGAAGAACCTTCAATCTCTGACAATTTGCCGACGATGCGATCAACGGGGAAGCCAAACTTTGCAAGGTATGCGGCTGTGCCCGTCGTTGCCGCAACGCCTAGACCGAGATCTCGTAAACGCTTTGCAACAACAAGGCCCGCTGGCTTATCGCCGTCATTCAATGAGAGAAAGACCGTGCCCGAAGTTGGCAAAACTGTTCCCGCCGCGGATTGTGACTTTACGAACGCGCGACCAAATGTGCGATCGATTCCCATCACCTCGCCAGTCGAACGCATTTCAGGTCCGAGCGCTGTGTCCACTTCAGGGAATCGATTGAACGGAAGCACTGCTTCTTTCACCGACACGTGTCCCCCACTAACTGGCGGCGTGAGAAGTCCTTCGATTCGCAGTTCTTCTAAGCTCGCCCCGAGCATAACTCGGCTTGCAACTTTTGCAAGCGGAACACCAGTTGCCTTCGCAACAAAGGGAACCGTACGAGATGCACGCGGGTTTGCTTCGATGACATACACCGTGGTTCCAAGAACAGCGAACTGCACATTGATCAGTCCACGCACGTCGAGTGCAGTGGCAATCGACTTTGTGTATTCACTAATGACTTCGACAACCCACGCAGGAAGTGTCTGTGGCGGGATTGCACATGCAGAGTCGCCTGAGTGAACGCCGGCTTCTTCCACGTGCTCCATGACGCCACCAATGAGTACTTCACCCGTGTGGTCACGGATTGCATCAACGTCAACCTCTGTTGCATCCTCAAGGAAACGATCCACCAGGACTGGACGCTCTGCAGAGAGTCCACCTTCTTTACCGAGGCTTCCATCGCTGGCCATTTGTTCCATTGCACGCTGCAATGCATCTTGGTCGTGCACGATTTGCATTGCTCGACCACCGAGAACATAACTAGGACGTACTAGTACGGGGAAGCCAACACGGGATGCAATGACCTTCGCTTCGTCAACAGTGACAGCCGTACCGCCCGGAGGCTGTGGAATGGAAAGTTGATCACACAATTGATTCCATTTCTCACGATCTTCGGCAAGGTCGATTGAATGCGGTGATGTTCCAGCAATGAGCGCAGGATCGATGAGACCAGACAATTTGAGTGGCGTCTGACCACCAAGGCTGACGATGACCTTTGGAGCTACTCCACCCGATGCAATTGTCTCGGCAGCGATGACATTGAGAACATCTTCGCGAGTGAGCGGCTCAAAGTAGAGACGATCGGATGTGTCGTAATCGGTAGAAACAGTCTCTGGGTTGCAATTCACCATGATTGTTTCAAAGCCGGCATCACGCAAAGCAAAACTGGAGTGAACACAGCAGTAGTCAAACTCAATTCCCTGCCCAATTCGATTCGGACCAGATCCCAGGATGATGACGCGAGGACGATCCGAGAATCGCACTTCTGTTTCATCTTCATATGTTGAGTAGTGGTAGGGAGTCTGTGCAGCAAATTCGGCACTACAGGTATCTACCGTCTTATAGGTCGGGATAACCCCCAGTGATTCACGGTGTGCGCGCACATCCATTTCATCTGTGCCCCAGAGATACGCAAGCTGCGAGTCGGAGAAACCAAGACGCTTTGCACGTCGCATTTGTGCGCGTGAAACATCAGTTGTCTTCAAGTCAGCCATTGCATGCCGTTCATCCACGATGATCTGCATTTGATCAAGGAACCAGGCATCAATTTTTGTTGCGTCGTGAACGCGATCAACGCCCATACCGCGACGAAGCGCTTCACCAACTTGGAAGATGCGATCTGGAGTGGCCACTGCAGCCTTTGCGAGCAGAGCTTCATCATCCAGCACATCAAACAATGTTTCACCGGGGTCGCAGTTCAGACCGAGACGACCTTGCTCCAATGAGCGAAGCCCCTTCTGCAGACTTTCAGGGAACGTACGTCCAATGGACATCGCTTCACCGACACTTTGCATCTGTGTGCCGAGAATGCCCGATGTACCTGGCAACTTCTCGAATGCCCAGCGAGGAATCTTTGTCACGACATAGTCAATGGTGGGTTCGAAACTTGCTGGTGTTGCACGGGTGATGTCGTTGGGGATTTCATCCAATGTGTAGCCCACTGCCAATTTGGCAGCAATCTTGGCAATCGGGAAACCAGTCGCTTTCGACGCAAGAGCAGATGAGCGAGAAACGCGTGGGTTCATCTCGATGACTACCATCTCGCCATCAGCGGGGTTGAGAGCAAACTGCACGTTTGATCCACCAGTTTCCACACCAACGCGACGGATACATGCAAGAGCAGCATCGCGCATCTTTTGGTATTCAACGTCAGACAGAGTTTGTGCAGGTGCCACCGTGATGGAGTCACCCGTATGAACGCCCATCGGATCGAAGTTTTCAATGCTGCAGATAATGACGCAGTTGTCAGCCTTGTCGCGCATCACTTCGAGTTCGTATTCCTTCCAGCCAACGATGGAGGTTTCAATCAGAATTTCACGAATTGGGCTCGCATCAAGTCCATCGCTGCACACCTTGAGGAATTCCTCCATCGTGTTGGCGATGCCTGTGCCGCGTCCGCCAAGAATGTAGGCAGGTCGAATAATGACGGGCAGTCCGATTTCTTCAAGAACTTTTATCGACTGCTCCATGTCATGGGCAACGCCACTCTTTGGAACCTTGAGTCCAATTTCAATCATTGCTTGCTTGAACTTGTCACGGTCTTCAGCAGTTTCAATTGCCTCTGCGTTTGCACCGATGAGTTCTGGAGTACCGGGAACACCCACGAGACCTTGGGCATACAAAGCCATCGCTAGGTTGAGACCGGTTTGGCCACCCAGCGTAGGAAGAACTGCGTCTGGCTTTTCACGCTCGATGATCTTGGCAAGAATTTCAGGCGTCAACGGCTCAATGTACGTACGGTCAGCAAAGTCTGGGTCTGTCATGATCGTTGCAGGGTTTGAGTTTGCAAGAACAACGCGGTATCCCTCGGATTTCAACACACGACATGCCTGGGTTCCGGAATAGTCAAACTCGCATGCCTGACCGATAACAATCGGACCAGACCCAATGATGAGGATGTTGTGGATGTCATTACGGCGTGGCATTACTTGCCCTCCATCATTTCGGCGAATTGTGTAAAGAGGTAACGGCTGTCGTGTGGTCCAGGCCCTGCTTCAGGGTGGTACTGCACACTGAAGGCACGGTGCGACTTGAGGCGCATTCCTTCATTGGTGTTGTCGTTGAGATTCAGATGCGTGATGTCTGCGACCGCAGCCAAAGAATCAGGATCCACACAGAAGTTGTGGTTCTGGCTTGTGATTTCAACAGCACCCGTTGCAAGGTTGCGCACGGGGTGGTTTCCGCCATGATGACCAAAGGGAAGTTTGAATGTGTGACCATCAAAGGCACGCGACAACAATTGATGTCCGAGGCAGATTCCGAAAGTCGGTACTCCTGCTTCCACGATCGAACGAATTGCAGACGTTGCTCCCCCCACCATCTCTGGATCACCAGGACCATTAGAGAGAAAGACACCCTGAGGCGACATCGCTAGAACTTCTTCTGCGGTGGTACCAGCAGGAACAACCGTCACAGTTGCTATCTCAGAGAGACACTGAAGGATTGTTGTTTTGATCCCGAAGTCATAGGCAACAACCTTGAACTTTCCGTTCCCGAAGTCGTAGGCCTTCGACGTCGTTACCTGACTGACGAGGTCGATTCCCGATGTTCCGTTATCGGACTTTGCAGCAGCAAGGAGACGTGCGTGGTCTGCAGTTCCGAATGCGCCACGTAAGGAACCTGAGTCGCGCAAGATACGTGTGAGTCGCCGAGTATCGATTCCGGCGATGCCCGGCAGCTTGTGCGCCTTCAGCATTGCATCGAGGCTTTGCTCGCTTCGCCAGTTGCTTTCGCGGCGTGCCATA
This sequence comes from Acidimicrobiaceae bacterium, assembly GCA_947446815.1. Taxonomy (GTDB): domain Bacteria; phylum Actinomycetota; class Acidimicrobiia; order Acidimicrobiales; family Ilumatobacteraceae; genus UBA2093. The sequence continues at coordinate 8,668 of CANFGT010000019.1, forward strand.
TCGCGAACAATGATCCCGCGGGCGAACGTGCCACGTGATTCATCATCGAGGTGAGTGGTTCCGTAGTTGCCAATATGTGACGTTGTAAAGGTGATGATCTGGCCTGCGTATGAAGGGTCTGTGATGACTTCTTGATAGCCCGTCAACGTGGTGTTGAAGACAACCTCACCCACAGCGATTCCATTTTCTGGTGAATAGCCAATTGCTTCACCTTCAAATACCGAACCATCCTCTAAAACGAGAGAGATCTCTGTGATTGCATTACTCACTTCAGTGCCTTTCCATCGCGTACAACAATTTCGCCGTTGAAGATTGTGTGGCGTACGCGGCCACGCAAGTCCATGCCGTGATAAGGCGTATTTCGACTTTTACTTGAGAGATTGTCGCGAGAGACAGTCCACACAGACGTGGTGTCCCATACTGCGATGTTTGCCGGCTCGCCCACCGCAATGGACCGACCATGTCGTTCAGTTAGTTCAGCAATCCGAGCAGGCGCCCAGGACATCAGCGAGGCAATCTGCTGTGGCGACACAACTGTTGCAGTATTGAGAACGCCCAGTGCAGTTTCCAGACCAAGCATTCCGGGTGGCGCAACATCAAGCGGCTGCTCTTTCGTATGACCGGCGTGAGGCGCATGATCCGTTGCCACTGCATCGATGGTTCCGTCTGCAATTCCAGCTTTCAGCGCTTCGATGTCCTCGGCTGTGCGCAATGGAGGATTCACTTTAAAGACCGGATCGAAACTGCGTAGCAACTCATCGTGCAGCGCCAAGTGGTGCGGTGTCACTTCTGCAGTGATGGGTAGACCTTCTGCCTTCGCTGCACGAACAAGCGAAACACTTCCTGCTGTTGACAGATGCAGGAAATGCATTTTGGCACCAGTTGACCGAACTAGTCCGATGTCGCGCTGCACCATTTTTTCTTCTGCTTCTGACGGCCAGCCGGGAACGCCCATGCTTGAACAACATTCGCCGTCGTGCATAACAGCACCTTTAGTCATTGAAGCAACTTCGCAATGTTGCGCCATCGTGACACCCAATTGTGCGGCTATTGCAAGCGCACGCTGCATGAGAAGTGCATCTTGTACGCCCGTTCCGTCGTCGGTGAACAGCGTGACGCCTTCTTCAGCAAGACGTGCATAAGGAACCATCTGTTTCCCAAGGCGACCGATGGTGATACATCCGCTTGGAACTACCTCGCAGAGCCCCGCCTTCACTCCTTGATCGCGAACAAATCGGACTGTCGCAACATTGTCCTGCGCAGGATCAGTGTTTGGCATCGCAACCACTGCGGTGTATCCACCCAAAGCGGCGGCGCGACTACCTGATTCGATTGTCTCAGCTTCTTCCTTGCCCGGCTCGCGCAAATGGGTATGCAGGTCAACAAACCCTGAAGAGAGATAACAGCCTGTTCCGTCCAGAACCAAGTCTGCTTCTAGGGCCTCACCCACCGCCGTGATAATGCCATTCGAAATAGCGACGTCTGCGACAAACATTGCATCAGGATTAACGATGGTTGCACCCTTAATCACGAAAGGCGCGTTCACGATTCTGCTCCTTGTTGCAAGACTGAGGTTGCTCCACTACCGAGCAAGGAGAACAAAATGGCCATCCGGACAGATACGCCATTCTTTACTTGCGCCAATATGCAAGAACCAGGGACATCTGCAGGGTCAACAATAAGTTCGACGCCACGGTTGATAGGACCAGGGTGCATCAGCAGTGAACCTTTGCCCATTTGTGCTGCACGTTCCGGAGTGAGTGAATACGTTGCGCAATACTCAGGCAAGCTTGGAACGATTGCAGAGTCCATGCGCTCGAGTTGCATGCGCAACATATAGAGCACATCCACGTCGCCAACAACGTCGTCAATAGTTGAGCGAACTTCGACACCCCATGACTCGACATTGCTAGGTAACAAAGCTGGAGGCGCCACGACCACCACGTGTGCGCCAAGTCGACGGAAAATATCAATGTTGCTCCGGGCAACACGAGAATGCTTGATGTCTCCAACGATCGCAATCGAACGACCCTGCAGCGAGTCCTTCGTGCCGAATTCTCGCGTCACGGTGTAGGCGTCTAGCAAGCCCTGCGTGGGGTGTTGATGCCAACCATCGCCTGCGTTAATCACTGCCGCATCAGTCCATTGAGTAATTGTTTGTGGGACACCACTCGACTTATGACGAATGACTAAGGCGTCAATTCCCATTGCAGACAATGTTTCAATCGTGTCACGCAAACTTTCGCCCTTATTCAAGCTTGAACTTGACGCCATAAATGTCATCACATCGGCCGAGAGACGCTTTGCGGCAGTTTCGAAACTCAGTCGTGTGCGCGTTGAATCCTCGAAAAAGACACTGGCAATTGTTTTTCCACGGAGTGCTGGAACCTTCGGCAATGCACGTGTATTGATCTCTGCCATATGGTCAGCAACATCAAGAATGCCCACAATTTCGTCAACACTGAGATCATGGGTCGACAAAAGATGTTTCATTGCACGACCGCCGCAACAATCACGCCATCTGGCCCAACCGAGACTTCATCGGACATATGAGTTGGAATATTTTTGCCCACATAATCTGGTCGAATGGGCAATTCGCGGTGCCCTCTGTCCACCATGACAGCAAGTTGTACAGCACGTGGACGACCGTGGTCGTTGAGAGCCTCTAAGGCAGCACGCACTGTGCGACCCGTAAAAAGGACGTCGTCCACCAGAACAACCGTGCGACCGGTGAGATCGACAGGAATATCAGTCGGGGCAGAGAGAACAACAGGGCGAAGACTGAAGTCATCGCGATACATGGAGATGTCGACAGCACCCAATGGAATATTCACATTTGAGATCTTGTTCACAGCGTCACGAAGACGTTGAGCAATCCAAACACCGCCGGTCTGCATCCCCACAATGACGATTTGGGAAAGATCAGAGTTGCGTTCCACGATCTCGTGGGAAATGCGAGTGATCGCGCGCGACACATCGTCGGCGCCAAGAATCTCAGTTCCGGGGACAGCTGCGATGCTCACTGTTGAACGAGTAGATGAATGTTGGACATGAAAAACGCCCCTCGCGAGGGGCGTGCGTGCATGGAGAAAATTCGAAGCATGTATTCCTTCCGTTCGAGCCTCACAGGACTCGTTTTACGGTATTCCCAACTATACACAAGCCGCGGGGTCTTGTCTAAGGCTTGACCCGGCGGAAGAGTTGCCAATACTGATTGCTGTCAATTTCAGAGAATTGATTGCTGACTTCGGACCAATCCCACAGAAGTTCCTCTCCCAACGCGCGGGGTAGAACCACGTATTCCACCTCCGATGCTTCCGGCAAGGGCTTTCCTTCCAAAGAATCGTCGACGCCGTAATACAGGGCCTTAAAAGGATTCGGGAAAAAATAGATCTGCTGTCGATGCCCCAAATGCGTCGTTAGTGGGTCATACGCAGACACCACCGCACCTGAAGGAATCTCCTTGATGATTTCAAGGCCTGCTTGTGCAAAGGGCGATCCAGCAGTGAGCGATTGGCGTGGATGCATGGCCAAGGGATGAATGCCCCACAACAGGAATGTCGCCAACGTGCACGACACCACGGTGGCCATCGCTACTCTGCCCCACTTTGGTCCGAGGGACGAGATAGCAAAGAGAGTGGCAACGAGAAGTGGCGCAATCGCAATGATCGAATAGTGGTATTGAATGTTGTGCTGATACCAAAAGGTGCTGGCGATATTGGATGCGATAACCGGTAGAGCAATCGCTGCAATCCACGGAGATGCAAGAAATAACCCTCCAAATGGCACTGCCATCTGAAAGAGATACTTTGCGCGGCCTTCAGACAAGAGGTATCGACCAACACCGAGAGGATTCGTTACAAGTTCCTTCATGAACCCCATGGGTCCGCCATACGGAATACGCCAAGCATTGCGGGTGGGCACACCGATGAGATGTTTCATCATCACAAACATCCCCAGAGCAGTGACCACCACCGACGCAAGAGCAGTCAGCAATCCTTTCCGTCGATCAAAACGCCACGCCACATACAGACCCAACGGAACCATCAGAAGGAGAACGTCCTCCTTTACTAACAACGACAGCAAGACTGCCACTGCAAACAATTTCCACTTCCGAGAGAAGGCAGCAAAAAGAACAAGTGGAATGAAGAGCGCCAAGAAGGAGTCGGGGTGGAAATTCTCCATTGCTCCGCCATTCAGCGCTGGGTTTGCCAGCCACAAAAAGGCTGCACAGAATGCCATCGCCCTATTGCCCAATATTCGTTGCGCGAGCAAGTACATAGGAATTGCACCGCCAGCAACAACAATTGCTTGCACGACCAGCAAAGTAATGGTGCTCGGAACAATCCAGTACAGCGGAATCAACAGCACAAGAATGAGCGAAGCGTGATCGCCCAGCAAGTTACGTCCCATCAAAGTGACAAATGGTGCGTGACCTCGCGACATCAGCCATACGCCTTGGTCGTACAAACCAACGTCGTAGGAAAATGTTCCTAGTCCGTTGTGCAGATCAATGGCAATCCAAGACATCCAGGTGGCATGCGCAATGCACATCACGAGCACAGCCCATCCCCACGGAGAAACTGTCTTCAGTCGGACTTGCAATGCAAGGAAGGTGAAGCGTTTGTGTCCTGTGGTCACCGAACAATCATTGCCCAGATGGGCGCGTCTGTTTAGCCACCGCAGCGAGTACACCATTCACAAAACGACCTGAATCGTCTGTTGAAAATCGCTTTGCAAGTTCAACAGCCTCATCAATCACCACTGCAAGGGGAACCTCGGGGCGGGACATTAATTCGAAAATAGCAAGTCGCAAGATTGCGCGGTCAAGAGCTGGCATGCGATCGAGCGCCCATCCACGAGCATTCGACATGATGGAAGCATCGATTGCCTCGCGAGCGTTCTCGACACCTTCAAGCAGCGTCCGAGCGAGATCTTCAGAGGCAACACCGCGTTCGGCCATCAACTCAATTGCTGAAGTGGATCGCTGCTCTGCCTCATAGAGAAGAATGACAGCCTGCTCGCGCGCATCAGTCCGTTCGTCATTTGGGCGGACGGAATCCGCGTCACCCGTCATTAGACGCGCGTGACGTAATCGCCAGAGCGAGTGTCAACCTTGACTTTGTCGCCAACATTGACGAAAAGCGGAACTTGAATCACTTTTCCGGTTTCCAAAGTGGCTGGCTTCTTTGCCCCAGAAACGCGGTCACCCTGCACACCTGGTTCAGTGTCAGCAATCACGAGCTCTACAGAGGCGGGAATTTCCACCGTGACAATCTCGTCGTTGTGATACGCGATGATCGCCATTGCTTGCTCAATGAGGTAGTCAGCGGCATCGCCCAATGCATCAGGCGAAATATTTGTCTGGTCATACGACGCGGTGTCCATGAAAACAAAGTCACTTCCGTCCTTGTACAAGAACTGCATATCGCGCTTGTCAAGGATTGCCTGCTCCACGCGGATACCAGCATTGAAGGTCTTGTCAAAGACATTTCCGTTACGAAGATTGCGCAACTTGGTGCGCACGAAAGCTCCACCCTTGCCTGGCTTCACGTGCTGGAATTCAACGACCGTAAAGAGCCCGTTGTCGAGCTCGAGGGTGATTCCGTTCTTCAGATCGTTCGTGGTGATCGCGGGCATGAGAGTTCCTTGGGA